>CAYLIE010000023.1:0-43730 GCA_964383935.1 uncultured Anaerolineales bacterium | reverse complement strand
CGCCCCATCTGCAAGAGGCGCTGAACATGGCACTTACTAGGCATGGTGCAGGGGCGAAGGTTGGTGTCCTTACCCATGGCGGCGATGTGGCTCCCCTGAGCACAGTGTAATCCTTGGGCTGGCAATATCTCAACGGCTAGCGTCCTACTATGTACCTTGACTTTGCCAAGAGGTTGATGGCATTCAAACACTCCTACCTTGACACCGAGATCGATCCACCGGTCGAGAGAGGAAGGTAGTACGCTTCAGAAGATAGCCATTGGCACACGTATTAGTGGAGTAGGCCACGATCGTGCTCAATAGAGGGGTTTCTCAAATCCTCCTGACTCTCCCTAAACATTGTCCCACCGCTCTCTGAGATAGGATTAACCCTTCAAAGATCTCCGCCTGAGCCTGCACAACTCTCTCCACTTCTTGGGTAGTCATCTTCGATGTTTCCTGTACAAAAGCGGCGGTGTGCCCCAGGTCAGAGAGGTATCATGGCTTTCATGATCCTCTCTGACGGTAGAAGGCTTTTGTTGTAGGCTACCGCAAAATCCATGGCTATCCTAGCCCACAGTTCAGCCGAGAAGTCAAACTCCTCATGGCTTTGGCAGTTTCCCCCAATCTCTTGAGGTTACAGGGGTGAAGTCGGCAACATAGACCCAGATAGAAGCGGAGCCCATTTGGTCCCCTCTTTTTGTCAGCGGGTTGACAAGAGAGGTATATTGGCCTAGAGTTTGAGCGCAGTTTGGAGGAGGCGAACCATGGAGATCTGCATTCGTCCCCTGGCAATAGAGGATTACGACGCCCTTGTTACCCTTTGGCGGCGGGCCGGTTTGAAGTTCAAGTCCCAAGGGCGGGACTCACGAGAGGCTCTCAGCCGTCAGTTGCGCCAAGGGCGGGTGACTCTCTTGGGGGCGGAAAAGGAGGGGCGACTGATCGGCGCGGTGATGGTCTCCCATGATGGACGAAAGGGGTGGATAAGCCGGCTGGCGGTGGGCCCAGCGTATCGACGGCAGGGGGTAGGGGTCTGCCTTGTAGCCGCTGCTGAGGAGGAGTTACATGGCCAGGGTGTCGAAGTTATAGCCGCTCTCATCGAGGCGGAGAATGAGCCTTCTTTGAACCTCTTTCAGAAAGAGGGGTATCTGCTCGCTAAAGAGATCTTCTATCTCAGCAAGCGGCCAGGTGAGGAGGCATGAGCGAGTTAGGGGGCGGGGAAATTGTCCTGAACAAAGTAAGATATCCCGGCTTCCATCAGGAGGTGAGATGAGGAAGGGCACACTCTTGGACAGGTTGGCCGAGGAACGGGCGAATCTGCTCCGGGCTATCGAGGGGTTATAAGAGGGGGAGATGATCCTGCCTGGAGTGGAGGGAGAGTGGTCGGTGAAGGATCCGTAGTGCTGCCTGGGAGCGGGAGGCTCGGCTGGTAGCCCAAAAGATAGCCAGAGAGGATGCTCCTCTCTTCGATAACCAGATCGATCCCAGTGATGAGTGGCGGGAATGGAACGCTCGGGAGGTGGAGAAGAGGCGTGGCCTTCCCTTGAGCGACATCTTGGAGGAGTTGACCGCGGAACAGGAGGAGTTCAAAGAGAGGTGGAAAGGCTCAGTGAGGAACAACTAAGCCGAAAGGCTATCTCTCCCTGGGGCTGGGAGACGACGGTGGAGGAACAGATCAGAGTCCAGTACCAACACGAAGGGGGCATACTAAGAGTATCTTAGAGTGGCGCAAGAGAAGGGGATATGCATGATAGGGGATATGTCCATCTCGAGAGCAAGGTCTCTTTTTGCCTTTTCTCATTCCCTTAGGTATACTTATTGAGGTTCCTTTGAAGGGAGGATGGAGACAGTGGCTAGAGAGTGGTTTACACCCCAAAGGAGGAAGTTCCTCCTGGGAGGGCTCATCGTCGTTTTCGCCCTAGGCTATCTCATCTTCACTGCCGCTGGAAGTTCTATGGTCTATCGGCTATCCATCGCCGAACTGAAAGACGATCCCGGTATGGTGGGAGAGCGGGTACGAGTTGGGGGGGTGGTGAATTGGGAGTCGGTGCAGAGGGATGAGGAGGCACTCACCTTGACCTTCACCCTGGAGGAGGATGGTGATAGCCTTCCCGTGATCTATCAGGGTGTGGTCCCCGATACTTTTGATTCTGCCCCCGGGGTGACTTTGGAGGGCCAATACACCGCGGAAGGCATCTTCCAGGCTCATACTATCTTGCTCCAGTGCCCCTCAAAGTATGAGGCGGCCATCGAGGAGTAACGTAGTCTCTTTGGTCTTAGCCATCGCCACCTTGCTGCGGTGGCTTCGTTTTAGGGGGGTATAAGATGAAGCGCGTGAGATGGGGTACGATATGCTTACTGCTTTTAGGGCTTCTCCTGGCCTTTTCCGTAGAAGGACAGTCTTTGGACGAGGAGGCGATGGAGATAGCCCGAGACCTCAACTGTCCATTATGTGAGGGTTTGACGCTGGCCGATTGTTCTTTGGAAGTATGTGAGCAGATGCGGGCGCTCATCCGAGAAAAGCTAGCCCAAGGCGAGACGAGGGAAGAGATACTCGATTATTTTGTGGAGCGGTACGGCGAAGAGGTGCTTAACGCTCCTCCCAAGAGGGGCTTCAACTTGACCGCTTGGGTGTTACCTTTTTTTGTTCTAATCGTGGGGATAATCTGGTTGTCTTATCTCCTGAGGGGATGGATGACAAGGAGGGAGGAGTCGAAAGGGGAGCCTCTTCCTTCTGACTATCTGGAGCGGGTAGAGAAGGAGTTGGAGGATCTAGGATAGTCTCTTCGGCAGATCGAGGGTATTAGTCGATGTCCGATACTCAGACCGATAAGTGGGCGCTTACCGTCGAGAACTTGAGCAAGTCTTTCGGCCACAATCATGCTCTGCGGGGCGTAAATCTCCGTTTGAAGAGGGGGGAGTTCCTCACCATCCTAGGACCCAATGGGGCGGGCAAGACGACACTGATCCGCATCCTGGCTACTCTGATCAAGCCCTCTTCGGGTAAGGTATGCCTGGGCTCCTGGGATCTCCGCGAGGGGGGCGTGGCCCTGCGGCGGGAGATCGGTTTCCTCTCCCACCAGGCTCTCCTCTACGATGATCTTACCGCCTTCGAGAACCTCTGTTTCTATGGGCGGATGTACGATGTCCCTAACCTGGAGAAGCGGATCCAAGAGGTTATAAGGGAGGTCGGTTTAGAGCGCCGCCTTCATGACCCGGTGCGCACCTTCTCTCGGGGTATGCAGCAGCGGCTAGCCATAGCCCGGGCTTTCCTCCATGATCCTTCGATGATGCTCCTCGATGAGCCCTACACAGGCCTGGATCAGAGCGCGGTGGAGACGCTGCGCGGGATCCTGCACGAGTTGGCTGGCGGCCAGAAGAGCACCATCATGGCTACCCACAACCTGGAACGGGGTTTGGAGAACTGCCATCGGGTGGCCATCTTGGTGAGAGGTGAGATCAAGTACGAGGCGGAGAGGGGCTCCTTGGATCTGGATGCCCTCCGCCAGGTTTACCGTCGCACCGTAGGAGACGAACTATGGGTTTCCTAGCCAAGGTGGGGACCATACTCTGGAAGGATCTGCGCGCCGAACTTCGCACCAAGGATATCCTCACCTCTATGTTCGTCTTCGCCTTCTTGGTGATCGTCATCTTCAACTTCGCCTTCGAATTGCAGCGGCTGGAGCCGGAAGCGATAGCCCCTGGAGTCCTTTGGGTGGCTTTCACCTTCGCTGGGGTGCTGGGTTTGAACCGTTCCTTTGTCTTAGAGAAGGATAAAGGCTGCCTGGAGGGGTTGATGCTCTGTCCCGTAGATAGGGGGGCCATCTATCTGGCGAAGATGGTGGGCAATATCATCTTCATTTCGTTGATGGAGACCATCGCTTTGCCCCTCTTCCTTGCTCTATCCAACCTTCCCTTGCCTTGGGAATTGCTCCCTATTTTCCTTCTGGGCACCATAGGGTTCGCTGCGGTGGGGACCCTCTTCGCTGCCATATCTGTAAACACCAGGACTAGGGAGGTTATGTTACCCGTCCTCCTTTTTCCGGTGACAGTGCCGGTGATCATCGCCGCGGTGAAAGCCACGGGGGTCGTCTTCGCTGGGGGCTCTCTGGGGGGGGCGGGCGGTTGGCTTAATTTACTCATCAGTTTTGATGCTATTTTCTTAGTGGTGGCTTTTGTCACCTTCGAGTACGTTCTGGAGGGGTGAGGTTGTCTCGCCGGGTAACGCTTTACACCAAGAAGGGGTGTCACCTCTGTGAAGAGGCGAAGGAACTGCTACTGCGACTCCAGAGAGAGTACGACTTGGCTATCGCCGAGGTGGATATCGAAAGCGACAGGGGACTACAAAAGATATATGGCTCGCTCATCCCCGTAGTGGCTCTTGAAGGTGGCAGGATCTTTCACTCCAAGATCACCGAGAGCCAACTTCGTCAGGTTTTGGGGAACCCGGCGAGTAAAGCCGTGTCTAGCGGGATGACGGCCACTCAGATGAGGGGGAGGGGGCGAGATTTCGTTCTTCTCCTCAATCGGCTCATCCTGGGGATAGCCAACCATTGGCTGCTTCTGCTCAACTCCGCAGTGGGGCTCTACGTTGGCCTTCCCGTGCTCGCTCCCCTGCTCATGGCTCGCGGGCAAACGAGGTTCCCGAACGCCATCTACTTTGTCTACCAGTTCGTCTGCCACCAGATGCCCTCACGCTCCTTCTTCATCGCTGGGCACCAGATGGCTATGTGTCAGCGAGATATGGCTATCTATGGCTCCATGTTCATCGCCGGGTTGGGCTTCAACCTGGTGCGGAGGAGGCTAAAGCCCCTCTCCTGGCAATCGTTTGTGGTTCTCATCGCCCCTATGGCTGTGGATGGGACTCTCCAACTTGTGGGCATCGTGGAGAGCACCCCCCTTAGACGTCTCATCACCGGGGGCCTTTTTGGATTGGCCTGCGTCCTATTGGCCTTCCCCTACCTGGAAGAGGGTTTCCAGGAGATCAGGGAGGAGGCAACCGAACAGTTGAACGGGGCCAAGGAGAGATACAAACGAGAAGGCGAGCCCATTTGAGGCTTGCCTCTTAAGTCGCGTGCATCGTTCTTCATCGCTTGGCCGCTAGAAATTCCCTCACCAGCCTCTCTTCTCCCTTCCCACTTCTCACTTTCCCGTCCAACCGCGCATCCCGCAACGCCTCCAGTATCTGGCCGTAGATAGGGCCGGGAGGGACCCCTAACCTCTTCAGGTCTTGGCCGTCGAGGAGAGGCTCCACACAAGCGAGTTTCTTGTGATAGAGTTCCAGCCGCTTCTTGAGCGCCTTTGTTTTGGCCGTGAGCCAGAGGAGGAAGATGGCCTGGCTGGAGTAAGGACGCAGGAGACGGTAGAGGCTACGGCGAGATAAACCTTTCTTCGACAGTTGGGGAACCAGGGTGCGGAGTTGAGCCACTTGGCGGAGGGTACGAGCCTCCTTGGCTTTTAACTTCAGACGAGAGATTAGGCTCTCCATCTCTTGGTTCTCCGCTTCGTCGGCTAAGAGGGCCAAGTAGAGGATGGGCTCGTCCTGAGGGGGTGCCCCGAAGGGCCCGGCTTCCTCCGGCCGGCAGGCTAGGGCTCTCCATTCTCTCAAACCCTGGGGAAGGGCCTTTATCTTCTCCCCTAAGTTATAATCGTAGCGCAAGGCGGGATGGATGTGGCTCAACACCTCCAGACTCTGAAGGCGCTCCAGCGCCTTGGCAGGTTGCTCCTCTCGGAAGATAGTCTCTAGTTCTTGATATATCCGCTCCCCAGAGACGCGATGGAGGAGATCTAAGGCGTCGTGGATCAACTCCGCGGTTCGCTCTTCCACCCTGAAGCCTAGCCTCTGTTCTAAGCGGATAGCCCTCAGGATGCGGGTGGGGTCCTCCACGAAACTGAGATTGTGGAGGACACGGATGAGCCCTTGTTCCATATCCTTCTCTCCGCCGTAGAAGTCTAGGAGTTCCCCGTAACTCTCCTCATCTAGCGAGATGGCCAGGGTGTTGATGGTGAAATCGCGACGGTGGAGGTCCTGCTTAATGGAACTTCGTTCCACGCTGGGGAGAGCGGTAGGGTGCTCGTAGAACTCGGTGCGAGCGGTGACGAAATCGAGGGAGGAGAGGGGTGCCACAGGTGACTCTTCTCCCTCAAAGATCAGTTTGGCTGTGCCGAAGCGGGAGTGGCCGTGGACTCGGCCTCCCACCTCCTGCGCTAGACGGCGAGCCAGGGCTATGGCGTCTCCTTCCACCACCAGGTCGACATCGAGGGTAGGGGTCCCCAGAAGGAGGTCCCGCACGAAGCCGCCCACGGGGTAGAGGGAGTAGCCCATCTCCTTAGCCACCTTACTGGCTTTCTTGAGGAAGGCTAGGAGGTTAGGAGGGAGAAACTCTTCCATCTTCTGGGCGATCTCCTTGGCCCGCGAGGCCCGCTGGGGTTCGCTCCATAACTTTATCAAGTCTGTCCGGGTCACGATTCCCACAATCTCCCCATCTTCTACTACTGGCACCTGGCCTACCCCCTCTTCCATCATCACCTGTTGCAATCGTTCCACGGAGTTGGTGGGGGAAACGCCTATCTTCCCTTTGTGCATATAACTCTCGATGGGGTCTTGGTGGAGGCCGTGGTGCAGCGCCCGGTCTATCTCCCAACGGGTGAGGACGCCTACCAGTTCTCCTCGGTCCACCACGGGGAAGCCCTCGTGGCCGTACTTTCGCATCATCTCCTCTGCCTGGGCCACGGTGGTCTGGGGGGAGAGGGTGTGGGCACCGAAGGACATGATCTCCCTCACGGTGGTAGTAGGCTTGACATAAGCATCCAGGAGTTGGAGCAGCCTCTCCCGTACAGCAGCCAGATCTTGGCCTTCGATGAGGGCTGCTGCTGCCTTACTATGTCCCCCGCCGTCGAAATGGCGGGCTATCTCCGCCACGTCGATGGCATCGGTGGCGCTGCGGGCTACCATTTGGGTGCGATCCTCCATGCACACTAGAAGGAAGAGGGCCTGAGGGTCGTAGAGATCTCTCAGTTTGTGGGCTAGGGTGGAGATCTCCTCCACATAGGTCTGCGCCTGGGCAGAGGCTATCATCACCGACCGACCCTGGAAGTAGTGGAATTCGGCCCCTTCCAGCAACCTCTGATAGAGGGCTTGTTGGGCTTCGGTGATCGGCTGATGTAAGAAGTCGCTTACCACTTCCAGGTTGGCTCCTTGCTCCAGGAGCCAGGCTGCACACCGGACATCGGCGGGGGTGGTACCGGGGTAGGTGAGGGAGCCGGTGTCCTCGTAGATCCCTAGGAGGAGAAGGGTGGCCTCCACCCGAGAGAGGGGAAGACGAGCCTCCGTGATCTCCTGCACCAGGAGCGTGGTGGTGGAGCCGGTCTCCCCTCCGCGGTAGGTCATCGCCTTCCCCAGTTCCCGGTCTAGGGGGTGATGGTCGATGATGCTGATCTGGGCGTTGGGGTGCAGCCCTCTCAAGGGGGGCATCCCTTGGGTATCGACCAGTATCACTTTGTCGATCCGCTGTCGCCGGAAATCCTCGGGGCGAACGAAGGGAAGTTCGTCCCAATAGAGGGTGAGGAAGTCCCGCAGGTTCCGATTGAGCCGGCGAGGGAGGAGGGGGATGGCCTTGGGATAGAGTCTGGTGGCCGCTAACATAGCTGCTAAGCCATCGAAATCGGTATTCTCGTGGGTAGTGATCACTTCCATTCCACCCTCATTCTATCACAAAGCGGCTCTAGCAGCAATGTATAGACAAACAATGGAGGAAGAGAGAGATACCTCTAGAGGGCGGTCTACGCCCGATGAAGGGGTACGTTAGAAAGCGGATATGATCTCTTGGGGGGTGATCACTTCGCCGTCGGTGCGGGAGTAGGGTTCCGCCTGGGGAAGGAGCCGCTGCACCTCTCGCACTATCTGGCCCAGGTTCATCTCCGGAACTATCACCCTTTTGGCTTTCTGACCTACTCTCGAGAGTTCTTCCCGGGGGAAGGGCCAGACAGTCTTGAGGCGAAGTAGCCCTGCCTTAAGCCCCTTTTCTCTCGCTGCTTCGACCGCCGCCAGGGTGCTGCGAGCGGTGAAGCCGTAGGCGATGAGCAGGAGGTCGAGTTCTTCATCCTGACAATGGTATTCCACAGCCTCGATGATCTCACCCTTGTGGTCGGTGATCTTTCCGGCCAGGTGTTCTACTAGGTTCTTTTGTGCCTCTGGGCTCACAGTGCGGCGGAAGCCCCACTGGTCATGGGTGGAGCCGGTGATGAGCAACTTCTCTCCCTCTCCGAAGGCGGGCATGGGGGGCACATCTTTTCCTATGAAGGGAGCCACCTCTCTCCCTTTCTTCCGCTCGTAGACCTGTACCTCTTTCTCGATCTTGACCCCCTCTCGCAGGTGGCCCACGGCCTCGTCGGCCAGAACGAGGACCGGCACCCGGAACCGCTCCGCCAGGTTGAAAGCCCGGATGGTTTCCGTGTACATCTCGGTGACTGACCAGGGGGAGAGGGCGATGATCTCGTAGTCACCATGGGCTCCCCAGCGGGCTTGCATCATATCCCCTTGGGCCGGCCGCGTGGCCTGGCCGGTGGAGGGACCGGCCCGCTGAACGTCTACGATGACCAGCGGCGTCTCGGTGATGATGGCGTAGCCGATATTCTCCAACATGAGGCTGAGTCCGGGCCCTGAAGTGGCGGTCATCGCCTTGGCTCCGGCCCAGGAAGCACCGATGCAGGCGGCGATGGAGGCCAGTTCGTCCTCCATCTGGATGAAGAACCGACTTTCCAGTTCGCTGAAGCGATGCGCTATCCGTTCCATTATCTCGCTAGAGGGGGTGATGGGATAGCCAGCGTAGAAGTTGCAGCCCGCGGCGATAGCCCCCTCCGCGCAGGCCTCGTCTCCCAGCCAGAAGTAACGGTCTGGTTTAAGCGGGCTAGGAACGGTTTTCCAGCCTCCCATAGTGGTGAATTATACCAGTCTCCCAAGGCGGTGACAACTTGTGCTATAATCCTCCTTGTGACCGTTAGACCTTTCTTTCGATTCCTACTACAGGCGGTTCTCCTGGCGGCTTTTGTCGCCTTCGTGGTTGCTGCACTCCAGGGGCCCCTGCGACTGGCCTGGCTCCTCCATCGAGGGGCCTACTTGGAGGCTCACAAAGAGTACACCAGAGCCATAGCCGCCTATGAGCAGGCTTTAGAACTCCGGCCGCAGGTCACCTCCCATCTTCGGATAGGAGGGATCTACCTAGCCCAGGGGAGGTATGAGTTGGCGGCCCAGGAGTTTGAAGAAGCCTATCGGCTGGACACCTCAAGCGACGAAGCCCTCTTGGGGGTGGGCTCGGCGGCCTTTGCCTTGGGAGAGGAGGGAAAGGCGATACGGTATTGGAACGGGGCTCTGGCGGTGAATCCGACCAACGCCGAGGCCCATTATCGGTTGGGGATGGTCTATCTGGATCTCCACCTCTGGAGTGCAGCAGAGCGGCAATGGGAGGAGGCCGCGGAATATGCACCGGGGGAGGCGAGGTTCCATTTCCATCTTGGCCTCCTTCTGGCCAGGGAGGATTTAGGGGAGGCGATTGCTCACCTAGAGGTGGTGGAGGGTAGTCCTGACCACCTCTTAGCCCAAAGGGCAAAAGAGACCCTCTCTGGGCTAAGGGTGTTGGAAGGGAGTGAGGATAGGGCTTATATCGCTATGGGGTTGGGGCAGATCTATCTGGCTCATGAATTGCTCCCCTTGGCTCAGGAGCAGTTCGCTAGGGCGTTCTCCCTAGACCCGGGGAGTCATTTGGCGCGGAGTTACCTAGGATATGTTCTGTGGTCGTTGGGGGAATACGAGGAGGCGAGCAGAGTTCTGCGCCAGGCCTTGCGCCTCCAGCCGGAATCGGCCTTGAATCATCTCTTCCGAGGGATGCTTAACCGCTCCCATGGTTGGTTAGTTGTTGCGCTGGGGGAGTTTCAAAAGGCGTTGGAACTCGATCCGGAAAACGCGGCCATCTGTGTGGAGATAGCAACCACTTATCTCGAGGATCGGGATTATGCGGCGGCTAGGGAGTGGTTCCGGACGGCCACTGAGCGAGCGCCCCAAGATCCGAATTTCCATCTCCTCCGGGCCCAGTTCCATCTGGGCCATCTCCTCTGGCTGGAGGAGGGTGTGGGTGCTGCCCAGATGGCGGTGGCCTTGGATCCGGAGAATGCGATGGCCTGGGACCTTCTGGGCTGGGGTCAATATCTGACCAAGAGGCCAAAGGAGGCCAAGAGTTCACTGGAGAGGGCCATAGCCCTGAATCCCGATTTGGCCAGCGCCTACTACCATCTGGGCGTGCTCTATGAGCGGGAAGGGCTGAAGGAGGAAGCCGAGTGGGCCTACAGACGAGCCATCGACCTAGATACCGAGGGCCTCTATCGGGATCGGGCCCAAAAGGCCCTCAAAGGGTTGTAGATAGGGTCTATTCTATCTGGATGGTTCCCAGGTTCACCCTCTCCCCTATCTTCTCTCCTTGAGCATCGATAACCGGCAGCCGCTCCATAGTCTCCAACAGATAGATCCCCACCCATAGATCGTATTCCCCCGGGAGCAACTCTCCGGTGGTCAAGCGGTGTTGATCGATTACGACCTCGCCCTCATCCCAGATGGAGGTGGGATAGTCGCCATCTTGCGGCTGGCTGTCCGCTTGGGCTACGATCTCTTCTCCCTCTAGAAGATGGAGGAAAACCGTGTAGCCCTCTCCCATCTCCCGCCTGGCCTGCCAGTAGAAAGTTAAGATGAACTCTTTTTCACGGCGTTGGAGGTCGTAGCCTAGGAGGGTAATCCGATCCCCCAGGTTGATCCCCAAGGGATGCTCCATCTCCCCAGGGGAGGTTAGGATGGCTCTCTTGACGCCCACCATCCCTATGGTGAGGTCCTCTCCTAGGGGTTCCCGTGCATACATCCCTGCTAGCAGTCGGTAACTCCCCAGGGGCGCGATGGAGGGGATGGTGAGGGTGTGCTCATCGCGGATGATCTCTCCCTCCTTCCAAAGAGAGGTGGGGTAATAGACCCCGCCTGGCTGGTGGTCGCTCTGGGCTATCGCCTGCCCCTCTTTGTTCACCAGATGGAGGTAACTGGAGTAGACGCTTTCCAGAGCCCTTCGAGGACACCAATAGAGCGTTATTCGTAGTTCCTCTCCCGGGCGGGGGCTATGGGGTTCCTGATCGTAACCTACCAGTTCCAAGGCCTCTCCCAATAGGAGGTTGCGTGGGTAGTCTGGTTCCCCGGTCACCGCCGGGGAGAGGAGTTCCACCAAGGAGTTCACCCTCCCTAATTGGTACTTGACCTCCAAGCCGGGCATCTCTTTGATGAGATAGACTGGCCGTCCCAATCCGAAGACGCTATCCAATAGGCGGCCGATGTTGGCGAACCCTTCTTCAGGGACGATGAGGGGGAAGAGCCCCAAGAGGTCGGGGCGCACCCCTTCGACTTGTTGGAGATACCAGAGGGGCATCATCTCGTTCCGGTCGTTGGTAGCGAGAAGGGCCCCTTGGGGGATCGGTTCGGTAAGTAGGGCCTCCCAGAACTGGCGGGCTCGAAGATCATCGCTCCTGTCCACCCCGTGGTAGTTCCTCATCAGGAGCACCAGGGTCAAAGAGGCGAGGAGAAGAAGCGTAACCCCATGTAGAAGGAGATCGAGCCGTCTAAATCCCCACCGGGCTCCTTCTGCCAGAGTACCAGCACCCAGGGCTATCCAGAGGGCGAAGATAAGATAGGTAGGGATGAAGAAGACCTTGATATCGCCTCGGAAGTGGAGGAGGCAGAAGGCGAAGATGCTCACATAGGATATGAAGAGGAGGAGGAAGAGTTTAGGCGTCTTGAGGAGACGGAAGAGGCCAAGCAGCCCCAAGAGGATGCCGAGAAGGAGAAACTGTCTCTCTAGGAAACGAAGGGCTCCTCCTAGAAGTTCCGGCCAAGCGCCATAAAGTCCAAGGCGGCTCCCATATGCTTGTCCCAGGACATGTTTCAAGAACCCCCGCAGAGAGTTTTCGTAGAGTACGAGTTCCCGCCCTGAGGCTAGGTTGAGATGAATATAGGGCGTGGCTGGGGCTCGGAGAGGGATATAGAGGTATAGGAGTTGGGGGAGAAGAAAGAGGAGAAGCAGCGAGAGCGCCCATCTCGGTTGGCGCAAGGGCCGGGAGTCGGTGAGCCAGATAAAGAGGAAATAGGCAGGGGCCAGAAGGGCCATAGTCCGATGGTGGGTTAGACTCAAGCCGTAGGTGAAGGCGAAGAGGTAGAGGGAGCGCTTGTCTCTTTCCCACAGAAGGAGCAATAAAAGGGTGAGGGTCACAAAGAAAGTGTTGAAAGTGTAAACCTCAGCGATGATCGCCTGGGACCAGAAAGTGCGGGAAGCGGCGAAAGCGAAAGCGGCCAAGCCGGCTAGTCCCTGGCGAAGATAGAGGGGCTCCAGTTTGGCCCGGGCCAGGACTAAGAGTCCCACCAGGTAGAGAAGCCCCACCGTAATACCGCCCCAGAAGGCAGAGAAGAGGTTCATACGGAAAGCCACATCGCCCCAAGGGAGGAGGTGAGACCAGAACCAGCCTGAAAGGAGATAGAGGGGATAGCCTGTAGGGTGGGAGATCCCCAGGAGATAGGGAACGAACTGGAACTCCCCTCCATCGGCGAACAGCAGCGTGGGGGCCAGGGTGGAGAGATAGAGGAAGAAGGCAACAAAGCCAAGGCCTATGCTTAAAGCAAAATCTACCTTCTTCAGCATCTCATCTCTTGGTCAGAGAGACGAAATCAAGAGCCAGGGCCAGGGTTCGTTCGTCGGGGTTCTTTCCCATATGGAGGTAGGAGTTCCCTTCGCCTGTGGCCTCGAGAGCCGTCCCGGAAGCGGCTCCCTTCACCCCGATGATGGCGTGAGAGAGCATCTCTGTCCCCCGCAGATCGATCTCACCCCCCAAGGAGGCAAGGGCTTCCACCGCTTCCTCGGTGAGGCTCTGAGCCCCGCCTTCCTTGAGGGCCGCAACGACGATGTAACCCTCTGGGATGCCAGCGATGAAGTCGGCCAGAGCCTGGGATTCGGATTCGTTCTCCCCGGTGTCAAACCCGGCTTTATCTATCACCGCCCCGCTTTGGGGATCGATGACCGCCAGGTTGTAACCCCGGCGATGGAGGGAGGCATCCATCCCTCCCACGGCGATATAGGCGAACTCGAGGCTGCTGTTAACGTCTATCTCCACCGGGGAGATCACCCCCGTCTCTCCTATGGCGAAGTCGCCAGGGAAGACGTCGTGAGGAGAGGCGAGGTAGGCGAAATCCAGGGCCACTTGGTTGAGTCCGGGATGCAGGAAACTTGCCGGCACCTGGAGTATGAGATCGGTCCAGCCGGGATTCACCTCCCGCGAAGGGAGAGAATGACCGTTGACCCGTGCAATAACCCTCTGGGAGGGCGAGCCGGGGTAGGAGAAAGCCTTGGTCCGCATATGCATAGTATAGTCTCCACTTTCGCGGAGGGGCACGAAGAAACGGGCTCCCTTTTGGGTGGCCCAGTTGGCGCTGGAGTCGTCCAAGAGCTCATCCCAACTCCAACCTTCCCCCTGATATATTCTTGCCCCTTCGATCCCGAAGTCGATGGTCAGTTCGGGGGGAGGGGGAGGTTGCTTGACCTCATAGACGGTGAAGCCATCCTCGTCTAAGATCTTTCTCACCGGGAAGACGCGCTGGACGTACTCCTCCAACTGGGGTCTGATATCAATATAGGGTGGGCGGCCAGGGATGCCGGGGTGGAAGATTATATATCGTATGTCGAAGAAATAGAGTAGGTCTGGAGCCAACGCCCGGTCGCGCTCCAGTTGCTCTGGCGTTATCTCTCCATAGAGCTCCAGGTCGGCGATGGAACTGAAGATCGGTATACGCCGGAAGTAATCGAACTTGAAGGGCGGGTTACGGGATATGTTTCCTCCCAACATCCGCTTCCTATGCACCGACTGATAGTATTGGATCTGGGTTCTCTCCGCGCCCAGGACGCCGAAACTGTTCCGCCAGCCTAGGGGGAATTGCAGGATGGCGAAATCTCCCGGTTCGGCTGCCAGAGTATAGTAGAAGTCGGGCACCCGGGCATCGGTGAGGGGTAAGGGAAGGGCCAGATGCTCGAAGGAGAGGAGGATCCAGAGGAGAGCCGTCCCTGCCAGGAGCAGGCTCCTTTGCCTCATCCGTCTCAAGATACCGTATGCGGCGAAGCCCACCAGCACCGCCAGAGCAAGCATCAAAACCACGCTGAAGCGGTTGGGAACCCGGTTGGCCTTAACTATGGGTATGTAGTGAAGGATGATAAAGGGTAGGGGCACGTTCACTAAGAGGCCATCCAGGTCGAAGGTGGACCGGCCGTTGATATGCAAAAGGGGCCCCAGGCAAAGGAGGGCGAAAGTTCCGGCGCTTACTACCCAAGCCTTGAGTTCAGGCCAATACCTGATGGCTGCCACTATCCCCAAGATGATGGCTACCCATCCCAGATAGACGGTGTTCACGTCGGTGAAGCGGGCCGTCCCCTCCCGAACCATAGTCAACTCCCGGGCCCAATCGCTCCCGAAGAGGGGGTGGAGAGCCGTAGGGGTGGTAAAGCCGAAGAGGTCCACCAGGAGTTTCTCCGAATGACCCCAACCCGGCAGGGCATAGTCGGCGCTGAGGAGTTCCCTCACAATCGGGTAGCCCAGGGGAAAGTAGGTGACAACTACCACAGCCACCAGTAGGGCTAGCCTTTTCATGAGGCCCCAGTTCATCTCCCTTCTAGCGAAGAGAAGGTAGATCACCGTCAAAAAGAGGAGGAAGACACCGAAGATCATCTCCGAGAGCAAGGCTAGGGTGGCGAATAGTCCGGCCAGGACCGCGTTTCGCAGGCCTTGCTCTCGCACGGTTTTCACCATGAAGAGGGCGTAGAAAGGTATCCACTGGGTGGTTACCTTGTCGTAGTGACCCAGAGCGGCGTAGACGAAACGGTAGGAGCCAAAGGCATAGAGCGCTCCGGCCAGGAAGGCGGCGCAGTGATAGGCCAAGGGTGGACCCTCGTTCTCTTTTGATCGATGTCTGAGGAGATAGAGTGTCAGGAGATAGGTCCCGTACCCCGAAAAGACCAAGGCAAAGATCAGGGTCAGATTGCTGATGGTGGCCAGGTTCAGAAATGGCTGGAGGGGCAAAGATACAAGCGCGTTGAAGAGGTTGTAGGTATATGGAGCCAGGCTGACGCCCAGGGGGTAGAAGATGTAGTCGGTGAAGAGGGGGTTGGTGTGGAGATCCAGGAGGGAGTATTTAAACCACCAGATGTTCCAGAGGAAGGTGTACTCGTCGAAGGCCCAGATATCGGTGCCGGGCACATGGGTAGAGAAATGGGTTGCTAGGGGATAGGTGAGGAGAAGGGCTAGGATGGTGTAGAGCCCGATGATCACGAACGCTCTTCGCAAGAGAGGGGACAATCTTCTCTCCTTCCGGTCATCATGGTATCATAATAACTACTCTACGACAACTTCGATAGAACCTAGGCCTAGGCTGTCCTGGCCATCGGCCAACGTGAGGCGCTGGCCAGTTTCTAGAAGATAGAAGCCTACCACTATCTGGTATTGGCCGGGGGGGATATCGCGAGGCAAGAGCATGGCCTGCTTTTCCTCTACCTCTTCGCTGGGCTGCCAACCGGAGGTGGTTTTGAGACTGTCCTGTTGAGCCCAAAGCCTCCCCTCCTGGTCGACTAGGTGCACGAAGAGGTGGTAGTCCAGGGGTAAAGTGGCTATGGCCCTCCAACGAAGGTTCACCGCCAGGACATCGCCGGGCTCTACCTGCTCCGTTACCCCCAATCCCTCCAAGGCTATCCTCTCTCCAAAGAGCGCCTCTTCTGCTCTTTCCGCCAACGGCTGGGAGGGGAAGAAGTAGAGGGCTAACCTTTCCTCGCCGAAGGGTTCATCGAAGGCTCGGTAGCCCTTCTCCGAAAGCCAAACGTCTAAGCCATCGTTTAACCCCCCGGGGATGAGCCAAAGGAGACGATACCGGGCGGTCAAGGTTTGGAGAAGTTGTTCCCTTTCCGGCGGAAGGGGTGGGTCCCCCTCGAAGAGCCCGTAGACGGGGAGGTTGCCCTTGTAGTGGTTTTGGAGGAGGGGTGTCTCCGAGGGGGAGTTCAAAATTAGGGCATCATTTGGCCGTGAATAACTGGTTATGAATTCGACCATCTCCACGAAATCTCGGTGCTCATCTTGCTTGTAGCGAGCCAGGGTGAAACCGATGACACCCACGATAAGCAAAGCCATGGCCATCAAAGGCCAGACGGCATACGGCCGAGTGGCCTTCGTATAGTATACTAGGGCCAAGGCTGAGATCAGGACCACAGACAAGAGAAGGGCTAAGACCAGCCAATCTATGTGCGGTTTCATCCAGGCGAAATCGAGATAGTCGGTTCGCAGGAGGGAGAGTTGACCCAGGAGGGGCGAGTAGCGGGGATGGAAAAAGGTGGCTGGGGCGAAAAGGGGCAAGCCTGCTTGAAGCAGTATCTCCTGAAAGCGGCCGAAGTGAACGCTGAGTCCCAAGATCTGTATGGCTATGGTTATCGCCGATAGCGAGGCGAAGGCCACTTTCGCTCTGCCGCGCAACCCTTCGACCAAGGGAGCGAGGGGGATCACCAAGAAGGGGATGATGGGCACCAGGAAGCGGGGGCCCCAGGCGAACCCTCCATGCCACATGAACCATTTAGAATAGAGGAGAATGTAGATGGTGACTAGGGAGAGGGAGAATAACCCTTCGATACGGTGCCGCCCTAGAAAGATGGGGAAAGCAGGTAGAATTGCCAGAAAGATGGGGCAATAAAGGAATAGGCCTCTTCCGGGGCTGATAAGGAGCCCCGCCAACCCGGTGAGAAGAGGCGTCCGGAAAGACTCTTGGGGTAGATAGCCAGTGGTTAAGGGGTTCCCGAAGCGGAGATAGTTGTAGCCACCGATGAGTAGACCCCACAGGATCAAGGGTATTAGGAAGGCTGTCAGGAAGGGGATGAGACGGCGATAAGAGACTCTATCTGGGAGAGAATAGGCTAAGAGAGGGAGCAGGAAGAGAGGGGCGATGGCTGCAGTAGCCAGCCGGGTGGCGATAGCCAGGCCCAAGGAGGTTCCAGCGAGGGCTAAATCGCCAGTGGTCCTGGTCTCCTTGAAGCAAAGTAGGAAATAGGCGGTGGCTAGCAGGGTCAGGCCAGTGAGAGGCTCGCTGAAGAAGTATTTGGAATAGGGCCAAGACATAGTCCCCAAACCGAAGAGGAGGGCCACAAGTAGACTGACCTCCCAAGAGTACCCTAGGCGCCGAAGATAGAGGAAAACCAGTAGCCCGGAAAGAGCGGTGACGAGGACATTAAGGAGGAGCGTTGTCTGCACGAACCCCCAGAAGGGTGCGATCAGGCCCAACCAGGCCAGAGGTAGAGCCACCAGGGAAGTTCCGATCCCCTTACGGGAATAGAGTTCCCCACCTCGTCCGAAAGTGCCCTGTTGGAGCCCCATCCAGAGGATCTGATTGGTGTCGTAGTCGTCCCTCTTCACCAGGCTTTCCGTCACCGACAGCATAGAGAGCCCATCGCTGGAGTGGATATCCCCGCTGTAGGTTAGAAGATATATCGCTAGGAGAAAAAGCGACAGAGCCAGGGCCACACCCTTTTCTCTCTTCATAGCAAAAATGTTATCATACTCCCGGGGTTCCCGCAATGAAAGGGTGTGCAGTAAAGCAAGAACAAGCAAAGCACATGGTATCCACCCCCCAAAGTGGCTAGAATATCTGTTTGATAAGCAGATAACCCAGCCAAGGAGGTGGGTCCATGTGCCCGGTTGAATATTACACCCTTTATCGAGATCGAAAAACTCTTTCAACTATCGACTGAGAGTGATTCAATCTCTCCCTAAAACCAATCTCTCCCTAGCAGTTAGATGGTGTGCCAACGATCACACCATACTGGAGTAAGGGTTGGCACTACCAGGCAAAGGATGCGGAAAGAGGTGAGGAAGTACTCCATCCCACGTTTGTTGTATCCTGCATCTAGCAATGTCGGGCTCTCCCATCACGGGAGAGCCCTTTCTATGTCACAAGAAGTCCTGCCGACTTACAAAAGCCGCACTTCCTAACGAGGTAGAAAAGGAGGTCGTGAGATGGCTAGAACCACTGGTCTGACTACCCCGCTAGAGGGGTTTCGGCTTTACTGTCTTGCCGACGGCAAGCGGACCACCACTATCCGCTGGTATAGGGGAAAGCTAAAGATCTTCCTCCGCTATCTCTAAACCCGTTGCCCACCATCGCTACTGGATTGCCCACCACTCACTTGCGAGCTTTCCTTGTCTACCTAAGAGAGAAGGTGGAGGCTGATGAAAACAATCCTATGAACCCGTCGCGAAAGAGAAGCCTTTCCCCTAAGAGGGTCCAAGGTTACACCCTAAAGGCTTTCTTCTCCTGGCTTGCTGGAGAAGGCTACATAACCAATGACCCGGCAAAGCTGCTCAAGATCCCCAACGCGCCACAGGTTATCGTCGAAACCCAGCCCCACTGAGGGCTCCCATCTGGACTCTGACTGACCTATCTCCTCATTTCCCCTGTGGCACAGCCTGTTGTCCGATGGTCGCAGTTAGATAGTTTCTTGGCCTCAAGGAGATCTCGTACTAACGATCTTAACTCCTGCAGGCGAAAAGGCTTATATATCCACCCTTGAATCTGGGATTTGAGTTCTTCGGTAAGCCACCCGGGAGAGCCTGTGACCACCACCACTGGAACCAGGGGGTCTATCTTGCGAATCTCCCTGATAGTTTCCTCGCCCCTCATCTCGGGCATCCGGAGATTCACGATGACTAGGTGGAACCTCTCACCCCTCATGGCCTCAAGGCCTTCCAGACCGCTCTCTACCGCCTGGATCTCATACCCTATCTTCTTAAGGGCCTCTTTGAGGATGAAACGCACATCTGGATCGTCTTCTATGACCAGGATCCTGGTCTCTTCTCCATTGGGCCCCATCATCTGCCTCACCACGCTATTCGAGTAGGAGAGTTTCATCGAGGGGTGAGAGAGCCTTTCTTCTGTACTTCACACCCCTTGCTCAGCGACACATCTTCCATCACTGACCGATACCTGTAATCGAGGGGTTACAGCCCGAATTCTTTATCAGGCCAATCGGGAGAGCCGGTCACCAAGAGCATAGGCAGTTGCGGATCTAACCTGCAAATCTCATTGACTGTCTCCCGTTGTCCCATTATCGGCATCTTGATGTCCGCTGGAGCGAGGCGAAAATTCTTTTCACAGCCCGCACAGCCTCTGCGCCACTCCCCATCGCTTGGCCCCGATACCTTTCATTTTCCTTTCTTGGGCAAATTGAAAGAGTTCAGCTACCCTTCTGGTGGTAACAGGCAACGCTCGATTGGGTAGCCAGATCCCATCCTAATCCAGGGCTACATCTAAGTCCTTACAAAGCGATAGCCCATTCCGCGCTCGGTAAGGATGTACTTCGGGCACCCCGGATGCTCTTCTATCTTCTGCCGCAGATAACAGATATAGAGCTTCAGGTTATTGGTAGTACCATCAAAGTTGTAGCCCCACACCTCGTCCATTATCTCGTCGTGGCTGAGCGTCCGCCCTGCATTTCTGGCCAAACAAGACAAAAGTCGGTATTCCGTAGGCGTCAAACTCACTCGTTCTCCCCGAACAATAACCTCTCTACGGCCAAGATCGATGATCAAGTTCCCACCATCAAGGTGCAATATTGGTTCCTCTAGCGGTGGCGGCATGTGATATCGACGCAGAACGGCCCGGACCCGGGCTCTCAACTCGGCGATGCGAAAAGGCTTCACCACGTAGTCGTCTGCCCCATAGTCGAGGCCCCTGATCCTGTCATCCACGTCCTGTCTGCCGGTCACTATGATGACAGGGATGTCGGACAGGTCCCTGATGCGACGGCAGACTTTCCATCCATCCATCCCGGGCATCATGAGATCTAGGATAACCAAATCAGGTTGATCGCGGTAGACTCCCTGCAGAGCCTCTAGACCATCATGAGCTGTAGCTATCTCATAGCCTGCCTCCGTGAGCATGTCGCTGACCATGCGCGCGCAAGCAGGATCATCCTCTACTATCAGTATTCTCTCCCCCACCCTGGCGCCCCCTTCGGAAGTCAGTTTCCCCCAGTTAAAGGGTGTCGCCTCTGCTATCTTGGTTGACTGTACGATTTAGCAAAGAAGGGATTTTGCACACCTTCTGCGGTTATTCTATGTGCAGTGCGGGGAGTCTCGCTAATTTGTCCGTCGTCTTCGATTCAGAGCATTTTGCGGACTCATCCCGTGCAGTGGGACGGGTATCAACGGAGTCTAGAATCTCTTGCACCAACTTCAATAGTTTTCTAAGGCTGAAGGGCTTGGTCAGGTAGTGCATTACTCCTGCCTGCCTTCCTTCCTCCTCGTCGCTACCCTGGGCCCTTACGGTGAGCATGAGAACTGGGATGTGGCTGGTTTGAGGATCTCTCTTAAGATCCCTGCAGGCTTCGATGCCGCTTAACTCTGGCATCATCCAATCTAGGAGGATCAGGTCTGGCTTCTCTGCCTTGGCTATTCTGATAGCCTCCCGACCGTTCGAAGCCAGGAGAGGTTCTATTCCAGCACTCCGCAGCTCATCTGCTATCATGCGCACCACGAAGGCCTCGTCGCTGCTATCTTGGGGTTGCCTTTCTCCCTTCTCGAATTCGCGGCTAGTATCCCGTTGATAGTGCTGCTGAGTTATGGAATACCAGGGATACCCGCGGAGCTGGTAATATTTGCCGGACCAATCGCCTTGCTGATGAACGTGCCCGAGGCGGCTCTCGCGATCTTCCTGGCCCTCTATATAGGATTGCAGATAGGGCTACCGGACTCCTTCCGTACCGGCGCCAATTCCACCGATGACTATCTCAACGCCGTGCTGATGAATAGGGACTATGAGCGATATTTCATGGAGGCTGAGGAGGATGCAGAAGTTAGCCAGGATTGATCGAGTTTTCAAAGGGTATACCCAGAGAATCATGGGGAGGTGGATAAACGGCACATCACGCTTCGTAAGGATGGGGCCAAGAGAACAGGTTATGAGTGCGGCTTGGGTCTCAGAGAGAATATCAGAGCGGAGAGAGGCCTTCGACGACCTGGACTCCCATGGGATCAGGCTTTCCCTTCGAATAGATGGAGCCAGGAAAGGACACGGCTCTATCCCGACAGGCGGGCTGGAGGTGAGCTACACCATAACTGAATTGGGAAGACCAGAACTCTTACTGCTCGAGAAAACTCCGAGCCTTGACGAGCTCGATTCGGGCGGCCTTATGACATATCAAGAGGAGGGCCGGGCCTATCTTTCATTGCCAGAAGCCGAACACTTCTATCGCTATTTGTCCCGTTTGTATTGGGTCATGACTAAGTACAGTTCTCAGAGAGAACCGAGTGGTGGTTGATAATACAGGCCGCGAATTACTGCTGCCGAAGGTGGAGTCCAGGCTGACGATATGTGCTGGCACCCCTGCTCACGGAGGAGCCTGGATTCTTATCGATATCACCGTCTGTATTGGGTAACTATGAACAACTGATCCTATAGGCGAAGGGAGGGAGTTCTAAATGGAGCAACAGATAGTAGATGCGCCCAGAAGAAGCATGCCTATCAAAGATGCTACCCTTGCCGGTGTTGAAGTAGTTCCAAGCGAGCTGAAGGAATTGACCAAAGAGGCACTGGGTGTAGCCGAGGCAACCAAAGGACTGGGAACGGAACTGCCCCGCGAGGCCCCACGCTTTCTCGAGAGCGCCCGGCTTAGACAATTGGCTGCTTTTCTGGCGACTCTCTTAATCTACGCTGGCCTCGTGGTGGGGTACTTCCTCTTAGTCTTAAAGCATCTGGGCGACATCTTGGTTCGTGCGTTCCAAGAGTCGCTCTTGGTCTATGCTCTATTCGCTCTAGCCTTGATCGTCGTACAAGGGGCCGTTCTGGAACACGTCACATCCTTGATCGCGGAGTGGCTGGGCCTGAGGAATATGGAATAGGGGGGACAGTTGCACTTTCCACTATCTGGGGCAGAGATCAACCCTCTCTTTCTAGCGAGCGTGGGCTTCGTGGTAGGGGTCCTGGGTGGATTCTTTGGAGTGGGCGGGGGGTTTCTGGCTGGCCCCATGATGTTCTTGGTCGGAGTGCCCATGAACTATGTAGTGGGTACAGATCTGGCACACATGGTCGGCAAGTCCATCGTGGCCGCCAAACAACACCGGGCCTTGGGCCATGTGGACCTAAAACTGGGCTTCATCATGGTCGGGGGCACCATGACCGGCGTGGAGCTGGGAGCTCAGATCGTGGTGCGATTGCATAAAACCGGGGTGCTGGACACAGCCGTGGGCACGATGTATGTGCTCCTGCTCTTTAGCATCGCTATCTTCTCCCTCTGGGAGAGCACTAGGGCCCTTAGGATGATCAGGGGCAGGAAGGCCTCTTCCAAGGACGCCGTTGGCTTTCAGGCGGTGTACAAGAGGTTGCAGGCTTTGCGGATTCCGCCCATGATCTCTCTTCCTGCATCGGGAATCGAGTCCATCTCCCTGTGGGCTATCATAGGGGTCGGTCTCGCTACCGGTTTGTTGGCTGGCATGCTGGGAGTAGGAGGTGGCTTCATACGGATGCCCGCCCTGGTCTACGTGCTGGGTATCCCCACCCACGTGGCGGTGGGGACCGATCTCTTTGAGATCGTGATCTCGTCTAGCTACGGAACCCTCACTCATGCTCTGAAGGGAAATGTGGATATCTTTATAGCACTGGTCATGCATACTGGTGCCGCCTTGGGGGCTCAGATAGGGGCTCGCTCGACCAGATTTGTCGGCGGACCCAAGATAAGGTTAGCCTTCTCCGTCCTGCCGCTCATCGGGGCGGGGCTCATGCTCCAAAGACTCCTTGGCGGGGGCGGAATTCACTTCTAGGCAGATACGCTAATGAGAATTCTTATCTTCACCGATGGATCGAGAAGATCTGAGAGAGCCATCAGATTTTCGAAGCCTTTAGCTAGGGCCATGGCCGCGGAGGTTACCGTTCTGGGAGCGGAGCGAAGACCCAGGCCCGAGGGGGACCTGCGTGAAGCGTTAGTCAAGGCTCAGAAGATACTAAAGGAAGATGGCGTGATGGCAAGGACGTTGCTCAGATCTGGGCTTCCGCACCAGGAACTCCTAAGAGAGACCAGGTCAGGGAAGTACGACCTGTTGGTGGCTGGGTCGCTCGGCTGCAGAGGTTTGACACGTCTGTTATTTGGGAATCGCTCTGACTACCGCATCATCAGACAGTTAGAGATCCCAACATTGCTCGTCAGGAGACCGAGAAAGACTCTATCCAAGGTTCTGATCTGCAATAGTGGCTCCGGACCCAGCGAAGCGATAGTGAGGTTCGCGGGTCAGATAGTCGGCTCTGTAGGCGCTAGAACGAGGGTCCTGCACGTCACTCCCTCCCCGCCTGCAATGTATGCCACTTTGAATGGGATGGACGAGCAACTTGTAGAATTTCTAGGTTCTGCAACGCGTGAGGCCCAGGCCGTGGCTAATGGGGCCCGAGCGCTAAGAGAATGCGGGGTAAATCCCCAATTGAGATTGAGGCGCGGACTGGTGGTCGATGAGATCCTCGCTGAGGCCGAGGAGGGGGGTTATGACCTGATCGTGATCGGAGCCCGCCCGCTTGAGGGCTGCTCGGGGTTGCTTCTCAGTGATGTGGCCAAAAGTGTCATCCGCCACGCCAAGCGGCCGGTATTGGTGGTTAAGGGGAGGAAACCAGGTGCGTAGCACTGGATATGCTCGCTAGAGTTGAGCAGCGTCGCCAGGGAGTGGGGCCATCGCTCTGACTATGGTCTGGAGGGGAGACAGTAGCCGATATCTATCTCGCATAGCAAGGGGATATCAGGGGAAGCCACAACGCTCTTCGCTTCCGTGTCTTGACTATTTCGGCTTTGCCCTTACTCAATACACCCAAAGATGATCAATCGTCCGGAGCTTGATAGAGCATTCCGGCAAAACTCAGGCTAAGAGAGGCCGCTCAAATGAAGTATGTTCTCCTCTTGGCTCTCTTGAGTCAGGGACCAGCGGTGGTCATCGCTCCCTTCTCCGTGAGCGCATACGATGACAGCTCTGGCAGTCCTCCCTGGGGCCTTACAGCCTCGGGTGTCCTTACAGGTCCTCATGTGGTGGCCTGTGGCCCCTCCTATCCTTTCGGAACCCTCATCTACATCGAAGAGCGGTGGTACGTCTGCTTGGACCGCGGCCGTGCCATCACCGACGGCCACCTAGACATTTGGAAGCCTTCTCAGGAAGAAGCCCTTCAGTGGGGACGGCGGGAGCTGCTCGTTATGGTAGTGGTGCCTTCTGCTGAATTTCTGTCGGAAATGAATTTGGCTGCTTTGATAGAGACCATCGAGTTCGCCGACTCGACTTCTGGGAGCCTGATGACTGACTACAGGGTGATGGAATCTCTCTCCCGCGACCCAAGTTATTAGCGCTGCAACGAATCGACCTATCTCGAAGTTCGGGACCTGCCAATTGGACGAAGGTTCACAACCTATTTTAGGAAAGCCTACTTGTCTGGCTAGGAATGGACTCGATCCCGCATAATCCTGGGCTTACAAAAGATCGCGGGTCTGGCCTGGCGGCTCTTACTCCTGACTCCAGGTCTGGCTCCCTCTATTCTCCCTCGCGCTTGCTTCCTGTCGGAGGTGCTTGGTGTTCAGCTTCCCTACTCCAAGCGACTCGCTACGACAGCCAGTGAGCCGTTGACCATCTTGGATGGAGAGGCGGAGAACAACTATCGAGGGGATATAAGGATAGTCAATCGGTGCCGATCTTGGCGATCCACCACCGCTCAAGTCGGCACTCTGTTCTCTCTATCCCATCATTCAAGAGACCCATCCGAGTATATAGGGTATCAAGCGGGGGAATGATGCCTCCTCGAGGACTTGCCTGATTCCACCCTCCAGCTTAGCCAGATCCTCTTTGCTAGCCATCCATGCTCCCAACAGGCTCCCTTGGGGGCTGGACAACTTGGCTTTCGGTGAGAAGCGAGTCCTGCTAGAGTCCATGTACCCGCCCTTTCTTACCAATGACGGCGGGAAGTTCACGACCTTTGCGATTTATCTTGAACGAGGATTTCGAGTGTTGGATAAGGCATCTCAATGCCTTCTTTTTCGAAGGTCTCTTTGATCCGCTTGCGCAATTCTCTGGATACATCCCATTGCTTCCCCGCTTGGGTTTTGACCATTATCCTGAGGGTCATGGCGGAGTCGCCGAGTTCCTCGAGGCCAGAGATGACGGGTTCTTCCAGCAGGAGGGGGCGATAACCCTCGTCTTGCCACATCTCTTGCCCGATCCTCTCTAAGGTGGCTAATACCCGCTCCACGTCTTCTTTATAGGCTATCCCCACATCGACCACCGCCCGCGCCCACCCTTTCGTCTTGTTAGAAAGGATGCGGATCTCGCTGTTGGGGATTACATGGAGGGTGCCTTCCAGATCGCGGAGGAAGGTGGCCCGCAGGGTCATCTTCTCCACTCCGCCGCTTATACCTCCTACGCTGATCACATCGCCGATGGTGAACTGGTTTTCTAGGAGGATGAAGAAGCCGGATATGATGTCCCTCACCAGCATTTGGGCCCCGAAGCCGATGGCTAGGCCAGCGATGCCGGCTCCAGCGATGATGGGGCCTACATTTAACTCCAGTTCGCTCAGGATCATAACCACTGCCATAGCAGCGATAAGGACTAAGCCAGCGCCCCTCAAGATGGTAGTGAGGGTCTTGATCCGCTGCTCTCGCTCGTTGACAGTGGCATATTCCTCAACCTCAACTAGCCTTTCAAGTTGTCGGCTTATTACGCGGAGCAGATAGTAGCCCAAGAGGCTAGTCAGAATGATAATGAGGATGCGCACGCCGGTCGTGGAAAGCCAGACCATGATGGCCTGCAAATCCAGATCAAGACCCATAGCCGGTATCTCCCTCTGTTATCAACAGATCCAAATGCTCCCCTTCTAAGACTACTTACCCCCACCGCTTCCTTATGATGTCTTCCAGGTTGGGCTGGCTGATCTCCTCCAGTTCATAGCGGACCCGGTCGCTGGGCTTTTCGATATCTATGAGGCGACGGAGGTCGACGGGGGTGGCTACCAGCACCAAGTCGCAAGGGGTGCTGTTTATGGTGGCCTCCAGTTCCTCTATCTGTTCTTCGCCATAGCCCATGGCGGGGAGAACAGGGCCGGTGGTAGGATAGTTGGCGTAGGTATCCCTTATGGAGCCCACAGCGTAGGGGCGGGGGTCGACGATCTCTCTAGCGCCGAAGCGGCGGGCGGCCACCACCCCCGCGCCATAGGCCATCTCCCCGTGAGTGAGGGTGGGGCCATCTTCTATCACTAGGACCCGCTTCCCCTTGATGGCCCCCGGATCCTCCACGAAGATGGGGGAGTTGGCTTTGACTACTAGGGCCTTAGGGTTTAGTTTCTTGATGTTCTCCTCGACCAAGGCTACATCTTCTTTGTTAGCGGTATCTATCTTGTTGATTATCACCACGTGGGCCAGGCGGACGTTAGTCTCCCCAGGGTGGTAGCGGAGTTCGTGGCCTGGCCGATGGGGGTCCGCCACCACGATGTGCAGGTCTGGCTGGTAGAAAGAGAGGTCGTTGTTCCCCCCATCCCAGAGGATGATATCCGCCTCGGCCTCGGCGTGGCGCAATATCTCTTCGTAATCCACCCCCGCATAGACTATGGTGCCCCGGTTGATATGGGGTTCATACTCCTCTCGCTCCTCGATGGTGCATTCGTATCTATCGAGGTCTTCATAGGTGGCGAAGCGCTGGCAGGCCTGTTTGGCCAGGTCGCCGTAGGGCATGGGGTGGCGAACTACTACCACCCTCTTTCCTATCTTTTTGAGGATATCGGAGACCCGTCGGGAGGTCTGGCTCTTGCCAGAGCCGGTGCGGACAGCGCAAACGGAGACGACAGGGACACCTGCTTTGAGCATGGTGGCTTTGGGACCCAAGAGCCGAAAGTCGGCTCCAGCGGCTAGCACCTCCGAGGCTTTATGCATCACATACTCGTGGGAGATGTCAGAATAGGCGAAGAGAACTTGGTCTACATCGTACTTTTGTACGAGGGTGGTCAGTTCCTCTTCGGGGTAGATGGGGATGCCTTGGGGATAGAGGGGCCCCGACAGTTCTGGAGGGTAGTTTCGGCGTTCGATATTGGGGATCTGGGTGGCGGTGAAGGCCATGACCTCGCAGTCTGGGTTATCGCGGAAGTAAACATTGAAGTTGTGGAAGTCGCGCCCTGCGGCGCCCATGATGACCACTCTGTCTTTGGGCATCGATGCTCCTTTCGCTTTGTTTTGTTCTCTATTGTTGCTGGAAGAAAGGTTGGGCTTGGTCCCAAGCCCAGTCGACCAAGCCGATGAGCAAAAGCGAGCCATCGGAGATGATAGACGGCCCTCCAAGGCATCTTATGGCCGTCACTAGGGTTACGTTGCAGTTCATTCCAGAAGATGATGCGGCCAGAGGAGACATCAGAAAGACGGCGGCCAGCCCCAGGACCGGGTATAGGATGGGATGACAGCCGATGAGGGCGTTGAAGAATTGGTGATCGCGGAGCCGAGCACGGTCGCGAATCTCCTGCATCTTCAGCGGCTTTCCTCTTCTGGGGTCAATTGATCAGGCATCAATATGTCTCCGCGATGTGCTCTTCATCTATGATGATCACCGCCAGACCGTTCTCATACCTCATGTGGAAGAAATCCGTCCATTCAGGATACCGTTTGCTGAGCCTAGGGATAACGGTGTTCACCACTCGCTCCGTCTCTACTCTAATGGGTGAGCGGATCTCCAATTGCACGCTTCTGAGCCCCACGAAGCAAATGACATCTACCTCTGGATACCAACGAGACAGGTTCAATTCCCAGATAATCTTTCGCATGTCGCTGGCTACTTGCCAGACGGTTCTTTTAGTAATCATGCTCTAAGCCAACTTAGCCAATAAGACCCCTGCTTCGTATAGTATGAAAAGGGGCACCATCACTATCATCATATTGAAGGGGTCGGGGGTGGGGGTGATAGCGGCAGCGATAACGGCGATGGCCAGGATGGCGTATCTCCGGTAGTGGGAAAGCATAGCCGGGGTGATAATGCCCACTTTGGCTAGAAAGAAGATCACCAGCGGTGTCTCGAAGGCTAGCCCTATCCAGAGAAGTATGGTAGTCACGAAGCCGATATACTCGCCGATGGTCCACTGGGCGTGAGCGATGTCGCCCCCAAAGGTGAGGAGATACCGGATGGCGAAGGGGAGCAAGGCGAAGTAGGCAAAGGCTAGGCCGACAATGAAGGAGATGGTGGCTCCAGGTACGATGATATAGAGGTATCTCCTCTCGTTGGGCTTAAGAGCGGGAAGGGTGAAGAGGACAAATTGATAGATGATGACCGGCATGGCTAAAGCCACACCGGAGATGAGGGCTATCTTGAAATAGGTAACGATCATCTCCGTGGGGCGGAGGAAGATAGGCTGGAGGTCCCCCATGGGAGCGGTGAGGATCTTGAGAAAGCGGGAGGTGAAAATCAGACTGAAAAGGGTGGTCACCAGTAGGGCTATAACCGACTTGATGAGCCGTCCCCTGAGTTCCTCCAAATGTTCGAAGATGGTCATCCGCCTCTCATCGTCCATAGGTTTAGTCTTCTTTTGTTGATGCCTCGTCATCTGGGGCGGCAGGGCTCTCGGTTTGGGGTTCCTTCTTCGCTTCTTCGCCCGGAAGAGGTTGGAGTTCTTTCTGTAACTCAGCCTGAAGTTCTCTGGTCACTTCCAGTTCTTTCTGTAGTTCCATGGTGAGATCCTGGGACATCTTTCTAAATTCCCGCAACGCTTTTCCCAGGCTCGAAGCGACCTCCACGAGTCTCCCTGGTCCGAAGACGATGAGGGCGATGACCAGGATGACTAAAAGTTCCCCTCCCCCGATCCCTCCGAAGTTCATGGCTCCACCTCGAGAAGGTTGCGCCAAGCGGCCAGGGTCCCCAAAGCGCCGTTGATAAAGCGGCGGGAACTCTCGCTGCCGAAGGTCTTGGCCAACTCCACCGCCTCGTTGATGGCCACCTTAACCGGCACCTCTGGGTCCATCAGCATCTCATAGATAGCCATACGGAGGATGTTCCTATCGATGACCGCCATCTGGTTACAGGGCCACTGGGGAGCGATTTCGCGGATTATGGCGTCCAGTTTGGCCCCGTGCTCTAAGACGCCGCTCACCAGATGTCGGACGAAATCGGAGCCTTGGGGGGGAAGGTGATGTTCCTCCAAATGGCGAGCCAAGACGGCGTTCCAGTTGTGGTGGACGGTGTCCACCTCGTAGAGGGTCTGGAGGGCCACGGCCCGGGCCTCACGCCGAACTTTCGTCAACCTCTTCTTCCCCTCGCTTTGCTGGGATCACATCTTCGATATGGATGTTAACCTCCCGTACAGGCATGCCCACCAGATCCTGGATAGCGCGGGTCACCTCTCGTTGAATCTCCTGGCCCAGGCGAAGCATGTTCACCTGGGGCTCGACGATGAGGAAGAGGTCAATGGAGACGGCACCCTCTTCTACCGCTACCCTGATGCCCTCGCGACCTTTGCCTCGTCTTAGGAAGCGGTTGAAACTGATGCCCGGGCTCATACTCACCACTCCAGGAACATTGAGGGCGGCTTGACGAGCGATGGTCGTTAGGACCTGCGGCGAGATCATGACCAACCCCGAGTTCTCTTCCATCTCTACGCTCCTTTTTAAACCATCATCATACCGCCGTCAACGCTTAGCACCTGGCCAGTGATATAAGAAGCCTCCTCGGAGGCCAGGAAAGCCACGGCGTGGGCTATCTCCTCTGGGGTACCTGGTCGCCCCAGAGGGGTGAGTTTGAGGAACGCCTCCACCAGTTCCGAGGGGAGATCGGCGGTCTGGTCGGTGGGAACGTAGCCCGGGGCCACGGCGTTGACGGTGATGTTGCGGGAGCCCAGTTCCTTGGCCACGGCCTTGGTGAAGCCCACCAGGCCAGCCTTAGAGGCTGAATAGTTGGCTTGGCCGAACTGGCCCACCAGACCAGAGACGGAGGTGATATTCACGATGCGGCCGTAGCGCTGCTTGAGCATGGGACGTAGGGCTGCTTTGGTGCAGTGGTAGGCTCCCTTGAGGTTGGTGTCTATCACCAGGTCCCAGTCGGACTCCTTCATCCGCACCAGCAGGGTATCTTTAGTGATGCCCGCGTTGTTGACCAGGATATCTAGGCGGCCGAACGCTTCCAGGGTCTTCTTCACTAGATGCCCGGCTTGATCGGCGTCCCTCACATCCCCTTGCAGGGCGATGGCCTCTCCGCCCTGAGATGCGATCTCTTTTATTACCTCTTGGGCCGCGGCCTCATTGGCACGGTAGTTGACCGCCGCGTTGGCTCCCAGGGAGGCTAGTTTGAGGGCGATGGCCCGTCCGATGCCCCGAGAACCCCCAGTGATGAGGGCCACTCTATCGGTTAGGTCGATCACTTTGCCCTCCTTGCGTCAGGCTTAGGTTCATCTCCCACAGGCTCTTCCTTGGTGGATGGTGAAGAGGTGTCGAAAGAGAGTCTAGAGAGTGGACAGTCGGTACGACCAGGGGGGATCATAGCCTGAACCCCCGCACCTCTTCTAGGCGGCCTACATTTACGACCTGAGCCCTTTTATCGATCCGTTTCACCAGCCTACTGAGCACATTTCGCGGTCCTACCTCTATGAAGGTGGAGACGCCTTCTTTGATCATATATTGGATCGACTCGGTCCAGCGGATAGGGGAGGCGAGTTGCTGAACGAGTTCATTTCTTATCTCCTCGGAGGAGGTGATAGGCCAGGCGGTGAGGTTGGCTACAACCGGGATCTCCGCCCGGCGGAAGGGGAGGCGAGCGACCACCTGGGCAAAGAGGGTGGTCGCGGAGGCCATGAGGGGCGAATGGGCAGCGATGCTCACCGCCAAGGGAACGACCCGTCGTGCGCCTCTCTCTTGTGCCAACTTCATAGCCGCTCTTAGAGTCTCCTTAAGCCCGGAGATGACGACTTGGCCAGGGCAGTTGTAGTTGGCCACAGCCAAAGTTCCTGGGTTTTGAGAATCGACTTGGTTGCAGATCTCTTCCACTACCCTCTCTTCCAAGCCCAGGATGGCGGCCATGCCCCCTGGGTTTTCTCTTCCCGCCTCCTTCATTAGGCGGCCACGCTCTCTCACCAGGTGCAGAGTCTCCTCGAAAGGCAGGGCACCTGCCACCACTAGGGCGGTATATTCTCCCAGGCTGTGGCCCGCAACATAGGCGGGTTCAAACGACCCCTGGGCAGATAGAGCCTCCCAACAGGCTATGCTGGTAGCCAATATGGCCGGCTGCGTGTTGATGGTATCGCTCAGCGCCTCCTCAGGCCCTTGGAAGATGAGGTCCGAGAGGCGGAACCCCAGAGCCTCATCGGCCTGGGAGAAGATGGCTTGGGCCTCAGGCCATCCCTGGTAAAGATCTCGACCCATGCCTACATACTGAGAGCCCTGGCCCGGGAAAAGAAGAGCAAACTTCTTAGCCATCGCTTGCCTGTCTCCCTTCTAATAAGGCAGACTCTAATACTGACATAGAAGCGGCCGTGCTTGCTCTGCCACCTGGCACGGCCATAAGGAGGGGAGAAGAGGCCGGCTTATTTCGACCCCTCTTGAGAGATCACCTCGAGGCCCCTATAAGTGCCACAGGTAGGGCAAGCATGGTGGGGCAAGCGAAGTTCATGGCACTGGGGACAGGGCACGAGATGCAAAGGTTTCAGCCGCCAATTGCTCCGCCGCCTATCTCTCCGTCCTTTGGATACCTTTCTCTTGGGTAAGGCGCCCATTCTCTTTCCTCACTTGAGTTTTCTCAGTATTTCTAAACGGGGGTCCACCATCGACTCTTTACAGTCACAAGGCCCCTCGTTTAAGTTCTGACCACACCGGTCGCAAAGGCCAAGACAGTTGAGTCGGCAGACCGGATGCATCGGCAGGGCTAGAAAGATGCTCTGGCGTATGAGTTCCGTGAGATCGAGGATATGGTGCTCATCGATGCGCGTCTCCTCCTCATCGCAAGGGAGTTGGGCCCCCGCGCTCATGTCGATGGCGGGGTGAAACTCCTCCTCGATCTTAAACCCCACCTTCTGGATGAAGGGTTCAAGACATCGGTCACATTGCAGTTCCACGGCCGTGGTGAATTCGCCTCTGACTAGGATACCATCGGCCGTGCGAACCATCTCGATCTGCCCCAGCAGAGGCTCCTGGATCATCAGTCCAGGATCGATACCCTCTATGCCTTCCCGCATCTGATAACGGCGGGAAGAGCCGGTGACTCTCTTTAGAAGTTGTGCAACGTTGAATCTCATCTCTTAAAATATAGGTCAGGGGGGCGTTAATGTCAAGGCTCCCCTTGTTCCCTCCTGGCTGGTCCTTGAAGATAATCTAGGCCGTTCTGAATGGTGGTCTGGAGGGCCATCAGTTGGTCCTGCAGTTGTCCCAGGACTTCGATGGCGTATTCATCAGCACCTTTTCTTATCTCCTCCGCCTCGCGGCGAGCCTGCTCTATGATCTTGGCACTCTCTTCTTTGGCCGCTTTGAGGAGTTCCTCCTCGGTTAGGAGGCCGTCTACCTGTCCCCTGGCCTCTGCCACTATCTGTTCCGCCTCCGCCTGAGCCCGGGCGATAACCTGCTCTCTCTCCTCCTTCAGTCGCCTGGCCTCTCGGATCTCCAGGGGGATGGTGATCCGCATCTGGTCTATGACCTTCAGGAATGCATCTTGATTAACGATCACACCAGAGGTGAGGGGGAGTCGCTTCGCCTCGTTGATTAACGACTCCAAGCGATCGATCAGATAGACTATCTCCATCTTCATTACCCCCTTTGCCAGGCCTCTACTCCGCTATTCTCGGAGGGAGATTATCCTAATTCTGTCCTCGCCTTTCTCGTCCAGTTCCTTGATCTTGGCCTTCAGGGCGGCCCCCACGTGGGGGGGGACCATGTTAGAGATGTCTCCCCCCAGTTTAGCCACCTCTTTCACTAGGCTGGAACTGAGGAAGTAATATTTGTAGGTGGTCATGAGACAGACGGTCTCTATCTCCGCAGCCAGGGCTCGGTTCATGAGGGCCATCTGAAATTCTAGTTCGAAGTCGGCTATGACTCGTAGGCCACGGAGCAGGACTTGGGCCCCTTTGAGACGGGCGAACTCCACGGTGAGGCCATCGTAGGACTCGACACTCACGTTGGGAAGTTCCCGCACCGCTTCTTTCACTAAAGCCACCCTTTCATCACAGGAGAATAGCAAGGTCTTGATAGGGTGGGCGTAGACCCCGATGATAAGTTGGTCGAAGAGGCCGGAGGCCCTCTGCACGATGTCTAGGTGTCCATTGGTGAAGGGGTCGAAGGTGCCGGGAAAAAGGGCTGTGGTCATTTATCCTCCTCAAAGATTATACCATATTAACTCAGGTCTCCCTCTCCACGCCAGAAATCGGCCACGCGGCGGGCCAATAACCGATGTTGAGGTAACTCCAGGTCAGGGTCTTCTTGGAATATCTCCTTGGCCAAGGCTCGGGCCTCTTCTAATACCTTCGCATCGCTCAGTTTGGCCACCTTGAGGTCGGGAAGGCCGCTCTGGCGGGTGCCGAAGAACTCGCCGGGGCCTCGCATCTCCAGGTCTACCTCGGCGAGGTAGAAGCCGTCCTGGGAGGACTCGATAGCCTTGAGGCGCTCCTCTGCCTGGCTGGAGGGGGAGTCGGCGAGCAGTAAGCAATAGGACTGGACCTCACCCCGACCCACGCGACCGCGGAACTGGTGAAGTTGAGCCAGGCCGAAACGATCTGCCCCCTCCACCAGGAGCACGGTGGCCCGGGGGACATCGATCCCTACCTCCACCACCGGTGTGGCCACTAGGATATCGAGGTTCCCCTGGTAGAAATCCCTCATCACCGTTTCTTTCTCCGGGGCAGACATCCGGCCATGGATGAGGCCCAAGCGAAGGTCGGGGAAGATACCCTGTAACCTCTCATGTTCTTCCACCGCGGCTTTGGCGTTTATCTTCTCCGATTCTTCTACCAGGGGACAGATGATGAAGGCTTGGTTCCCCTCCTCGACTTGGCTCCGTAGGAAGGCGTAGGCTCGTTCCCTCTCCCGAGGAGCCATCCACTGGGTAGTTATCTCCTTTCGTCCAGGTGGCAGTTCATCGATGATGGAGATATCGAGGTCGCCGTAAACAGTGAGGGCTAAAGTTCGAGGGATAGGGGTGGCGGTCATAACTAGGACGTGGGGGTTATACCCTTTCTGGCGTAGAGCGCTCCTCTGTCGGACGCCGAAGCGGTGCTGCTCGTCGATGACCGCTAGCGCCAAGTCGTGGAATTCAACCCCCTCCTGGATGAGGGCGTGGGTACCTACCACGACCTGGGCACGACCGGAGGCGATCTCCCCATAGACCTCTTCTCTCTCCTCGGACTTAAGGCTCCCGGTGAGGAGTCGAAGGTTCACTTCAAAAGATTTGTAAATATCGTTGAGAGTGGCGTAATGCTGCTCGGCCAATATCTCGGTGGGAGCCATGATGACCCCTTGGGCACCGTTGGCCACGGCCATGAGCATAGCTGCCGCGGCCACCACCGTCTTGCCGGAACCCACATCCCCCTGTAGGAGACGGCTCATAGCTCTTGACTCTCGGAGGTCGGCTAGGATCTCCGAGAGGACCCTCTCTTGAGCCTTGGTGAGGTTGAAAGGTAATGATTTCAAGAACCCATCCAGGAGCGCTTCATCGGTCGCCAGGGGACGGCCAGGCTCTTCCCTCCATATGCGCCGCTGTTTCAACACCCCCAGTTGGATGAGGAGGAATTCGTCGAAAGCGAGGCGGTGGCGGGCTTCTTTGACCGTCTGCCAGTCGTTGGGGAAATGGATCTGTTGGATGGCGGTCTCCAGATCGAGGAGCCTGGTTTGTTCTTGGAGAGGGGTGGGGAGATGGTCTGGCAGCCGGAGCGACCAGTAATCTACGGTGCGCTTCATCAGGCGGCGCATCCAACGGGCTCCGACCCCTTTGGTGAGGGGGTAGACGGGGACCACTCTTCCCGTGTGGATCAGTTCTTGGTCCAAAGGCTCCCAGGCTGGCGAGGGAAGGGTTAGGCGCCCCAGATATTGGTCCACCTTGCCGCTGAGGACGATTTGGCGGCCGGGCTTAAGAGTTTTCAAGAGGTAGGGTTGGTTGAACCAGATGGCCTGGATGGTGGATGTGCCATCGGAGATGATGCTGGTGGTTATAGCCTTCCCCCTTCTGGTCTCCCGGTTCTGGGTCTCCCAGATGGTGCCGACTATGGTCACCTCCTCGCCGTACTCCAGTTGGTCTATGGTTTTAAGGGCTCTAAAGTCGTCATATCGGTGGGGGAAGAGGTAAAGTAGGTCTCGGATAGTCTCTACTCCGAGACGACGAAGGCGCTGGGCATAGGCTTTGCTCACGCCATGGAGTTCGGTCACCGGCGAGTCGATATCTACCCTCTCCTTGGGCTCGGCGGGGGCCCTCTTTTCGGCAACTGATACCTCTTCTCTCCCCCTCATGAGGCTTCGGATCTCCTCGATGAGGGCCTTTCGCCCCTCTTCCTCTTCCTCTGGATAGCGACGCAAGAGGGCTACGATCTCCTCCACCGGGAGGGCTTGTCCGGCCTCTGCGGCTTCCGGGCCCCAGAACTGGGCCAGCCTCTCCAGCCCTCCGATGACGGCCCGATTGGCGCAACCCATCTCCTCCTCGAGGTTTAGGATCTTATTCAGTTTCTCGATGGGGGATAGCATCTTATTCCATGCCCTCGTAGACGAAGACCCCCATGGCTCCGGGGCCCACATAGGTGGCCAGCGCGGGGCCATAGGTGACGACATCCACCTCTTTGTCGGGGTAGGCCGTCTCAATCCGTTGGAGGAGTGCCTCCATCCCCGTACTCTCTATCCCTTTGATGAGGGTCATCTTCTCGATATGGGGGAACTCGGTGATGAATTCGAATAGTTTGTCCAGGGCGTTGGTTCTAGTGCGGACCTTCTCTAAAGGCTGGATCTCCCCCTCTTCGACAATGAGGAGAGGCTTGATGCCCAGCATGGTGCCCAAGAGGGCCTGGGCCTTTCCGATGCGCCCTCCTCGTTCCAGATAATCGAGGGTCTCTACAAAGAAGACGAGGTAGAGGTGGGGGATCATACCCCGAACCAGCCTTACCACCTCATCTAGATTGGCTCCCTCTTGTGCCGCCCCTGCGGCAGCGATAGCCAGGTTTCCCAAAGCCAAGGAGGTGGTGAGGGAATCCATGACCATGATGCGGCATTGTCCTAAGACGGATTCGGCTACTTCGCTAGCCACCCGGTAGGTGCCACTTAGTCTGGAGGAGATATGGATGGAGATCGCTTCGTCCGTTTCCCTGCTCACCTTAGCATAAGCCTCGTAGAAGGTGGCTTCGCTGGGAGGCGAAGTGAAGGGGGGAAGGGGTGAGGTGTGCAGTTTGCGGAAGAACTCCCGGGTGGTGAGATCTATCCCGTCACGGAAGGTCTCTGTACCGAAATGTATGTTGAGAGGTACCACGGTGATCCCTAACCTTTGCGCCGTCTCTGGGGAGAGATCGGCTGTACTGTCGGTGACTACCTTTACCATCATAGCCTTCTAGTTTACTCCACGGAGATGATATAGTGATAGTAGGGTTGCCCGCCGCCGATGCATTCTACCTCTTGTTCAGGGAGCCATCCGCGGATCTCGTCAGCCAGGCTCTCAGCCGTCTGTAGGGGGGTATCCTCTCCGTAGTAGAGGGTGATGATCTCGTACTGATCGGCCCCCAGTTTTTCCAAGGTCTCCCGAACTACTTCCTCCATCTTCTCTCCCGAGATGGCTAGATGACCGTTGAGAAGGGCGATGATCTCCCCCTTTTTTATCTTAATGCCGTTGATCTTCGCCGGACGCACGGCGGTGGTCACCTCCACCGTCTGGATAGCGGCTATCGCCCTCTCTATGTTTTGAGCGTTGGTTTCCATATCTGCGTCCTTATCGAAGGCCAGAAGGGCTCCTATGCCTTGAGGGATGGTGGTGGTAGGCACCACTACCACTTTTTTGCTGGAGAGTCTTTGAGCCTGCTCGGCGGCCAAGAGGATGTTTTCGTTATTGGGAAGGATTATCACTTCCTTAGCAGGGAGGCTCTCTACGGCATCCAAAAGTTCTTGGGTGCTGGGGTTCATAGTCTGGCCACCGGGGATGACGCTTTTTACCCCCAAGCTCTCGAAGACCCGGGTGAGCCCATTGCCCCAGACCACGGCCACCGTGGCTATGCCTTCTATCTCCTCCGCAGCAGCCTTGGCGGTCTCCTCTCCCAGGACCAGAAACTCCCGGTGTTGCTCCTGCATGTTATCGATCTTGATATTGCTGAGCACCCCAAGGCTGGAGGCGTAACTGAGCACCTGGCCGGGGTTGAAGGTGTGGACGTGAACCTTTATGGCCCGCTCGTCGCCCACCGCCAGAGCCGAGTCGCCAAAGGAGGCTATCTTCTCCCGCACCTCCGCCAGGTTTAGGTCCTTGCCTTGGAGGATGAACTCGGTGCAGTAACCCCATTCCATCTCCGCTTTCTCCGGTAGTTCGGCGGGTACCATCACCGTCGGTTCTTTCATCTCTATCGATTCTCCCCTAAGGCAGCGCAAGATCCCGTCGAGGATGATGAAAAGGCCCTGGCCTCCAGCATCGACGACCCCGGCCTCTCGAAGGACATCCAGGAGGGTAGGGGTCCTAGCCACCGCTTCTTTCGCCGCCTCCACCGTCTTCTCTAGAACGGTGAGGAGGTCTTCCCCCTTCTGGGCAGCGGCCATGGCCGCCTTGGCGGCTTCCTTGCTCACGGTGAGCATGGTCCCCTCCACAGGTCGGATGATCCCTTTGTAGGCCATCGTTGAGGCCTCAACCATGGCCCGAGCGAATTCGAGGGGGCCGAAACTTTGCTTCTTGTCCAGACTGTTGGCTATCCCTCGCAGTAACTGGGAGAGGATAACCCCGGAGTTGCCGCGAGCTCCCATGAGAGCGCCGTAGGCGGCGGCTTGGGCTACGGAACCAAGAGAACTTTGGGGGGCGTTTCCTATCTCTTCCAGAGCCGCCCGCATGGTGAGGAGCATGTTGGTCCCGGTATCGCCATCGGGGACGGGAAAGACGTTGAGGGCGTTGATGGCTACCGCGTGCTTCTCCAGCCAAGCGGTCGCCGTAGCCAGCATCCGCTTCAGATCCTGACCATCACACCTGAGTTCAGGTTTTTCTGCCAATTTTCTTCGGATCTACTCCTTGCTCACTCGCAGCCCTTGGACATGGACGTTCACCTGGCTCACCGGAACGCCTAAGGCTTTTGCCACATTGTACTTGACGCTCTGGACGATATTGTGGGCCACTTCGGAGACCCGGGTACCGTACTCGACGATGACGTAAAGATCGATGATGATCTGGTCATCGACGAGTTTAACCTCCACGCCTCGCCGATGGCTTTCCCCGGGGTGGAGAAGGACCGCTAAGCCGTCACGAAGAGTACGAGCGGCCATGCCTACTACACCGTAGCATTGGAGCACCGCTTGGCTAGCCAGATGGGCGATGGCCGTGGGTGATATCTCTATCTTTCCCAGTTTTGTCTCTTCAGTCATTTCTCCCTCCCCTTCGCCTGTCCCCCGGCCAGGATTATTCCTGCTGCCTTAGAAGCCTCGGTTTGCTCAAACCGCCTTTTTGTGATATCATTTATTGGTTGAGTATGGAAGGAGCAATATGATGGCTAAATGCGATATATGTGGTAAGGAGCCTCAGTTCGGCCATAACGTCAGCCACGCCCTCAACCGCACCAAGCGACAGTTCAAACCCAATATTCAGAAGAGGACGCTCATCATTGGCAACACCAAGAGGCGGCTCAGGGTGTGTGCCCAATGTTTGCGTTCCTTGGACAAGATGATAGCCGAAGGGAAGTTAACGCTGTAGCCTTTTTCACCTCCACTCCAGGAGTCAGCTCTTTGGGCTGGCTTCTTCACTTTGTAAAACCCCACGATAACGGTGCGGTTACTATGCTCTCTTCCTTTGGATCTTGTCCTCGGATCCTGGGATCCTCCCCAGGGCACATCCTCAGGATACGAACGCACGAAGGGCTTTGAGTGCTGGGCCTATCTCTCCACCCTGCCGGAAGACAGCGGTTCCGGCCACCAGCACTGTGGCCCCAGCAGCCACCACTTGGGGCGCTATCTCGCTGTTTATCCCCCCATCCACCTCTAGTTCGCAGGAGAACCCTCTCTCGTCCAGGAGGATTCGCGCCTTTTTGATCTTCTCCAGCATACTGGGGATGAAGGCCTGCCCCCCATATCCGGGATCCACGGTCATCAAGAGGAGGAGATCGATATAGGGCAGAACCTCCTCCACACTGGCTACAGGGGTCATGGGGTTGATGGAGACTCCGGCGCGGAGGCCCATCTCCTTTATTTGCTCGATCAGGCGGTAGAGGAGGGGAGAGGCCTCTTGGTGGACGGTGAGGATATCCGCTCCCGCCCGGGCGAAAGCCTCGATATGTCTCTCTGGATCCTCTATCATGAGGTGAACGTCTAAAGGCAGTTGAGTCCTGGGGCGCAGGGCCTCTACTATCAGAGGGCCGACGGTGATCTGGGGCGTGAAATGGCCGTCCATCACATCCACGTGGATGTAGTCGGCGCCCGCAGCCTCACAAGCGGCCACCTCCTCGCCGAGACGAGAGAAATCGGCGGCCAGAATAGAAGGAGCCAGTTTGATCATCTTCCCCATCTTGGTAATCTTACACCTTATGAGGCGAAAAATCAATACCTTGCCGAGAGCGCAGTTGGCCGCAGCCCGCTTGGATGTCTAGCCCTCGGTTGATGCGGACGGTAACCGGCATCTCTTCCTTGAGGAGTTCCCTTTGGAAGGCCAAGACCGCATCCTTTGGGCTGCCTCGCCAAGCACACTCCGCGGTGGGATTGAGGGGTATGAGGTTGACGTGACAAAGGAGGCCAGAGAGAAGCCCCGCCAGCTCCTGAGCATGAGAGGGGGAGTCGTTCAGCCCCTCTATTAGAGCGTACTCGAAGGTGATCCTCCGCCCCGTGCGCTTGACATAATCTTGACAGGCCTCCATTAACGACTCGAGGTGGTAGCGACGGTTCAGAGGAACGAGCCTCTCTCGCAGCTCATCGTTGGCCGCATGGAGGGAGATGGCTAGGCCCACTTTGGACCCCTCCCGGGCTAGAGCCCCTATGCCGGGTACAAAGCCTGCAGTGGAGATGGTGATGTGGCGGGCTCCCAGGCCGAAACGGCGAGGGTCGGTGAGGGCCCGGACCGCTTTCCAGGTGGCCTCCCAGTTGAGAAAGGGCTCTCCCATCCCCATGAAGACGAGATTAGTGAGCCGTTGCCCTGTCTCTTGCAATTCACGGGCGAAATATAACACCTGCTCTACTATCTCCCCGGGCGATAGGTCACGCTCGAATGCTGAGTGTCCCGTGGCGCAGAAGGGGCATCCTATAGGGCAGCCCACTTGGGTGGAGAGACAGACGGTGTGCCGCCTCTCATAGTGCATGAGCACGCTCTCTATAGTGTGGCCGTCGAGGAGGGAGAAAAGCACTTTTCGCGTGAGACCGTCTTGGGAGGTGACCTCCTCCAGGGGGGGCAGCCTCCCGATCTCCGAGACCTCCGCCAGCCGGTCTCGCAAAGTGAGAGGCAAGTTGTGCATCTCCTTGAAATCAGAGGCCAGATGTTTATAGAGCCATGCGGCTATCTGGGCGGCCCGGTAGCGGGGCTGGCCTAGAGAGACAACCAGATTTTCCAGTTCCGGATAGGTTAAATCTAGAAGGGCGACCCTCCCCACGGTATCGCCCTCCAGATGGTCAGGTATTCGCATGCTAAGGTTTCTCGTATCTCCTCCCGATTAGTCGCGGCGGCGCATCCCCAAGGCGATGAAGATGTAGTAGAGTAGGCTGGAGATCGCTTGGGCCAGGGCGGCCACATAGGTCAAGGAAGCCGCCGAGAGGACCGCTTGGGCGCCCTTCAGTTCCCTGGAATCGACCAGGCCGTCCGCCCTGAGCATCTGTAAGGCCCTGCGGCTGGCGTCCCATTCCACAGGCAGGGTGAGGAAGGCGAAGACGACACTACCAGAGAAGAAGATGATGCCCAGCCAGACCAACCCGGAGAATTGGAGCAGTATCCCGATGAAGAAGAGTATAAAGCCCAGATACGAGCCCAGGTTGACTACGGGTACTAGCCCGGTGCGGAGCCGTAAGAAGGCGTAGTTGGTCTGATCTTGGAGGGCGTGGCCTATCTCGTGGGCCACGATGCCCAAAGCGGCTACCGATTGACTGTAGGCCACCTCCCGGGAGAGGCGCAGCATTTTCTTACGAGGGTCGTAATGATCGCTGAGACGCCCCGGGGCTCCCTCTACGGAGATATGGCTCAGGCCGCTGGATCCCAGGAGCCAACGGGCGGCGTCCAGTCCGCTAAGACCTCGCATGTTGCGCACTCGGGAATATTTGCTATATGTTGAACTGACCCGATATTGGGCGAAGAAGGCCAGGATGAGGGCCGGAAGGGCGAAGATGAGATACATAGGGTCGAAATAGCCAGGAAAGAACCACATCAGTCAACCTCCAAAAGCCTTCTCAATACAGATGTGCTACTTTTTAAGTATACCAAAGGTGGGGGTCTAAGTCAAAGGCGAGGCTTGTTTCCTTTTTGGCCCTGGATTTGACAATGCTGCCTCATGGCGCACGCATACCCACGAGCGAAGCGAGGTCAGCTTCACCCAGATGTTAGGCCGCCCATAATCGGATAAATTGCCTGTCTAATCACCAGAGCTATCGGTCTCATAAATGCCGGATTTTTCGAGGTGACCCTATCGAATCCATCCGCATCTTCGCTGATTCGGAATGGCTCATGGATCTGTCTTCGAAAGTCCTCGTAGTGTTAATTCGTGAGACTCGCACTATTTGACCTGCGCAAACTCGCTCGCCTATGACAAAACAGGCTGAAGCTTCGCGGCCAAGTTGCTCGCCCAGGCGCGGATCGCCGTCCAGTCCCGCAGGTCGCTGGCCGGCTCCTTACCGGCAAGCAAATTGATAGGGAAGCGTAGCTTCGCCGGGTCGTACTTGCCGCCAAACATTTCAAGGGCGACCGGTGTAAGCCAGGGAAACTTGGACAGCTCTTTATCGAGCTGATCGCGCGAATCCTGCCACTCCTTCTCATCATAAGGATCATGAGTTGGGCCGAGCGCAAAAACTGCCACTGGTCGTTCCGTGAGGGCTTCACGGTGCGGCGACAGGAAACGGAGCGCGTCCTTGTGCCAACGGAACATGAAGAGCGGCGCCCCCAGCACGACCGCGCTGTACCCTGCGAGTGTACGCACTTTCCGCATGGGCTGAATATCTACCTCAAGCCCGCATTCGCGCAGCGTCGCCGCGACTGCCTCGGCAACTTCCTGCGTTGAGCCGTAACGTGTTGCATATCCTACCAAAACCGAAGCTGACATGGTTATCTCCTTTTACGATTGTTGGGGAAGCGTCTTTTTTTCGAGACGCCCTAGCTGGAAGAGCCTTCGGGCAATCAGGATGTACCATATCAGCAAAAGTAAGCAGGAGGCAATCGCGAGGAAGAGGAGGAGGAGACCTGCCGCTGGCACGAAGGCTAATCTGAAGTAATCGGCTAATGAGACTGCATTTGCAAGAATTCCCACATAAGCGGTTACTTTGCTGAAGATATTGCTCCTTAGCATGACAGCTGAGACTATCAGACCGGCAATGGACACCAGGAAGAGGCCCATGTTGAAACCACCAACGGCGCGTTGGTTCGTATTGGCAAGTACTGACTGCCCTGCCGCCAAAAACGTTGATCTCTGCGCGTCTGTCGTCGCAGCCGCGTATTGGTCGCTGAGGGAAAGCATGGAGAAGGGATTATTCGTTGCGAAGAAGATCCCAATCCCTAGGAGGGCAAAGGTCAAAGCGATTGCCATACGGCCTTCATTGGCTTTTCTGAGCACAACGTAGAGGGCGAGAAATACTATAGTGAACATTGCGTACATCGGAACTTCCAAACCCCAAAAGTCCAGAAGTCCAATGATCCTATTGCTCTGGAACAGCATGAACCAGCCACTTACCGTGCTAGGTTGCGGGTAGAAAGTGAGACCAATAACCTCGCTCAGGGTTAACACTACCACGATCAAGGCGGCCGCGCCGCCGAGTTTGCAGAGGCTCTTACAGGCGGAGTCAGCGGTTTCGGCATTAGTAACTTGATTCATCTGACTTGAACTCTTTGAAGTCATTCTGTCCTCCTTTCAGGGTGTTTCATCATTCTAACCACTAATAATGACCGCAGTAATCACATTGTATGTTGACATATTGAAGCCAAACTATTTCGAATTTCTTTCGCCCAACTGGCAGCACGCTCTAATTCTCCCTCCTTCAGTGGACCTTCCACCCCTTTTACAAAGAACCCTTCAGGAGGAATTATCAGTTCTCCTCCTTTTTTCTTGAGTCTATCTGAGATAGGCTTGGCGGCATAGCCAAATAATCTTACAAAAAACGGTAATACGCGTGATTCTTCTATGACACTCATTGTAAACCTGGTATCAAAAGCCGCTATCTTGATACCTTTCAGACCATTTTTAGGAATTCTTTTCAGAAAGTTGCTAATTGCTGCTGTTGGTCTAAACTGCCGGGTAGGAGAGCCGACGATTAACAACTTCGGTTCTTCTCCAATTTATGTGGGTAAGTGTCTAGCAGGGTGAAGTAGACAGACAC
>CAYLIE010000022.1:0-44330 GCA_964383935.1 uncultured Anaerolineales bacterium | reverse complement strand
GTGTCTGTCTACTTCACCCTGCTAGACACTTACCCACATAAATTGGAGAAGAACCCCACTTATTAAAGAAGGCCTGAATCTGCTCCGGGCCCAGTTGGTCACAGAGGGCCTGCAGACGCTTTGGGTCTTCACAAGACAGAAAGCCGTTGTCCAACGTTTCAAAGCCTATCCCTTCCTTGCACAATTGCTGCTTGGCCCACTCATGCCCGTTGAAACATACCTTGAGGGCGTAAGGGGCGTAGCTGCAGACCTTGATAAAAGCCGGGCCAAAGTCCTCGTCTTGAAGATAGAAGTAGTAATGGTTGACGTACACCGACTGACGGGAGTACTCGAAGCCCACGTAGCCAGACTTATCCTTCTTGCGGGCCTTAAAGATTGGCCTTCTCCTGAGCCACCCCGATGAAGACCACGCCCTCGGATTGGTTAAACCCTTTGCGGAACCGAGTAGCCACATCATCCTTGCGCTGCCCGCGCTCAAAGTTAACCACCCCGCAGCAAGCTGCGGGGCTTAGCCAGCGGAAGGATTGTATTGGGGGCTGCCGCCCCCAAGCCCCCGCTCGCCATTCCTCCCCCCAGCAAGCTGGGGGGTATCCTGGCGGTTTTTCATGAACCAAGGGGATGTTGTTCTCCTGAGCAAAGGCCTTCACAGCACGAACGAACCCCTGAGTGATGCGGCCCAGCAGCACCGGGGAGGGGATCTTGTGACCCCGATGACGGATGAGAAAATTGACCAGCTGACCAGGCGTTTGCAAGGTGGGAATGTAGCCGTTCAAATAGAGGCGGTCCAGACACTCGACGGTCAGGGTAACGTGCTCGCGAAGCAAGTCGTTGATATTAGTCATCATCTTCCTCTTTCGCGAGCTATTCTACCATAACCCTACACTTTGAATTCAACTGACTGACTTTCTTTCACTCGTCGGTTTGAGGCGAAGCTTCGCTAGTTATCTATGACTCGGTGTTTGGAAACACGGAAAAGGTTGCGCAAGTCATCGCAGCCGGCTTGGGAACGGGGGAAGGCATCCGCTTGGCCAAGGTCAACACGATCACACCGCAGGACACTATGGCCTTGGATCTCTTAATCGTCGGCAGTCCGACACACGGTTGGCGTCCCACCGAAGCCATTAAAGCCTTCATTAACAGCCTGCAGCCCAATCTCCTGTCTGGTGTTCGAGCCGCTGCCTTTGACACCCAGTACCGCTCGCGCCTATCCGGCTCCGCAGCCAAGAAGATCGAAAAAGCGCTACGGCGACAAGGCTGCTCAATCGTCGCTCCGGCTATCGGCTTCTTCGTAATCGGCAGCGAAGGGCCACTGGCTGAAGGTGAACTTGACAAGGCTACAGCCTGGGCCACACAGATATTGGAGGCGTGCGAGACAAAATCCCGATGATTCCCAAAAATCCCAAGATGCCACTGTGTCTCTGAGGGTTATGGAGAGAGCACGGTTTCTCAGCGACCTGAAGGCATTGATAGAGGAGCCGGAAGAGGACTTTTCCCTGCTGACAGGAGTTCCCTCCCCCGGCCCCTGGCCTGTCACACCTTGGGGCAGGCTGACAGTCAAAAGCGTCAGATGGTAACATCTGACGCCACTAGACTTCCTTCAGTTTACCACAGTTTAAGCCTAACTGGAGTTTCGCCAAATCGACGCAAAAAAGGCGAAACTCTAGTGAGTAGTTTAGAGAACCCTCGACGCGAGGGGTATTTTACGGACGATGTAAGCGACGGCGAAGCAGAGCGGGACCCCAATAACTGCCGCCATACCGAATTTGAGTAAGGCCGCTAGCTCGATTCCCCTCAGCGCATACGCAAGAAAGACCACGATTGGAATATGGATAACGTAGACAGTATAGCTATGTTGAGACAGGAACCTGCCGAACCTTCCCTGCCCGTTGAAGAAGCGGCGGAAGAGTGGGATCAAGCCCAGGCATATTCCGACTGCGAAGATGGAGTCCCAGAGCGCATATACAGCAGACTGCCAATGCCCGTTGCCCAGAAAACCCAGTGGCTCGGTGATCTCCAAAGAAAACACACGGCCACTAAATGCAAGCGGGAACAATAAGACTCCCGCCACCACCGCTGTCACAAAGCCTACTACGCCCATAGAGCGGGGCAAAGTTCGGAACCAGTCGTGGCGGGATGCGACGGTACCCAGTACGAAGAAGCTGAGATACTGGGGGAGGTAGGCAATAGTTGGAAAGCTGAGGAAATACACGAATAGGCTAACTTCTTCGCCTAGCGGGACAATGATGCGGACCAGGTAACTCACCTGCGCCAACGCCAGAATGAAGATGCCAATATGGAGGTAGCTGGGCAGTAAAGATCTACTCATCGAGGATGATGTCCGGTTCCTTGTCAGCCTCCGCCATGCAGCATAGCCAAAGCTGAAGATGAGCAACATCGCGACGAACCACAGAGGCCCAAGACCAATGAGGTGGGGATACGTTTGCCAAGTTAGCGGGGTCGTAATCCCGGTCAGACTGGCTGGCATTAGGAAGATACCGATCCATGAGATCGGGCTGAGTACGAATATGAATAAGATGATAGGAATGCCGAGACGACGTAGCCGAGCCTTAAGGAAGGAACCAGGCCCCTTCCGATCAAATGATCCTGGCGTGAAATAGCCCGCCAACAAGAAGAAGGCTCCCATGAACCAGGCCTGGTTGAAGAGCACGAACACTAACGCTATCAGGCCTGCGAGCGGATCGTTAAACGGGGGTTCAAAGTAATAGAACGGCGGGATTCCTCCATAGACGAGGGTCAGGTGGTGCAGCACTACGAGGATAACCAGAGCAGCGCGCAAGTGATCGATAAAGAACAGGCGGGAAGTCCTCCCGGTTGCCGCCTGTACTGGGGATTTCTCCGTTGGTTGTAAACTATTTTGATCCATTTCATCTTCCATTTCGCGTTCGCACGGATTCGCGCACCATGATACTCTGAGTGTACGTGTGAGGCGGCCGCAGGTCAAGTAGAATCAGGCAGCCGCCAGAGGAGACATTATCCAACCGTTACTAAATTCGCAAGTGCAGATCCGGATAGGGGTGTGTTTAACAAGTGCGCCATGAAGTGCCACATTGTAATACTTACTGGACTATCGGATTTTCTAAGATTCACGAAAGTCCAGGCCTAATATGTCTCTAATCTTCTTTCAATTTCTGCCCCTTTTTCTTCAACGTTTTCGAAATCGCCCCGTTGCCCTGGGGGCAATAGTCTCGCTATCTCACACATCGCCAACTTTGAAAAGTCGATCAGAAAATCGCTTCTTTCAAATTCGGTCATCTCTCCTACCATTGGTGGATCTATCGGCTCTCCGAATCTGACCTTCACCACCCTCGATTTGCCCCTCTCTTCTTTGGTGACCAGCCCCATTGGCGTAATTGGCACTCGTTTCGTAAGAGAGAATAACGCCGCCCCGGTTCTCAGATCTCCCTCCAATAGACCGTTACCTCTGGTCTTCCCTGTAAGGGAAAGCCATAAGAGGTGTCCTGGCTCGTCAAGATAGGCTAGAACTTCTCTGTAGGTTCTACGCTCCAACTTATATGCCCCGGCCTCATCTTTCTGCGCCGGAAAGACCAGTTTGTCTATACCAAGCGCCTTTAACAAAGGGTTTGCTTCCATCTTAACCTCTTGCCTACCAATTGCTTTCAACCGAAATCCTTCTCCAGGTAATCGGCACCCCACTTTCAAAAGTGCCCGTAGGGTCTTTGAAACTGAGGGATAGTTACTCACCAAAATCGCCCTCTCTCCTTCATCCAACGAAGAGGGAATTGGTTCTACCTCGATGCCTCTTATGCCCAGATCCACCATTTCTCGAACTTTCCTGCTGCGTTCAATTAGAACTAAGGAAGACAATCTAGCATCGATCCCCTCAGAGATTTCTCCTCTTACAATAATTGAAATCGCTTCTATATCGCGTATTCTTTCTCGCATGGAGGTAAAAGGTCTCCCTTCAAGAGATTTGATATTTACAACACTCTAAGGCGCAAATCGGTTCGATTGCTTTTAGACCACCCCTTTCCCGGTATCCCAAGCCCCCTACCCGCTTGCTCTTCCTGAAACTTCTCGTATAATCCTCTTAGGCCACACAAGGGTTTAACATCCACGCCAGGTGATTCTAACATGTGAGGTACAGTCCCATGACTCTGAAGGTCACCCCTAAGGATATTGATTACTCCCGCTGGTATACAGACGTCGTAATCAAGGCGGAACTGGCCGATTACGCTCCCGTACGAGGCTGCATGATCATCCGTCCCTACGGCTACGCTCTCTGGGAGAACGTCCAGAAGGCGCTAGATGCCAAATTTAAGGCCACAGGACATAAGAACGCCTATTTCCCCCTCTTCATCCCTGAGAGTTTCCTGGCCAAGGAAGAGGAGCATGTGGAGGGGTTCTCGCCCCAGTTGGCGGTGGTGACCCATGGCGGGGGCAAGGTACTCGAGGAGCCCCTCATCGTTCGCCCTACCTCGGAGACGATCATCAACGCTATGTTCGCTAAGTGGATCAGGTCTTGGCGGGACTTGCCCCTGCTCATCAACCAGTGGTGCAACGTAGTACGGTGGGAGTTGCGCACCCGGCTATTCTTGCGGACGCTGGAGTTCCTCTGGCAAGAAGGCCACACGGCACACGCCACGGCGGAGGAGGCGGAGGAGGAAGCCCGTCGGATGTTGGAGGTCTACCGAGAGTTCGCCGAGGAGGAGATGGCTATCCCGGTCATCGTGGGGCGGAAAAGCGAATCAGAGAAGTTCGCCGGAGCCGTCCACACCTATACCATCGAGGCTATGACGCAGGACAGGAGGGCCTTGCAAGCGGGCACCTCCCATTTTCTGGGCCAGAACTTCGCCAAAGCGTTCGAGATCACCTATCAGACCAAAGACAACCGCCTGGAATATGTCTGGCAGACCAGTTGGGGCCTTAGCACCAGGGTGATAGGGGCCATCATCATGGTTCACGGCGACGACCAAGGGCTGATATTGCCTCCTCGCCTAGCGCCGATACAGGTGGCTATAGTCCCCATCTGGCGGAGCGATGAGCAAGAGGCCGAGGTACGGAAAGTGGTGGAGGGGGTTAAGGATGAGTTGAGGGGTGTCCGTTATGAGTTCGATGACAGGGAGACCTATACCCCCGGCTGGAAGTTCAACGAGTGGGAGCAGAAGGGGGTCCCGCTGAGGATCGAAATCGGGCCTCGGGAGGTGGAAAAGAAGCAGGTGATCCTCGTGCAGCGGGACACAGGGGAGAAGAGTATCACGCCTCTAGGAGGGCTAAAAGAGCGGATAGAAGCCTCCCTGGAGGAGATTCAGAAGAACCTCTACGCCAGGGCTTTGGCTTTCCGGGAAGAGAACTCCTACCAAGTGGACGACTACGAGGAGTTCAAGCGGATCCTGGAAGGGCCGGGGGGGTTCCTTTGGGTCCACTGGTGTGGGGCGGCCGAGTGCGAAGCCAAGATAAAGGAGGAGACCAAGGCTACCATCCGGGCTATCCCCTTCCAGGAACAAGGGCGAGGTAAATGTATTCGCTGTGGTGAGACCTCCATACAACGAGTGGTCTTCGCCAAGGCCTATTAGGGCCACTGAGTTCACATAAGGAGGTAAACGCAATGGGAACATGGATCAACATCCTGAGGTTCGGTCATATCCTCACCGTCGTCTTCATGGCCTGGCCACTCTACGCCCTCATCGCCGTGAATGAACGAGGCAGACTTGGTAGCCCCTTGGGGGACAGAGCCGATCGATACATGGAGAACATCATCAAGGGCCAGACCATCCGTTGCTATGTCTTCCAGTTGACCGCCCTGATCACAGGGGTGGCGTTGATCTACTTCCGTCGCATGGGGCTGGGATCCATCCTCACCAACTGGGTGCTGTTAGCAAAATCCATTCTGCTGGGCGCCCTGCTGTGGCTGATCTCCTATGTTCATTTCAACCTCCAACCCAGGATCGATGCTCTCTTTGAGCAAGCAGGCGGAGAGTTGGTGTCGGGGGAGATCGCGGCCCAGATTGGGACCCTCCGAGCCACCAGGAAGAGACTAGCCAGCGTCTGCCTCTTTCTGGTGATGACCATCGTCATGCTAGGTCTGCAGGTGTTCATCCGCTTCAACCCGATTTTGACTCTGGCTCTTTTAGTTCTCATCGGCGTCTTCGTTTGGAGAGCCTATCGAGGCCCTATCCGATACGGGTGGGTATAAGGAACGCCAGTGGCGCGTCCCGCCAGAGGGTGAACCTTTTGTGACAAGGAGTCCCCAGGACGCCTGGTCTGTGCTAAGGCTTACTGGGGTATTGGGGGCTTGTTTAGGGAGCGCTATGAGCGAGTATGACGTCTGGGCCAACATCTACGATCTACAGTACAAGGGATACGAAGAGGACATCCCCTTCTACGTGGGAGAGGCAGAGAGAGCAGCGCCACCCGTCTTGGAGTTGGCCTGTGGCACAGGGCGAGTGACTATCCCCATCGCCCAAGCCGGGGTGGAGGTAGTAGGTCTAGATAGTTCACCTGAGATGTTGGCTATAGCCCAACAGAAGGTGGCACAGTTGTCCCCAGAGGTGAAGGAGAGGATCCGCTTGCTAGAGGGCGATATGCGGGATTTCTCTCTGGACGAGCGCTTCGGGCTCATCATGATCCCTTTCCGCTCCTTCTTGCTGTTGACCACGGTAGAAGATCAGAAACAGGCCTTGCGCAACATCCATAGTCACCTGCGCCCCGATGGCCGTTTGGCCTTGAACATCTTCGTGCCTGACCTAGCAATCATCGCCAACCACTCCAGCCCCTTGGGCGAACCCCTTAAGCGCCTGAAGGAGATCAAAGACCCGGAAACGAGCCACGAGATCATCATCTGGGAGACCCGTCACTACGACCAACATCACCAGATCATCGAGAATCTCTTCATTTACGAAGAGCTAGATGAAACAGGGGTGGTGGTCAAGCGGACCTACCGTCCTTTGAGGTTGCGTTGGGTCTACCGGTACGAGATGGAGCATCTTTTAGATCTATGCGGCTTTCAAGTGAAAGAACTCTACGGTGGCTTCGACCGGCAGCCCTTCGACGACGACAGCCGAGAGATGGTCTGGGTGGTGACTCCAAGGCGAGAGTAAAAGGGGCACGAAGCAACAAATTGACATATCCAGCCGTTTGCCGTAAAATTGAAGCGCTTACCATGGGGAGGGAAGAACGGTGAAAGAGTATAGCGTCGATCATATAAGAAATGTGGTCTTATTATCCCATGGCGGTACAGGGAAGACCTCGCTGGCGGAAGCGATGCTCTACAACACGGGGGCGACAAAGCGGCTGGGCAAGGTGGACGAGGGAACCACCGTCTCTGACTACGACCCGGAGGAGATACGCCGTCACATCTCCGTTAATACCTCGCTCATACCCTGCGAATGGCGGGATCATAAGATAAACCTCCTGGATACCCCGGGCTACGCCGATTTCGTGGGGGAGATGAAAGGCGCCACTAGGGTAGCCGATGGTTGTATCACCGTCGTCGATGCCACCTCCGGCGTGGAAGTAGGCACGGAACTGGTCTGGAGATACGCCGATGAGAGGGATCTACCCCGTCTCGTCTTCGTCAATAAGATGGATCGGGAGAACGCTAATTTTAGCCGTACTCTGGGCCAGTTAACAGAGGCGTTCGAAGGTCATTTTGTCCCCCTGCAACTCCCGGTGGGTATGGGAGAGGGGTTCGAGGGGTTGATAGATCTTGTCACTATGAAAGCCTATGTAGGCGAGGAGAAGGACATCCCCCCAGAACTATTGGAGGAGGCTCGTTCTTTTCAACAGACGTTGGTAGAAGCGGCGGCAGAAGCAGAAGATGAGTTGATCATAAAATATCTGGAAGGTGAGGAGTTGACCGCCGAGGAGATTCGGCGAGGGTTGGTGGCAGGGACGAAAGCCAGATCTCTTATCCTCGTCCTCTGCGGCTCGGCTACGCAGCTGGTGGGAAGCCAGGCCTTGCTCGATGCTATAGTAGAGTACCTACCCTCCCCAGCAGAAAGGGAAGTACGGGCTAGGAGCCCCCTATCGGGCCTAGAGGAGACTCTAGAGGTGAGCCCCGCCTCTCCCCTAGCCGCTTTGGTATTTAAGACCTTCGCCGACCCCTATGTGGGTAAACTCACCTACTTCCGGGTTTACACCGGAGCGATGGAGTCGGACTCCCGAGCCCTCAACGCTTCTAGGAATAAGGAAGAGAGGATCGGCCAACTCTTTCACCTGCGGGGCAAGGAACAGGAAGCGGTGAAATCGATCTCCACCGGCGATATTGGGGCCGTGGCCAAACTACAGGCCACCTCCACGGGTGATACTCTTTGCGACAAGGATCACCCCCTCCTCCTTCCGGAGATCGGCTTCCCCCACCCGGTCTACAGCGCGGCCATCAAGCCCAAGACGAAGGCGGATTTAGACAAGATGGGAACGGCGCTGGCCCGTCTAGTAGAAGAGGACCCCACCCTTCGAGTCAGTCGGGAACAAGATACAGGGGAGACGATCCTCTCCGGGATGGGCGAATCCCACGTGGAGATCGCCGCCCGGCGGTTGGAGCAGAAATTCGGGGTGGAGATCGAGACCAATGTCCCAAAGGTGCCCTATAAGGAGACCATCCGCTCTACGGCCAGCGCGGAGGGTAAATATAAGAAACAGACTGGCGGTCGCGGCCAATATGGGGTCGTGCAGTTGAGACTTGAACCTCTACTCAGAGGCCAGGGGTTCGAGTTCGTGGATGACATCTTCGGCGGAGCCATCCCCAGGAACTTCATCCCTGCAGTGGAGAAAGGGCTCAAGGAGGCGATACAGACGGGGGTTCTGGCTGGCTATCCGGCCATCGATTTCCGCGCGGTCCTCTATGATGGGAAATACCACCCCGTTGATTCCTCAGAGATAGCCTTCAAGATCGCGGCCTCCCTAGGTTTTAAGAAGGCGATGGAAGAAGCGAGCCCGGTGCTTCTAGAGCCTATCATGAAACTCGCCATCACCGTCCCTGAAGAGTTTATGGGCGATGTCTTGGGAGACATGAATAGCAAACGGGCTCGGGTCATGGGCATGGAACAGTCGGGAGGGTTGAGCATCATCACCGCCCAGGCTCCCCTGGCAGAGATACAGAGGTATGCCACCGATTTGCGCTCCATGACCCAAGGGCGAGGCTATTTCACTATGGAATTCGACCACTACGAGGAGGTGCCGGACCACATAACTCAAGAGATCATCACCAGGGCGAGGGTGGAAGAGAAGTAGCATCGCATCCTGCTTGCGATGTATTCGGACATCGTGATTGTAGGGGCGGGGCTTGTCCCCGCCCAAAAGAGGGGAGGCCACAAGGGCCTCCCCTACTATTGTGCAGCTCGGACGCTACAACTTGGGAATGTCCCGGGGGATTTTTGTATGTCCCCCGGCCTGGTAAGTACCGGGGCAGGCTGGCATCACTAGGCCAAGGAAATCTGCCCTACACTGAACCTCCCCTAGTGAGAATAGCGAGGGGGATCTTGATCAGAGGGCGGAGGATGGTTCCTTTGAGCCCTCCGGAGTGGGCGGCCAGGCTGAGGTCGTAGAAGTGGAGGGCTTCAAGCCACTTTCTCTGCTCTAGGCGGATGCGACTGATGAGTTCTAGCGTTTTCGCCTCCTTCTTCTGCTCCCCCACTTCTCGTAAAAGGTTAGCCGCCTCCTTTAGAGAATCTACCGCTTCCTCCTGTTGCCCACGCCTGCGGAAGAGTTCCCCCAAATTGCCCAAGGTCTGGGCTCGACCGAGGTTATCCTCGGCGGAGATGAATTTCTCGTTCGCTCTTTCGAAGGCTTTCTGTGCCTCTGCCCACCGCCGGGCCTGGAGGTGGAGGACACCCAGGTTGTTGAGCATCTCCCCCTGGCCTCGTAGATCCCCTGCTTCAGCGAAGAGGCCCTCCGCTTCCTTGAAGATAGAAGCAGCAGCCTCATAGTCACCCTGCCCATAGAGGCGTAGGCCCTCTTCTCTTAACGATTCTGCTCGCTCTATGCGCCCTGTCCCCATCGCTTCTTCCGGCTTCACTCCTCCATCGGTACGCGCAACACCACCCTGGTGCCCCGGCCAAGGGTAGAGGTCACGGAGAGATCGCTCTCGATCAATCTGGCCCGCTCTCGCATATTGAGGAGGCCGAAGTGACCGTCAGCATAAGCCTTTTCCCCGGCCGCAACATCGAATCCCCGCCCATCGTCCTCTACCGAAACCACGAGTGTTTTCTTCTCTTCCATCAATTCCAGACAGATATTCTGGGCGCCGGCATGTCTGCGGGCGTTGTTCACCGCTTCCTGGACAATAGAGAAGATGGTCCTTTCCACCTGGCTATTGAGCCGTCGGTCGAAGCCATGCGCGTCAAAATGGAACTCCAACCCCTCATATCGAGGTAACTGCTGGAGATAGGCCTCCAAGGCTGGCACTAGACCTTGGCTCTCTAAGATCACCGGTCGCAACTCGAAGAGGAGAACCCTCGTCTCCTCCGCAGCCTTGATGGCCCTCTTATGCAGCGAATCCAGTTCGCCGGGCACATCCTGGGGCTTTTCTCGCCAGAGCCGCTTGACGTGTTCAAGGCCCATGACTAAAGAAGCAAGCCGCTGCACCATCCCATCGTGTAGGCTGCGCGCCAACTCGTGGCGCACCTCCTCTTGGGCACGGACGAGCCTATCCCTCTCCTCCCGCAGGCGACGATAAAGTCGAGCATTCTCTATCGCCGTGGCCGCCTGATGGGCTATGATAAGGAGGAGGTCCAACTCCTCTTGGTGGAAGGCTCCGGGCTGATCGCTAACCAATCCCAGAGTGCCGACCAGTTGGTCCCCTGTCATAAGGGGCACGCCTACAAAGGAAGCGATGGGCCTTTCTCTCTCCTTGGACCGGGGCCGCACATCGGTGCGCTGGGCCACATCGAGAATGAGAAGAGGCTCCCTATGACGAGCCATCCAGCCCAAGTATCCCTCATCGAGGTGATAGACATCTCCCGCCTCGGCCGTATGACTGGGGTCTCCCGCTTGAGCGCACACTACCAGCGATTGGCTATCTCTCTCCCAGAGGGAGATCTCAGCCGCCGTATAATCGATGAGTCGCCTAGTGGTGGCTAGGACCGCCTCCAGGGTCTCCTCTAACTCCAGACTAGCGTTAATAGCCTGGCCTATCTCCTTGAGGAGAGCCAAATCCCTCGTCTGCTGCTCTTCTCCCCCTTCGACTGTCTTGCCCTTCATCTCGGTCACCTCTCTGTAACCTGAAGATATGTGTGGGGATAGTGCTGCTCCTAGGGATAGGGATCAGCAAGAACATCATTATCTACAATAGGGGCCATCCTCATCAAGTATACTATCTAACCCACACCCGGTCAATCCCTACCTTTTACCCAGGCCCGTATCGGGCCGCTCTGAGCCCCAAGTTTGGAAACAAGATGGGCCTCTCCAATCGGGGAGGCCATAAGGTCTTTGAAATCACTTGGGTTGCTAGTCTAGACTATCCCTCCGGCCCTGGCCCGTTCAAGCAGTAACTCTAACTCCCCAGGGTTATACATAGGCGCAAACTGGCCCCAATAGGCCCTCCCATTGGGCTTTATAATGTAGTAGCAAAGCCACTGCTGTCGACGCCCATCCTCCCACTCGATCAGTTGGAGCAATTTGCAGTATAACTCCCCATAAGAGCCCTCATGAAAAGCGCCTTGACACACCTGGGATTGTGCTTGACAAAAACCCGCTATCCAGGTATCTTTAGGCGGCGTGAGGAGGAGAGACCTCTATGATAGAGAAGGATTTTCCTGGCCGGGGGAAGGTAGCCATCCTGAGGACCAGCCCAGAGACGGTGCTAGATGATTATGGCCGGCTTATGAGGCTGCTGAACTACCAGGAGAATCTGCCCAAAGAGAAAGAGACTCTTCTCAAAATCAACGTCTCCTGGCAGATCTGGTACCCTGGCTGCTCTACGCCCCCCTGGCAACTGGAGGGGGTGATAAAGGCCCTCTTAGATGACGGGTATCCCAGAGAAAGTCTCATCGCTACCCAGAACCGAACGGTGGTGGTGAGCGCCTACCAGGCAGAGATCAACAACCGTCATAAAGTGGTCGTCGAGCGGTGCGGGATCGAGAACCTCCATATCTACGAGCCCCAGGTGGAATGGATCGTCTACGAACCTAAGGAGCCCTTCCTCGTTCTCCACGATATCTATCCCGATGGGGTCAAGATCCCTAAGACCTTCATAGGTAAGAACATCATCCAGTTGCCCCAGACCAAAACTCACGTCTTCACCACCATGACCGGAGCGATGAAGAACGCCTTCGGCGGGCTCCTGAGCGAGCGGCGCCACTGGACCCATAGCGTGATCCACGAGACACTGGTAGACCTTCTCACCATCCAGCAGGATATCCATTCCGGGCTTTTCGCCGTCATGGATGGCACCTTCGCTGGAGATGGGCCTGGACCTCGGGCTATGCGTCCTCACGTAAAGAACGTGATCCTGGCCAGTGCCGATCAGGTGGCTATCGACGCCGTGGCGGCCAAAATAATGGGCTTTGACCCTCTCTCTTTGAAGTTCATCCGCCTGGCCCACGAGAAGGAGTTGGGGATCGGCGATCCCCGCCAGATCGAGATTGTGGGTGACAAGGATGCGGCGGAAGAGAACTGGCGTTTCTCCGTGGGGGAGACCTTCGCCAGCCAGGGCCAGAAGATAATATATCACGGCATCTTAAAGCCTTTTGAGAAACTCCTCACCCGCTCGCCTTTGGTGCCCTGGGCTTATCTGGCCTCTAACCTCTACCACAACGCTTACTGGTATCCCCTCTACGGGAAAAAACGCGCCAAAAAGATGCTGGAAGAGACGGAGTGGGGAGCGCTCTTCCGGGAACGGTACGGGGGCCAACTGGAGCCCACGAGAGAGCGAATAAAGGAAAAGCCTATTGGTTGGTAGTGGCCCCACTGGGAAACGGCCCTCCCCTGACGAGGAAAGGAGCAGCCCCCCCGCTGCTCCTTCCACAAATAGGGAGGGTCGATCGGAGAGGACTATTAGACAAGGGCTGCGATCCCAGATCGCCCTAGGCCTCCTCCTGGGTTTCACAGTCATCATTCTCTTGGTGGCCTTTGCAGATGTGGGTCGTCTGAGAGAGAATTTGGCCCGCTTTCGTTGGGAGTACCTCCCCTTGGTCATAGGGCTCACTCTTTTCAATTACGCCTTGCGCTTCGCAAAATGGGAGTTCTATTTGCGCCAGATAGGGGCCAAGGTGGAAAGGTTAGATAGCGCGGCTATCTTCGCCTCGGGTTTCACCATGGTGCTGACCCCTGGCAAGGTAGGTGAATTCCTCAAGTCTTATCTCCTTGCACAGGTGAGCGACACCCCTATTAGCCAGTCGGCTCCCGTGGTAGTGGCCGAGCGGCTCACCGACGGGATGGCCATGGTGCTTTTGGCTACAGCAGGGCTAATAGTATATCGCCTAGGCCAGGAGGTCATCTTTGTCGTGGCTCTCCTGCTTTTAGCCTTGGTGGTCATGGTCGAGTATCGACCCCTGGCCTTGCTCCTCTTGAGATGGGGCCAAGGGTTGCCCCTCATCTCCCGTCTTGCACGAGAACTGGACAACCTCTACGAGAGCACCTACGCGCTTCTAACCCCTCGAAACCTGCTATGGGCCGTGCTCCTCGGTTTCCTCTCCTGGGGCAGCGAATGTGTGGCTTTTTATCTGGTCCTGGCAGGACTGGGCCTCCCTGAGACCCCCTCGCTCCTTTTGCAAGCCTCTTTCATCTTCGCCTCCTCGGCTATACTAGGGGCTGTCTCCTTCGTACCTGGTGGCTTGGGGGTGGCCGATGCCAGCCTCGCAGGGTTGACCCTCTTTCTCACCGGGGCGAGTAGAAGTCTCTCTGTGGCCGCCTCTCTCCTCATCCGGCTCTCTACTCTCTGGTTTGGAGCCACCCTGGGCCTGGTGGCCCTTTTTCTCTTCCGAAAACGGTTCTTCGAAGGACTAGGTTATGAAAGTTGATATGCATGTGCACACCTGTTACTCAGTAGACGCCACCCTCTCCCTGGAGACTATCATGGAAAGTTGCCGGCGGCGGGGTTTGGACGGGGTAGCCATCACCGACCATGACACCATCGCTGGCGCCCTGGCTCTCAAAGAGAGAGCCCGCTGGCCTACCACGTGCCAGGACAAGCCTTTCCTAGTAATCGTGGGGGAAGAGATCGAGACCACGAAGGGGGAGATATTAGGCTTCTTCCTGAAGGAGGAGATTCCGGGAGGGCTCACACCGGAGGAGGCTATAGCTCGCACCAGAGAACAGGGAGGCTTGGTCGGAGTGTCTCACCCCCTGGATCGGGTGCGCCGCTCAGCCTTGGGTCAGAAGGTGCTTCTTGAGATCTGGGAGGAACTAGATTTCTTCGAGGGGTTCAACTCCCGGGTCACTTTTCCCAGCGACAACCGTAAGGCCCAGGCTTTGGCTCAAGCCCGGGGCCTACCCATCACCGCGGGTAGCGACGCCCACATCGCGTACGAGGTAGGCCGGGCCTACGTGGAGATGCCCCCCTTCAACGGCCAAAAGGATTTCTTGGAGAGCCTGGCCCAGGGGAGGATAGTGGGCCACCTCACCCCGCCCTGGGTCCATATCGTGACGACCTGGGCTAAATTGCGCAGAAGGCTCTCGTCTCACCGCTAGTCAGTAGCCGTCGGCCAATCGCGGTGCTATAGGGTATAACATCTAGGACCAAAGAAATGCGTAGGGGAGGCCACTGGGGTTCCCCTACACGGTGCTAAGCAACTGGCCGAACGCCTCACGACAAACCCCCTGTCTCCATCTGAGAGATTAGTCGTTGCCATCCTTCCTCTGCTGTCAGCCCAGGCCGGTCACTCTTCCCCTTCCAACTCCCTGAGCAACCCCGTCATCTCGTTGAACTGCTCGATCAGGGCGTCAATCTCCTCGACTTGGCGGTGGATGCCGGTCCAATAATCGGGGGCGTACCATTGGGCCAGGATTTCCTCGTAGGTCTTACCCTGCTGCTCGACCCAGGTGAAGTATTTGAGATTGTGTATGCGCCGGCGGTCCCAGTAGCCCAGTTCCTCCACGTAGTCCACAGTGCAGCCCAGCAGGTAGCGGTGGTAATCGGCCGCCGCGTCGAGTTCGGTGTACTCGCCCTGCTCCTCGCGCAGCTCCCGCAGGCGACTCTGGTATAACTCCATCGAGTCAGTGAAGACGGTCAGCACGATGTCGTGCTCGCCCAACTCGTACCACTTGGCGAACTTGATTGCGGAGAGCACATTGGCGATGCTGGAGATGCCCAACAGGTCCAGTTGCCCGACCAGCGTCTCTGGCACGCCCTGCTTGACCAAGTAGATACGGCCGGACGGCTCGTTGAACAACCGTATCAGGCTCATACATGCCTCGTCATCGATGGCCATCACCAGGTCTGTGTTCTTGACGTTGTGGATCCAGGGGACGTGCTTGTCGCCGATGCCCTCGATGCGGTGCCCGCCATAGCCGTTCAAGAGCAGCGTGGGGCACTGGAGGGCCTCGCTGGCAGCCACTTTGCTGATGGGGAAGATCTCTTTCATGTAGTCCCCGCAGCCGATAGTGCCAGCTGAGCCGGTGGTCAGCACCACGCCTCGGTAGCTGTCCAGCGGCCCTATCTCTTGCTCCAACACTTCCTCCATCGCGTGACCGGTAACATGGTAGTGCCAGAGGTGATTTCCGAATTCGTCGAACTGGTTGAAGATGACGATGTCCTCGCGAGTGGCTTTCAACTCCCAGCACTTATCGAAGATCTCTTTGACGTTACTCTCGCAGCCGGGGGTGGCAATGATCTCGCCGGAGACTTTGGAAAGCCACTCGAAGCGCTCGCGGCTCATCTCCTCGGGTAAGATGGCCACCGACTCGCAGCCCAAAAGAGTCGCATCGTAGGCACCACCACGGCAGTAGTTCCCGGTGGAGGGCCAGACCGCCTTCTGGTACGTCGGGTCGAACTGGCCAGTGACCAGCCGAGGCACTAGGCAGCCAAAGGTAGCGCCGACCTTGTGAGAGCCAGTAGGGAACCACTTGCCCACCAGCGCGATGATGCGCGCGTCAACTCCCGTGAGTTCCTTGGGGAGTTCCAGGTAATTGACGCCATCGAAGCCGCCACCGTTAGCAACCGGCTCGTTCTTCCAGGTGATGCGGAACAGGTTGAGCGAGGTGATCTCCCACAGCCCAATCTGCTTCAGCCTGGCTTTGATGCCTTCCGCGATCAGTTCCGGATCCCTTTGTTGTGCGAATGTGGGAACGATGATCTTGCGCTCCCGCGCCCGTTGTACGGTTCTTTCCAACTGTTCTTTGCTAATGGACAGATCTATCATCTCTTATTCGCCTCCAGGGGCTTGGCTAGGTGATATTGTATAAATTGAGGGGGGCCAGCGGATCCTCTTTCATCATCCGTACGGCTCGCTCTTTTGCGGGTGAAGCATCTCCTCAAAGGTGGGACCCAAGATCAGTTTACTCTCAGACATGGTTAGGCTCCTCTATCGCTCGCTTGGCCTGAAGATAGACCGCTTTCTACTCAAAATTATACCCTATGGACAATTGGCTGCCAATAGGGTGATCTCCAAGTCAATCCCAGGGGCTAGGGTTACTTTCTTGCTGCTTGTAGCCTCCACTCTACTCCCGGCAACGGCGGCTGGGCTTTGGGCACCTTTCGGCCTCGCCGCCGACGGGCGGAGGCTGGCCTAGTCTTGAAGAACTCGGGCAACGCCTTGTAACTGAGCCAGGCGGCTATCTGTTCTAGATGAGCCTCGTGCTTGACGAAATCGAGTTCGTCGGCAGGGATGATAAGCGTGGGGCAGAGGCTGAAACCCTTGGCCCAATCTTCATAGAGACGGTTCAGTTGCCCCAAGTAGTCAACGGAGACACCCTGTTCGTAATCCCGCCCCCGATGGTTGATCCTTTGCAAGAGGGTAGGCACCGTGGCCCGCAGGTAGATGATGAGTTCAGGCGCCGGGACCAGTTCCCTCATCAAGCCGTATAGTTCCCAGTAGGTGTGCCAATCCTTTTCTTGCATATGGCCTTGTAGATATAAGTTGCGGGCGAAGATCTCCGCATCCTCGTACATGCAACGGTCTTGGATCACCGGCTCTGGGTCCTTCAGGATGCGCAGGCTGTCATATAGCCGCCGGGAGAGGAAGAAAACCTGGGAGTGAAAACTCCACCGCTTCATATCCTTATAGAAGTCAGCCAGATAGGGGTTGTCGGCCACCGCTTCATAGTAGGGCTTCCATCCTAACTTCTGGGCCAGAAGCCCGGTGAGGGTGGACTTCCCCACCCCCATATTGCCCGCTACGGCGATGAACTTTCTCATATATTGCCTACCTCCGGCAGCCGCGGCTGGCGAACCCCTGCCTGCGCCGCATGAATCCGCCCTACCACGTAGGCCAGATCTTCCTTGTTGCGTACGATGTTGACGCTGTTGGTATCTATGGCCAGGACCGGGCCATCGTCATAAGTGAGAAAGAACTCCTCATAAGCCCTGTTTACGGCATCGATATAGTCCCTGTCCATATCTCGCTCGTAGACGCGGTCCCGGAAGGCGATTCGTTCCAGCAGGACATCGGTCTCGGCCCGCAGATAAACGACCAGGCCAGGCAGAGGGATCTTCTCCGCTAAGGCGGCGTGCACACTCTCGTACATAAGCAATTCATCGCCCTTCAAGTTCAGGTGAGCGAAGAGACTATCCTTAGCGAAGGTGTAGTCGCTGATGAGAGAGGAACGTTTTAAGGTCTCCTCGACGACCTCATGCTGCTGCCGGTACCGGCTTAAGAGGAAGAAGATCTGGGTCTGGAAGGCGTACCTCTCCCTGTCCTGGTAAAAATCCTTGAGGAACGGGTTCTCCTCGAAGACCTCCAAGAGGAGTTCGGCCTCGAATTCGCCCTGGATGAGGCGAGCCAAGGTGGTCTTCCCCACTCCGATGGCCCCCTCTATAGCGATGAAGACGTGCTGGAGCAAAGGTCGCTCCTTACCAGTCACTAGCCTCTCGCTCCTCGACTACTCGCTTGTAGATATCGATAGTCCGCCGCGCGATCCGATCCCAACCATACTCCTCCTTCACCATCCGGTAAGCGTTCTCTACCCTCATCTCGGCCCATTCGGGGTGCTCTAGGGTATGGAGGATGCCCCAAGCCAAGGAGTCTGGATTGTTGGGGTAGACGGTGATCCCCGTCTCACCATGCTTCACCACCTCCTTCAACCCTCCTACCTCGGAAACTACCACTGGAACTCGAGCGGCCATCGCTTCTAAGGCCACGATGCCGAAGGGCTCGTAGAGGCTGGGAAAGACGGCGCAATCGGCCACCTTGTAGAGGCGGTCTCTATCCGCATCGGGGATGAAACCGGTGAAATGAAAATAGCGTCCCACGCCTAACCCCTGAGCCTGCTGACGCAAACTGTCCAGTAGATCCCCCATGCCCACGACCACAAATTTCGCTTTATGTTGAGTCAATACCCTAGGAGCCGCCTGCACGAGGAGGTGGAGACCCTTCTCCTGGACTATCCGCCCCACGTGGAGGATTATCTTCTCCTGAGGAGTGGCGAACTGGGCCCGGAAAGCGGTTAGATCTTCCCCCCCTAGCCTCTGAAAACGCTCCCAATGCACCCCGTTAGGAACGACGTCCACCTTATCTGCTGGCACGTTGAAGAAACCCTTCACCTCCTGGGCCATGAACTCGCTGGTGCAGATCACCCTCCAGGCCTCATAGGTGAGCCACCACTCCACATCGTTTATCGCTCGCTGTAGGTCGTTATGTAAACCATGTCCCCGACCCCGTTCCGTGGCGTGGACGGTGGCCAGAAGGGGTATCTTGTAATGGCATTTGAGAGAGCAGGCTACGAAGCCCACCAGCCAGTCATGAGCGTGCATTATGTCAAAAGGTTTTCTTTCCTGCAGAAGAGCGGCCTGCTCCTCCAAAGCCAGGTTCGTCTGCCAAGCGGTGGTGAAGAGGCTCCCCGCTTCCACGGCCGGCAGATCGATACGATAGATGGTCGCTTTTCCCTTCCTCTCCTCGCTTTTCTCTCCAGCCCAGCCAGGGGTGAGGAGGTTCACCTCCACCCCCTGAGCGGCGAGGCTGGAGAGAAGATCCGCCACATGCCTCCCCAAACCCCCTACTATGTGGGGAGGGTACTCCCAAGAGAGCATCAGAACTCGCATCTCAACGTTCTCTCGAATGCTCAGCTCCTCTCTAGTTCCTCGCGAAACTCCTTCAGCCTTTCCGCCAGTTCTCGCAGCCGCTTATCTACCTCATAGTTGACGCTCCCTGGGGGGTAGGTGCCATCTGGCTGGCGTTCTCCAGCCCCCTGTCCGGCGAGGATAGAGATCCCGTCGTCGATACTCCTCACGGGATAGATATGAAATTGGCCCTCTTCCACCGCTTCCACGACATCCTCCCGCAGCATCAGGTTCCTCACGTTTTGCTCGGGGATGACCACCCCCTGATCGCCAGTAAGCCCTTTGACCCGGCAGACATCGAAGAAACCCTCGATCTTCTTAGTCACCCCTCCCACCGACTGCATCTCCCCTTGCTGGTTGACCGAGCCGGTGACAGCGATATTCTGTTTCAAGGGGAAGCCAGAGAGAGAAGAGAGAAGGGCGTAGAGTTCCGTGGAGGAGGCGCTGTCCCCTTCCACCCCTTCGTAGGATTGCTCGAAACAGAGGCTGGCCGAGAGGCTGAGGGGCTTATCCTGGGCGTACTTGCCACCCAGATAGCCAGAGAGTATCATCACTCCCTTATCGTGGATCCGGCCACTTAACTCTGCCTCTCGCTCTATATCGATCACCCCGGCCTTCCCCAGGTAGGTCTTAGCCGTGATGCGGGAGGGCTTGCCGAAATCGTAGTCTCCCAAGGAGACGATGGAGAGGCCATTCACCTGGCCCGCCACCTCGCCCTCCGTGTCGACCAGGAGGGTCCCCTCCTCGATCAACTCTCGAACCCTCTCCTCGATCCGGTTGGAGCGATAGACCTTCTCCTCGATCGCTTTCTGAACGTGGGCAGCGGTCACCAGGTCGCTCCCCTCCTGGCTAGCCCAATAACTGGCCTCCCGAACGATGTCGGCGATGTGGGCGAAGCGAGTGGTCAACTTCTCCTTATGCTCCGCCAAACGGGAGCCATATTCTACCACCTTGGCCACGCCGCTTAGGTCGAAATGGCATAGGTCCTCCTCTTGGCAACGAGCACCAATAAAGAGGGCGTATTTCATCATGTTCTCCCGCGTGCGGTCCATATCCGGGGCGAAGTCGGCCCTCACCTTGAACAGTTTTTGCACCTGCTCATCATAAGCATAGAGGAGGTAGTAGGTGAGGGGATCTCCGATGAGCACTACCTTTACCTCGAGGGGGATCGGTTCCGGCTCCGATCCCACCGTAGATATGAGGCTCACTTGCTGAGCCAGCTCCTCTATCTTGATCTCCTCATTCCTGAGGGCCCTCTTCAAAGCCTCCCAGGCCAAAGGCTGCCGCAGGATGGCCCTGGCATCGGCGATCAGATAACCGCCGTTGGCTCGATGCAAGGCTCCACCTCTTATCATGTTGAAATCGGTCACTAGAGCGCCGAACTGAGCCCGGTGCTCGATCCGACCTATCAAGTTGCTGTAAGTAGGGTTGGTCTCCAAGATGACCGGTGCCCCTTTAAGGCGAGAGTTGTCAACCAAGAGGTTGACCCGGTAGTTGTCGAAGGGCGATCTGGGAGTGGGCAAGGGTGCGATCTGGGGCCTTGGTGCTTCCTCCGGTGCTTGAGCAGCGGTCTTGATAGCATCCACTTGCTGAATCACATCCCCGTGCACCTCATCCAAGAAGGCAACGACTTTCGGATGCTGGCTATATTTCTCCTTAAGGGGCTCGAAAAAGTGACCGATGGCGAATTCGGCGATCTCCTTGTCCAGGTCGCGCAATCTGGCCCTGGCCTTCTTCTCCAGATCCCTCACCTCGCGCAGGGCTTTCTCCAGTTCCTTCTGTAACTCTGGCCTTCGCTCCTCTAGAGCCTTCTTCGTCCCCTCATCGAGTTTCTCATACTGCTCTCCCGTCAAGACCTGTCCCTCGATAACGGGGGCGATGATGAAGCCCATCGGTGTTCGCAAGAGGGCGAAGCCTTGTCCCTTTAGGTACTCCTCTAACTCTCTCAATTGGGCGGCGCGCTTCTCTTCCAACTCTCCACCGATTTGGGCTTTGTGCTGCTCATACTCCTCGCTTTCAAAGGCCCGAGGGATCTCCTCTTGCAGATTCTTGATCAACTCGTCCATATCCTCACGCAGACTAGACGCTCCACCGGGCGGCAAGCGAAGGGCGTGAGGTCTGTAGGGGTCTTCGAAGTTGTTCACGTAGCACCAATCGTCGGGAACCGGTTTAGCCAGAGCCCGCTCCTCTAAAAAGGCGTGAACGGTGGTGGTTTTGCCGGAACCCGTGGGGCCTATGATGAAGATGTTGTAACCGTAGCAAGGGATATCCACCCCGAAGTCGATGGCCCGCGTGGCCCGCACCTGCCCGATGATCTCGGTCAATTCTGGCAGTTCCGCCGTGGACTTAAAGTCGAACTCGCTGGGGTCACAGACGCATCTCAATTCGTCCGGTTTGAGTTCCCTGATCTCCATCTCCCCTCCTGTCATCCAAGAATCGCCTCTCACTCCCACAATACGTTGTAGACCGGCTCCAGGCTCACCGGGATATGCTCTGTACGGCCTAGCGCTTTCTTTACTGCTTCTGGCATCCGACCATACTTATGGAAGAACTCCCCTGTACCCTCATAATCTCCGGTGGCCTCCAAGTTTAGGACAACCTCCGCTAAGTCGGCAACCGAGGAGGCTACCTTCTCGAAATCGACCCCAAAGCGGGCTGAGGTCTCATCGTAGAAAACCGCGCCACTTTCCAGATGGTAGTTGACTTGACACATCCTTCCCAGGGCATGGGCTTGTGTTAGGCCATAGCGGAGACTCCTCAGGTTGCCAGCCAGATCTCTAACGTAGTACTCCTTCTCACGCTCCCGGGGGATCACCCCCTCCCCCATGAGATACCCCAAGCAGTAGAGACCCACGACATCGGCCTTCCCCTCCTCCAAAGCCGGGAGACAGTCTTTCAAGGCCTCCCTGAGGGGGATTTCAGAACCGTCCGCCCCTGTAACCCAGAGGGGGCCTAGAGCGTGGGCGATCTCGTGGAAAAGGGTTAAGGCGATGTCTGGCTGGCGTGGTAGCAGTTCAAATTGCTCAGGGACGATCAGTTCCCTAGCCACAGCAAAGGATATATGTTTTGAGGACGCCTCTATCATATTCTTCCAGAAGGTATTCTTGGTCCCGTACTGGGTGTGGACCCGGGGATCGTTGGGCAGGTTGGCCGCGGTGGATTGTATTCCGGCTCGCATGTCGCCTCCACGGTATATATCCCGCACCACCACGAAGGGGGAGTTGAGCCCCTCAATAGGCCGTTTATATTTCTCAGGATAAGGCAGACTCCTTTCCAAATCATCCAGGTACTGGATATAGACCTCTAGGTTACGGCTCTCCTCCCGATCTACGATCCCCACCGTAGCCTCGTAAGCCGCCTTGACTCCCATAAGCCTATCCTCATAGAACTCATGGGGGCCGATGATGATATCGTAGTCGTTATCCTCGAGGTTTATCCAATCTATATCACTCTGGTAGTAGTCGTCGGTCAGGAGGGCTTGGGCACGGCTGACGAGGTATCTCTTCAAGGAACGGTTATCGGTCAGTTCCGCTGCCTCTTTTAAGAGACGCGAGGCCGGCTCCACAAACTCCCTGTACTCCTCGTGATAGGGCACGGCGACTAGGCTATCCCCCTCTCGCTTCACCACAGTGTAGGGGTTCAAAAGGCTCTCTCTCTGCTCAGGATGGCGAGCCAGGTATCGTTCAAACTCCTCCCTGGTCAGATCATCCGGGTAGAAGCCAGCACCTAGCGGCTTGGGAGGCAGATCTACGAAAGGCTCGAACTCCTCCAGACGATCATAGGGTCCGGCCATAATGTCAACTAATCGTAGTAGGCTTTTTGCACTCTCCGATGCTCGCAGGCGATCCCGAACCTCCACCGCACCGTTCCAAGATTGACACCAGAAAGCCTCGTCCATATATCGGGAGGCTTCGATCAGTTTTCGCAAGAAACGCTTGTCGCTCTCTGGCAACCCCCTGGCATCGTAGGTCATCTCCACTCTAGCCCACTTGGCCAACCTTTGTTCGACGTTCATACAATCTCCCCTACTTTAACCGCTTCCCAGGATAACCACTTTCATCGATCATATAGACCTGTATCGGGGGGTCGATCTGCTCGCCTCTTTCGTTGAAGACGATGGAGCCGGTCAACCCCTGGTAGGCTTGGCCTCTCAAGGCGGCGAGAACCCCCTCCCGCGTGGGCCGACCATCGTTCTCGATAGCCTTCTCTAAGGCGACCAAGAGCAGATGGGCAGCATCGTAGGCCAAGGCCGCCCGAGATCCCGGATCAGTACCCGTCAACTCGCGATAGTCGGCCAAGAACCGAGGATCATCTACCAACAGGGCAGAGGTGACATACAAAGTGCCTTCCGCTGCCTCCCCAGCCCATCTCGCAAAGTGGGGCCTGCTAAAGCCACCCATTAAGGGAGCCTCTACCCCCGCCCCTCGCAGCCTGAGAAGAAGCATGGCCCCCTCCCATGAGGGGCCGCCAAAGAAGACGAGGTCGAACCCCTCGCCCCTCTCTAGATGATCGACATCCTGATAAGAGAGAACGGTGACTCCTAGATCTTCGGCGGCGGCGACGAAAGCCTGGGTCAGACCGCTCCCCTCGTCTCCCATCCCTTCCCACGGGATCCCTTTGGGACGGGATCCCTGTGGGACAGGATCCCGTCCCTCGGGATCCTGTAAGGATAAGGAAAGGACGGCTAGACGGCGAACCCCCAACTCCTCCCAAGCGAAAAGAGCGGCCACCTTACCTAAGGCCTCCTCGCTAGCGCCCAGTCGGAAGACCGAGGGGTAATTCTCCAGGCCTCCCGCTGTAACGGCAGGGGCGATGAGGGCCAGTCCTCCTTCTTGATAGACCGGCGAGGCAGCCAGGGTGGTCTGGTCATCGAAATGGCCGATGGCGCCCATCACCAAAGGGTCCAGGAGCAGTTCGGAAGCCTGTGCCGGTGCCTGGCCCGAGTCTCCGCTATCATCGAGGGCCACCACCTCCACCATATACCCTTCGACCCCTCCCGCCTCATTCCACTCCCGCAAAGCCAGCTTGACAGCGTAGAGGGCATCGTAACCTATGTCCCTATATAACCCCTCGAAAGGGGCCACCAGCCCGATCTTGATGATAGGCTTGGTGACGGTACAGCCCACCAGCGCCAAAGCGGAGAGGAGAAAGCCTAAAGGCCATCTACTCCCCATACCGCCTCTGGTTCTCCAGATGTTCCTCATAGGTCTCGGCGAAGGCGTGGGAGCCATCGCCCTTGTGGTAGAGGAACATGTAGTTGGTCTTCGCCGGGTTGATGACCGCTTGGATAGAAGCCAAACCGGGGTTACAGATGGGTCCCGGCGGCAACCCGGGGTAGAGGTAGGTGTTATAGGGCGAATCGATCTGGGTCATCTCCTCTAGGGAGATGGGGCTCTTCCACCATTGTCCCGTCCCCTCTTGATGGCCGAGGGCGTACTGGGCTGTGGCATCGGACTCCAAGAGCCACCCAGCCTCCAGGCGGTTGAGGTAGACGCTGGCGATGATGGGCCGCTCCTCCGGGATTCTAGCCTCCCTTTCCACTAAGGAGGCTATGGTGAGCACCTCATGGATATTCATCTCCCCTCTGGCCGCCTCTTGGCGCATCTCCGGCGTGAAGCGACGTCCGAAATTGGCAAGCATCATATCGATGATCTGGGCAGCCTCGAAATCGGGAGGGATGCCATAGGTGTCAGGAAAGAGATACCCCTCCAGAGAGATCTCCTCCGGCCGATCGCTCAAGAAATCGTATTCGAACTCCCCCTCTCGCACCGTTCTCAGAAACCCCTCAGCCTTGACCACTCCTCTCTCCTCCAGCATCTCGGCTATCTCTTCGACCCGCCATCCTTCGGGGATAGTGATCGCTACCTCAGAGGGGTGACCATGCTGAAGGAGATCGACGATCTCTTCCAGGCTCATATTGGGGCGTAATTGGTAGTCGCCGGCCTCCAACTGGGCATCCACCCCCCGATATCGCACCAGAAGGCGAAATAGCCTTGCATCCCCGATAAGCCCTGCTCTCTCTAGACGGGTGGCGATGGTGGCCGCCGTCTCCCCAGGGGTAATGGTGAAAAGGATGGGCGTGGAATCGCCGCTAGCCGGGCTCTCTATCTCCTCCTGCCGGAAGCCGAGGTAAAAACCCAGGAGGGACCTCTGTAGCGAACCCATATCTACAGAGATAGTATTACCCTCGCTCGCTTCCTCTGCAAGAAGGTAGTGCCGTCCTACAAGGATGGCTCCTCCCAAAAGGATGAGAATTACAAGAAGCATCGCTGGATAAAGGATTAACGGCCTTTTCAATTCCACCCCTTATAATCTAAGGGAGTCCAAATAATCTTGGAGTATCACTACCGCGGCCACAGCGTCGATACCCAGGTGTCTTTTCCTCTTACCGCCCTCGGCCAAAGCCCTGGCCGCTCGCACGGTGCTCAACCTCTCATCCCAGAGGATCACTGGCAATCCGAGATGGGCCTCTATCTGGGCAGAGAAGGCCCTCGCTTTCTTGGCCTCTTCGCCCGCCGTGCCATTTAGACGTCGGGGAAAACCGACCACGATAGCCTCTACCTCATACTCCTCAGCCAGACGGGCGATAGCCTCCAGGTCCTTCTCCACCGAGTGACGTTCGATCACCTCAATACCTCTAGCCAGCACCCGACTGGGGTCGCTAACCGCTACCCCGATCCTCCGTTCCCCTAAATCGAGGCCCATCAGCCGCATCTATCTCTCCTGGGGCACTACGACCAAAGAGATGCGAAAGGGGATCAAGGGCAACCGGGGCCACCAACCAGGCAAGACCTCCACCGAGGACTCCTCCGCCAGTTCTAATCGACGGCCCAGATAGGCCACCGCATCGGCTATCGACTTTCCGGTCAGATGCTCCTTAATCTCCTCCTCATCGATCCTTATCATCATCTGCCCTCTAACGGTGACCTGGAAGACAACCTGCTCGTCGCCAGCCTCGGTCACCCCTCCAGGGCTAAACCCTACCTCCTTGGAGAGTAGTTGGAACCCCTTGCTCATCGAAGATTCTAACGCTGCGAGAGCCAAACGGCGCGCATCTTCCTCGGCGATGGCTATCCCTCTGGCCCAAACACGCATATCCAAGGTAAGAGAATCCGCCACCTCCTCTACGAACTTATCATAGGTCTCCGCGAGGACGATCAACTCTACCGATTCGGGCGGCAAGTAGGCTCCCTCGAGTCGGGAGACTAAACCGTTATACCCTTCCTGCCTGAGACGCCGCATCAACATATCTTTCACCTGTTCTTTGTCCTCGTTGGTCACGTAAGAGACCTGCTTCATAGTACCATCTTGGGTGGGGGAGTCATTGATCACGTTCGCCTGCAAGGCTATCGTCCCCTCTACCCGGTTGATGGTCCAGGCGGGAACATTGCCACTGGGCCCGGGCTCCAAAGCCTCCACCATCACCCGGGCCTGTCCCCCTGCCACAGGCGGCAAGGTAACATCCCCGAAGGTGCGGAACCTTATGCTTGTACCCGCGCTGGTGCTGACGATGGTGCCGGAGATAACGGTGGTGGCTTGACTTGTCCTATTGATGAAGATCACCTCCCCCTGGGCATAGCCATCGGGGACATCTTTCTTGGCGGTGCAAGCGATCTGCTCCCGGCCCGTAACCTCCACCTCTTTGATGGTCGCGGGCAAGACCAAGTTTAAGAAATCTATCTCCTCTAGATTCGGATCCGCTCGCACCGTCAGCGTCTCTTCTAAAGGGTAGGTTAAGGGCTTGATAGTAACGGTGGCGCTAGGAACCAGAAGCCAGAAACCGGCCAAAAGAAGGAGAAAGACACCTCCTAAGAGGCCGAAGAAGAGAACGGCCTCCCCTCTCTGCATGGCTACTTTTCCCCTGGGATCCTGTAAGGAAGTCGGTCGCGCTGGAGAATGGCGGCCTTTCTCGGGGAGGAGTCTCTTCAGGCGAGAGCGGCGAGGAGGCCAACGACTCCTTTGGGCCTTCTCCACCGAGAGGAAGGTAGGAAAACCCAGTTCTCGAGCCGATGTTCTTAGGGTCCAATCCCGGGTAACCAAAGCCACCCTTATGGGGGCATCATCCATCAGCCGCTCCAAAAGCCTGAGATGCATCCTGTTTTTGAGGCCCCGACAGTTAGGAGGTACTACAAGGATGACTTTTCCTGTCTGAGCAGCGGATAGACGATGGCGTATGGTGGCAAAGTCATCATCGGCTTCGAGGTAGATTACTTGCTGCGCCGTGGTATCGATCCGAGGTATAGACAAACCCATCTCTCCCAAAAGGACGTCGATGTACCGACGTCAACCCCTGTCTCCATAAACTACGGTTCCCAGGCCCTACCTCTCCCCATTTTACAGCCTGTCGGCTAGGAACCCTTCTACCGCGGCCAGCGCTTCTTGGAGTCTGGTGGCATCTCGCCCGCCAGCCTGAGCCAGGGTAGCACGTCCCCCTCCTCCACCACCCACTAAGTTGGCTACCTCCTTCACCAACCAGTCGGCTCTCAAACCTCTCTCCACCAAATCCGGCGTCACGGCAGCCACAAAACCGGGTTTACCATCTAGAACGGCCCCCAGAACTACGACCACAGAACCGAGGCGATCTCTTACCCAATCGGTCATCTCCCGCAGGGATTCGATATCATCTGCTCGCATCTGGGCAGCCAACAGTTTGACCCCCTTTACCTCCGTCACTTTCTTTAGAAGGGAATCGACCTCGCTTCTCGCCTTCTCCCGCCTGAGGCGCGCTACTTCCCTCTCTTGTTCCTTCAACGACTCCAGAAGGGAAGCGACTTTATCCTCCACCTCCCCAGGCTGCGCTTGCAATCTGTCAGCCACCTGGACCAATGTGGCCAGCGCTTCTTGCATATATCGCTCCGCCCCGCGGCCGGTAAGGGCCTCGATCCGTCGCAGGCCAGCGCCTATGCTCTCCTCGCCAACGATATGGAAGAGACCTATCTCACCTATAGCCCTAAGGTGGGTCCCCCCGCATAGTTCTTTAGTGTAGTCGTCGATGCTCACCATCCGCACCCGGTCGCCATACTTCTCCCCGAAGATAGCCACCGCCCCAGCGGCTAGCGCCTTTTCATAATCGATCACCTGAGCGGTGACCGGTAGGTTCTCTCTGATCTTGGCGTTGACCCGCTGCTCGATCTCCACCAGTTCCTCTGCCGACAGGGAGGCTATATGGGTGAAGTCGAAACGGAGCCTATCAGGAGCCACGAGAGAGCCGGACTGGCGCGCATGGCCTCCCAAAACTTCACGCAAAGCCTTATGCAAGAGATGGGTGGCCGTATGGTTGCGGGCGATATCTAAGCGCCGTTCTTTGTCCACCTGCGCGCTCACCTTATCGCCCTTCTTCAATCTCCCCTCTTCAACAACGCCATAGTGAACAATGTAGCCAGTAGTTGGACTTTGAGTGTCTGTTACTCGCATCCAGCCCTCAGAGCCGACTAGGACCCCGGTATCTGTCACTTGCCCACCAGCCTCGGCATAGAAAGGGGTTTTGTCTAAGAGAACCTGGACCTGTTCTCCCTTCTTGACTGGATCAGCCCACTCCCCAACAGGACCAGTACGTTTCGACATTCTAGCCAGGTTGACAATTCTTGCCTCACACTCCAACTTCTCATATCCTACAAACTCGGTTTCATCCACATCAGTACCCCGAACTACGGCAGGCAATTCCGAATAGGAAACAGCACGCTGTGCAGCCCGCGCCCGCTCCTGCTGGGCGGCCATAGCAGCCTCAAACCCCTCCTCGTCGATATCTATGCCCCGTTCCGCGGCTATCTCCCGAGTGAAATCGGGGGGCAATCCATAGGTGTCGTAAAGGCGGAAGACATCCTGGCCGGAGATGACCCCCCCCTCGATCACTTCTGGATCCTCCAGGAGGGCAACGAGAAGATGGGTACCTGTATCCAGGGTCTGTTGGAACCTCTCCTCCTCAGCGGTCATCACTTGGACTACGAACCCCGCTCTATCGATGAGTTCGGGATATGCTTCTCCCATGAGGTCGCTTACCACCCCCGCGATCTCTCCCAGGAACGGCTTCTCTCGGCCCAAGTGACGGCCATGATAGATCGCCTTGCGCAGAACCCTTCTCAAAACATACCCCCGCCCCTCATTGGCGGGCATCACGCCATCGGTTATGAGAAAAGCGGCCGCTCGGCCATGCTCGGCGATGATGCGCAAGGAGCGGTCACTCGCCTCGTGGGAGCCGTATTCCACCCCCATGAGTTCTGCTGCCCGCTTAACCAGAGGGTAAAAGAGGTCAGTCTCATAGATGGAGGAGGCCTCTTGCATCACCACCGCTGTCCGCTCCAAACCCATCCCCGTGTCGATATTCTGCTCCGGCAAGGGCGTAAGTTCTCCGGCCTCATCTTGATGATACTGCATAAAGACCAGGTTCCAGAGTTCCCAATAGCGATCGCAATAGGGGCAATTAGGCCCACAATCGGGACGACCGCAGCCATGCTTCTCCCCTCGGTCGTAGAATATCTCGGAGTCAGGCCCGCAGGGGCCCGTCTCTCCTGCTGGCCCCCACCAGTTCTCGCTCTTCCCGAAACGGAGGATGCGCGCCTCTGGCACCCCGATCTTTATCCACAAGTCGTGGGCTTCATCGTCATCTAGATAGATGGTTATCCAGAGACGGTCTGGGGGAAGGGCAAGGTTCTGGGTGACGAACTCCCAAGCCAACTCTATAGCCCCTTCTTTGAAATAGTCGCCGATGGAGAAGTTCCCTAACATCTCAAAGAAGGTAAGATGGCTCTCGTCCCCCACGCGGTCGATATCCGTGGTGCGGAAACATTTCTGGCAGGAGGCCAAGCGCCTATGGGTGGGAATCTCCTGGCCGGAGAAGTAGGGCTTGAACTGGACCATGCCTGCACTGGTGAAAAGCAGAGTGGGGTCCCCCTCCGGCACCAGGGAGGAACTGGGCATCACCAAGTGCCCATTTCTAGCGAAGAAATCGAGGAACGCTTTTCTTATCTCTTGGCTAGTTATGGGCCTGGCCACGAATCCGATCCTTTCTACGTAAATATCCCTGTGGAAAAAGAGGTCATTTGGAAATTCTACGGCAACTCCCCCTCAATGTCAAACCTTGACGAACCATCGGTCTTAGGGTAGAATTTTAATTATCATGAAGGAAAAGGGGGCTTCCTATGGCTGGTGAAGAGGGATCTGGAGAGGAACTGACGACTCTGGAAAACGAATTAGTGGGAGATGTCGCTGCTAACAGCGTGGAGATGACCCAGAGCGGGGCTCAGACCATTAAGGCCCAAGAGGTTCGGCTTCACCAATCGGGTGCCCAGTCGATTGAGGCGGAGAAGGTGACTATCCAGCAAGGCGGCGCTCAGTATATTCAGGGCGGAGAGATCAACCTGAGTCAAGGTGGGGCTTTGGCTGTACGAGGTGAGACGATCGGTCTCGAGCGTTCGGGAGCGCTCATAGTCTCTGGGCAGGAGGTGGAGGTAAACCAAGGCGGCGCTGGGGTCCTGGTAGCGGGGAAGATCAAAGCCGATGAGGTCAGGGGCATATTTATCGCCAGCGGCCCCATTGAGGGTTCAGTGACCACTATGCTGGATCAGAAATCAGCCCTCGCCTTGGGTGCTGCTCTGGGTGCTAGCCTCGCCTTCATCTATGCTTTGAGAAGCATATTCACTGGGAGAGATTGATGGAAGAGATAGAATTGAGGGCCCAGAAGCGGGAGGTCATTGGCAAGCAGGTGAAGCAACTGCGACAGCAGGGACTCGTCCCCGCCATCCTCTACGGCCATAGGACAGAGCCTCTGCCTTTACAGATCGAAGAGCGCAGCCTACGACGGATCCTAGAGCGGGTGGGGAGCCATCATCTGATAACCCTTCGGGTGGGAGATGACAAGGAGCCAAGGATGACCCTGGCTCGCGAGGTGCAGTTAGACCCTATCACTCACGCCCTCCTGCATGCAGACTTCTACGAGGTGGTGATGACAGAGAAGATCACTACCGAGGTCCCACTGGTGTTCATAGGCCAGTCTCCCGTGATGGAGAAACGAGAAGGTGTCCTCGTTCGCGGACTCGATTCCGTGGAAGTGGAGTGCTTACCCTCCAACCTCATAGGGTCGATAGAGGTGAACCTAGAGGATCTGGTCGAGATAGACCAGGCGATACTGGTGGGCGACCTTGAAGTTGGCCCCGACGTGGAGATCCTCACCGATAAGGAGGAGGTGGTAGCCCAGACCCTGCCTCTTAGGGCGGTGGAAGAGGTAGTGGAGGAGGTAGTCGAAGAGGTAGTGCCCAGCGAGGTAGAGATCATCTCCCGAGAGAGAGAAGAGGTAGGGGAAAGAGAAGAGGAGCCTCCCGAAGAAACCTTTGAAGAGGAGTGAACCTGGGACGAGGTGCGGAAAGGGGCGGGCTAGCTCCGCCCCTTTTTTGCTGATGGTTATTGTGGTATAATTGCCTCGAAGCACCGTCTTATACGGAAAGGGCAGTTAGAGAGGAGAGATCCGTGTTTAACCCCTTGAACGCCATCTTAGGCCTTTTCTCCCGTGATATCGGCGTCGACTTGGGAACCGCCTATAGTTTGGTTTTGGTGCGAGGCCAGGGGATCGTCATCAACGAGCCTTCCGTGGTGGCTATAGAGACGAAGACCAAGAAGATATTGGCCATCGGCCAGGAAGCGAAAGAGATGGTGGGACGGACTCCAGCCAACATCGTGGCTATCCGTCCCCTTAGGGATGGTGTCATCTCCGATTTCGATATCACCGAGCGGATGCTCCACTACTTTATTCAGAAGGTACACGAGAAGGTATTCCTTCCCATCCCCCGACCCCGGGTGGTGGTTGGTCTCCCCAGTGGGGTCACCGAGGTGGAGAAGCGCGCGGTGCACGATGCCTGTATCAGCGCTGGCGCCCGAGAAGCGTATCTCATCGAGGAGCCGATGGCGGCCGCCATCGGAGCAGGGCTGCCCGTGACCGACTCGGTGGGAAACATGGTCATCGATATCGGTGGTGGCACCTCGGAGATGGCGGTTATATCTCTGGGCGGCATCGTGGTTTCCACCTCCATCCGCGTAGCGGGGGATGAGATGGATGAGGGGATAATCCAATACGCCCGTCAGAAATATAACCTCCTCATTGGAGAGAGGATGGCGGAGAGGGTGAAGATGGCCATAGGCTCCGCTTATCCCCTCCCGGAGGAACAGACCATGCTCCTCCGAGGCCGCAACCTCATCTCCGGCTTGCCGGAGGCGGTGGAGATCTCCAGCATAGAGATCCGAGAGGCTCTTTCTCCCGCCCTGGAGACGATCATCGACGCCATGAAGATGACCCTCGATCAAACCCCTCCGGAGTTGGTGGCCGATCTCATGGAAGAGGGGATCGCCCTAGCCGGGGGAGGGGCCCTTCTGAAAGGGATGGCGGAGCGGCTCTCCGAAGAGGCGAAGATGCGAGTCTATGTGGCTGAGGATCCTATGACCTGCGTGGTGCGCGGTGCCGGTAAGGTGCTGGAGGAGTTGGATACCCTTCGCCATGTTCTGACGAGCACCCAAAGGAGCGTTGCGCCCCGGCGAGGCTGAAGAAGGAGCATCCATTGTCCCGATTGCGAGGCACCCCCGCGGCTCTACTTCTTCTTCTGCTCATCCTGGCTTTTCTAGCCTTAGAGGTCACTCATCTCCTAAAGCCGATAGAGAACGTCGTGGCCCAGTTGTTTTTCCCCCTCCAACGGGGGCTTGATTCCTTAGGGGAGAGATTCACCAACTTGGGTCGCTACTTCCAAGACCTAGAAACGTTAAGGGGCCAAAGCGAGGAGTTGCAGAAGTTGGTTGATCAGTTAGTTATCGAGAACGTCCGCCTCCGCGAGGCGGAGATCGAGAACGTCACCCTGCGCCAGCAACTAGGCTTCAAGGAGGCGAACCCCGACTACCAGTTAGTCTCTGCCCAAGTAATCGGCCGCGACCCCAGCAACCTGCTGCAGTACATCACCATCGACCGAGGTAACGGCGATGGGATAGCCATAGGGATGCCGATAGTCACTCCCCAAGGCCTAGTGGGAAGGGTGGTGGAAACCTATCCCCGCTCCTCCAGAGTACTTCTCATCACCGACACCTCCAGTTCAGTTAACGCCTTAATCCAGAACTCTAGAGCCACAGGGGTGGTCCAAGGGAAACCGGGCGGCGGAGTAGTGATGCGGTACATCCAACAAGGAGAGGAGGTGAGGGTGGGCGATCTAGTCCTCACCTCCGGATTGGGGGGCAACTTTCCCCGCCGGCTGGTTATCGGTCAGGTGACCGCCGTCCGACAGAAAGATATCGAACTCTTCCAGGAGGCGGAGGTAGAGCCCACGGTGGAGTTCGGCCACTTGGAGATGGTGATGATCATCACCGATTTCGAATAATGAACCCCTATGCTGCGGTTCTGCTCTTGACCAGCGCCGCTCTCCTTCAATCTTCCCTCTTACCCCACCTCTCCTGGGGCAGCCTGAAACCCGATCTGCTGGTGATGCTGGTGATCTCTTGGGGCCTGCTCCGAGGGGTTAAGGAAGGGCTCCTCTGGGCGTTCATAGGTGGGCTGGCTCTAGATCTCCTCTCTGCCACTCCCGTAGGGTTCTCAGCTCTCATTCTCACTCTTTTGATCCTTCTAACCAGCCTCGGGCACAAGAGCATATACCGCACCAATATCCTCTTCCCCTTGACTATTGTATTCCTAGCCACGTTGGGGTACAACCTAGCCCTACTTCTATCCTGGCAACTCCTAGGGCGGCCAGCCCTGTGGGGAGAGACCTTCCTGGAGGTACTGCTTCCTACCGGTTTTCTCAACACATTAGCTATGCTTCCCCTTTACCCCCTCCTTTCCCGGCTCCATCGCCGGATCGGTCCAGAACGAATGGAGTGGTAAGAAGTCCGAGCCTCGATCCCTTGTCAAGAACCGCTCCCTTCGCTATAATCAAATTGGAGGCTCGCTCCCTGACTTGGCTATGACAAGATCTGGTCTTCAGGCTTTTGACATCGGGAAAGGTGATGGAAAAGAGAAAGCCCGACGCTAAAATCACCATCTTCCGGATTATCATCGTCTTGCTTCTCTCCCTCCTCGCTCTCCAAACCTGGCGGCTCCAGATCGTACAAGGGGAGGAGAGCCGAGAGAGTGCCAACCGCAATAGATTCCGACTGGTCTCCATCTCGGCGCCCCGGGGAGTGATCTACGACCGTCAGGGGAAACTCTTAGTCAGAAATACCCCCAGTTTCACCGTCTCTGTGGTGCCAGCCGATCTTCCTCTGGACAAAGAAGAAGAGGTGGCCCAACGCTTAGCCTCCCTTCTGGAGATGCCTGTGGAAAGCCGGCTGGATAGCGAGCCCCCATCTCTGTCCCAAAACCCTCATCTCTTAGGGTTAGAGGGGTGGTTTAGGGCCGGCGTAAGGGATTTGATCGAAGAGGGAAGAAAGACCCCCTTCGTCCCTGTTATTTTGGCCCATGATGTACCTCGAGAGGTCGCTTTCCTCATCGAGGAGGAACATCTTGATCTCCCTGGGGTAGTGGTACAGATAGAGGCCCAGCGCGAATATATGGGCGGCCCTTTACTCTCCCATATCATCGGCTATGTAGGGCCCATCCCTGAAGAAGAGGCGGAAAGTTACCTTGAGAGGCCAGGCTCCGACTATGAACCCAACGACCTGGCAGGGCTGACAGGGGTGGAGTTGACCTTCGAGGAGGAGTTGAGAGGGAAGAAAGGCCGTAAGCATGTGGAGGTCGATGTGGCCGGAAGGGAGGTGCGGACTGTGGGGACCGCTATGGATCCCTATCCGGGCTACAACCTCATCCTGACCATCGATCTCGACCTTCAAAAAAAGGTTACTGAGGCACTCCAGGAAGAGATGACCGCGGTGGGCTCCCAGTCGGGGGTGGTTGTGGCCATGGATCCCCAAACCGGCGAGATCCTGGCCTTGGTCTCCCTCCCCTCATATGACAACAACCTCTTCATCGGCGGCATATCCGTCGAAGATTACGAGGCTTTAAAAGATCACTCTCATCACCCTCTGGTCGATCACGCTTTGACGGGACAGTACCCCCCGGGCTCCACCTTCAAGATCATTGGGGCTGCCGCGGGGTTAGAGGAAGGGATCATCAACCGCCACACCTTAATCAACGATCCCGGGGTGATATGGCTTCCTAACAAATATGCTCCCGATGACCCCACCCTGGCTCAGCCCTTCCGTTGTTGGCTGGAGAGGGGGCATGGACTTTTGAACGTGGTGCAGGCTATCGCCCACTCCTGCGACGTCTTCTTTTATAAGTTGGCTGGCGGTTATCAGGATTTCGCTGGCCTGGATCTGCCCACCCTGGCTTACTATGCGCGCCTTTTTGGGCTGGGATCGCCCACGGGCATCGACCTTCCAGGGGAAAGCGAGGGGTTGATCCCCAGCGAAGATTGGAAGCGACTCACCTATGGCGACACCTGGGTTACGGGAGATACCTACAACATGGCTATCGGCCAGGGGTATGTTCTAACTACCCCCCTCCAGATGCTCAACGCTACCGCTGCCATAGCCAACGGTGGTACCCTCTATCGGCCGCAGATCGTCCGTGAGGTAAGAGACGTCGAAGGTAACATCGTACACCCCTTCCGCAAGGAGGTGATCCGCCAACTCCCCATCGCCCCGGAGAACTTAGCCCTAGTGCGGGAGGGTATGCAGGCCGCTGTGGCCTGGGGCACCGGCTGGAGGGCTAATCTGCCTGGGGTTGCGGTGGCCGGCAAGACGGGGAGCGCCGAATATCCAGGCCCCCGCGATAGAGAGGGGAGACTGCCCACCCACGCTTGGTTTGTGGCCTACGCTCCGGCGGAGGATCCGGAGATCGCCCTGGTTGTCTTCATCGAGGGGGGTGGTGAGGGCTCGGTGACTGCGGCCCCTGTGGCCGCCCGGATCCTGGCTGACTACTTTGATCTGCCACTAGAATGAAAGGGCTTTAGGGTCAGGGATAATGAGAAGAGCCACCCAACATTTTGATCTCTTGCTTCTGGGAGCCACCGTGCTCCTGGTGCTCTACGGCATCATCATGATCTACAGCGCTACCTACCTCTCCGAGGAAGGTAGCCAGAGTCTTTGGGATACCTTTTTCGCCCGACAGATCATCTATGTCCTGGCGGGGCTGGGCCTTATGTTTCTGGCCGTGATCGCTGATTATCGATACCTGGAGAATCTATACCATCCCCTCTACATTCTGACCATCCTTGCACTGCTCCTCATCTCAGTAGTAGGTCGTATATCCTTTGGCGCACAGCGGTGGTTAGGTTTCGGGCGCTTCCAACCCTCTGAGTTGGCGAAACTCTTCATCATCATTGTTTTGGCCAAATACCTATCCGACCGCGGCCCAAGCATGAAGCGGTTTCCACAACTGCTCACCTCTCTCATCTATATAGCCATCCCCATGGTTCTCATCTATCTCCAGCCTGACTTAGGAACAGCCTTGATTTTGGGCGTCATCTGGCTGGCTATGGTCCTGATGGCCGGAGCCCGCTTGCAACATATCACTATCCTGGCCCTCCTAGGCGCTCTGGGCACGCCGCTCATCTGGCTCTCCCTCGAAGATTATATGCGTGAGCGGATCATCATCTTCTTCAACCCCCAGCACGATCCGTTGGGAGTGGGGTACAACATCAATCAAGCCCGCATCGCCGTGGGGTCGGGAGGGTGGTGGGGACAAGGGTTCGGCAGCGGCTCCCAGAACCAGTTGCATTTCCTCCGCGTCCGCCATACCGACTACATCTTCTCCGTCCTGGGCGAGGAACTGGGCTTTGTGGGCGTTCTAATCCTCCTCCTTCTTTTGGGCATCGTTCTTTTCCGGATCCTCCGGGCTGCGGATCTGGCTCGCGATGATTTCGGGAAATTGATCGCTTGTGGCGTGGCGACCATGATCGCCTTCCAAGCCTTCGTCAACATAGGGATGAACATAGGGCTCATCCCCGCCGCCGGTACATCTCTCCCTTTCATGAGTTATGGAGGCAGCGGGCTCATAACCCTCCTCCTGGCGGAAGGGGTGGTGCAAAGCATCCTCGTACGCCATCGAAAACTGGAGTTCCAGTGAAAAGTAGAGTAGCCCTCATCAAGGGCCCAGATAGATACCGAAACATTGCCCAAGCCCTGGAGTGTATCGAAGAGGAGATCAAATTGCCTCCAGATGGGCTGCTCATCAAGCCCAACTTCGTCTCTACCACAAATCAACTGGCGGCCACCCATGTGGAAGCGGTACGAGCCCTCCTCGACTTCTTGAGGCCCTGCTATGGTGGCTCTATCACCATCGGTGAGGGGGCCGGCCTCACTGACACCTTCGAAGGGTTTCGTGTTTTCGGCTATGAGCCGCTCATCGAAGAGTACGGCGTTCGTCTGATGGATCTCAATAGAGATCGGTGGGTGAAGGTAGAGGTATATGGCCGGAATCTGGCTCCCCTAGAGTTGCGCCTGGCTAAGACCGCCTGGGAGAGCCCCTACCGTATCTCCATCGGCCCGCCTAAGACCCACGATACGGTGATCATCACCCTTTCCCTGAAGAACATGATCATGGGTAGCCTCATCCGCGATCAAAAAGTGGGAAATAGCACGCTTTTTCACACTTTATCCAGAGTCACTCCTTCTTGGGTGAAACGTGCACCATTCCTGGAGGGGCTCAAGCGAGATGTGGCCACGACAGTTCTCAGAAGCGATAAGTTCGCCATGCACCAGGGATGCCCGGTCATCAACCTCAACCTCTATACCCTGGCCAAATATATAGCCCCTCACCTTAGCATCATCGACGGCCTCCTGGGGATGGAAGGACCGGGCCCCGGCGATGGAGAGCCGGTGGAGTTGCAGGTAGCCATCGCCAGCACCGACTTTCTGGCCGCCGACACGGTAGCAGCAACCCTTATGGGCTACGATATAGACGAGATCGGCTACCTCTACTATTGCAAATTGAAGGGGTTAGGGGCAGGCGATTTGGAGAAGATAGAGATAGTGGGAAACGCACGCCTTGAGGATTGCATCCATCCCTTCCGTCCCCACCCTACCTACCATCAGCAACTACGGTGGCAAATCCAGGACTTCGAGAGGTTCCTATGAATAAGAGAGTTCGCGTCAGGTTCGCCCCCGCCCCCACGGGGTACTTGCATGTAGGCGGGGCACGTACTGCTCTCTACAACTGGCTCTTCGCCCGCCATCACCAAGGGACCTTCGTCCTGCGGATAGAGGATACCGACCAGGTGCGTTCCACTGAGGAGTCGGTGGGGGGCATTTTGGATTCCCTCCGCTGGCTGGGCCTCGATTGGGATGAGGGGCCAGAAGTAGGGGGCGACCTGGGGCCTTACTTCCAGATGCAACGGCTCCATTTTTACCGTGCCGCGGCGGAGCGGCTCTTGGAGGAGAAAAAGGTCTACCCTTGCTACTGCACCCCGAAGGAACTAAAGGAGCGGCGAGAAGCCGCTCTGGCTAGAGGGGAAACACCAGGTTATGACCGCCGTTGCCGATACCTATCCCCCCGGGAGAGAGCCACTCTAGAAGCCCAGGACAGAAAACCGGCCCTCCGCTTCGCCATGCCTCTGGAGGGGGAGACGGTAGTCCACGACCTGGTGAGGGGAGATGTCCATTTCGTCAACCAACAACTGGATGATCTCATCATCATGCGAGCCGACGGTTTCCCTACCTATAACTTCGCCGTGGTGGTCGATGACATTCTGATGCAGATAACCCATGTTATCCGCGGCGACGAGCACCTGGCTAATACCCCTCGCCAGATACGGATCTATGAGGCCCTGGGACATACGCCACCCCAGTTCGCTCATGTCTCCATGATCCTGGGCCTAGATCGCACCAAACTCTCCAAGCGGCATGGAGCCACCTCGGTGAGCGACTACCGAGATGCGGGCTATCTGCCCAAAGCCATGGTCAACTTCCTGGCCCTTTTGGGCTGGGCCTACGACGATAAGAGGGAACTCTTCACCCGGGAGGAGTTGATCGAGCATTTTAGCCTGGAGAAGGTGAACCCCGCGCCCTCCATCTTCAGCGACGAGAAACTGGACTGGATGAACGGGGTCTATATCCGTCAACTGGAGCCCGATGATCTAGCAGAACGGCTGCTCCCCTTCCTAACGAAGGCAAGGCTGGAGGCCGATATGGAGACGGTCCGCCGCCTGGTCCCCCTCATCCAGGAGCGGATGAAGGTCTTGAGCGACGGTGTAGAGTTGGTCGATTTCTTCTTCAAAGAAGAGATGGTCTACGACCCCGAACTCCTCATCGGAAAGAAGATGACCGCCCAAGAATCGCACGCGGCCCTTAAGGTGACACGGGAGAGGTTGGCGAAACTGCTCGCCTTCGACGAGGAGAGTCTAGAGAAAGCCCTCCGCCGCCTGGCCGATGATTTATGTCTGACCGCGGGACAACTCTTCGGCATCATCCGCATCGCCGCCACCGGGAAAAAGGTAGCCCCTCCCCTCTTCGGTACACTCGCTGTCCTGGGGAGAAAGCGGACGTTGCGGAGGATAGACTTGGCTCTCGAACATCTGGCAAGGCTTGCTCGGAGTGAATAGAGTCATATAACCTCATATTGAGTTCTACATATCCCCGTGACCTATCTCTTCTTCTGCTGCTTGCGCATAACCCGTGCCGAATGCCTTCCAACTGGCTAATGTGAGTCACGCCCCGGTGATGGCTTTCTGATTCAAGCGTAGCCCCTGGAAGTTGGAGGCAATATACAAACCCTTGCAGCGGTGGAACGATTATGATAGAATAGAAAATGCGCTGGGGGATCGTCTAGCGGTAGGACAGCGGACTCTGAATCCGCCAGCCGAGGTTCGAATCCTCGTCCCCCAGCCTTCTTGCCGGCGTCATACCAAAGGCCGCTGCAACCTCTCTGCATCGCAGTGGCCTTGTCCTCTCAACTAGCATCAACTCAGGTTCCCCTACCACAAAGGGGCAAATGGCCAATCCCTTCTCCCTCTAACTATACAAGGCCTCCCCCAAAAATGGTAGAATGCATATGAGATGCGGTAGGCCCGTGGGAGGTAAGTGGTGCTTAAGACATGCTTGTGGACTCTAGTGATTCTCATAGCACTCTTCTTAGTTTTGCAGATAGTGATACGCCTCGTGCGCAAGACATACCCCCTTTCCCATCCCCGCGGCGATGATCCGGTTGATAGATAATCCCCTGCGCCGTCGCTTTTTCAGCGCTGGAAAGACCCTCGATCTAGCCGGCATCCGCCCCGGTATGCAAGCCCTGGAGCTGGGACCCGGCTCCGGCTTTTTCACCCTTGAAGCCGCGCGACGCGTAGGTCCAACGGGTAAACTCCACTCCGTGGACATCGAGCCACAGGCCATAGCCATCCTGAAACAGAAGACCAGAACCTCACCAACGTGGAAGCCCGCGTAGGCGACGCTTATGAGTTAGACTTCCCCGACGAGAGCTTTGACCTGGCCTTTCTGGTCGCCGTCCTAGGGGAGATTCCAGACCCCGTAAGAGCCCTGCGGGAGATCTATCGCGTCCTTAAGGTCGACGGCGTGCTCTCCATCACGGAGATGCTTCCCGACCCAGATTATCCCCTCCGCAGGACGGTTGTCCACTGGTGCCGAGAGGCGGGCTTCGAGCTGGCGGAGAAGGGCGGCAACTTTTTCTACTATATTTTGAACTTCCGCAAAGCCGAAGGAGAGGGTTGAGATTCAACCCTGAGGGCTTCCCTCAAACCCTGAGGTCCTCGGGACCGAAGGGCGAGGCCGAGGGACAGCATCCGAAGGGATAACCCGGTGGGGTGGAAGCCGCGCCCACCTCTATACAGGTGAGAAGGCCAACTATGACCCGTTTCGTCCTAGTGAGACACGGACAGACAGAGTGGAACCGAGTGGAGCGGTTTCGAGGTCGGGCCGACATCCCCCTCAACGAGACCGGCCTGGCCCAGGCGGAGGCCCTGGCCTGCCGTCTCGCCTCCTGGGCTATCGCCGCTGTCTATACCAGCCCCCTCCAGCGCACAAGGGAGACCGGGAAGACCATCGCTCGTCAACTGGGGCTAGAAGTGGAGCCTTTGGAAGGGCTCCTCGACATCGACTACGGAGCCCTCCAGGGCCTCACCCTTGAAGAGGCGGAGCAACGGTACCCAGATATCTACCACCAATGGCTACGAGAACCCCATCTTGTCCATTTCCCCCAAGGGGAAAGCCTGGCTCAGTTGAGGGAGAGGGTTTTGGAATCCGTGCGAGAGTTAGCGAAAAGCCACCAGGGGGAGACGGTGGTTCTAGTGGGCCATAAGATCATGAACAAGGTGCTGCTCTGCGCTGTCTTGGGGCTCGACAACTCCCATATCTGGCAGATAGAGCAGGACGAGACGGCCCTAGACATCTTCGAATGGCCTTCTTCCCTGTGTCGGGATGGTGTACCATATCTCGCCCTCCTGAACGACACCTGTCATCTTTCCTCCGGGCAGGAAACCGTCACCACCTAGGGTTAGGGACATCAGAGGTGAGATACGTCCGGACGCTGCCTAGCGGCCTCGAATGACCCATTTCCTTCCACAACTCTCTATAGATCCAGTGCCCTGCCCTCGATCTTGACAACTGTTCAGAAATATGTAGAATAGATTAGCGACGACCCGAAGGCAGAGAACCGACTGGTTGAAACGCCCATCAGTCGAACCTCCTGGGTAGAGTGCAGTCCCAAGGAGAGAGCGGTTCTTGAGGGGTTTTATTCCCGTATGACCGCGGAGCCTCTTTTGGCCCGGTCGTGACCTTAGGAACGGAGGAGATATCGCAACCAGGTCGGGAACCCCGACCTCATAAAGAGTAGGCGACCTGCCTCGCCTAAAGGCGGTTTCCTCACACCACTCTTGAACGTGGACACTTGCACGCCGTGGCCAGGAGTAGGGCTACGGCGTTTCTATTTGCAAGCAGAGAAGAGATGACAGGGAGAAAGTAATGAAAGCGGTGGTTCTGGCAGCAGGCGACGGAAGTAGATTAGAAAGCAACCACGGAAAGCCCAAGGTACTGCTTGAACTGGCAGGGCAAACCTTGCTGAAGAGGAGCCTGGCCTCTCTTAGCCAATTGGGTATCCAGGATTTCGTCGTGGTTATCGGTTACAAAGCCGAGTTGGTGGAAGCCTTCATAGAAGAGAGGCGATTGGAAGAACGGTACAACATCACCCTAGTAGTAAACGAACGTTGGCTAGAGGGTAACGCCATATCCGTGTTGGCCGCTCGCGACTTCGTGGACCAGCGCTTCCTGGTAGCCATGGGTGATCACCTCTTCGACCCTCAGAGGATGGGGGGGCTATTGTCCTTGCCCGGGGAGTTCGTTGGGGCCTTCGACTCATCCCCACGCTACATAGATGTCGCGGAGGCCACCAAGGCTGGAGGCGATCTACGATCTGTGGGAAGACTAGGCAAGGAACTGGAGGAGTTCAACTACATAGATGCGGGGGTCTTTGTCTGTTCAGAGCGCATCTTCCCGGTCATCGAGAGATGCCTGGCCCAAGGCAGGGATGAATGGAACGACGTGAAGGAGGAATGGATCAAGGATCGAGAACTTCGTATCTACGACCTCAAGGGCGGCTTCTGGTTGGACATCGACACCGACGAGGATCGTCAAGGGGCGGAGAGGCTTCTACGTCAGCGCCTGCGCGAGAAGGAAAAGAGGGTGCGAAAGGCGGTAATCCTAGCCACCTTAGAGGAAAGCCTGGAGAAGCCCAAGATGCTGACCAAACTGTGTGGCCTCTCTCTATTGGAGAGGAATCTCCAACTCCTCAAAGCCCTGGACATTAGGAAGGTGACCATAATGCTAGGGCCCCAAGGGAAGCCAATAAAACAATACCTCGACAAGAAGAGCGGCCTAGGAATGAAAATAGGGTATGTAGAAGGTGGGGATGGATGGTCACCCTCCATCGTGGGGGGAGAATTCTTGCTCTTGGAGGGGGATCGCCTTTTCGATGCTCGGATAATCGAAGCCCTCCTCGACCGGGGGGAGGCGACTTTGGCCATCGATAGGAGAATCGACAAAGCGCGTGGCCTGCCCAAGGTACTCATCGGAGACGGCGTTAAAGCCATAGGCGAGAATCTAGAAAAGTGGGATGGGGTCTATATCGGGGCCGCCCTTTGCACCCCTCAACTCCTTCGCATCTTACTAGATGACTCACCGCAAGGCGGAGATCGATTGGAGAGCCTTGGAATCGGCTACCTAGATATCTCCGAGATCCCCACTTACATAGCAGAGATGAGAAGAGATCTGCCCATCTCCTGGATCAGGATGGAGAAAGGGAAGGATCTCAAGAGGGCTAAAGAGTTACTGATTGAAAGGACACAAAAGGGCACTCTTGACCTCTTGGCCTGGTACCTCCACCGGCCCATCGAGAATAGAATCACCTACTACCTGTCGGAGTGGCCCATCACGCCCAACCAGGTAACCATCTTCACCAATATAGTCGCCTACCTTGCCACCTTCCTCTTCCTTCGAGGATACCTTCTTTGGGCCTCCCTTCTCACTCTAGTAGTGAACATATTGGACGGAGTCGATGGAAAGCTGGCTAGGGCGCGGGGAGTGACTACCAAACTGGGTCACATCGAGCACTCCTTCGATCTCCTCTTCGAACAATCGTGGTACATTGCCTTCGCTTGGTATATCTTCTCTCGGAGCGGAAACCTTCCAGCGCTAATTTTAGGCCTTCTCATCCTTCTCCTCGACTCCTTCAACAGGCATTGCTCTATGCAGTTCAAGCAAGTGATGGGGGTTTCCCTGGCTGATTATGCCAAATTCGATCGTCTGTTCAGAAGGTTCGATGGGAGAAGGAACATATACACCCTCTATATGCTGGCTGGCGCCATCTTCGGTTTCCCCCTCTACGCCTTGATGGTTATGGCGGCCCATGCCTTCCTTACAGCCGTCGTCTACGCCTCCAGGGCGATAAAGCACTTGCGAGACGCCGATCGTCAGAGCACCACCTAGCCTCCCCTACTCCCCCTGCCATCCTAGCCTTTCCCCCGTTGACAAGGTGAGGGGAGTATTATAATATACATATAAAAGCCATAAAACGGACATCCTCGGCGGAAGGAGCCCGAACATGGCAAAGGAAAGAGAGACGGCAGAGGAGCGCAAGCGGGCGGAAGAAGAATTGATCCGCCTATCGAGCGCTGTAAAGACGTCTGTAGATAGCATCGTAGTCACCGACCTTGAGGGAAAGTTCATGGAGGTAAGTAAAGAACCCCGCAGCAAGCTGCGGGGCTTTGGGCCTACTCCCACAGCTTTA
>CAYLIE010000021.1:0-44491 GCA_964383935.1 uncultured Anaerolineales bacterium | reverse complement strand
ATAGCTTACCACATCTAAACCGTATTTGCACCACCCTAGAATCCACGGATCGGGGTTCATCCAGGGGTGTATTGTTGTACTCATAAGCCCGCTCTAGTGCTAGTTGACTTAGGAGCTCGTCCAGCAGTTCATCGTCACTCCGCTCTCCATTGCCACCTGAACTCACATCTGGCAAGAAAGGCCACGATATCTCTTTGCTCATGGCATTCATCCCCTCCCAGTTATGCACCCAGATGATCCTGCCCTACACGCATCATGAGTCCGCACAAGGCTACCCCAATGTCATGCATGGGCTCCCGGCTATACCACGTCTCTTCTCTCAGGTTGTGTCCTCCGGAAACCTCGCCCACCTGCCCGCCATGAGGTAATCCAACCGGCTGCTCTCCCTGGGACCATTCTAAGCCTACCTTCTGGGGTTGTCAACGCTGATCTCTCGGGACTTCCTGGCCTTCAGCAAAAGGTTGGAAAATGAGACCAGAGCGGAAGGTTATCGACCATCACAGCGAAGGGGGGGAAAATCAAAGAGTGGCCAAGCCCAGTAGGTACTTCTCACGCTTGATAAAGAGACGATTGATATAGGGCCCACACACGGAAGTACAGTTCGAAGGCAAGTGTACCCTTCACGGCCATGGGAGTGCTCAAGGAGAAAGAGAGGGAAAAGTTGTCGCCCATACACACTTGGGGTACCTAAGAGGACCTTTCCCTTCGGCCTGCCCACGACACCAACCGTCCTTCGTCTTGTGCGAGTTCCAGACTGCACCATCCTTCTCTCGGCGCTTCATCTTGACCTTGTGGGCTGAGCACCATGAAGGGTCTGTGGACTTCTTCGGGGGCTTCTGAACCGCTTTGTGGGAGTTGTGATTAGATGGACTCACCAGTTGCCCCGCTAGGTGTTCTGTAACCCTAGAAAGTGAACTGCGGGAACGTTAGAAAGTGAATTTTGTAACTGTTAAAAGTGAACTAAACTAGAGTTGATACTCCCATAGCTTCACGCCATCCTGGACGATAATGAGCTTGCTGCCGGGGTGCAGGCAAGCAATGACCTTCTGTTCGGGTTGGGCTCCAGACTTCCAGCGCTTAGCATCGAAAGAGATGGTTCCATCTTTTCCCACACTACGTTGGTATTGCAGAGAAAAGACGATGTCCAGATCCACCTCTTCTGGCAAGGGCCGCAGTTTGGCTCTGTTCTCCCGGATGGCCCGCTACCAGCGAACCTGAGGGATCTCTTCCGTCTCGGCATGGATGTGGCGCTCGTTGTAATAGGGAATCACCTCTTCCCGCAGGATGCGATTGGCCTCCTGCATATCAGTGACCTTGTACCTCTCACACAGGTAGGGAAGGCGACGCTGGAAGTAATCGAACCTTTTCTCGATTTTGCCCTTAGCTTCTGGGCTGTGGGCATAGATGATCCCGATACCCAACTCTTCCAGGGCACGGCGAAACTGAACCCGTCCCTGGTCCTGACGGAGCCGGTAGGAGACGTGGACCCCTTGGTGCTCGACGAAGCGGAAGATGCTGTGCTGGTCCACATAATAGGCCAGAGGGCGTCCATAGCTCTCCAATGTCTCACGAGCCACCACCAGGTGCTCCCAGGCCGTCTCAGAGGCCACCAGGAGGCCGCCCACCACCTTGCGAGAGTGATCATCCTGGGTGGCGATGAGGGTTGAGTATTCTCGGGTGTAAGGGAGCCAGATATGCCGGGAAGAATCATGCTGAAAGAGGACCCCAGGAGCCGAGGTCTCGAAACGGGTAAAGACCTTACGACTCTGCTCTGGATCCCCTTGGTAATAGCCGTGGCGGATGGCCCAGCGACGGAGGCTGTGGCGAGAGAAAGAACGGTGGAACCGTTGCTCGGCCCGCTCGGCAAGATGGGCAAAGTTGAAGCGATTGCGGAAGCCATGGTCCGCCTCATCCCTGATAAAGCCCAACTCTTGGTGAAGCCAGTCCTCCACCTCAGGATCGAACCTGGGGCCTGGCCGACCGCGATGCTTGGATAAGGTGAACTCACCTTTATAGCTCTTGAAAAGCCATTCTCGGCGTAACAGGTATAGACGAGTGCGTTTGATCCCTAGCAAAGCTTGGGCCTGCTCTTCTGTCACTCTTCCTTCGTTGAAGGCTTCCAAGATCTCTTCCACAAACTCTTGGGGAAGACGACGGTGCAGTTGGGCTGCCATAAGTAGACCTCCTCTTTTTGGAGTAGTCTACTCATTCTGGCAGTATCCGCTGCCTTCCCCCGTAGTTCACTTTCTAGGGTTCCCAATTGTTCACTTTCTAAGGTTCCCACAAGTTCACTTTTAACAGTTCCAGAACACAGTTGCCCCGCTAGGTCCTCCTAGAGTGTCTTCTGGGTATCCTTCCGGTTCTCCTCAACCCTTGACTCTGGCTTCGGGGCTTACTTCCAATCTCTTTCTACCACCCCTCTTGGAGTTGCCGGTAACACTGAAGGTCCCGCTAATCGTGTTGACCTTCATACCTCTTTCTCCTTTTCTGGACGCTCGATGTATTTGGACCCCGCTGCATGGAGTTGTTATGGTGTCGCCCCCAACGCGAAACGCAACGCTTCTCCCACGCTCATAAGGCCTCCTGGATCACGTCCGCAAGGGTATTTGCCTTTTGAAGCGTCTCCAAGGCTTTCCTCGGTTCCTCTATTAGCCCCTAGGAAGAGATGACCCGAGGTCGATGGCAATCGCATCCGAGAAGCGTTCGGATTTACGGCGTAAAGCCAGCATGGCGGCGTCTCTCCCTGGCCCCCTCTACCCTCACCCTGATCGACTCCGAGGTCTCCAATCGTGTATCACTAGCCAACTTCTCATATTCCATCCTTGGTACCTCCACATGGATATCGTTGCGATCCAAAAGGGGGGCAGAGAGCCGTGTCTGATAGCGGGTCACTATGGCCGGGGAGCAGGTGCATTCCTTGACCGCGTCCCCAAAATATCCACATGGACAGGGGTTCATGGCCCCCACCAGCATGAAGTTAGCAGGAAAGGTCAAGGTGGTCCTGGCCCGACTGATGGTCACCACCCGATCCTCTATCGGCTTTCGCGACTTAACATCCAACGAATGCCCTGCAATACCTGGCTCTCCCCTCTTTTCGAATCTGCTGAACCTCGATAGCTCTAAGCGAGCACATGTTCGGACCGCTCTCTTGTACACTGTCGTTGAAAGGCATTGCCCGTGAATCTCCCTTGCTTGAGAAACTGCTCGATCGCGTCGAGGTTCACCTCAACGCATACTGGATGACAGGACGCTCCCTTCAAGGCTCTGTCACCCGGAACGACGAGGTGGGTTCCTCCGGAGAATACCCAGTGCCTTGGGGAAAGCCATCAGCACATACGTCAGATCTGCACAAGCACGACATCGATTTGTGTAGTATGAGTGCAAATTGGGCGCTAATAGCAAACCCGCTGGCGAAAATGCCCAGCGGATTTTAAGTCATCTGAGGCATTTCCAAAACCGTACCGCAATATGTAGGCATCTCAGCGCCATTGACTACTAGATATAGTATGCTGTTGACTCCCTCCGGATACCGTTTTTTACGAGTCCTCTGAGGTTTGCTCGGCAAAAGTCCGCTGAGGTTCGAGTCCGCACTTTGGAAAGGATCTATCAGACCGCTCCTTCCGCTGAAACCAGCAAGGCCATCTGTGGTGCTCGCATCAGTCAGCGTGTGACATTGATATCATACGCTGGGCCGTCCCTTTGTCAAGCACGAGACGGCGGCGCCCCTTCAAGACAAAGGAAGGGGGTACGTCGATGCCCTCCATAGAATCGTTTTGGCTTTGCAAGAATTCCTTTCTTTGGGTTAGGCGAGCAGGACCCAGCTCCCCGCAGGTTCACTTCCCCGGCGGGGATCTAACTACGGCCTAACCGTTGGATGCCTCCGGGCACTCATCCCGGGAGCTTGCTTGGCCCCTCCGAGTAGCCTTTCATCGGGGTACCAGCTTTGCCCGACGCACCGGGTGACACCGCGAAGCCCAGGGGAGTCCTTCCCGTGCGCTTCGTCGCTTAGATAGCTGTTCCAACATTGAGAAGCCGTCCAAGAGACTCGGGAGGCCGGGAGAGATGTACGAGGAGAGGATCTTGACGCCAGCCCGAGAAGGAAACAAGGAGGCTAGACAAGAGGGCGGGCCAGGCAAAGGCCCGTTGGCCACGGAGGCGGCCAACGCTGGTCGGCCTTGCCTCAAGGCAAGTCGCGTCGGTCAAGGAACGCTGAGAAGATGGAGGCCACGACTGCGTAATAACCTGAGATTGTGGTCAGCAGGCACGACATGCCTGGCGAATTCCCACCATTTGTGGGGCGCTGCGAGGGGCTTTGACGAGCAGCAGTTCATCCGCTAGGATGTGTCCAGCATGCCAAACGAAATCGGCCAACCCTGTCTGTGGAGCAGCGCGGGATTCAAGTGAAAAAAGGGGCGATGACAGCGCGCTTCACTTGCCGAACGCCTTAGTTTCTGGTTGCGTGAGCCAAGCAATGCCTCAGCCGAGACCTTCTCCCTCTGCTACTCCTACGGTGATCGGGAATGTGACGTGCACTTCTGGCCAGACGTCGGTGTCAACGCGGACAGGGCCGCTCTACTGCCGGAATGATCGCGTCTTCTATGAGAGCTTCGTCCGCAGTTTCTATGACAGTGACGGTGACGACACCGGCGATTTGCAAGGTTTCATCGACAAATTGGACTACCTGAGCGAGGGCGATCCTGAGACGACTGATGACCTAGGCATTACCGGCATCTGGCTGATGCCTATCTTTGAGTCGCGGAGCTATCATGGCTACGATGTCGTCGATTACTACTAGATCGAATCAGACTACGGAGATAGGGAGGCGTTTCGCCGATTTTTGGTGGAGGCGCACGCTCGGGGTATCCGCGTCATCGTCGATCTGGTCCTGAATCACACATCGAGTGGACACCCCTGGTTTCTTGATACTACTAGTGGGCCAAACGCCGGACACAGTGATTGGCATATCTGGGCTCCGACGAACCGTAGCTATTCCGGAGCCTGGGGAGAGCGTGTCTGGCACTTGATGAACGGCGACTACTACGCTGTCTTTTGGTGCGGAATGCCGGACCCCAACTACCACAACGAAGAAGTGACTATGCAGATGCAGAATATCGCTCGCTTCTGCCTGGAGTAGATGGGTGTTGATGGCTTCGGACTGGATGCGATTAAGCATCTGATAGAGGAAGGGCGAGTGCAGGAACAGAAAGTAAAGAACCCCGCAGCAAGCTGCGGGGCTTTGGGCCTACTCCCACAGCTTTAGTTGACCAGCTTGGTCTCTTTGATAGTTGATGTATCGCCTGATTATGTCACTCGTCACCTGGTCTCCCACAGATCGAACGAAATACCCATCTCCCCACAGCTCCCCTCCCCATAGCTGCTGCCTCAACCAGGGGAACCGGTGGAAGATCTCTCGCGCCGAGATGCTTTTTAGAATCTGTGCTACCCGCGCCGGAGAGTACTTTGGCAATGCTTCGAGGAATATGTGCACATGGTCTTCCTCCACTTCCATCGTGTCGATGACCAAGCCATATTCCTCGCCAATCCGTCGAAATACCTCCTTGGCATACTCGGCCACTTCTCCCACGAGTACTTCCTTGCGATACTTGGGAATCCAGACGAAGTGGTACTTGATGTCATAGACGGCATGGCTGCTTCTTCTTAACGCGCACATGTCTTACTTCTACAGCACTTTGCTTGAAAGTGCAACCGGGTTCTCGCCTTCGGCGAGCCCGCTTCCTCCCCCCAGCAAGCTGGGGGGTATCCAGCGGGAGGTTTTCATGAATGACCAAAAGAGTTCCCTCTCCTATCCCCACTCGTGAATAGACTGAAAAGCCCCCAAGGCTCAACTAGACAGGTGAAGAGAGAGTCTCAGTGGCCAGGGGTCAACTCGACAGAAGGAGTTCGAAGGTATCAGGAGCCAGATCATTTAGGCCATCCACCACCATATCAGCCTCAGCCAAGGTCCTTCGAACGTGGGAAGTAGCGACAGCGATACACCTCATCCCCGCTCTCTTTGCCGCCTCGACCCCTGCCACCGCATCCTCTATGACGATACAGCGAGCAGGAGAGAGTTGCAGTGCTTTGGCGGCCAAAAGGAATATCTCCGGGTCCGGCTTCCCGGCTGAGACCTCATCTGCCAAGACTATCTCGTCGAAGAAACCTTCTATCCCCAAACTCCCGACCATCAATTCCATATTCTCTCGGGGAGCGGAAGTAGCCAGAGCCTGGCGGTACCCTCGTCTTTTGAGCTCCTCCAACCAGAAGAGGACGCCGGGTAGCGGTCTCACATTGCCCCTCAAAGCCTCTCGGAATAGCGACTCCTTCCGACCGCTGATTCTTTCCATCTCCTCCATCGACAAAGCCCTCCCTACTACCCTCATCATGACATCACGATTCCGTTGCCCAAAGATAAGAGCGAATTCCTCCTGGGAGAAAGGCAGCCCCATCTCCTTGAGGGTCTTCTTCCAAGCCTCGAAATGGAAGGGCGCGGTGTCAACGATAACCCCATCCAGGTCCCAGATCACGCCCTTGACCTCGCTCACTCATAGCCTCTCATCGATACTCCGCACAAAGACTGGCAACCCATCATAGGTCCAGACTCGTGGAGGGTCACTAATCATAGTATCATCCCTTCCTCGAAAAGACAACGGAGAGGAGGCTATTGCCACCCTTTCCTCCTCATGCTATACTCCCTGGGAATCTGCCAGAGGAGTTCCCCCTTGCCCTCTCTTCACGAATACATAGGCAGCATCCACCTCCATACCACCGCCTCCGATGGCGCCGCCGACTTCGATGAAGTGGCCCACCTCGCTTCGGAGGCGGGCTTAGACTTCATCATAGCCACGGATCACAACATCCTAGTGAGGGGCAAAGATGGCTGGTACGGGGATCTTCTCTTACTTGTGGGCGAGGAGATTCACGACATCGAGCGAGTCCCCGAGGCTAACCACTACCTGGCCTTGGGCATAAGAGAGGAGGTCGTTCAATACTGCAAAGATTTGCAGGCTCTCATAGATGCTATAAATGCCCAGGGGGGCTTCGGCTTCCTGGCCCACCCCTTCGAGCATAGCACCCCTTTCAGCGGGGAGCCGGAGATCGACTGGGTAGATTGGCAGGTGAAGGGGTACGCGGGCCTGGAGATATGGAACTACTTATCCGAATTCAAGGCTTACCTCTCCAACCTCCCCCAAGCCTTCTTTCTGGCCTATTTCCCTGGGGTAGCCATTCGAGGCCCTTTCCCGGAGACCCTGAGAAAATGGGACGAGTTGCTTAGAGAGAGACGGGTGGTAGCCATCGGTGGCACCGATGTCCACGCCACGGTCTATACCCTAGGCCCCCTGAAGCGAGCCATCCACTCCTATCAGCACTGCTTCCGCACCGTCCGCACCCATATCCTCGCCCCCGAGCCCTTCAACGGCGAACTGAAACACGATAGCGACCTAGTCTACAAGGTCTTGAAAACCGGCCATGCATTTGTGGCCTATGACCTTATAGGGGATAGCAGGGGTTTCCGCTTCGTAGCCAGAAGTGGGAACAACGAAGCGATAACGGGAGAAGAGATCGCCTTAGAGGGAGAAGCAGAGTTCGAGGTCGTCTCCCCCCTACCCGCCCTCTTGCGGTTGATGCATCAAGGAAAGGTGGTAGCCCAAAAGAGGGGCAAGACCCTCCGCTACAGGGCAAAAGAAAAGGGGGCCTATCGAGTGGAAGCCTATCGTCGCTATCTCCTCCGAAGACGCGGCTGGGTCTTCACCAACCCCATCTACCTCCTTTGAAGTCCCCTAACCAAGCCTTCTCCACCAGCGAACAGTCACTGCTATCAACATCCCTGCCAAGACAAAGACACTAAGGGCCCCCTACAGCGGAATGTCAAGGTTCATCTCCGCCACATCGCCAGGTGCTGAAGGGGCCAGGGTAAAGCTGCCATTTCAAGACCATAGGCTGCCAAGCAGAAATACCAGCCTTTCACAATACGCTATGCCCCCCTTTTCTCCCTGGACAGCCTCCCCTTTCCGTTGTATAATCGGCCCGTGAAGACACCTATTTACGAAGTGACCCTACCCTTCTTCAGGGGCCCCCTAGACCTCCTCCTCCACTTGATCCAGGAGAGGGAACTGGAGATTACCAAGATCTCCTTAGCCAAGGTTACCGACCAGTACCTGGCCTACCTGAGCCATCTGGAGAGGCTGGAGGTGGAAACCCTAGCCGACTTCATCGTCGTGGCCGCCCAACTTCTCCTCATCAAATCCCGGGCCCTCCTACCCCAGCCGCCCGCGGGGGCATTCGAAGAGGAAGAAGAGATAGGAGACGAACTGGTCCGACGGCTCATCGAATACCAGAAGTTCAAAGCCGCGGCCCTACAACTCCGCAGCCGAGAAGAGAACGGGCTACGCGCCTATCCCCGAGGGGTAACCGCCCAGCCCAGGCCTCCTTTCCCACTGCAAGAGGTATCACTGAACGATCTGGTGGAAGTGCTTCGCCAGGCTCTGCAAGAACAGCCTGTCGGTTCCGTGGGGGATATCGTCGCCCCCCTAACCATCTCCCTTCCAGCCAAGATAAGAGAACTGGAGAGGCTAGTTCGCCGTCGCCGCCGCTTGAACCTTAACCGCTTGCTGAGAAGGGTGAAATCCCGCCCGGAGATCATCGTCACTTTCCTGGCTCTATTGCAACTGATTAAGCGACGGAAGATCGCCGTTCAACAAGATCGCCCCTTCGGGGAGATAACCATCCTCGCCATATAGAGCCCCGAGACTACCCCTAAAATATCAAAGGCCAGATCTAATAACTCCACATTCCGCCCAGGAACGAAACTCTGGTGGAGTGCGTCGGAGACAGCGTAAAGCCCCTCGATCGGCAAAGCCTACCAGCCACCTTCATTCCCCACACCCTTATGTAGCGCCGCATCCCAACAAGGTTGTGTGGCTTAAGCACACCGCAAGGACGAGCTTCTACTTCGACGGTGGGCCGCACCCCGAGTTAGCCCACTGCGTAACATCAGGCGTCGACTACCAGTTCATCCCCAACAGGTCCATGTCGTACAATCCGTAACCTTAGCGCCTCGTGTCTACAATTCAGGGATGGAGCAAGGCCTCGGCCTGTTGACCGGGGCCTTGCTCTACGCGGCGACTCTGTTGAAAGAAATCAGGAGGCTGGTAGACAGGCGTTCCTGGACACGCCGGTCGCCAAAGCATAGGCTTTTGCTTGATTACCGAAGGACGAGCGATACCTCACCCCCGCCCATCCTTATTCTACGGTTACCGACTTGGCCAAGTTCCTCGGCTTATCGATATCGCAGCCCCGCTCCCGAGCCACATAATAGGCGAAAAGTTGCCAGGGCACGATGGAGAGGAGGGGCTTCAAGGGCTCCAAGGTGTCGGGGACGTAGATTACCTCATCGGCCTCTATATCTTCATCCCCCTCCGTGGCCAAGGCCAAGACTTGGGCCTTCCTAGCCCTCACCTCCTGTATGTTGGAGATGATCTTAGGGTACTGGGCTCCTTTAGTGGCCAGGGCTACCACCGGTACCTCTGGATCCAGCATGGCTATGGGGCCATGCTTTAGTTCTCCTGCCGGGTAGCCTTCGGCGTGGATATAACTTATCTCCTTGAGTTTGAGGGCTCCCTCCAGTGCCGTAGGGTAATCAACGCCCCGGCCGATGAAGAAGAAACTCCTTCGGTCCGCGTATCTTCTGGCCAGCCTGGCTATCTCTTCTTCCCTCTCCAGAACCCTCTCCATCTTGCTGGGAAGGGCCCTCAGTTCTCGAACCACCTCACCGATCTGACTCTCCGTTAAGAGGCCCCATCGCCTGGCTAACTCCAGGGCCAAGAGAGTGATCACCACCAGTTCCGCGATGTAGGTCTTGGTGGCCACCACTCCGATCTCTGGGCCGGCTTGCAGATAAAGAACCCTATCAGCCCCTCGGGTTATGGAACTCCCCATGACGTTAGCCAAAGCCAAGGTGAGAGCGCCCCTCTCCTTGGCTAGCCGTAGAGCGGCCAAGGTATCGGCCGTCTCTCCCGACTGGCTGATGAGGATCACGAGAGTCCGGGAGTCAATGACCGGGCAACCGTATCGGAACTCAGAGGCGATGGCTACCTCCATAGGCAGGCGAGCCCACTCCTCGAAGAGCCTCTTTCCCACCAGACCAGCATAGAAAGAGGTGCCACAGGCCACAATATAGCCCCGATTCATCTGACTCAAATCCAGCCCCTCAAGTTCCGAGAGGCTCAGCCTTTCGCCGTCGAGGCGACCTCGCAAGGTGTTCTTGATCGCTTCAGGCTGTTCGTGGATCTCTTTGAGGACGAAATGGGGGTACCCCCCCTTCTCCGCCGCCTCTAGATCCCAACTGATATGGAACGGCTCCCGATGCATCTCCTTCCCCTCCAAGGTCCAGACCCTCACCCTTTGACGGTCCAGGGACACCACCTCCCCATCCTCTACGATTAAGGCTCGTCTGGTGTGGGGCAAGAGAGCCGGTATGTCGGAGGCCAAGTAGTTCTCCCCCTGCCCCAACCCCACCACTAGGGGCGAAAAGAGACGTGCGCCGACCAAGAGTTCTGGCTCATCCACCGAGAAGACGCCTATAGCGTACGCCCCCTGCACCTGTCTCAGCGCCTTCCTTGCGGCCTCTGCCAAATCTCCTTCATACGCCTCTTCGATCAGATGGGCTACCACTTCCGTATCTGTCTGGGAGACGAAGCGATGGCCCCGGCTCAAGAGTTCCTCTCGGAGAGCAGCGTAGTTCTCGATAATCCCGTTATGTACCACCACCAAACGGCCGGTGCAGTCGGGATGGGGATGGGCGTTGGTCTGACTGGGCTCCCCATGAGTCGCCCAGCGGGTATGTCCCAACCCCAAGAACCCAGGCACCGTTCGACCATCCAAGGCAGCAAACAGATTCTCCAATTTGCCCTCGCACTTTTCGATCTCGATCCGTCCCTGGTTTAAAACCGCGATCCCTGCCGAATCGTAGCCCCGATATTCCAACCGCTCCAACCCATCGAGGAGGATCGGCGCTGCGAAGCGCGGCCCCACATACCCTACTATGCCACACATGGATACCTCCTGAAATTAAGGGGACTTCAGGCATCCTCCTTCGCTGACTATTTGATCCCCATCTTCTTGGTGGGCACCACCTCAGGAAGCATGAAGTTTATCGACTCATCGGCGGTGACCCCCCTCTCATCGGCCAACGTAAGGAGCAAAGCGTGGACGATGGCTAGATGGGCCACCTGGATCTTGCTCGAGGAGGGGCCTTCTGGTTTGGCGTTGCTCTTGATGATATAGTCAGCGGCCTGGCCCAGCGGCGTATCCACATTCTCCGTGATGGCTACAGTGATGGCTCCCTTCCCTCTCGCTCGTTCCAAGGCATCATAGACGAACCCCGTGCCTCCCGAGGCGGATATCCCGATCAGCACATCGCCCTCATTTAGGGCCAAGGTGATATATTTCGACAGGCCCATCTCCTCCTCGGCTGTGCCTTTGGCGAAACTGACCGGTTGCCCCTCACTCAGGTTGTTGCTGAAGACCATGATGGGGAGCCCCGTCTCCAGCCCCTGCCCTCCCATCTCCATAGCCACCAGGGCGCTAGCGCCGGCCCCGATCACCACCACTTTTCTCCCCCTCTCTACCTGGCCCTTTATGACACCCACCACCTCCTCTATGCTGGGGATGGCGAGTTCCAAAGTGGCCAGTATGGCCTCTGCATCCTGGCGCAGGACGCGGGCTATCTTCTCCCCCCTCGTCTCGCACCCCGAAAGGTCGATGCTCACCATGAGGGGCTTATTGATATCGATGATCTGGCCTACCGTATCTATGAGGGTATAACCCTCATATTCGTAGGCTAGGAACTCCAAAGTGGTCCCTGGCAAATTCCTGATCTCCAAATCCAGGCCCGTTAGATTGGCGATGAGGCTCGTCTTCCCGCTATTAAAGACCCCCAAGACGGCGATCCTGTCTCCTGGTGAGAAGGTCTCCCTGATCCTCCTCCTTATCGCTTCCATCCCTTGGCCCGTTAACATAGAGGCGAGGATCAGTTCCACCCCCAGCGCCTCCTGGGTTCTTTTAACCTCCCCCTGCCTAGCGATGTCGATCTTATTGGCTACAGCAAAAAAAGGGATCTCCGCCTCCTCGATGGCCTCCAGAAAGACCCTCATGGTACTCGTTTGGGGGTCGACCATGTTTACCATCAAGATCGCCCCCTGGGGGTTGAAAGCCTGAAAAGGGGTGGAGATCTTCTTCAGTACCCTCTTGGTCACTTGTTCCCTCCTGAATCTAGGTTTGATGAACGGCAAAGCGATACATTCGCTCACAAGGGGAAAATCTGACGGCTAGCCGCTCAGGGATGGAATCTCTCCCCTGGAACAGCCGCCTTCGCCACCGGGCTCCCTTTGTCCCGCCGGTCGCCCCACGGTTTTAGAGGAGCCCTTTATCTCAGGAGGGGAAGATTAGGGGTGTGGCAACCCTGGAGGCATCCGCCGAACTCTCGATTTTCTCCCTCTGTCTAAAGCGACAGAGAGATTAGCCCCGCCTTGCGGTCGGGGAACCTCCGCCTCGTCAGCTCTAAAAGAGCCCGGGCGCTCTCTCCCCCCTGCCAACTTTCTCTACTCATCACCTCCTTTCGCAAAAGCGATTATACAATAAAAGAGCCCTCTTGACAAGCCCTACTCTTGACCCAGGTTAAAACCTCCTAGTAGCGTCAGCCTGCCCCCTGGCCCGCCCGTGCTGTACGTAAAGTATCCCTCTGGGAAGCGCAGGGTGCGAAGTATTGATGCCAGGACGGGCTGGCGATGGCAGCCTGTCCCGGTACTTGCCAGCCTGTCCTGGCGCGTGACAGGCCAGGGGCCAGGGATGTTGCCATCTGACGACTCGGGTAGGGCTACGAATTCACGCTTGCGTTCTTTCCCTCAACAACTCCTTACCCCCAAGATCAAATCCAAAAGACAGTTTAAGGGCATCTTTGACGCATACACTGATGCAGGTTTGGCAAAGGCTGCATTCTGTTGATAGGACGCGTTGCCCATTCTTGATATAGTCAGGGATCCGAATGTCCATGGGACACGTTTTCACACACGCGCCACACTCGTCGCACTTATCGCTGTCGCCTTTGATCTTCAGGAGCGAAAAGCGAGAGGTGGTCTTGAGAAACACCGTGATGGGACAGACATATTTGCAGAAGGCGCGGTTATCCTTGAGTATGAAGGCCAGTGCTATGCCTATCAGATAGTAAAGCGCGTTGCCAACCAACAACCAGTATAATCCAGTCACACTACCGAAATAGACACGCTCACGATAACCGAACCCAAACCATAGGAACAGCACAAGACCGAGACTGAGGGCGAAATGTGCATAACGCAACCACCCCCATTTCCCGGGGATTCGGCCCCTGGGTCTACTATAGGGCAGCAAATCGAGGATCATCACCGTCCAACAGGCCCAACCGCACCAAAGTCTACCAAACAGGAGTGGGCCGAAGATTTTGGCGATTAAGTAGTGCGTCAGAGCCGCTCCGAAGAGTCCTGCCAGCAGGGAGAAAAAGACCCATTCGATCTGCATATTCTCTGATTGCAGCAAGCCCATATAGCAAAGCAGGAATCCCCCGACAAGGAACAAGGTCAGTTTCCGCCCTGGGGGTTTTCTCTTCTTGGGAAGCGCGGCATAGAGCCCCAGACCTACCCCTACCGATGTGCCGATATACCCGAAGAAGAATAGAGCCTCGATGAATCCTGAGGAGTGCCACATAACGAGGCCCAGGATCCAAAAAGCGAGCATAACCACCCCTGGCACGAGCATCTTCCTGAAGGCGAATTCGTTTTCGTTGTTCATTTTTCCCCTCCTTTTTCTTTTGCTCATTGGCTTTAGCCTCGTTAATGCATTGTCGCCTTTTAGTGGTGGCGCCAGATGTTGGTGGTGGCTCGGTCTTTGGCTGGCAACCTGTCCCGGCGATGCCAGGCCGGGGGAAGTAACTCCTGACAGCACTGCATTTTACACGCTACCCTCGGCCAAGGCCGTCTTGACGAACAGCCAGGGGGCGAAGAAGCTCGCCCATAGGCCGACGAGGCCGTAGCGAAGCAGGCGGAAAGGGAGGCCGGGCGGGAAAATCCCCTTCAGCCCCAGGTAGAGGGCCAAGGTGACGGCCAAACCGAGGAGGAAGCGCAGCACCCGCTTCCACCAGGGGCCGTCAACCGAGAAGCCAACGAATTCGCCCTCCAAGGTGAACCCCACTCCCATCCCCAGAAGCGTCCCCAGAGGGGTGGCCATGTCCTCGGTGGGGTGGAGGAAGAGCAATACCAGGGGGATTACGGTGGCCAGGGCCAGCTTCGCCCCAAAGGGAAGGTCGCCAATTCGCGCCTCCGCGGCCGGGAGGAGCCAATTATAGATGGAGATGAGGAGCACGGCTGCGAGCAGGCCGCCGACGACGTCGTGGGGGAAGTGTACCCCTAGGTAGACCCGCGAGAGGGCGACCAGGAGGGGGAGGACGATACCCAGGGCCCAGGCCCACCCTTTGCACCATCGGGTGGCTAGATAGCCCCACACGACCCCCGTCCCTTGAGCATGGCCGCTGGGGAAGCCATAGCCCGTGGACTTCCCAATCTGTCTCACTCTGGGGTCGAACTGGAAGGGGCGGGGGGCGCGAAAGATGTCCTTCAGGCCGTTATTGGCGTAGGCCGAGAAAAGGAAAAGGAGAGCGAGCCTGGCCCCCGCCCCCTTGTCCAAGCACCAAAAAGTGAAGGGAAGGAGGATGAGGTAGAATTGCTCCCCCCCCAGGAAGGTGATCGCTCTGAAGAAGGCGTCGAGGGGGCCGCTGCTGAAGGACTGTAGCCATAGCACGACCCCCGTGCCCCAATTGAGCAGAATGTCGCCCATTGTCGTAGCTCCTTTTAGCCATCCTTGCGCGCCCAGCCTTCAGTCATGGTGTAGCACGCTGGATATGAGACGCATTTGCTAGGTCAAAACCTCGCGCATGGTCTCAGCCATCGTTACCTTCACCCCTAAGGCAGCCTCTATATCCTGCACCGTCATCCCGTCCAGAGTTCTCTCCCCCCTGGCATCGAACATGCAGCGGGGGAGGTAGAGAGACTCACCCAGATGGCGACCAGATAGGGCCTCTACCACATCCTGACCGGTGAGAAGCCCTGATACGGTGATGGTGGGGCCGAAGAAACGGTTCTCGATGGGGATCACCTCTATCTGCGTGGAGATGAGAGCACCTCCCACGGGATCCTGTAAGGAGAACTCCTCTGCCATCTCCTCAAGAAGGGGAGCGATGAGGGTGCCGCAGGCTAGCGATCTCCTAGCCTTAGCGGCTAAGGGTTTGCCCTTCTTTATCTCCTCGTCCAAGAGCCTCCTGACAAGCCCGATCCCATTCTCCAGTTGGGGAAAGTCATCATATTCTTCCGCTGGCGGAGGAAGAAGACCGGCCAGAAGATAGAACTCGTCAGCCAAATAGACCAGAGACCGTCCGTACCGTTCCCGAAATCCCCCGCTCCAGAGGGAGACCCGCTCCACCAAGGCTTTGGCCTCCCGCGGCGTCACACCGCGCAGCCCGGCACGGTGATATCTGGTCAGCCCCACGGGGACCACCCCGATCGATTGCACGGTGGGAAAGAACCCTACCAGATCGGAGATCGTCCTTTTAAGATGAAGATCGTTGAGACCGGGTACCAGCACCACCTGGGCATGAACCTGGATACCGAGATCACCCAAGCGGTGAAGTTGCTCTCCTATGTCTGGGAGTCGTGGGTTTCCGAAGATCTTGCGGCGCAACCACAAATCGGTTGCGTGCACGGATACGTAGAGAGGGCTGAGCCTTTGCTCCCCTACCCGCTCCCAATCCTCCTCGCTCCAATTGGAAAGGGTTATGAAGTTCCCCCAGAGAAAGGAGTAACGGTAATCGTCATCCTTGATATAGAGGCTGCTCCGCATCCCGGGGGGCAACTGATCCACGAAGCAAAAGGAGCAACGGTTCCCACAACGGCATAAGCCATCGAAGACCACCTCCTGGAAATCGAGGCCCAGATCCTCTCCATACGCTCTCCGGAGCCTAGGGGTGAAAACCTCGCCCCCTCTCCTGATTACAAGGTGCAATTCTTCCTCGGCAGAATAGAACCGGTAATCGATGACATCCCTCAACCGGTGGCCATTGATGGAGAGGAGTTCATCGCCCGGCAAGAGCCCCGCCCTCTCTGCCGGGCTCCCCCGCCGCACCGAGAAGATGACCCCGCGCTTCATAACTACCCCCGCAACCCGTAGATGATGAAGGCTGCTATGACCACGATCCTCACTTCGACCACATTACCTCAAATTCGGTAACACTGCTGTTGTAAACCATAGCCAAGGTGAAACCTGCTTGTAATGTAGAAGGTATTCTTGGGGGAATTTCAGGACATATAGTAGCACCAGAATGAAGACAATCCTTGACCAACTGTTGACCTTATTCGAATCAAAGTATTTATGCTTAGCGATGAGGAAGAACAGGAAAAAATACTCGAAGAGATTGGGGAAGAAAAAGAGAAAAACTCTGGTATTAGTGATCTCAAAGAGTACGACCCCAACAACCCTGTAAAGGAAGAGTATCACGCTTGTCTGCTTAGCAAGCCTATGATGCCATCCCAGCGAGACGACAAGTTCAAAGAAGAGGTAGTACGTATCCAGACATTTGTCCAGCGGCTGGTAGTTTGGGAAGGTTCCTCCCATAATACGTACAATATTAGCGTCAATCGCGTCAAGCAACACTGATGCCACTCCTCCAAGGAGTGGGCGTCTGAAGATCAAAAGAGGGATAATCAGTCTTAGCAGAATAACAAATATGAGGCTCATAGATAGCTCATGAAGTGCATGTGGTCAAGGCTTCTGAGGGTAGTGCTTAGTTAAGCGTTGAAGTGCACTTCTGCCTAGCGGAATCCCGCTCCAAGCCCTATCTCCGTCACCGCCCCCACGTGAGCCACCAGAGCGCCAGCGTGGTGGGGCAACGCGCCATCGGTGAATTCGACAAAGGTCACGAAGCGCTCTTGTAGGGCCTTATGTGCTCTTCCGTGGCCGTTGAGAGGTCGCTATATACCCCTCGATACTCAGGAGGAAGGAGAGCAGCCAATCGATACATAGCCTCGGTGGTCATCTCGCCCAGTTGCTCTCTAGCCGCCCTGCCCTCCCCAGGGACTAAGACGAAGGGCTCTCCCACCACTATCTTGGTCTTGGTACGACGCAGCCTGGCTAACTCCTTCCAGAACCGCTCCGACCCAGAGATAGCCATAGGTAGGATGGGAACAGAGGCCTTGAGGGCCACGTAGGCCACCCCATCGCGAGCCTTAATTAGCCGCCAATCACCGCCCCTAGTCCCCTCTGGAGCCATGAGAAGCGCTTTCTCTTCCTTCAACGCTGCCATCGCCTTCCTAAGAGCCGTCCGATCTATCTCCCCCCGACGTACAGGGAAAGCACCATAGAGTCTGAAAACCAGCCCTACCACAGGGGAACGGAAGAGTTCGGCTTTGGCCATGCCCACGATATCGCGAGGGATGAAGACCGTGGCTAGGACGGGATCCAGGAAGTTCATATGGTTGATGGCTACGATGATGGGGCCTCTCCGGGGCACATTCTCCAGCCCCACGACCTCATAATCGAGAAGTATGGCCCAAAGGCCTCGCAATATCAACTTGGCAAAGCGATGAAAGAGCATAACCTCCTCGCCCTCTATGGGTTCGTCCCCTCTTCCAGAGGCTGCCACCTCTCCACTAAAGCCATCACCTGACCCAATACCTCCTCGATGGATAGATGGTCGGTATCTACGATGATAGCGTCCTGGGCTGGCTTCAAGGGGGCCGCCAGGCGGTGGCTGTCTATCTCATCCCGGCATCGCATATCGGCCAGGAGATCCTCGTAAGAGGCCCCCTCGCCCCGGGCCAAAACCTCTTTATATCGCCGTTGGGCTCGCACCTCCAGGGAGGCATCGAGGTATATCTTCAGATCGGCATGGGGCAGGATCACCGTCCCGATATCCCGCCCCACCATCACCACCTGCCCTTTCTCGCCTATCTGTCTCTGCGTCGCCTTGAGGGCCTCCCGCACACCAGGATAAGCCGAAACGGGGGAGACGTGGGCATCCACCTCTGAAGATCGTATTTCCCAGGTTATATCTCGGCTATCGGCGTAGACGGTGTACTGCCGCCCATCCTGGACCGTGGGCTTGATGATGGTGATCTGGGCAACCTGGGCCAGGGCCACTATCGCCTCTTCGTTGTCGATGGCGAGCCCCCTCTCCAAGGCTAACCAGGTGATGGCTCGATAGAGGGCCCCGGTATCGAAATAGAGATAGCCCAACCTTTCCGCCAGGAGCCCTCCGATGGTGCTCTTCCCTGAGGCGGCCGGCCCATCCACGGCTATGGTCGAAGGGAGTGACACTCTCAACACACCCTCTATGAATCAGCGGCTTCCTCCACCTGGGGCAATTCCGTCAGGTCCGAGAGGCCGAAATGCTGGAGGAACTCGAAGGTGGTGCCGTAGAGAATGGGGCGTCCCGCCCTGTCGAGGCGGCCCAACTCCTCCACCAAACCCCGGGCCACTAGATTGCGTAGCACCCCCTCACAGTTGACACCCCGGATCTCCTCCACCTTGGCTCTGGTGATCGGCTGCCTATAGGCTACTATGGCTAGGGTCTCCAGGGCCGCGGTGGTGAGTTTCCCCGAGAACTGCAGGCCCAAGAACCGCTCCACATAACCCGCACAGTCGGGGGTGGTGACCATCTGGACCTCATCCCCTTCCCGCTGGATCCGCAACCCCCGCCCTTCGTACTCCTGGGCTAAAGAGCGGAGAGCCTCCTCCACCAGTTCTTGCTCCACCTCCAGCGTGCGCGTCAACTGCCCTAGGGTGACCGGCTCCCCAGCCACGAAGAGGAGCGCCTCGATGGCCTCCTTTGCCTCCTCCAACTCCATCGCCTCTCCTCCCTACTCTTCAGCGTAGGGAGCGTGCCTCACCTTCACCCGGATCCTTTTTAGCCTCAAGCCCATCCGCTCCTCGATCACATCCTTCACTACGGCACAGACCTCCTCGGTCTTGGTGGGCACATCTATGTCTGGGGTGGTCTCTAGGTCGAGGTCGATATCCACTCCGCCTCGCCCGGCTCGGATGCGGGGCTTCACGTTCACCACATCGGCCAACTGATCTACCCGGTAGACCACCCGCTGGGCGATGGCATCCACGGTCATCTCCGCCTGCCCCCCGCTCACCTTCTCCACCCTCACAGTCCTCCTGGGCGGCCGCCACAATTCTAGCACTAGGAGCAAGAACCAGAGCAGGGCGAAGCCTATCCCTATGAGGACGTAAACGAGGCGGGCCATCTGTACCGACTGGGCCAGAAGAGTGATAGCGTTGCTCACTCCATCGAGCAGGCCAACGGGGATGATAGTGAAGACCACCGATACCGCCAAAGCCAGGAGCAAAAGAATCACCATCACTACACGGTTGAAGATATTCATCATCCACCCTCCTTTTTGATGGTCAATTATACACCCCTTGACCTCTCCCGTCCACCCCCGCCGCAGAATAAGAATAGGAGAAGGGTTGAGGCCAAACAGATAACGCTTAGTCAGGTACCTCCTCTCGCCGCCGTTTTAAGCCTATGATCACAAGAGCCAATGAAGCCAGACTGATAGCCATACCCACCTTGAACGATAAGGGGGCATAGATGAACTCTATAGCATGCTCTCCCTCCTCCAGATAGACAGCCCGGAAATAATAATCCGCCCGCTCTATCTTCGCCGGCCTCCCATCCACCAAGGCCCTCCAGCCAGGGTAGTAGGCATCGGTAAGCACCAGATAGCCAGGAGCCCTCAATCGAACATCGATTTCCACCCTCTCTGGCTGATAACTAACCATGGAGACCCGGTCTTGAGCCTTCCCCTCCTCAAGATGGCCCACTGGCCCCTGGCTCAATATCACCTCTTGCCCTGGATCAAAGGTCTCCTCTTTCATCGCCTCCAAGGGGGCCTCCGAAATCCGCGCCCTATGAACGACGAAAGCCCGGGGCAGGTTCTCCAAGTTCTCGTATATCTTCACATCGCCGCTATGTACCAGTCGGTATGCGGGGGAGACCACCAAAGACCTATGAGCCCCCGTCCGCTCCTCGATAAGACTAAGGCCTCGCAGATGGAACTCCCCAGAAGGAAGCAGATACCTCACCTCGACCCTTTGGGGTATTACCGGCTCCTTCAATCTTACCAAGGCATGGTAGTCATCGCTCTCCTCGCCCCTTCGGGCCACTCTCCCCTTCTGGTGGTGGATGCTCTCTTCATGCTCCCCCTCTGCCGTATCGATCCCCGCGCGCAGATGATATAGTTCCGCCCTTCCCTCCTCATCGGTGACTATTATCTCCGCCACCGGGGTCCCCTCTTCCACCTCACTAGCACCAACCAGGTGGGAAACCAGACCCAAAGATGTAGTCGGGAACCACGGTATCTCCGAGATCTCCACCTCCTCTCCTTTCCCCAGTATCACTCTATGCGCCAGGTCGTAGTAGACGCCATCCACCCAAACATCTCCCCCCTTGTCCCTGATCACATACTTCACATTCATCAGGCCCAAAAGCCTCGCCGGCGCTATCTCGCCTAAACGTTCCCCCATCCGCCCGTCGAGGGATACCTCCTCCGGGGGAAGGAAGAGACTCTCCAACTCTATATACCTGGCCAGGGGAAGTATACCCCCATCATAGCCGTCCACGCTGGCTATCTTGTAGTGCAGAGGCAGATTAGGGGCCAATACCTCCTTCCATTTGGTGGCCACCAGGTAATCGTAGATCGCCTCCTCGGATAGTTGCCCCTCGAAAATCCCTTGGATCTCTCCCAGGTCCCCTGGGTCGAAGGAGGTATCTGAAACGCTCAGAACCCGATATAGGCCCGCATCGGCCAGGAGATGGGTCACCGCCGTCCGGAGGGAGGAGTAAGCCTCTGGAGCCGTGGCCTGATCATAGGCCAGATACCTGCTGGCGAAGAAGAGTTCCCCCACCAAGAGAAGGCCCAAAAGCGGGCGACCAAGAGTGTCCCTTTTGCCTCCTAAGAAGAGGAGAGCTACCCCTGACCCCGCTAAGGTCAGCCAGATGAGGACTATGCGAAGGGGGGGCTTGCCCAGGAAAAGAAGGGCCAGGACTACAAGAAAGAGCAAGCCTGCCACTAAAAGTGCACTCCGACTCGCCCTCATCGCCCTCCAAGAGGCCTGGCTCATATCTCCCCACTCCTCCATCCCCAACCCGGACAGGATTGCCATACCAAAAGTGTACAAAAAGAGCCACCGGGCTGGGACGCGAAAGAGGCTGAAGCCGGGCACCAATCGATACAAAAGGTAGTAGAAAGGGTTATAGAGCCCCAAAGCCAAAAATATCCCTAAGAAGGTCAAGGCTCCGAAGAAAACACCTTCTCTCTTTCTCAGAAGGGCGAGGGAAGCCAAGAGTATAGGGGTTATCCCCACATAGGCTATATATTCGCTGAAGGGGCTATGGTCTAAACTGGGGAGGAGAGAGAGAGGAAGAAGAGCGGGTCTCAGGGAGAAGGAGACCGCCTGTCGGTAGGTGAGCCCCCCACCCCGGAGGGAAAGCCGGGAGAGTTCCAACGTGGGAAGAAGTTGGGCCGCCGCCAAACCAGCCCCCAGAAGGGTAACTCCTACAAAAAGCCCCAACGCCCTCCCTATAGGAGTTCGCCTACCTCCTCCCCTCTTCAGGGAAAGGTAGATAGCGTAACAACCCAGTGCCGAAAGGTTGATGAACGAGGCCTGGGCGTGCCCGGCCAGAAACTGGAGCCCCACGACCAGAGAAGCGAAGAGGCCATAGATCACGCTCTGCTGCCTGTAGGCTTCATGGAAGAGCAAGAGAAGGAGAGGTAGCCAGGCGAAGACGCTCAGTTGGTTCACATGCTCCCCCTGGGCTCCTAGAAAGCCACTCAGGGCGAAGACGACCGCCGCCACCAGGGCCCCCCAGGGGCTCATCTTGAGGGCTCGCCGAGCGTAAAGGTAGGTGAAAACCCCGGCCAGGAAGATATGTAAGGCTATAGAGTAGGCCACCATTTTGGGTGCCGGAAACCAAAGGAAGAGCAGATTGAGGGGATAGAGGACCGCACTCTGTATATTAGCCAAGAACGGTACCCCCAGGAAGAGATAGGGGTTCCAAAGGGGGAGATGCCCGGCTCTAATCACCTGGGCTGCATACTCTCGATAGGGGTAGAAGTAAGCGAAGAGGTCCAGCCCCGCCAGGATGAGGTTGGTGAGGGCTATCTTCCAGAAGAAAAGGAAAACCAGCGCCAAAAGCGAAACCAAAGAGATGGTATCCGCTAATAACGTCCCTCTTCTCATGGGCTGCCTCCTGGGCCTTCAACCTGGTAGAGATAGCCCGTCACCTTCTCGCTCCCAAAAAGGGGGGCCTCGAGCCTCACCATGGGCATGAGTCTATATCGAGTGGATAGATGCGACAAGGTAGAAGCCAACTCCGGACTATCGTCCAGGATATAGATCTCATGCCCTTCATCCCACATAGCCAAGAGAAAAGTCTCCAACTCCCCAGCCGTCCAGCTCTCCGGCCTGAAAGCCTCCCGTCCCGCGTAGAGATCGATGGGCCCTCCGTTCAAAGAGGTGCCGATGACGCTCCCTGGCGAGGTGTAGGCCGCCAGTTGGTCGAAGGCCCGCCGCTCCTCCTCCATCACGAAGCCAAAAGTAGCCTCAGAAGAACCGAAAGGCCGGGTAAGGGTGATCCTCGTCCGATAGGCGGGAAGAAGGAGGAGGGAAAGGAAGCCCAGAGAGGCCAGGAAACCCCTGAACAGAGAGGCTCCCCTCTGTGAGGTCGCCACTTTCCAAAGGGAGATCATCCCATATACAGTCAAGGCTATTAGCGCCGGGAAGGCGGAGAGGAGATCGCGCACCCGCAGAGCGGCATAGGGGAGATGGAAGAGAACCAGGGCCAAGATCCAACTCCCTAAAACCAAGAATAGGCCCTTCTTCTGGTGGTACATCTTGTAAGCACCGTAGAGTAGAAAGGGGAGCAGATACCCAAACTCGTTTCCTCTAAGAAGATCGCGCCCCAGCCGAGGTCCGGTGGTGACTAGATGGGCAAGGGCGAAAAGAGCCAACTCCTCCGATTCTGGGGTCAGGAAATTCCCAAAACTCCAACGGTGGTATACGAGGTCAGGAAGGGCCGTAACGAAAGAGATGAGACCAAAGAGAAGTAAAAACTCCCCTCTCTCTTTTCGAGAGCGCTCTCTGCCCAAGAGGGCCACCGCCAGGAGCACACTTAACCCTACTACTAATTGAGTGTGACGTACCCAGTAGGCCCCTCCGAAAGAGAGCCCCGCTAGAAGGCCGTATAGCCGATGGTTCCCCTTCATCGCTCTCAAAGTCAAAAGTATAACCAATATGGTGAAGAGTTGGGCCGTAGCGTCGGCCATGGGAACGAGCAACCTGTCGATCTGCTCCCAAGAGGTAGCCAAGATGAAAGCCGCCAAGGCCCCTGCCAACAGCCGATCTCCCCTTGATTCATCGTGCAGCACCTCGGCCACCAAAAGGCAGATCGCCCCCAGAGATAGAAATCCCATCACCGGCGTGGTGATATAGAGCCCCTCCTCTCCCAGAAGGAGGTACCCCAAGGCCAGAAGCGCTGACTGTCCCACCGGCCAGACGCTGCCTGCGTGGCCCAGGCTGTCGTAGGGCAGATGGTAGCCCGCATGAACGATGGGCCACCAGGGTATCCCTAGCCTGCTCACCTTAGGGAAAAGAGGAAAAAGGTGCCAAGGGGTTCCATGCCTGGCCAAATCCACGGCCATCTGAGCATAGACGTAGGGATCGCTGGCCGTTACCCCCCTAGTGCGATGGCCTATATACTCCGCTCCGGCCCAGAAGAAAGTCAAGCCCAAAAGGATGCCCCCGGCCAAGGTGAGGAACGAGCCTCGTGCCCCTCGCTTCACTAAATAGAGTTGACATAGAAGGGCGTAGGCGGTGGAAGCGATGAGCGCTACAGTGGAATTAAAGGCCACGTTCACAAAATAGGGGTAGGTGAAGCCGCCTGAAAGAGGGTCCGGTATAGCCAAAAGGTTGCTAAATAACCGGTGAAGGGCTACCACCAAGTAAAGAAAGAAGAGGGGGGTCAAAGCCTCCCAGTAAAGGGTCCACCTTCGAGCGAGAAGGGAGTAGATTATCATAGGGCTGGCCAGGAGCAGAAGGAGGTTGAGAGCCCAAAGATAGGAGCGGTCGTAGTGGGTAGCCAGGAGGGCCAGCCCCAAAAGATGGACCACCAGAAAGACCGCCTGGTAGATAAGGGGAAGGGGTCGCTCCTCCTCCGACCAGGCGAAGAGAAGAAGCCTCAATTGCCGTTCCAGGAGCCCTCGACGATGGGCCATGAGCCCCAGCCCTGTCGCCCACCCTCCAATAGTTGCTAGAAGAGTGACTAAAAGCCAGATCCTGGCCGAAAGATAGGGAAGGCCCAAAAGGCGGGCTCCGATGAGGATCAAGCCCCAAGCCGAGAGGGGGCCTTGGGCATGGAATAACCACTCCCTATTCCGCGGCCATAGTCGCCCCCGCCACCCGAAGAGGCTAAATCCCAGGCCCAAAGCCAGAAAAGCCACCAGGGCTAGATGGAGATAGAGGCTCTGAGGGGACAGGGGGCCGGGGCGAGGATCGAAAAGGTAGCGAAGGTTGAGCAACTCTACCTCACTCCACGAACCGGTACTTTATAAGAGCCCAGAGCGCGGGAAGACCGTCCTTCCAAGGTGAGAGTTTTCGCTCCCGCCGAGGGGTGTAAGCGATGGGCGCCTCGTAGATCCGGTATCCTCGTTTGAGTATCTTGGCCGTGATCTCCGGCTCGATGTCGAAGCGGTTCGACTTTATGGTGAACTGATCGATCACCTCCCTAGAGACCATCTTGTAGCAGGTTTCCATATCCTGAAGCCTCACCCCATAGAGGAGGTTTGTCACCAGGGTAAGGAACCGGTTCCCCCACCGCCGCAGCACGTCCTGCTCTCGCAGAGTCCGCACCCCGTAAACTACTCTGCTCTTGCCTTCTAAAATCGGCTGGAGCAATTTGCCATAATCTCCAGGGTCGTACTCCAGGTCAGCGTCCTGAAATATGACCACTTCTCCTGTCATCCTCCCTAGAGCGGTCCGAATGGCCGCCCCTTTGCCCTGGTTCTCATCATGATAAACGATGACGGTCTCCTCTTTTCCTTCCTCCCCCCGCAGGACCTCCCTCGTCCCATCGGTGGAGCCATCGTCCACCACGATTATCTCCTTGGGGAGATCGACCCCCCTTACCTGTTGGAGGATCTCCGAGATGGTCTCCCTTTCGTTATAGACAGGCATGATGATGGAGAGTTTCATGAGGCCTCTCTGAAGAGCTTCATCGCAAGCATTATAGACTAGAGACCCCCTTCTGGCAAACGTTCTCTTCTGCTGACATATGCTATGCTGCTCGTTGTATTCTTGGGGTTCTCCAGACACACAAAAGCCCCTTCCGAGTGAGGACGGAAGGGGTTATATCTTTGACAGTCTTCGGCTAAAGGGAGCAAGGCCGGGGAAACACTAAAGTCGATAGAGACCTGTGAATCATTATTCCTCCTACCTGATGGAATCAATTAGCTCCTGGGTCAAGACCACACGCTCATCTGACTGCTCAGCCTAGTCCCAGGAAGGTACTGCGGCCATCTCTTCACGATGCTCCTGTTCGGCACCCCCTCTCCAAATAATGCAGAAGGCCAGGGAACTCTCCCTGGTCTAAAGCAACCGGGACAGGCCCTGGCCCCAAACCCGTGCTCAATCCATCGCTAAGGCTCGAATATCGGGATTGCCACCCGCTTATGTTTCGTCTCCTCCATATGACGCTTCACCCTCTCTACAAGTTCAGGGTCGAACTCAACGGCACCTCCGGACTCAAACGCGGTCAATATCTGATCCAGTTCGTCATAGGTTATCCCCAACTCGCCTTCATCGGTCTGCCCGGCCCATAGCCCCGCGCTGGGAGGTCGGGCGATTATCTGGGACGGGATCCCCAGTTCCCGGGCTAACTTCCTCACCTGCCGCTTGAGGAGGCCACCCAAAGGCAGAATATCCACCCCTCCATCTCCATACTTAGTGAAATAACCCATCATTATCTCGCTTTTGTTTCCCGTCCCTACCACCAGCCGGTTCTCTTTATTGGCAAAGTAGTATAGGGTAGCCATCCGCAACCTAGGCTTCAGATTGGCGGCTGGCAACCCGGTGGGGTCAGGAAGAACCCTTACCAGCGCATCATATGCGGGGCTCAAATCCACACGCCGAACCTGGATGTCGAACTCCTTTGCCAGAAGGCTGGCGAACTCCTCATCGAGGGGGTCACTATGAATGGGCATGATCAGCCCTAAGACACCTGTGACTCTCTGGCAAAGCACCGCGGTCACCGAGGAATCGAGCCCTCCGCTGAGCCCCACCACCGCCCCCCTAGCACCCGCCCCCTCAATCTGCTCCTCGATCCAATCGCTGATCTTGTCGGCTAGTTCCATGCGCCCTATCCCTCTCCCTCGGGATCCTTTATGGACGCCTCATGGGCGATAACTATCGCCTGGGCTATCTCTTTCATGGGCACCCTCTTGTCCATGCTCATCTTCTGAATCTTGCGGAAAGCCTCCGCCTCACTAAGCCCCTGGGTGTCCATCAGGACCCCCTTGGCCCGGCCCACCAGTTTCCTCGTCTCCAGAGCCTCCTTTAGATCCTCAACTTCCTGCTCTAGGGTCTTGAACTCCTCGAAGCGGGAGAGAACCACCTCCATGGCCGGCCCCAAATCCTGCTCCCGGAAGGGCTTCACCAGATAGCCCGCCACTCCCGCCTCCTTGGCCCGTTGCACCAGTTCCCTTTGGCTGTAAGCCGTGAGAAGGAGAACGGGAGCGATCTTCTCCTCGGTGAGGATCTTAGCCGCATCGATCCCATCCAAGCCCGGCATCTTAATATCCATGATCAGGATATCTGGCTTCAGTTCTCGAGCCAGGTTCACAGCGCTCGTCCCATCCCCCGCCTCCCCCACCACCAGATAGCCCAGGCTCTCCAGCATCTCCCGGAGGTCCAAGCGGATGATCGATTCGTCATCGGCGATGATCACTCTAGTTCTTCCCAACTCTCTCCTCCTAGACTGACCTTGGGGAAACTGACGATGGCCTGCACTCCGCCCCCATCCTTTAACTCGAATCGCCCCCCAAGGTCATCTTCTACCAAGGTCTGCACTATCTGCAGCCCTAGGCTCCTATCCACTTCCAGGTCGAAGTCTGGAGGCAACCCCCTTCCATCATCATCTATCTCGATGGTCACGCTGTCGGCCTCCTCCCGTAACTTCACCGCAATGCTCCCCTCCTTCCTCCGCCTGTAGCCGTGCTCCAGGGAGTTCTGGAGGAGTTCGTTGATCACAAGGGCACAAGCGGTGGCCTGCTGCGAAGGGAGGTAGATGTTCGGGCCCTGGACGCTCAGTTCTATCTCTTTCGAAGGGTCCATCACCCCCTGCTGCAACTGATCCACCACTCGCCGGCTCACCTCCTTGAGATTTATCACCCGAGACTCGTGCTGGGAGAGAAACTCGTGGATCACGGCCACGCTTAAGATCCGGTTGATGCTCCCCCGCAGAGCCTTGCGTGCCTCCCTGGACCCGGCTCGTCGGGCTTGGAGGCGCAAAAGAGCAGCGATACTTTGCAGGTTGTTCTTCACCCGGTGGTGGATCTCTTGGATCATGGCCGATCTTATCTTCGCCTCCCGTTCCCTTCGCCGGGCGGCAGTAGCATCGTGGATGGTTACCAACGCCCCCACTACCTGGGGACCTCTCCCCAAAAATCGCCTCCAGCCATCTTGGAAGAGAAGCGGCAGCACCTTCCTAATCCATACCAGTTCTCCCTCCTGGGCCTCCTCTTCTAAACATTTCACTTCTCTCAGCACCCTTTCAACCAACACCTCGTCGGAGGTGGAGAGATATTTCAACTCTTTCCCTACCAGGCTCTCCATATAGCCCAGTCGCCGATAGAGGTTGTTGGCGATGCCGCTAGCGTAGAGAATCTGCCGCTGCGAATTGACCACCAATATGCCATCATGCTCCCCGAAAGGGCTCAGTTTTTCCACTCCCGCTAGTGTTCCCCTGGCGAGCATCTTCTGGAGTTCTCTCGTCGCCCATCGGAAACTGGAGAGGCGGCGCTTATGCCGCTCCCGCTCGATCATCGTCTTCTCCACACTCAGCGCGCCCAGCAACTTCTTTCGAGGGCCGAAGAGGGGCGACATCTCTTGGAAGACAGGCGCTCCGTCGGGGATGACCCTCTGGGAGGCGCAAGCCGGCTTTCCCCTCTCCAGCACCCTGAAGAGGATAGGCCTTTCCCTACGACTCACCGTCCGACCATATCTCGGCTCATAGATGGGGGCCACAGAATGGGGTCTAGCCTGGGCTGCCACCACCGCCTCGCTCTCCCCTCTCCTGCAGTAGAGCAGGATGTCAGCGCGGCTGATATCGGCCACGATAGGCATGCCCTTCCCCACTCTCTCCAGGAAAGCGATATCCTCTCCCTTTAGCCCACAAGATCTCAAGACCGCTGTGTCCATGCTCGACCTCGAGCCACCTATAAGAGGATGGCCGATAGCGTGGTCTGCCATCGACCATCGAACCAGGTCGGGGCGAGAGGATTTGAACCTCCGACCACTTGTACCCCATACAAGTGCGCTACCTGGCTGCGCTACGCCCCGAACTCAGATCTATTATATCAGATAGTATCCTCCTTGACAAGAGCCGAAATCTCCCCTTCTCGCGAAGCGAGTAACTCCTCCAGCGCCACCCCCCGAATCTTTACCCCGAAGACCTCACCAAACCGCTGGGCGACGCTGTTCCGTACCTGGCTCATTTCCGGGGCCGCCCCCAGCACCTCCTCCATAGAAGTGACCCCCACATCCCTGTAGCCGCAGGGGATTATGAGATCGAAATGGGAGAGGTCGGGGGAGACATTGAGGGCGAAGCCGTGGTAGGTTATCCACTCCTCGATGCGAGCCCCCAGGGCGGCGATATTCTTATCCCCTATCCAGACGCCGATCCTCCCCTCCAAGCGGCCCGCTTCGACGCCGAAATCCGAAAGGGCCCGAATCAGCACCTCCTCCAGGGAGTGCATATACCAGCCCACATCTTGCCGATACCCCCTTAGATCCAAGATGGGGTACCCCACCAGTTGACCCGGCCCGTGGTAAGTGACATCGCCGCCCCGCTCCACCCGGTGCACCTCTATCCCCAGCCGGGCCAAGAGTTCCCGTGAGGCGACGATGTGGCTCTCATCCCCTCGCCGCCCCAAGGTTATCACCGGCGGATGCTCAAGGAGAATGAGCACATCTTCAATCCGCCCCTCCCTCCGCGCCGCGACCAGGCGATGCTGAAGGTCAAGGGCCCGGCTATAGGGTTCAAGACCAAGATCGTGATGGTGCATTCAGCCTCCAGAAGGCTTCGATGATTCTACGCTTTCAATAGTTCCCTCGCCTTAGATAATTCAACTCTAGATCGCATCAACCGTCACTCGGGAGGCATAGGTGTATCGGTGCCCGGGCCGATTTGGCCGTAGGTCTCCTCGATGAACTCCCGGATCTCCTTCACCGGCTTCCCTTCCTCATACAGCCTCTTAGCGTCACGCGCTATCGCTACGCAGATCCCTCAAGTGAACCCCATCTTGTCGATCCGCACGAGCCCCTGGGTGGTAATCTCATCGATGAAACAATCCCAGGCGCTTATATGGCCCACATCCTCACACCGACAATAACAGGGCATATAACCCAATACCTCCGGATGCTCCGCCGCAAACTGGTAAGCCTCCTGCACCTCAGCCGAGGCTGAGAACATCTCCGGGGGAAAGACCAACTCTCCCGGGGTCGAAGGGGGCCCGCTTCCGACCTCCGCGCCCCTCCCACACCCTACGAATGTCAGCACGAGGGTGGCTAGCAAGGCGATATAGAGGAGTTTTCTCATCTCCTTAGCCTCCTTTCACTGACCTTATCTTATCACACCACTGTCAAAAGTCAAGTCCCGTAGCCTGTATATCAAAAATCAGTGCTTCCCGCTCTGAATATGGCATATCTCGTACCACGGCCTTTCCCTAGTTCGGTATCAGGCGTGGCACTCGCTTGGCATATTCCCGGTAGAGATCGCCGAAATGGGCTACCAGTTCCCTTTCCTCTAAAATGGCAAGCACCCAATGGCCGATGGCAAAGACGATGACGTTCAGGAAGGCGAAATAGGAGGCCCAGATGAGGGAGCCGAAGAAAACGGTTAGGGTTGTGGCCAGGAATTGAGGATGGCGAACCAGCCCATAGGGTCCATCGGTGACTAATTCGTCCTCCAGCCGACGATAGAGGAAGGATCTTCGCAAGCCTAAGTGGGCCACCGACCAGAAGAAGAAGGCCAAGGAACCCAGAGCCCCGAAGACGCCCACTATTCTAAGCCCGATATTCTCCGCAAAGAGAGGCACTTCGACGTAGTAAGTGACGTATAGGCCAGAGCCGCCAAAGAACTCCATACGATGCAGATATGGAGCAGCAAAGACCGTCCCCCATCCAACAACAATGAGCAAGATGCCCAAGGGCCTAATCACGGCCGAGACGAGGTAATACCCCCGGCCAAACCTGGAGGCCATCTGATGGGTGTAGCGCGTCAGCCAGAGGCAGAAAACCCCACCAAGATAGATAAGGGGAGACCACCTCCAAAGGGGCGACAACATCTCAACCGGATAGGGCAGTAACGGAAACATATTTCACCTCCCAGGAATTGATGTCTGGGCTTACCCCAACCTCGAACCCACGAACCCCCTCTGTCCTCGCAGGAACTCGGCGATCTCCATAGCCCTCTTCCCGGCCAACTGCACCTCCTCCAGGGCTAGGAGCCTCTCTCCCGTGACCACCGCTGCCCCCTTTCCCACGGCTACCACCAAACCGGGTTCTCCTCCCTTTCCCTTTATGGGGCAGGCCCGCAGGATTTTCAGTGTCCTCCCCTCAAAATCTGTATATGCGCTGGGCCAAGGGTTGTAGGCCCGAACCTGTCGCCATATCTCCACGCTGCTCATGCTCCAGTCGATGAATCCATCCTCCTTCTTCAAGATCTTGGTATAGGTCGCCTTATCGTCTTCCTGAGGCTGGGGCACTACCTCTTCTTTTAGCCAGCGGGGCAGCATCTCCAACAGCAAGTTGGCTCCAAGATAGGCTAGTTTCTCCGTCAGGGAGCCTCGATTGTCTTCGGGGGCGATGGGCAGCCTCGCCCGAGCCAAGATGGGTCCCGTGTCCATCCCCTCATCCATGAGCATGATAGTGATCCCCGTCTCCTCCTCTCCGGCCAAGAGGGCCCCTGCCACCGGGGAAGCGCCCCGATAGTTGGGCAAAAGGGAGGCGTGGACGTTGAGGCAGCCGAAGGGAGGGATAGCCAAAACCTCTGGGGGCAATATCTGACCATAGGCGGCCACCACGATGACCCGAGGCTCCAACTCTAGCAGGGAGGCAACTACCTCCTCCTTCTTGAGAGAGCGTGGCTGCATCACCGGTATCCCACAGGCCAAGGCCACCTCTTTCACCGGCGAAAAGGCGACCCTTCGCCCTCGACCCACCGCCCTATCGGGCCTGGTGACCACGGCCACCACTTCGTACTCCTCCCGCAACCTCTTCAAGGAGGGGACAGCGAACCGTGGCGTGCCCATAAAGATCAACCGCTCACCCATCCGACCTCCCAGGCAAGTTCGAGCGTACTCCTTTCCCCACCGGGGGGTTACATATCTTGGACGATTCTATCACACCCCACTGACCATTCCAAGTACTTGACATCCGGGCAAAGGATGGTAGAATGTATAAAGTGAGGAGAAACCGTGACCGAGGAGACCAAAGAAGCCGAGGGAGAGATCGCGGATGAGCTGAAGCGGTTGGGAAAGCAGCTGCATTCCACTGCCAAGACCGCTTGGGAGAGCGAAGAGCGGCGTCAACTTGAAGCCGAGATCGTAAGCGGCTTGAACGCTGTTGCAAGCGAGATCGAAAGAACACTCAGGGAGTGCCGAGTCAGCCCTGAGGGTGAGATCTTGAAGGCTAAGGCTCGTGAGGTGAAGGAGAAGACCCAAAGCGAACAGTTAGGCACGGAGGTGCGCAGAGGGTTTCTGCAGGCTCTGCGTCAGATCAATGCCGAATTGGAAAGACTTCAGAGCTCCTGGACCCCGCCGGAGAAGACCGAAGAAGAGAAAGAGTAGCCCTTATGAGAAGCTGATGTGGGGCCACACACGCTGCTGTTGACCGCTTCATGCGGCTGGAGGCTACTGGGCGTGAACACTCACACGTGTGCATTGTCCTGGTGCTGATATGAATCGTTATCCTGATCCTCATCAAAGTAAAAAGGAGGAGACAATGGCCGAAGAGAAAGTGCCGCCGGAGGAGATAACAGAGAACGACAAACTGATGGCCGCTATCTCCTACCCCATCCCCTTGTTGGCAATCGTCATTCTTCTGGTAGAGGATATGAGATCCAGGCCCTTTCAGAAGTTCCATGCCGTCCAGTCGCTGGCGGCAAACATCGCCCTTTGGGTTATCATCGCCATCCTGGCCTGCATCCTCGGCCTGGCAACCTTCTTCTTAGCTGGCTGTGGTGGGTTCCTTCCCCTCCTGCTCTGGTTCATCACTCTCTACTGGGCCTATCTCTCTTACCAAGGCCAGTACTTCGACATCCCCGTGGTCACCGACTTCATCAAGAACCAAGGCTGGGTCTAGACAAACAAGGGGTTCCGCCCCAGAGCGAGGAGAGACCTCCTCGCTCTTTTCATTGCCAACCCCATTCACATTGCCTATAATGGGGACTAATCTCCATTCCTAAAGGATCCCTGTCCTTACAGGATCCCGTAGGGATAGGGAAGAGGAGGAGAGATTTGACCGCCCCTCAACTGAGGTGGGAGGTAGCCAAGCCAGCCCCCCAGGAATATCTGGCTCGTTTCCGGGATCTGCCTCCCTCTATCGCCCAATGCCTCTACAACCGAGGGCTCAAAAGTCCCCCAGAGGCCTACGCTTTCCTTTCCGGCGAGGCTGAAGAGGACGACCCCTTCCAACTGCGAGGGATTCACCAGGCGGTAGCCCGCATCCGGCAAGCCATTCGCCAAAAAGAGCGGATCGCTGTCTATGGCGACTTCGATGCCGATGGGGTTGCCGCCACCGCTCTTTTGGTCCAGACCATCTCCTCTCTGGGCGGACAAGCCTGGCCTTATATCCCTCATCGGGTTGATGAGGGGTACGGTCTTCACAGAGAAGCGCTGGCGAGACTGGCCCAGAAAGGGTGCCGTCTCTTGGTTACCGTCGATTGCGGCGTTCGCTCCATAGAGGAAGTGAGGTATGCTCGACAACTTGGTTTGGAGGTGATCGTTACCGACCACCATTCGCCTCCACCAGAACTCCCGCCCGCTCTAGCCGTTGTCAACCCCAAGCGAGAGGACTGCCCCTACCCTTTCAAGGGGCTCTCTGGAACCGGGGTGACCTTCAAATTGGCTCAAGCCCTCTTAAGGGTCGAACGGCGTGTCCCCCTCTTTTCCCACAGGGATACTTTCGTAAGGGATAGCACCCCCTTAAGAGAGGAAGAACTCCTAGACCTGGTCGCCTTGGGCACCATCACCGATCTTTCCCCCCTCTTGGGCGAGAATCGGAGCCTGGTGAAAAGAGGGCTTTTGGCCCTTAACGATTCACCGCGGCCAGGTATCTTGGCCCTTTCTGCGTCTTTGAAAGAGGGGACTATCACCTCCCAAACCATAGGCTACATTCTGGGCCCCCGGCTGAACGCCGCCGGACGCCTGGGAGACGCTATGGCCAGTTATCGCTTGCTCACCACCTCTTCCCTCGCTGAGGCCCAAGAACTAGCCCTGGAGTTGGAAGAGAGGAACCGTCAAAGAAAGGCTCTCACCCTCCAAGTGCTGGAAGAAGCCCGAAAGCAGATCGAAGGGCAAGAGAGCGAGTCTCTCCTTTTTGCCCAGGGAGAGGGTTTCCCTTGCGGCGTAATCGGCCTGGTGGCCAGCCGTCTCTCCGAGAAGTTCTACCGTCCAGCGGTGGTCATAGAGTGGGGAGAGGAGGAAAGCCGAGGCTCAGCCCGGAGCATCCCGGAGTTCGACGTCACCAAGGCCCTGGATGAATGCCGAGATCTTCTCTTAAGATACGGTGGCCATTCTCTAGCCGCCGGCTTCACCGCGAAGAGCGAGGATCTCGCCACCTTGGAGGGGAGACTGAGAGGCATCGCCGCGGGCCAGCTTTCGGACCTAGAACTCGTGCCTACCCTCTCCATCGACGCCGAGGTCCCTCTCACCGATCTAGAACCTTCCATCTTTGCCGCCGCCCAGACCCTGGAGCCTTTCGGCACCTCCAACCCACCCCCCACCTTCCTCAGCCGGAAGGTGGAAGTGCACGAGGCACGCCTCGTAGGCGAGGCCCATCTCAGGCTCACCCTCACCGATCCCACGGGATCCTGTAAGGATGGCCGGGTGATCTGGGATGGTATCGCCTTCGGAAGGGGAGAGGAAGCTAACTCCCTTCTCGTGGGATCCTGTAAGGACCCCCGCTACATCGATATCGTCTACGTTCCCGAGATCCAATGGTGGAATAACGAAGAGCGGCTACAGTTACGAGTTCTCGATCTCCGTCCGACCAAAGAGGTATAGAGATGCAGCGAGAGTACCCCTCGCGGCCTATCGTATCTGTAGGGGTGGTAGTACGTAAAGGCAATAGAGTCCTTCTGGTTCGCCGGGGCCAGGAGCCTCGCAAGGGAGAGTGGAGCATCCCCGGCGGGATCGTGGAGTTAGGGGAGACCATCCGAGAGACCGCTCAGCGGGAAGTGCGAGAGGAGTGTGGAATAAGGATTCAAGTCGGCGAGGTCCTGGAGGTCATCGACGCCATCTACCGGGATCAAGAGAGCAAAGTCCGTTATCACTACGTCCTCATCGACCTAGCCGCCACCCACCTTAGGGGAGAAGTGAAGCCTGGCTCCGATATCGACGAGGCCCGCTGGGTCATGCGGGAGGAACTAGACCGGTTCCATCTCTACGAGAGGCTCAAGTCTGTCATCCTCAAGGCACTAGAGAAAGAAGAGATGTAGGGTAGGCTCTGGTTTGTCCTGGCATCAACGGGCCAGAGGGCAGGCTGGCACTTGACATAGCAGTCCAGCCCCATACCGCCTAAAGGCTCCATTCCTGTTAGAAGAGGAATCCAGGCTTTTCCTACGAGATCCCGAGGGACAGCCGGTTAAGGTAGCGTCGGGCTTCAGCCCGACGAGACAAGTCATTTGACGCCACGGATGATAGCGTTCTCTCTGCTCGTACTAATCCATCACCTCGATGCGTCCCAGCCACTTGACCCACCTTCCCCCAAATTGGCCGCGAGCCACTAGGCGCAAGGGGAAACCATGCTCCAGGGGTAAAGTCTCTCCATTGACCTGGTAGGCTAAAAACACCCCCTCGGCCAACGCCTCTTCCAAGGAGAGGCTGCTCTGATAACCGTCCAAAGCGTGGAACCTAACGTTCTTGGCTCCCTCTTGGAGCCCCGCTTCCTCTAGCAGGGGGGCCAGCGGGGTGCCCGTCCACTGGGCGTTATCCCAGAAGAAGCCAGGGCAGATGAGGAGTACCACTTCACTGACTTGAGGACGGGAGAGGAGTTCCTGATAGGTCAGGCTGATGGGTTGCTCCACCAACCCATCGATCACCAAGCGATACTCGTCGAGATCCACCTCCACCGGCCTGCCGGTGCGGTTTAGATCCTCGATAGGGGTGATAGGGAGGAGAATATTGTCCACCTCAGAGGGGTGTTCATAGACGATAGATCCCCGTTGCTCCTCTGGGATGGGAGTGGCCATCGTGGCATTAGGCGATGGAGTAAGAGAGGCCGATCCACAGCCTGAGGCCAGGAAGAGCAAAAGCGATAAGATAACGAGCCTCTTTCTCATCAGCCGATCCTTTCACAAATCAATTCAAGATAAATATACTCTGGTTTATCGAGAAAAGCAAGGAACATGAAGAGAAAACGTCGCAGTGAACTACGACGCTACAAGGCCTATTCTCGCGAATTTGACATCCCCAAAAACCGAAGTATATAATCGTTTGTGACGGGCCTTCCTTAACGCCTCTGTTAGAAAGCGAGGGTTCAAAATGCTTATCATTGACGGCACCTTAGTAACCGAAAGCGACATCATCCCCCATGGTGCCCTCCTCATCGAAGGCGACCGGATCGCCGATCTAGGAGGCACAAAGGAACTCCTCGCCAACTATCCAGACGAGGAACGCCTCGACGCCCAAGGGATGCTGATCCTGCCCGGCCTCATCTGCGCGCATACTCACTTCTACGGTGCTTTCGCCCGAGGGATGGCTCTAAAGACTGAGCCCCCCACCAACTTTCCAGAGATACTGGAGCGGCTCTGGTGGCGACTGGACAAGGCCCTCACCTTGGAAGATGTACGCTACTCCGCCCTCGTCTGTCTAGTGGATGCTATACGTCACGGAACCACAACCCTCATCGACCACCACGCCAGCCCCAACGCCATCGAAGGCTCCCTGGAAACTATCGCCCCGGCGGTCCAGGAAGCCGGCATGCGGGCCTGCCTCTGCTACGAGGTCTCGGATCGGGATGGGGAAGAGAAGGCCGCCCAGGGCCTCAGAGAGAACCGAGAGTTCATCGGGGCGGCGAGAGATGGGAAGTTCGGCCCCCTCATCGCTGCCACCTTCGGCCTCCACGCCTCCCTCACCCTTTCCGACGCCACTCTCAAGAAGGCGGTGGAGGCAGCCGAGGGGGCCGGTTTCCACATCCACGTAGCCGAGGATAAAGCCGATGTCCGAGACAGCCTTAAAAAGTCGGGGCTTCGGGTCGTGGAGCGGCTTAATAAGATGGGCATCCTGGGGGAACGAACCATCGCCGCCCACTGCGTCCACATCGACGCCTACGAGATGGAGATCCTGAGGGAGACAAAAACCAAAGTGGTCCATAACCCCCGCTCCAACATGAATAACGCCGTCGGGGCGGCCGATCTCCCAGGTATGTTAAGACGCCACATAGAGGTCGGCTTGGGGAACGACGGCTTCTCCAACAATATGTTCCGAGAGATGAAAACCGCCTATCTGATCCATAAGCACGCGCAAGGGCACCCCCAAGCGATGCCGGCTGACGAGGTAATCGCAATCGCTACGCGAAATAACGCTCGCATAGCCAACCTCTTCTTCTCTGGCCCCTTGGGAGAACTCTCTATTGGCGCCTACGCCGACATCATCCTCTTGCGCTATCTTCCCCCCACCCCTCTCCGGGTGGAAAACCTTCCTTGGCATATCATCTTCGGCATGGACGGAGGCCAGGTGGACACCACCATCGTGGGAGGGCAGGTTCTCATGCGAGACCGAAGACTACTAACCCTCGATGAGGAGGCTATCTTCGTCCGCGCTCAGGAACTGGCCCAAGACCTATGGGTGAGGGTGTAGCTATGTCAGAGAGAATCCGCTACCTTTGGAGCCGCACCACCACCCCGGTCAAGGTGGGGCTCCTCTTCGGTACCCTGGGTGCCCTTCTGGCCCTCTTGGGCTGGTTTCGGGAGAAAGGAGACCTGCTGGGCCTCGTTATCGCCCTCCTCATCTCCTTCGCCGCCTGGGGGGTCGTCTCCGGGGCCATAGCCCAGGCGGTCCACGAGGTAGAGAAGGACGAAGGGGTCTAGATGGCCAAAAGGTGTAACCTCTGCACAGGGCGGGGCAGGGTTGGCGAAGAGGAGGAAACCTGCCCCCTCTGCCAAGGAAGTGGCCAGTTCACCGAAGGTTGTGGCTCCTGCCACCATTTCTGTTTCTCCCCCCTCTCCTACCAGATGAGCGGGGGCGCCTCGGGCTACTGCACCTTATCTCTGCGCCGTCTGGTCCCCGGCTGGCCTAGAAAGAAGGGAGAAGGGGAGACTATGAGCAAAGCCATAGTAAGGGTGGATCACCGTTGTAAAGATTATAAGGAGACCGAACGGGAGGACGCCAGTTTCGGCTCCTGGTGGAGGAAAGAATGGCCGACCTTAAGGTAGAGATCTGTGGCTTGAAATTCAAAAACCCCGTCTTGACCGCGGCCGGGCCCCCTACCTGGAACGGCCAGGCTATGGTGGCCTGCGCCCAGGGAGGAGCAGGCGGCATCGTAGCCAAGACCATCTCTACCACCGCCGCTCAAGTCCCCGAGCCTTGCATGGCCCAATTCGGCAAGGCCTCCATGCTCAACACCGAACTCTGGTCAGAACTCCCCCCTGAACAGTTCATAGAGGAGGAGTACGCCATCGCCAAGGAGACGGGGCTCCCCCTCATCGTCAGCCTAGGCTACACCGCTGACCAGATCGCAGAACTCGCCCCCAAGGTAAAACCCTTCGCTGATGCCTTGGAGTTGAGCACCCATTATATCGGCGAGGACCCGCGGCCTATGATCGAGGCTATCAAAGCCGCGAAGGCCGCGGTGGAAATGCCCATCTTCGTCAAACTAAGCCCCCTAGGGAGGGAGATGAAAGCCGCCGCCCAGGCGGCCCAAGAGGCAGGAGCCGACGGGATCGTAGCCATCAACTCCTTTGGCCCTTGCCTGGGGATCGACCCGGAGACCGGGCTTCCGCTGATGGGGAGCGAGGAGGGGTACGGTTGGCTTTCCGGCCAGGCCCTTAAACCCTTGGCTTTGCGTTGCGTCTTCGATGTGGCGCGGAGCGTAGATATACCCGTCTTCGGCTGTGGAGGCATCTCCCGAGGCACCGACGCCCTTGAACATCTCATGGTGGGAGCCTCCGCCGTCCAACTTTGCACCGCGGCCATCCTTCGCGGCCCCTCCGTCTTCGGCAAGATCGCTAGAGAGATGGAGGTCTGGCTCGACTCCCATGGATACGAGTCGGTGAACGACATCAAGGGATTGACCATCCGGCGACTAAGAGAGCGCGAGTTCCGCACCATTCACCTGCCGCCCCTCGTTGATCTGGACCTATGCAACGCTTGCCGACTCTGTGAGATATCTTGTGTATACGACGCCATAAACGTCATCGATGATAAGGCCCAGGTGGACGAGGACCTCTGCTACGGCTGTGGCCTCTGTATCACCCGCTGCCCCACCCGGGCGCTAACCATGCCAGACTAGAAGAGTAGGGCAAGCTTCCCTACCCGCCCTATCCTAACCTATCCTCATCGAAATGGCTTTGGCACTTCATAAACACGCAAGTCGTTATACGTAATTACTATGTGATCACCAGACCCAGAAGGGAGTGAGGGCTTGATGCGTCTACAAACCAGACGACTCGATCTCTTTCCCTGCTCAGTTGAAGTTGCGCAAGCAATTGGCACAAACAGAGCTGATATAGAGACACTTTTAGGAGTGCGAGTGCCCGAGGATTGGCCCGCACAAGACCTCCAAGAGTAAGTAGGGCAGGTTTCCATACCTGCCCTAATGAGGTCGGGTATTGAAACCCGACCTACGGAATGGAACCATGCCAGACTTCAGACGTTACTACTTACCCAACTCTACATACTTCATAACCACAACCACTAAAGATCGGCGCCCAATCTTCCACCAGGAAAAGAATGTCCACCTTTTGCTGGAAACAATAGGCCAAGTCCAAACAATCTACCCCTTCCAAATGCTTGCCTATTGCATCCTCCCTGATCACATTCACCTCCTGCTACAGCCACAAGACCAATACACCATCTCTCAAATCATGCATTCCCTCAAGCGCAATTTCACCCTGAACTACAAAAGGGCTCTTGGGCTAGTCACAACCCAACGCTTATGGCAGAGACGCTTTTGGGATCATCTAATCCGTAACGAGAGGGACCTGACTAGGCACCTTGATTACATCCATTACAACCCGGTCAAACTTGGCCTTGTTCAACATCCAGAGGACTATCCTTATTCCAGCTATGATTCATGGCTAAAGCAAGGCTGCTACGAAAAAGGCCGGGGGCATTCAGCCCCCAAGGCGATAGAAGGTCTTGAATTGGGCTGAGCAGGTCAGGTATAGAAACCTGACCTACTATTTGTGAGGGCTCAATGCTTTTAAGCAAAGCCTTAGACATCCACAAGGGCGACATCGTCTCCCTTGTGGGTGCCGGCGGAAAGACCACCGCCATGTACCGCCTGGCCCACGAACTGGTAAGCCTCGGCTGGCGGGTGGTGACCACTACCACGACCATGATTCGCCCCCCTACCCTTGAGCAGAGCGAAGAGACGATCCTGGAAGCCAAACCCACTCTGCTCCTTCAGAAGGTGGAACGAGCCCTGGAGAGCCACCATCACGTTACCGTGGCTACCAGGCAGAAGCAGGATGAGAAAGGCAAATTGGTGGGCCTCCAGCCTGAACTGGTGGGGAAACTGGCCACCGTTCCCTCGATAGAGGCTCTCATCGTGGAGGCCGATGGAGCCCGGGGCCGCTCCCTCAAGGCCCCGGCTCCCTACGAGCCGCCGGTCCCCCCAGCCACCACCATCCTGGTTCCCATGATGGCCATCGATGCCCTAGGCCAGCCCCTCGATGAAAAGATAGCCCATCGCCCCCAACTGATCGCTCGACTGACGGGAGCCTCCCTGGGAGAGCTCATCACGCCAGAGGTAGCGGCTCAGGTCCTCGCTCACCCCGAAGGAGGGCTCAAAAACGCTCCCCCTTCAGCCCGGGTGACCCCCCTCATCAACAAGGTGGACTCCTCAACCTTGGGACCAGCCCAGGAGGTAGCCCACCATCTCATATCCGCCAATTCCATAGATCGAGTGCTTCTAGGCACTGTGGCGAAACCTGGACCCATCTTCGAGTGCTGGACGAAGGTGGCAGGGGTGATTTTGGCAGCCGGCGAATCCCGCCGCCTGGGGCGCCCCAAACAACTCCTGCCCCTGGGTGAAAAGACGATGCTGAAGCATATAGTGGAGGTAGCCCTCTCCTCCCCTCTTCAAGAGGTGATCGTCGTCTTGGGACACCGGGCAGAAGAGATCCGACCCCTCTTAAGGGGGGTAAAGGTGGTAGTTAACGAAGAGTGGCCCCTGGGGATGAGCGGTTCCCTCCGTGTGGGCTTGGGGGCCCTCTCCTCTCACTTTGAGGGCTGCCTCTTCTTCCTGGCCGACCAACCCAAAGTAACGCCCCAACTAGTAGATAGCCTCATCACCAGACACCGCCGCACCCTGGCCCCCATCGTGGCCCCTCGCTTTCGAGGCCAACGAGGAAACCCGGTGCTCTTCGCCCGCCCCCTCTTCCCCGAACTCCTGAGTTTGCAGGGAGAGGAAGGGGGAAGGAGCCTCATCGAGAAGCATCGCCCTCTGGTAGAATGGGTAGAGGTAGATTCGGAAGACTACTTCCTCGACATCGACACCTTGGAAGACCTAAAGCATCTGAGGAGCGAGGAGTGAAGCCGCTGCCCTCCATTCAGAACCTAATCATCGACATGGACGGAGTGCTCTACCGGGGCCGCCGCCCCCTACCCGGGGCCAAGGAGTTCCTCCACCATCTGGAGGAGAGGGACTCCGCCTACATCTTGGCCACCAACAACTCCACCCGCACTCCGGAGGAGTACGTCGTCGTACTCAAGGAGATGGGCATCGGGGTTGTCCCTGAGCGGATCCTCACCTCGGCCCTGGCCACGGCCGACTATCTGGGAAACCTCCTTCCTCAGGGAGCCCGTCTCTATCTCATCGGAGAGGAGGGGCTATATTCCGCCCTTGCCGCCCAAGGCTTCGAGTTTGGAGAGGGGGGGGTAGAGGCCGTGGTCGTGGGGATGGATAGAGAACTCACCTACGAGAAACTGAGAATCGCCACCGTAGCCATCCGCCAAGGCGCTCGATTCGTGGGCACCAACCCGGACACGAGTTTCCCCGCGGAGGAGGCGATAGTCCCCGGGGCTGGTGCCATCCTCGCGGCCATAGAAGCGGCGACAGGCGTACAACCCACCGTCATCGGGAAGCCGGAACCCACCCTCTTCCAGATGGCTTTACAAAGAATGGGGGCCACCGAAGAAGAGACAGCCGTCATCGGCGACCGACTGGAGACCGACATCCTGGGAGGTCAACGGTGCGGCCTCACCACCATACTTCTTCTCACAGGAATCAGCCAGCAACAAGACCTGGAAGCCTCTGATATTAAGCCCGATTACACCTTCGAGAGCCTAACCCAATTAGTCCACGCCCTCTCTTAGCCTTCGCCGCCCGTCCTGAGCGTTTAGCGAAGGCCCTAAGCCGGTGTCTTGACGCGAGGAGGCATTAGGTGCTTTATTGGCGTATAATTGAGATGCAAAGAGACGGAGGAATTTCCGTATAAGCAAGAGTTGGGCGGCCTTCACCACGTATCGATAGTGATGATTTTGCAGATTGTTCGCAAATCAGGACTAGGGTGGTTTGATACCTGCTCCCCAAAAAGATATGGAGGAAAACTTGTCACAAGAGATTAATACCAGCGATATAGTTGGTGATGCCGAAACCGCAGATTCCCGCTGGTATTGGCTCTACAAAGTTAGCGCAGTGTCTGCCACGATATTAGAGGTTTTATTTCTGATTGCCGCCATCAGTCTCATCATCTCAGTTCTGCAACCCGACACCATAAATGGCTGGCTCATGCTGATTCAGAATAACTGGCTTATAGTACTCTTCAAATTAAATGCCCGCTTTAGTGGGGTTCACCTCGACATGCTGGACCTGAACCTGCTAGACGCTATTATCATGATTCTGGCTTGTATGGCGTTTCTGGGGCTCTACCCCATCTTTAGACAGATCAGCAAGACATGGACAGTAATCGCCCTGGCTCAGCCATTCATAGGTATGATGCTCTTCATTATAACGAAAATGGCCGGTCGGCTTGGAATAATGTCTGCGATGCTAATAATCTCATTTATGATGTTGCGGAGCGATAGCTTTAGGAAGATTACCGCTGTTACGGGAATTTTGGCAGGCATACTGCTTATAGTCGGTGATGCTTTCACAGAAGTCACTCTCTCAATCATGAATTCCATACTCATTGCCATAGGATACGTGCTTATGATGACATGATTCTTCGTGATTATTCGAAGGCTCTTCCAGCTTGGGCAGGGCATCTCGAAAGAAGAGACGAATCGGATTGGAGGTATATCTCAATGAAAGTATTGATAATTTACGATTCGGTTTTTGGCAATACTGAGCAAATAGCCCAGGCGATTGGCAATGCTCTGTGGTGCACCCCAAAAGTTGTACCGTGTTGACCCCTTGGAGTCCTCGTCCCTAGCAGGGGGACCGCAGGTTTTCAAGGTGCGTTAGGGGTGCCAGATAATTGGTCCGCGAATGCCTCCTGTCGCTATTGTAGTAGATCATCCTCTCCGCCACAACTTCCTGCAGTTCTCGCAAAGTCTGAGCGTTGAGGATCAGGCTCCGGTTCTCCTCCTTGAAGCGACTGATGAAACCCTCCATCTCGGGATTGTCCTTGGCCCCTCGCAGCGCATAGGATATACGCACGCCATCCTCCAGCAATAGCCGGGCTGTCCAGCCGTATCCGGTGAACACCGGATCCCGATCGTGGTGAATGATCATCCCCCGGTACGGAATGACATGCTCCCCAAACGTCTTCTTGGCTTGTGCCCAGGCAGCAAGTGCCAGCTCGGTGGTAGCCCGTTCCCCCACAGCCCAACCGTAGACCACTTTGCATATGTGGCCTATGATGGGTATCAGTTGAGCCTTGCGTCTCCCCTCGGCATACACCAGTTCCGTGAAGTCGGTGTAAGCCACTTGGAACAACTCGATCCCCCCCAGGTTCGGCACCAGGTTGATCCGCCCATCGGCGGCCGTGATCACCCGTCGAAGGTCGCTCGCCCTGGGCCTTTTGGTGCTCCGAAGCACTGGCAGATCCCACAACTGATGCAATTGCTGCACCACCTTGTGGTTGATCTCGTAGCCGTAAGTCGCCCGTAGCTCCGCCGTCGTGCGTCGATACCCGTACTCTGGATGCGCCCTAGCAATCTCCTCCAATGGCTCCCGCAGAGAGTCGTATTTCTCCTCGTAGGCCACCTTCCGGTGACGATGATAGTACCAGGTGGACTTGGGCAGATCCACCGCCGCCAAGGTGGTGGCCAGCCCAGGCTCCTCCCACACCCCTGCCACTAGCTTCACCTTCTCCTCCGTGCTCAGCTCCTCCGCCCTAAGAAGTTTTTCAAAAGCGCGATCTCCACTTCCTTCTTGCCTAGCAACTGCTCCAGCTCGGTAATCCGCCTTTCATACTCGGCCACGGTGTCATCTTGGGCAAAGAGCTCTGGCCCCTTCTCCAAGAATGCCTTCTTCCAGCTACCCACCGTAGCCGGATGTACCCCATACGCCCTGGCGATCTGGCCTATGGTCTTATCCTCGGTGATGGCCTCCAAGACCACCTGGAACTTTAGTTTTGGCGAATATCGTCTGCCATGTTTACTCACGTCTTCGACCTCCTCTGTGGCGCGGTCCCATTGTACCAGAGAACAACCTGAGGAGGTCAACTTTCATAGGACTCTACCGAGTCCAATGGTCTAGAGGGAGGGTCGGCTCCCTCGGCAAGGCAGTTGCGGGATTTAGA
>CAYLIE010000020.1:0-44621 GCA_964383935.1 uncultured Anaerolineales bacterium | reverse complement strand
TGAACCAGGTCCACTTCAAAGTGACCTGGTTGTTGCTCGTTCCAGGCGATCCGTTCCATAGGGACATCTCGGGTTACTTTATTGCCTCTGGAAGGTCTTCGGCGAGGGAGACGGGGCTCGTCTTGCCCGACGCGCTTGAGGATCCGTTTCACCGTCGAGACGCTGATCTGGCTCAACTGATCCAAAAGATGCTGGGAGGTTTCCAACTCGCTGTGGTGAGCGAGGTGTGTAGCCATCCACACCAGGTTGGGTTGCGAACGCTCTGCACAGATGTGATCAAGACTCTCGGAGATGACCCGCAAGGCATCATCGACCTCGGGGCCGTAGGTGCGGCCCCGTTGCTTGCGGCGGGGTTTTCGCTCCAGGCTCCCCTTCATCAGCCGGATCAGGCTCTTGCGGTGGAGTCCGGTGACCACCTCCATCTCCTCCAACAGGCGTCCCCGTTCGAGCTTGCCCGCTTTGAGATACCGCTTTTTGATCAGTCGTAAGTACTTCCTGCGTTCGTCTATAGTCATCTCTTCTTCGTTGGGCATAGTTCCCTCTCGGTAACATTTTCATTTGAGCGAACTATACCACTTCGGTAACATACTTAGACGAACCAAAGCCAGAGGTTGCCAAACACCCCTGTTAGTGCTATAATAGCCGCAAATCGGGAGGCTAAGAGGATGCGGCGCAGATGCAGGGAGACGAGAGCCTTCGTCTTTATGGGTGCCGAGGAGGGCACCTGTCGATCGGCGCTGCCTGGGTAGTTGACCTTCCATAGTAGATCGTTGGTGTCCCTCTTCAGAGGAGGCTTTGAAGAGGGGCTTTTTGTATTGATCTGTGCTATATTTATCGCGGAGTGGAGAGATGAGAGAGCCATTAGAAGAATTGAAGGAGGAGGCCCTCCGAGAACTGGAGGGGGTCGGGGATCTCGAAGGGGTAGAGGAGTGGCGGGTCACTTACCTGGGGCGGAGGGGAGCCCTGACCAAGATATTGCGAAGCGTAGGAAAACTGCCTCCCGAGGAGCGCCCCCAGGCGGGTGAGTGGGCCAACCGGGTGAAAAGGGGGCTCACCCAGGCCTGGGAGGCCAAGGTTGAGGCTCTGAAGGCTAGGGCTATCCCTCCTCAGGAGAGGATCGATGTCACCCTGCCGGGGCGGAAGCCTCTTCTAGGAACTATCCACCCCGTCACTCGGACGCTTTGGGAGATATACGATATCTTCTCCCTCATGGGGTTCCAGGTGGTGGAAGGGCCGGAGGTGGAGTGGGACAGGTATAACTTTGAACTCTTGAACATCCCCAAGGATCACCCGGCCAGGGATATGTTCGCCACCTTATATGTCGCCCCGCCCTATGCCCGAGGTCAAGAGATGATGCTCCGCACCCATACCTCCCCGGTTCAGATAAGAACTATGGAACGGTTCTGCCCGGAGCCTATACGGGTACTCATACCTGGCCGCTGCTACCGGTACGAGAGCGTCGATGCCACCCACGAGTGGATGTTTATCCAGGTAGAAGGACTGGTGGTGGGGCAGGGGATAACTATGGCCGATCTCAAAGGGGTACTCACTGCCTTCGCTCGCCAGATGTTCGGGACGGAGCGAAAGGTCCGCTTCCGTTGCGACTACTTCCCCTTCGTAGAGCCGGGAGCGGAGATGGCCATAGACTGTATCGTCTGCCGGGGGGAGGGTTGCCGGGTCTGTGGCTATACCGGCTGGCTGGAGATCCTGGGTGCGGGGATGGTTCATCCGGAGGTCTTGCGGAATGGCGGATACGACCCCCAGAGCTATACCGGCTTCGCCTTTGGCATGGGAGTGGAGCGGATCGCCATGCTGAAGCACGGCATCGACGATATAAGGCTCTTCTATAGCAACGATTTACGCTTCCTGAAGCAGTTCAGTTGAGGGAGACGGACGATGAGGGTGCCCCTAAGTTGGCTGCGAGACTATGTGGATATAAAGATACCCCTAGAGGAGTTGGCCCACCGGCTCACTATGGCCGGGATAGAGGTGGAAGCGGTAGAGAGGATAGGCGCTCGATGGGACAAGATATATGTGGGAGAGGTGTTGGAGGTACACCCCCACCCCAATGCTGACCGTCTAACCATCGCGGAGGTGGACTATGGGGGGGACAAACCGTTGACTGTGATCACGGGGGCCCCCAACATAAAGGTGGGGGACAAGGGGTTAAAGGTGCCCACTGCCGTAGCTGGGGCCAGGCTCATCGATGGACACTCCCCGGAACACCCGGAGATCACCCTCAAGCCTGCCAAGATAAGGGGGGTCCACTCTGAAGGGATGATCTGCTCGGAGTTGGAGTTGGGCATCTCCGACGACCATGAGGGGATCATGATCCTGGATCCCGAGGCTCCGGTCGGCGTCGCTTTGGCGGACTATTTGGGCGACACGGTCTTCCATCTGGAGTTGAGCCCTAACCTGGTGCGCTGCCTTTCCCTTGTCGGGGTAGCCCGCGAGGTGGCGGCTCTCACCGGGGAGAGGGTTCGTTTGCCAGAGGTGAGCCTGTTAGCCGAAGGAGGGCCCATCGAGGAGATGGTCAGCGTGGAGATAGAAGCGCCCGACCTTTGCCCCCGCTACTCCGCCAGTCTGATCACGGGCCTAACTGTAGGCCCTTCGCCCCCCTGGCTCCAGCGCCGCCTCAGAGCGGCGGGGATGCGTCCCATCAATAATATCGTCGATGTCACTAATTATGTGATGTTGGAGTTGAATCAGCCTTTACACGCCTTCGACTACGAGAAGATCCGGGGGAAGAGGGTCATAGTAAGAAGGGCTGGAAGGGACAAACTCTTCACCACTCTGGATGGAGAGGAGAGGGAACTTTCACCCGATATGTTGATGATCGCCGATGAGGAAGGGCCGGTGGCTGTGGCCGGTGTGATGGGCGGCCTAGCGAGCGAGGTGACAGAGACCACGCGCCAGGTGCTCTTGGAATCGGCCAACTTCGACCGGGTGAGTATCCGGCGCACCTCCCAGACACTCAAAGTCCGCACCGAGGCCTCCATCCGCTTCGACAAGGGGCTGGACCCCGAATCGACCATCCCGGCGCTGAGACGGGCCAGCGAGTTAATCAGCCAACTGGCCGGGGGCCAGGTAGCCCGAGGCTTCGCCGATGCCTATCCGCGACCGGGGGAGAGGAAAGAGATACTCTTCCCCATAAGGGAGGTGGAGCGTCTTTTGGGGGTTAGCGTGCCCTTGGAGAAGGTAGTGTGGATCTTGGAATCTCTGGAGTTCCAGGTAGAGGTCTTGAGCGAGGAAAGGGTTCGGGTCATCATTCCCTCATACCGAGGCGATGTGAGCCTCCCGGCGGACTTAGTGGAGGAGGTGGCCCGAATAAAGGGTTACGACGAGATCCCTACCACTATGCTCTCGGGGGAGCTGCCGCCTCAGCGGATCAACTGGTCGCTCCATTGGGAGAGACGGGCCCGGGAGGTGCTCGCCGCCTGTGGCTTAAGTGAAGTGATCACCTACACGTTAGTCAATCGCAGGGAATTGGAAGCCTTCCCTCTGTGGGGTGAGGAGATGAAGTCCGAGGCTTTAAGCATCGCCAACCCTATAGTTCTGGATCAAAACCTGCTACGCACTACCCTCTTGCCCAGCCTGTCAGAAGTCCTGGCTTCCAACCTGCGCTATCAGTCCCAGGTTCGCATCTTCGAGATCGGGCGGGTCTATCTCCCCCAGGAGGGTGACCTCCCTCGGGAGAGAAATACCCTGGCTTTGGCGCTGGCTGGAGGCGGGGAAAAGAGCATTTGGGGAGAGGGGGAGGTTATAGACTTCTACGATCTAAAGGGGGTGATAGAGAAGCTCCTTCAGGAGATGGGGATAAAGGAGTATGAGTTGGTCCCCGCTGTTCACCCTTCCTTCTCTGCCCATAGGGTGGCCCATCTTCTTGCAGGCGAGGAGCCAACATTGGTGGGGATATTGGGGGAGTCGCAGCTGGGGGAGACTTTCGACCTAGGTGAGCGGCCCGTATATCTGGCAGAGATTGATTTCGATGCCCTTTCTTCAAAGGCTACATCAGAGCGGCGTTACGAAATTCTGCCTCGCTACCCGGCCATCACTCAGGATATAGCCTTAGTGGTGGATGAAGAGATATCGGCCGGGAAGGTACACCAACTCATCATGGAGGCAGGGGGCGCGCTTCTGACTGAGGCTAGGCTATTCGATCTCTACTGGGGAACCCCCATCCCTCAGGGCAAAAAGAGCCTGGCTTACTCTCTCACCTACAGGACCCCCGATCGCACCCTCACCGCCGAGGAGGTGATGAAGATACAGGAACGGATCGTAGGGCATCTCTACGAGGCGATAGGAGCGCGACTACGGGAGTAAAGAGAGGAGAGGAACATGAACTGGTTCGATCTCGTCCTTGTGGTCCTAGTTTTGGTAGGCGTTATCGTGGGCTACATACAAGGGCTGCTCCGCCAACTGACCGGCCTCTTGGCCCTCTATGTCGGACTGGTGATGGCTTCTTATTTTCATGGGGCCCTGGAGAGATGGATCGACTTTTTCGCTCCAAAGATGGCTGATGTGGCCCGAGAATCTTTAGCCTTTTTGGGTATCCTGGCTGTGGTTTACGTGACCTTACATTGGTTGGGCCAGAAGGCCTTTCCGGAGACCAGGCTGGCGTCACTGGGGTTTTTGGATCAGTTGGGAGGGATGGTGATAGGGTTCCTCGTGGTGGGTGTACAGATCGGAGTAGGGGTCTTGATCTTTAGGTTTGTGAGTGGGGTATCGTGGATGAGGGGAGATACGGTCCGCTTGGCCTTCGTCCAGGCGATTGAAGCCTCCTCTCTAGTGCCGGATTTCCAGACCTATCTCACCTTTGTGGCTCGTACCATCCTCCCTTGGCTTCCCGCTGGCCTGCCTACCTTCTTCCATCTCGTATGAACGCCAGATCGTTGCGGGCTCTAGAGTTTTCCCAGATCCTCCACCGTCTGGCGGAGCACGCCTCCTTCTCCCTAGGCAAGGAGTCAGCGTTGCGCCTTCGCCCCACAACCGACGAGGCGGAGGTGAAGCGGCGGCAGCAGGAGACTACAGAAGCCAGGTCTCTTCTGGAGATAGAACCCCACTTCACGGTTGGTGGGGCGAAGGATTTGCGACCTCATCTCAAGAAGGCGGTTATCGAGTCTCCTTTGACCCCTGCCGAACTCCTGGATGTTCGGGAAACTGTAGCCAGTGGAACCGCTATCCGCCGGCGGTTATACTCCCTACGCCATCTCTTCCCCACCTTGGCAGAGATGGCTGAGGGGATCGAGGAATGCTCCGCTCTTTTGGGCGAGATCCGCCACTCCATCAACGACCGGGGAGAGGTGGTAGATGGGGCCAGCCCGGCTCTGGCCGGGATACGGCGGGAACTCCAGCAGGTACATGAGAGGCTTCTTTCCAAGATGGAGCGGCTCGCATCCTCTCCAGAGAACGCTCCCTTCTTGCAAGAGCCGATGGTAACCCAGCGCTCAGGACGGTATGTCATCCCTCTCAAGGCCGATTTCAAGGGACGGATCCCCGGGGTGGTACACGATCAATCGGCCAGTGGAGCCACTCTCTTCGTTGAGCCCTTAGCCGCCTTGGAGTTGAACAACCAGTGGCGGGAACTGCAACTGGCGGAAGAGAAAGAGAGAGAACGGATCCTCAGGGGGCTCACCGCCCGAGTGGCCGAGGAGATACCGGCTATCGAGGGGGCGCTTAAAGCCTTAGCCTCGTTAGATTTGGCCCTGGCCAAAGGCAGATATAGCGCCAGCCTCTCCTGCGTGGAGCCAGGGTTCATCCCCTTTCGCTCTCCAAAAGGGGATCTTTTGCACCCTGGTTCCACACTCCGTTTGATCCAGGCCCGCCATCCTATCCTCCCCCTGGAAGAGGTGGTTCCCATCGATATCCGTATCAGCGACGATTTCTTCATCTTGGTTATCACGGGCTCCAATACCGGGGGGAAGACCGTCTCCCTGAAGACGGTGGGACTCACAGCCTTAATGGCTCAGTCAGGCTTGCATATCCCGGCTCAGGAGGCAGAACTTTCCATCTTCGAGGGAGTCTACGCTGATATCGGCGAGGAGCAGAGCATAGAACAGAGCCTCTCTACCTTCTCCTCCCACCTGACTAACATCGTGACCATCTTAGCCCGAGCCAATGAGAGGTGTTTGGTGTTGCTTGATGAGTTGGGGGCCGGTACAGACCCGGTGGAGGGTTCAGCCTTGGCGCGAGCCATCTTGGATCATCTCCGCCACAGAAAGATCACCTCCTTTGTGGCTACCCATTATTCTGAACTGAAGAGTTATGCCCATATAACCCCTGGGGTGGAGAACGCCTCTGTGGAGTTCGATGTAGAGACGCTGGTTCCTACCTACGTGATGAGCATCGGTCTCCCTGGCCAGAGCAACGCCTTAGCCATAGCCACTCGCTTGGGGCTTGATGAGGGGGTAGTGAGGGAGGCGAGGAGGCTCATCTCCCGGGAGGATCTGGAGGTAGAGGGGTATCTAGACGATATAAGGAGGGCCCGCGAGGAGGCGCTGGTGGCGGCCGAGGCAGCGAAGGCGGCAAGGGAAGAAGCCGGGAGGAGAGAGAGGGAACTGGCGGAGGAACTCAAAGCCTTGGAGAGCTCCCGCCGAGAGGTCATCAACGAGGCTCGGAAGCAAGCGCGGAGGGAGTTGAGGGAGGCAAGGGAGGAGAGCCGCCGCTTAGTGGCAGAGGCAAAAAAGAGATCGATGTCGGTTGAAGTAGAAGCCAAACTCACCCAGTTGGAGGAGAAACTACAGCCTCTTCCAGCGGTTAAAAAGGGGCCTCCGCTGGGCGAACTGAAGGTCGGCGAGACCGTATGGGTGGAGGGGTTGGGTAGGGAGGGGGAGGTGGTGGGCCTGGAAGGGGACCAGGTGGAGGTCCAAGCAGGTCCCTTCCGGGTGAAGGCTAAGATAGAGGATCTAGAGGCAAGGGAAGGCTCTCCCAGGAAAAGGGCCCCGGGGTCGATCTCTCTTCCCCTCTCTCAGCCGGTTCCTGATTACCTGGACTTGAGGGGGGAGAAGGCCGAGGAGGCACTCTGGCGGCTGGATAAGTATCTGGATGACGCTTTCCTTAGCGGATTACCCTCCATCCAGATCATCCATGGCAGGGGGAAAGGGACCCTGCGCCGTCTAGTGCGCCAAGCGGTAGAAAGCCACCCCCTGGTGGCCTCCTATCGAGCCGGGGAGGCGAACGAAGGCGGCGATGGGGTCACAGTAGTCCGACTGGTGGAGAGTTAGGAGTGAGAGCCTTCTCCTAATACGACCACATATCTTTTCCCCTTTAGTCTCCCCCAATAAGGCTAGTCTTTCTAGCCGTTTAGGGTGCCATTTGGTATAATAGCCCTAGAGATGAAAATACTCCTCATTAACCCCAAGGCTAACTTGCCTATAGAGGTGCGTACTAGCCCTTCCTTAGGTTTGGCCTACCTAGCGGCCGTCTCCGAGGAGCAGGGAGATGAGGTGCGGATCCTCGATATGGAGGTGGAGGAGACGCCTCTATCTCAGGTTCTGAGAGAAGAGCGACCTGATCTGGTAGGGATAACGGCCAACACCATCCAGATCAAGGCGGCTTGGCTGGTAGCCCAGGAGATAAAGGCCGAGATGGCTCTCCCCATCGTCCTGGGCGGGCCACACCCCACGCTGCTTCCCGAAGAGTCGGCCCAGCGGCCGGAGGTGGATATCGTGGTTCGGGGCGAGGGCGAGGCCATCTGGGTCGATCTTTGCCAAAGGTTAGAGAAGGGGGCCTCGTTAGAGGAAGTCGAAGGGATCAGTTACCGCCAAAATAGGAGGGTGATCCATAACCCCGACCGATCGCCCATCGCCGATGTAGATAGCCTCCCCTTCCCGGCTCATCACCTCTTCAAGATGGAGCGGTACACCAATCTCCAGCCCACGCTAGATAGTATCGAGGGGAAGAGTTTCAGCATCATAACCTCCCGTGGTTGCCCTTACCGTTGCACCTACTGTTCCCAAATCTTGCCCCGGGTCTGGCGGATGCGCTCCCCAGAGAACGTGGTGGCTGAGTGGCGCTGGTTGGTAAAAGATCTAGGAGCCAAGGAGATCGGCGTATTAGACGACTCCTTTAACATCGATCGGAAGCGGGTTCTCGCCATCTGCGATCTCCTCATCTCCCAAGGGCTAAACCATGTCCCCTGGATAATGATCAACGGTATCCGGGCTAACCTAGTGGATGAGGAACTCCTGGGCAGGATGCGAGAGGCGGGCTGCATCCGTACCGCTTTTGGGGTGGAGAGCGGGAATCAGGAGATCCTAGATACGGTTATCGATAAGCGCCTGACTTTAGAAGAGATCCGGGCTGCCTTCAAGGCGGCAAAGAGCGTGGGAATGGAGACCATAGGCTTTTTCATCATCGGCCTGCCGGGGGAGACGGAGGAGACGATAGAGGACACTATCCGCTTCGCCTGCGAACTGGACCCCTTGGTGGCCAACTTCTCTATGGCTACTCCTTTCCCCGGCACGGAGATGAGAGAGGTAGTCTTGGAGAAGGGGAGGCTTTTGGCCCAAGATTGGGACGATTACGCCTTCTTTGAGGATAAGCCCACTTTCGAGATGGACGGCCTTCCGGCGGAGTTGGTGGAGCGGAAGTGGAGAGAGGCCTACAGGCGATTCTACCTGCGCCCCAGCCGCATCGCGCGTACCCTGTTTCGTAAGAAGACCTGGTTGGATTTCCCGCGCACGGTGCGGATGGCCTGGCGGACGATAATGGCTTAGCCTAATGTTTGAGCGATGGAGATTAGGATAAGACAGGCAGCCCCCGAGGATGCTGCTGGTGTGGCGGAGGTTCTGAACTTGGTAATAGCCGAGAGGCGCTACTCGGCCTTTGACACCCCCTTAAGCGTGGAAGAGGAGCGCTCTTTCATCGCTTCCCTCGGCCCCCGGGAGGCTATGTTCCTGGCCGAAGTCAACGGCCAGATCGTGGGAGTCCAAACTATTGACGGATATGCAAAGTACACCGGCAGCATGCAGCATGTGGGCATCATGGGCACTTTCGTCTTGCGGGATTACAGGAGAAAGGGCATCGGTCAGGCTTTGGTAGAGAGAACCTTCTCTTTCGCCAGGCAGTGCGGCTACGAGAAGATCCTCATCTACGTTAGGGCCAGCAACGAGGGAGCTCTGCGTTTCTATAAGGGTTTGGGGTTCGTGGAGATAGGCAGGGCATCGAGACAGGTGAAGATAGATGGACAATACGATGACGAGATATTCCTGGAGCTATTTCTGGAGCCTATGGCGGTTTCCTAGGGCTTCGGGCTCTAAGGGGTTGGCACAGTGGATGAGATCGCCGAGAGGATAAAATGCAGCGTGGGCATCACGGCCCGCAACGAGGACACGAAATGAGCGACTTATTTGCCAAATGCGGTTGCAACTGCGGTCGCTGCCCATCTTACAGAGAAAACCTAAAAACCGACGAGGACAGGCAGCGATGTAGTCACGGGTGGGAGAAGTACCTTGGCTTTCGACTGAGTCCTGGCAAGCTTCGCCTCTGCGACGGTTGCCAGGCGCCAGACGATGAGAACCCGGTACGCTATCAGAACTGCTATGTGCGAAGATGCGCAGTGAGAAACGGCGTCGAGACCTGCGCGCTTTGCTCTGCGTACCCCAAGTGTGAAGACGTGGGGATGGTTTCCCTTGCGGCGGACACAAGGGAGAAAATCGCTGCTCGACTAGGGACCTCGATACCTGAGGGAGATTATCTCACTTTCATAGAGCCCTATGAAGGCATGAAGCATCTGGACAAAATACGCGCCTCCCTCGGCCTGGAAGAGATAGTGGAGATAACCAAACTTTCTGTAGAACCTGGAATCGTGGACTTCCCCCATGACATATCTTTCTCCAAGGAAGAAATGTCGGCATTCAAAGACCTCTATCAGCTCTTGGCGACCATAAAAACCATCAGCGGCAACACATACGCTCGGCAGACGGCGCTTAAGAAAGAAAAGCAGTACATCTTGAAGTTGTTGTGGACGTTCGGTCTCTTTGGTGAGTTCAAGGAGGAAGGCGGTTCACACCTCGTAGTTGACAGCGAGACTTATGCGGCGCAGAAGATCCCATCTTCCTCGGATTATTCAAGGGTGGTGAAGCACTACTTCAGAACTCTAGAAGACTATGGGGTGCACTGTAAAATCGTCCCGTTGATGGAGAGTGGATGGTTGACGCCAGGGGGGGCGTTGAGGAAAAAGGGATGGCTCATGAAGATGGCCTTTGACGATAGTGCTGGTGGCGTCGCCGCACTCAAGGCGCTTAGGAGCTATACCGCTAAACTTAGCGAAGAGTACGGCAAGAGGGCATTCAGATATTTTTCTAAGGCGGACATGTGGGTTTTGAGCAATGAACAAAGCACCTAACCACTCGCTGCAGCGACCCGCTAAAGGAGTTGGAACAGTGGATGAGATCGCCGAGAGGATAAAATGCAGCGTGGGTATCACGGCCCACAACGAGGAGGCCAATATCGGCCGCCTCCTTCAGGCGATCTTGGATCAACACCTCCACGAGGTGGAGATCAGGGAGATAATCGTGGTGGCCAGCGGTTGCACGGATAGAACCGAGGAGATTGTCGAGGAGTTCATGGAAAGGGACCCCCGCGTAAAACTCCTGGTTCAGGAGAGGCGGGAGGGGAAGACCTCAGCGGTGAATCTCTTTCTCCAGCACGCCCAGGAGGATATCTGTGTGGTGGAGAGCGGCGATACCCTCCCCCGGGAGGATAGCATAGAGAACCTGGTTCGCATGTTCAAAGACCCCCAGGTGGGTATGACCGGGGCCCAGAAGGTGGCAGTGAACGCCCCCGATCATATCGTCGACTACTTCTCTCATCTGCGGCTTAAGATGGAGCATGCTTTGTGCTTGGAGATCCCTCGCTTGGGGGAGTTGATTGCCTTTCGCAAGGTCTTCAATCAGATCCCCCCCGATGTGGCTATGGACGAGGCCTTCGTAGAGGCCTTGGTCATTCAGCGGGGCACGCAGGTCCGATACGCCCCCGATGCCGTGGTCTTCAGCATGGGCCCCCACACGGTGAGTGACTTCATAACACAGAGGCGCCGCAATTACGCTGGACATCTGCACCTGAAGCGGAAGTACGGTTATCGGGTCTCTAGTTTGGATACCCCTCGAGTTCTGCGGCTGGCCATAGGCGAGGTTTGGGGCGCTTTACGTCTCATATGGGCTTTGGGTTTAATGGCCACCGTGGAGGCTTACTCCCGCATCCTTGGAGCCTATGACTACTATGTGCGGGGTGAGAAGCACGTGGTGTGGGATATCGCCTGGACGACGAAGAAGGTGGATAGCGGTGACTCAGAGGAAGGAGGTTCCTCTTCCCAGGAGTGACTCCCACTACCTGCTTGAAAAGCGTTCTCTTGTGAGGTCTCACCCTTGAAAGACCGACTTATTTTTCTCTTGAAGGTACTCATCAGCCTGGGGTTGATCTTTTACCTCTTCAGCCGTGTGGAACTGGAGAAGGTGGCGGGGGCTATCGGTTCAGCCAACTACTGGTATCTTCTTTTAGCCCTAGCCCTCTATTTCTCAGCCATCACCCTAGGTTGTTTCAAGTGGCAGATCTTACTGCGAGCCCAGAGGATAGAGGTACCTCTTTTGAGCCTCCTCTCTTACACCTTCGCGGGGCTCTTCTTCGGGAACTTCGTGCCCACCAACGTGGTGGGGGTCGATCTGGTGCGGGGGTACGGCCTGGCCCGCCACACAGAGCAGACCGCCGAGGCGGCTATATCCGTCCTAATGGATCGCCTGGTGGGGCTCATCGCCTTCATCTCCATAGCCGCAGCCATGGCCGTCATCGCTGCCTATCTCACAGGGTTAGCCAGCCTCCGCCTCTTAATGGTGGCCACGGTTATGGCTCTTATCCTTTTCGTGATAGGTTTTGCTTTGCTCCTCAGCCGTCGCCTGCGAGCCTTGCTGGAACGGCTCTTCGACCTCCCCTGGCTTTTGGGCTTGGCTCCCCTCTATCGTCGCCTCTCGCAAGCCCTCGGTTTCTATCGCCATAGTTACGATGCCTTGGGAAAAGCCTTTCTCATCTCCGCCTCTGTCCTTATCATCACTAACTTCGTCAACTATCTCATAGTCCTCGCTTTGGGGGGCGGCATCTCTCTTCTCTACATCTTTCTTTTCAACCCCCTCATCGCCTTCGTGCTGCTCATCCCCGTCTCCGTAGGGGGCATCGGGCTGAATCAGAGCGCCTACGTCTTCTTCTTCAACCTGGTGGGGGTGCCGGAGGTGAAGTCGCTCTCTTTGTCCCTCATCATCCAGGTCATAATCATTCTAACCAGCCTCCCCGGTGGGATCATATGGTGGCGGAAGCGTAGGGTCGCATCACCGGCCATGGAGACCGAGGAGGTCTGGGAGGGGGAAGTCAGTGGTTAGGAGAAGCCCTAGATGAGGATTCTTCTCGTCGGCCCCAAGTCCACCGTTTGGAGTTCAAGAAAGCATATCCCCTTGGGCCTGGGGTACTTGGCTGCTGTCTTGGAGGGCGCAGGTCACGAGGTCGAGATCTACGATGCGGTGGTGGAGATGGAGCCTTTGGGCCGCGTCTTGGATAGAGGGAAGTTCGACCTGGTGGGGGTAACCGCCGTGACGCCCCTCATCTATGAGGCTTGGGAGGTGGCAGCTCAAGCGAAGGAAAGGGACGCGGTCACCGTTCTGGGTGGGCCTCATCCTACGCTTCTGCCCGACGAGTCCTTGGAGCGGCCAGGAGTGGACATCGTGGTCCGGGGGGAGGGCGAAGAGACGATCGTAGAGTTGGCACAAGCCCTGGAGGAGGGAAGCGATTTGGAGGGAGTTCAGGGTATCTCTTTTAAGAAAGAGACGGCAGTTCATAACCCCTCTCGGCCCCTGCCGGAAGATTTGGATTCGCTCCCTTTCCCCGCCCATCACCTACTCAAGATCGAAGGGTACACCAACCTCCAGCCCCTCACCGATGGGTTGGACCCCAACGCTAGGGCTTATACCATCGTTACCTCGCGAGGCTGCCCTTATGGGTGTATCTTCTGCTCCAAGGCTATAACCGGCCGTACCTGGCGTCCCCGCTCGCCGGAGAATGTGGTAGCCGAATGGCGCTGGCTGGTGAAGGATCTAGGGGCCACGGAGATCGGCATCACCGATGACGTGATGACTCTGGACGCTAAGCGGGCCAAGAGGATCTGTCGCCTCCTTATCCAGGAGGGGCTCAATCATATCCCTTGGATCACCATCCACGGGATCAGGGCGAATAACGTAGATGAGGAACTTTTGCATCTCATGAAGGAGGCGGGCTGCAAGCGGGTGGGGTTCGGAGTGGAGAGCGGGAGCCAGAGAGTGCTGAACTATATGAAGAAGGGACAGACCATCGAAGAGGCGAGACGCGCCTTCCGCTGGTCCAAAAGGGTGGGGCTAGAGACTATGGGGTTCTTCATCTTCGGCATGCCCACGGAGACGGAGGAGACCATGGAGGCAACTATACGTTTGGCCTTGGAGTTGGACCCCGATCTGGCCAACTTCATGATCGCTGCCCCCTATCCGGGGACCGAGCTCTACGAGATAATCCTGCATGAGGGCAACCTTTTCAGTCGAGACTGGCGCGATTTCGCTATCCACGATGAGAAGGCTCGTTTCGCCATCGGCGAGATGACGGCGGAACTGGTGGAAAGGAAGTGGCATGAGGCCTATAGACGTTTTTACTTGCGTCCTAGCCGTATCTTGAAGCGCCTTTTCAGTCTCGATACCTGGCGGCGTCTTCCTCTTCACTTCGCCAACGCCCGGCGTTTCTTCTTGGGCAAACTCAGACCTTCGGGCTAGTCAATCCACAAGGGGCTTAGTATGGAGATCTATCAACGGAACATCAACAGCATCGTTCGGCGTATAGGGGAAGGGAGGATTCTGGTTGAAGCCTCCCTTCTCGATCTGGACCATAGCGCCCGGGTCTTTTTGACCTTCGATATCCAGGAGCGAAAGGTCGTGGAGGCGAGGGCAGAGATGTCCAAGACGCCTTTCGGGATATGCACAGAGACCTTGGGCCGGTTGCCTAGCCTGGTGGGGTTGGTGGTGGAGAGAGGGGTGGTGAAAAAGGCAGCCGAGAGGTTGGGGCGTGAGACGGGGTGTGTACATCTGGTGGAGTTAGCGGTTCACGCCATCCGTCTGGCCTCGGCCGCGCTGGTGGCAGAGAGTTTGGGGATCGATAGTCGTGATTTCGCCAAACTGAGCGAGGAGGAGAGGCTGAGGCTGGGGAGACCCTATCTTGGAAACACCTGCTACGCCTATAACGAAGAGAGACTGAAGGAGGTTCTCGATTGATTAGCGTGGAGGGGGCGCGGGTCTATTACGAGGGGAACGAGGGAGCCCATGATTTCGACCACGTCCTTCGGGTCTTGCGCCTGGCGGAGCGGGTAGGGACCGCCGAGGGGGCGGATATGGAGATCGTGCGCATAGCCACCCTCCTGCACGATATATACCGCTCCCAAGAGATGCAAGGCGGCGGATGCCATGCTCAAGCGGGGGCGGAGAGGGTGCGGCAGATCCTTTCGGGCTGGGCTTCCGAGAAGGTGGAGGCTGTCGCCCACGCCATAGAGGCCCATCGTTTCCGAGGCGGTGTCAGACCGAAGACCCTAGAGGCTCAGGTCCTCTACGACGCGGACAAGTTGGATTCCATCGGTGCTATCGGCGTAGCCCGAGCCTATATGATCGCTGGAAAGTTAGGGCAGAGGCTCTGGACGGAGGTCCCAGAGGACGCCTCGGCGGAGAAGAACCCTTTGACCGCCGAGCATAGCGCGCCCATCGAGTTCGAAGTGAAACTGAGGAAGGTGAAAGATAGCCTTTTCACAGCGACGGCCAAGGAGATCGCCCAGGAGCGACATCGGTTCATGGCCGAGTTCTTCGCCCGGCTAGAGGAAGAGGTAGAGGGCAGGTGAAATATGTATCCCCTCTAGGCGTGGGGGAGGTGGTTTAAAAAAATATGGGAAACGACCACCCTGGCGGAATGAGAAATGACCAAATCCCAATAAGGATTATAGTACAGATGTTCTAGATTGTCAAGAGGGGATCACCAATGACACGGGGAAGATTGTACGTCGCCCTAAAGGGCGACGCTACAAAAGGCAAGAAAACGTCGCTCTAGAGGGCGACGCTACAGAGTACTATGCCATTTATGCCATCCGAAAACGATCTCCCTCGATACAAGACGTATCGCCGGCGTCGCTCCCTTCGCCTTCCCGATTCTGATTACGCCCAGCCATTCATCTACTACGTCACCACTACGACTTATAACCGCTATCCTCTCTTCGTCGATCCTGAACCGGCTGTCATCACCTTGCGCTGCCTTATCGACCACGCCCAGACCTTAGATTATGAACTTTTCGCCTTCTGCCTCATGCCCGATCATCTGCACCTGCTTTGTCAACCCCTGCAAGATACCATTCCGCTGCAAACCTTCGTGGGCCGATTCAAGGGAACCAGCAGTAAGTGGCTGACGCCCTTCAAACCCCAGAGCCGCCTATGGCAAAGAGGGTTCTATGATCACATCCTGCGAGCGGAGGAAGACCTCTGGGCCTTGGCCCGCTACATCGCCGAGAACCCTGTCCGCAAGGGCATAGTAACCTCATACGAAGAGTACCCCCTCTCCTATATTCAGGGTATTAAGCCATATCTTTCCCTTATCTAAGAAAAACGTCGCCCTGAAGGGCGCCGCTACGTTTAGGCTAAAAGGGCAGGTATCCTTCGGCGTGGCTCAGGACAGGTGGAAACCTGCCCTACTTAGGGCGGATTTTGAGATGAGAGATACCTGGCGCTTGACAACCTTCCCCCCTTGTGGTATAATTTTAGTGCATTAGGATCGATTGATCTCGCCCGTCTTTTGACGAGAAGATCCAACAACTGAGGGAAGGGAGGTGGAAGCCAGCGAAGCGCTCACAACTAGATAGGCTTTTCGCCTCCGCCGCAAGTCGGCGGTTTTTAGTTCCCTCTTGACAACGTATCTCATCTGTGCTACTATCGTAGCGCAGAGGGTTGTACCTTAACAACTGAAGAGTGGTAGGAAGGCACTGACCTTGGGCCCAAACTTTGAGAAACTTTAACGGAGAGTTTGATCCTGGCTCAGGATGAACGCTGGCGGCGTGCCTGACACATGCAAGTCGAACGAACCGAGGGGCTGTTGATCGGGTTTTGGAAGGGTTCGTCCCGGAAGAGCCCGTGAGGTTCCTTGGTTAGTGGCGAACGGGTGAGTAACACGTAGGTGACCTGCCCCGAAGAGGGGGATAACTACTGGAAACGGTGGCTAATACCCCATGTGGTCCCGCATTCGGTTGCGGGGTCAAAGGCTTCGGCGCTTTGGGAGGGGCCTGCGGCTTATCAGCTAGTTGGTAGGGTAATGGCCTACCAAGGCTATGACGGGTAGCTGGTCTGAGAGGACGGTCAGCCACACTGGCACTGAGACACGGGCCAGACTCCTACGGGAGGCAGCAGTGAGGAATATTGCGCAATGGGGGAAACCCTGACGCAGCAACGCCGCGTGGGCGAAGAAGGTCTTCGGATCGTAAAGCCCTTTTCTCCCGGACGAGGAAGGACGGTACGGGAGGAATAAGTGTCGGCTAACTACGTGCCAGCAGCCGCGGTAAAACGTAGGACGCAAGCGTTATCCGGATTTATTGGGCGTAAAGGGCGTCTAGGCGGCGTCTTAAGTTGGGCGTGAAATCTTCCGGCTCAACCGGAAGGGTGCGTTCAATACTGGGGCGCTTGAGGGCAGCAGAGGGAGGTGGAATTCCCGGTGTAGCGGTGGAATGCGTAGATATCGGGAGGAACACCAGTGGCGAAGGCGGCCTCCTGGGCTGTACCTGACGCTGAAGCGCGAAAGCGTGGGGAGCGAACGGGATTAGATACCCCGGTAGTCCACGCCGTAAACGATGGATACTAGGTGTTGGTGGTATTGACCCCACCAGTGCCGCAGCTAACGCATTAAGTATCCCGCCTGGGGACTACGGCCGCAAGGCTAAAACTCAAAGGAATTGACGGGGGCCCGCACAAGCAGCGGAGCGTGTGGTTTAATTCGATGCAACACGAAGAACCTTACCAGGGCTTGACATGCTGGAAGTAGAAACCCGAAAGGGGGACGACCTGTTAAGTCAGGAGCCAGCACAGGTGCTGCATGGCTGTCGTCAGCTCGTGCCGTGAGGTGTTGGGTTAAGTCCCGCAACGAGCGCAACCCTTGTCGCTAGTTGTACTTTTCTAGCGAGACTGCCGAGAAAACTCGGAGGAAGGTGGGGATGACGTCAAGTCAGCATGGCCTTTATGTCCTGGGCTACACACACGCTACAATGGCCGGTACAACGGGTTGCCAAGCCGCGAGGCGGAGCTAATCCTAAAAAGCCGGTCTCAGTTGGGATTGGAGTCTGCAACTCGACTCCATGAACCTGGAGTTGCTAGTAACCGCAGGTCAGCAATACTGCGGTGAATACGTTCCCGGGCCTTGTACACACCGCCCGTCACGTCATGGGAGTCGGCAACACCTGAAGCCGGCGGGCTAACCCCCTTCGGGGGGAAGCAGCCGTCGAAGGTGGGGCTGGCAACTGGGACGAAGTCGTAACAAGGTAGCTGTACCGGAAGGTGCGGCTGGATCACCTCCTTTCTAGGGAGAATTTGCTCGAAGCCTGCGGGCCAAGAGCCTATCTCCAAGGTCAATCATCCCGCTTCGGTGGGATGTCCACCCAAGGCACGACCTTCCTATCACTCCTCAGTTGTTAAGGTAAAAGGGGCCTATCTGCAAGATAGGCTTTTTTAGTCATGACCCCGGAGGAACCAACTATGAGATATCGCGTTCTCCGCATCGTGGCTACCGTCTATCGAGTCCTAGGCTGGATCGTCATCGTGGTCGGTCTCCTCTCCTCCTGCGCCTTTGCTGCCTTCGCCATAACGGCTCCAGGATCAGGGTGGTTTAGAGGTTTCATGGGGTATGGGTATGTTCCCGGAGCACGGATGACGGCCGGGGGGATAATCGGGGCTATAGTCACGCTCATAATGGGGCTGATCATGACCGTCCTCTATGGGATAACCCTCCTGGCCTTCGCCGAGGGGATGCAGGTATTCCTAGATATCGAGGAGAACACGAGGGAGATAGCCAGAAGGATAAGGGAACTGCCGGGGGGCGCGGCACCGAGTCCTGGTGCGCTGGAATAACTACTTTTATGGGCCCTTAGCTCAGTTGGTTAGAGCACGCCTCTGATAAGGGCGAGGTCCGTGGTTCGAATCCACGAGGGCCCACTCTCCTTACCCCTCAAAAGAGAGGTCTCCAACTTGGAGACCTTTTTGGTAAGCCGCCCCTCGTCCACCTTTCCGGCCCGACAGATCGATAAATCATCGCTTCTTGGCCCAGTGCCTTGACAAGCAACCTCTCCTACGCTATACTAGTTCTGTAATGGTACTAAAGTACTATTGCCACCGGCGATAACCGAAGCGAACTTAAAGTAGAGGCTATGAATTATCTCTCAAGTTTGGGCACCTGAGCGATGGGGAACCGGTTAGGAAATCGATTCAGGGGCTCAGAAGGAGACCTGCCAGATGACTACGATTCTGGTAATCGATTCCGATAAGCGAATAGCGGATCGCATGGCCAAAATCCTCCAAGCGCGGGAGATCGAATCCTGCATTGCCACAGAAGGGGAGAAGGCTCTGCGGCACCTCGATGAAGAACGCCCAGATGCCGTGGTCTTGGGCCTAGGTTCACCGGGCAGTTGGGAGCACGACCTGTGCAGGGAAATACGAGAGCGGACCATTGCTCCTTTGCTTGTGGTGGGGAGAAGAGGGCAGGAATTTGTCTTGGCCCGCAGTCTAAATGCCGGGGGCGACGCCCATCTCCTCAAGCCTTTCACCACGCGGATGTTTCTGGCCCAGTTATATGCCTTGTTGCGTCGTGTGGGTTTGGCCCGGCCAGGCCATGCTGGACAGTTCGATATCGGCAGACTGGTCATAAACGTCTTTCGGCGCGAAGTGAGGGTGGAGGGTCGGCCAGTGGATCTCACGCCTACTGAGTTCGAAATACTGCGTTGTCTGTTGAACAACTCCGGGCGTGCTCTCACCTATCGGAGCCTGGTGAGGCAGGTACAGGGCTACGATTGCTCTTCTGGGGAGGCCCGCAAGTTGCTGAAGGTGCATATCCACAACCTGCGAAAGAAGATCGAGGCCGTTCCCGAAAAGCCGGCTCATATCCTGAATGTTCGTGGCTTCGGCTATCTCTTCGAACGACGAAGATTCAGCCGTGAAACCCTGAGCGAGACGCTATCATAGGGTTATCTTAACCGAACCTTAACCAAAAACCGTTGGCGAGACTTGACTCTTGAGCATTTTCGTTGTATAATGGTACCAAGGTACTACAGTTTGTACTTCTGTTATTGATTTTCTAGGTCCGCGTAGAGGCAATGAATCGTCGCTCAAGTCTGGGCACCTGAGCGATGGGGAGCCAGTGGTGCAACCGGCTACGCAAAGAATCCGTAGCCGGTTTTCGTTTATTTAGAGGCCGGCAAGAAAGTGAGGGAGCATGAAGAAACGTCTCGGCAACATCCTATTCTCGTCAGGCACGATTCTCCTAATCCTTAGCATCCTGCTGAGCAGCGTCTCCCTGGCGGCAGAGCCGGCGGCTCGGACAGCAGTAAGCGGATCGGGAGCCATCTGGACAACCCGAGATGACTGCGGCGACATAACTCAAGATGTGAACCACTTTCAGATCGGGGACGACGTCTACATCAACGGCTCGGGCTTCGAGCCCGGCGAGGAGTTGGACTGGTCGATCGAGGGTAAGCCTGGCGGGGCGTCCTGCGACCCGAATACTGTCGTAGCCGACGGCACCGTCGTAGCTGACGGGGAAGGCGACTTCTGTTTCAATGCTTACACGGTGCAGGCCGACGACTGCGGTGAGTACGGGGTCAAGGTAGACACCAAGGGTGACAACTATCGGGTGGAAGGGGCATTGCCTAGTCCATCGCCAAGTCCATCGCCCAGCCCATCGCCATCGCCAAGTCCATCGCCGTCACCTAGTCCATCGCCAAGTCCGTCACCCAGCCCATCGCCATCGCCAAGTCCATCGCCGTCACCTAGTCCATCGCCAAGTCCGTCACCCAGCCCATCGCCATCGCCCAGCCCATCGCCGTCACCTAGCCCATCGCCATCGCCCAGCCCATCGCCGTCACCTAGCCCATCACCATCGCCCAGCCCATCACCAAGTCCATCGCCTACACCTACATCCACACCGACGCCTACGCCTACACCTACATCCACACCGACGCCTACGCCTACACCTACATCTACGCCCACACCTACGCCTAGTCCAGCCCCCGCACTCTCCGCCGATGGAAACGCTCGTTGTACCGCTTGGTGGGCTGATTTCTCCTCCGATGTCACAGCCGAGTACTACATTAGAGTGAGACTCGATGGACACAAGGAGTTCGAGGAGAGTGGTACCTTCATCGGAAGCAAGTCTTTCCGCGATGATTGGGACCTTGGAGGGACCGGCCAGCGCACCATGCGCATCACGTACTGGGTGAAGGCGGGAGAGAACCAGGTTGGCGATGATGAGATTCGCACCCGCAATTGCGGATTTCCGCCAGCGGGGCCTACACCGACGCCTGTGCCGCCTACGCCCGTGCCTCCGACGCCGACCCCTCTCGTAGAGGTGTTGGGAGTGGAGAGGCTGCCGGTGACCGGCGGGATGCCCCTCGCACCCTCAATGGTGACGACGTTGATATCGCTGCTGCTCATGGGTACCGGCTTGGCGCTGCGGAGCCGCTACAAGGAAGAGTAAACCTACCTTTTCAGGGTAGATTTGGAATTGAGAAGGATAAGAGAGGCTGCCCCCTAACATGCCACCTCTTGAGGTGGGAGGAGGGCAGCCTTCCTCTTTGGGGCATCAATTCAGACTGCCGGATTAGGCTGATTGACGGGGAACCCAAGTGAAGAGAGAAGGCCTAGGAGAGAAGATCAAATTTGCACAAATGGGTGGCTGGTCTCTCCCTGACCGGGTGAGGCCCGCCCTCACTCACATCGCTGTCTTGTTGGGATATCTGGGTTTGACCGGCCTCTTTACCTACCCCTTGTATTCTCGCTTTGGCAGGGAGATCATCGGCCTCGCCAGGGCGCAGGACGTTTGGCAGTGGTATTGGAACCTCTGGTGGGCAAAGACAGCGTTGCTCGATCTTTTCACCAGTCCATTCCATACCCCTCTACTCTACCACCCCTTCGGGGTCAGCCTCTACTTTCATACCCTTAGCCTCTCCAACTGCTTGCTCTCCATTCCCTTGCAATTCCTGTTCGGGCCCATAGCGGCTTACAACTCTATAGTTGTTCTCTCCTTCGTTCTGAGTGGGTATTTCACTTTTCTATTGGTTGACTATTTGGTGAAGGATAAGCCTAGCGCTTTCGTCTCGGGCATGATCTTTACCTTCTGTACTTTTCATTTATGGCACGCAACGGGACGCCTGAACTGGGTGGCGCTACAGTGGCTGCCGCTCTACATATTGTTCCTGCTGAAGGCAGTTTGGGAGAAGAGGGACCGGAACGCCGTGGGCGCCGGTCTTGTCCTTTTGGTGGCCTCGCTAACAGATTGGTCCTACACACTCTATCTCCTCCTCTTCACGGTGATAGTGCTAGCCTATGAGATATGGAAAGAGAGAAGTCTCCAGAAAGTGTGGGGGCTATTGCGGCCCATGGTGATAACGGGGCTCTTTCTCATCCTGGCCTTGCCGGTTCTGGTGCCCATGGTGAAGGAACTATCGCGTGAGACCTACGCGGTGCCGCTCCCATGGGAGACGCTCTATAACACGCCAGACCTCCTCTCCTTCTTCGTGCCTTCGAAGGATCATTTTCTTTGGGGAGAGTATGCTGCTAGATTGCGCAGCGACTTCCCACTTGGACGGGGCAAGAATTTCATGGGCTACTCAGTCCTAGCCTTGGCTTGTTTAAGTCTGGTTGACGCCTCTCTGCGGCGCAAGGCCAGGTTCTGGTTGGTGGCAGCCCTTTTCTTCTTCGTGCTGGCCCTAGGACCCATCCTGAAGATAAACGGTCAGGGTAGGTTCACCGACTTCGGCCTTCGCATCCCCCTGCCGCCCTATGTAATCCTCTACCAATTGGTGCCCTCTATGAGAGTCTCCCGCTACCCTAATCGGCTGAACATCATGACTATGCTCAGTCTGGCCGTGCTGGTGGCCCTTGGCCTGCGCTTTCTATCGAGTAGGATAGCCAAAGGGAGACTAGCATGGATGCTTAGGGGTCAATTGCTGCCCATCCTGGCCGGAACTCTGGTGGTGGTAGAGTTTCTGACCGCACCCTTTCCCATGACCAAGTTGCCTCCCCCAGATCCCTTTTATGCCACCCTCTCCCACTCGTCCATAGAGTACGGGGTACTGGATATGCCGGTGGCGCGACCGAGGAGTTGGCGGAGGCCCCGATATATGTACTATCAAACTCTTCATGGGTTGCCTATCTTCGATGGCTATCTATCGCGCCAACCTTACTATCCTCTATACGATATCCCGGGGTTCCAACGGTACATGGAAAAGGGCGAGGAGGAGATAACTGACATTGTTCAACAGGGAATCAGCGACCTAGAGTTATTCCAGTTGTTCCGTTTTCGGTATGTGGTGATCCACAAGGATTTGATGGGGAAAAAAGTGGGGGCCACAATGGCCAAGGAAGTCGATGCCGCTCTCGAAGGTCTTTCGCGGACTTACGAGAGCAAAACCCTCATCGCCTATGAGTTGCCTCTTCCCGAAGAGCCCTTGGCCATCGCTATGGTTAGCGAGCAAGACAACTGGCTAGCACTGAAACAAGAAGGTGAGATCCCTTTCCGTTGGATGGCCTCTCCAGCCCTGATACGGATCTATGCCTCATCACCCGTTGAGGTGCGATTATCCCTTGCTATCCGAGATGTCGGCCGAGAGTCCGCTACGTTGCTGATATATTCAGGCGAACGCTTGCTTGATAGCCTAGCGGTTGAAGGTGGAGTTGAACTCTCCACCTCAGCGCTTGCCCTCTCCCAAGGCGAAAACCTGATCCGCCTTGAGTGCTCCGAGGGGAATGTTACTCTGCGAGGGGTGGGGGCGAGGGCAGGCCAGGCGAAGGAAGCATGCCTTTCACTCTCTCAAATAAGCCTGTCACTTCTTCCACCCGAGTGAGGTGATCCGCTCTTTGGGTAGTGGGTTCATCATGGCTTTCAAAAACAAGGATGAAAATCTACTTGTAATACTCTTTGTTTTACTCTTTGCCGTTGTTTTGCTTAGGACTGCCTGGGTATGCGACGATGCCTACATCACTTTTAGAACGATTGATAATTTTGTCCATGGGCACGGACTAACGTGGAATACGGCAGAAAGGGTCCAAGCCTATACCAATCCATTGTGGATGTTCTTGTTGACGCCCTTATATAGCCTTACGCAGGAAATACTATACTCAAGCCAACTTCTATCCATTGGAGTTTCTCTACTGGCTGTCCTGCTTTTTGCCCTCAGGATTGCCAGATCCTCAACGGCTGCGTTGCTGGGGATTACAATTCTGACATTCTCTAAAGCCTTCGTAGATTATTCAACCTCAGGCTTGGAGAATCCGATGACCCATTTGGTTTTGGCCGCATTCCTCCTTGTCTATCTCGAATCTAAGACTAATCTTAGGACGCTTTTTCTCCTATCCCTAATCGCGGCAATCGGAACGTTAAACAGGATGGACACCATCCTGCTCTTTCTTCCCGCTCTTGCGTATGCATTCTTTGAACTGCATAGACGGAAGGGATTGTCAGCCGTACTATTGGGTTTCCTGCCGTTCATACTCTGGGAATGTTTTTCGCTTTTCTATTACGGCACTCCCTTCCCCAATCCATTCTATGCAAAACTGAATACAGGTATCCCTGGATCCCAACTGGCGCAGCAGGGGCTCTATTATTTCCTGAATTCTATCAGTATGGACCCCCTATCCCTCTTAATTATCGCAAGCGGGATCACGACTCCTTTCTTGACGAAAGAATGGCGGAACTTGCCTGTTGCTGTGGGTATCGGGTTATACCTGCTCTATGTGGTCAAGATCGGGGGCGATTTTATGAGTGGCCGCTTCTTCGCCGCCCCGCTGTTCTGCGCCGTGGTCCTCCTTTCGCGTTGTCATTTTATGTCCCTTCGGTCTACGGGATTGCCGGCCCTTCTTGCGGTCGTTCTCGTTGGTCTCAGTTCACCCTATCCGCCCTTGCTCAGTGATGCTCAGTACGGCTTGAAGCATACGCAATTGATGGATGACAAAGGCATTTCAGATGAGCGGGGGTATTACTATCAGTACACCGGCCTCCTCAAAGCCAGGCGGAACATCGAGGTGCCGAATCACCCCTGGGCAGTGGAGGGACGGCAGGCGCGAACTAAGGGTCCATCCGTCGTTAGACGGGGCGGCATCGGGTTTTTTGGCTTCTATGCTGGGCCAAAGGTGCACGTTGTAGATCCCGCTGCCTTAGCCGATCCACTCCTGGCTAGGTTGCCTGCTAAAAGAAATCCAGATTGGCGTATTGGTCATTTTCGTCGGCAAATACCCGATCACTATTTGCGGACGTTAGATTCGGGGCGCAACGCTATGACCGACAGCAACTTGGCTGCCTATTACGATAAGCTATCTCTTATTACCCGCGGTGAGATGGTCGATATGAGAAGATTGATCGAGATATGGAACATGAATGTGGGGAAATACAACCATCTTATCGATTTTGATTTCTATCGCTACCCTTCTATGTTGCATGTAGACCTCTCGGAGATCGACAAACCGAAGGCTGAAGGGACACCGGCGGATCAGGAGGGTAACATTGTGCTTTCTAATAGCGGTATTGAAATCAACTTGGGAAAGCAATACCACACTGGACGCATAGAAATTGGCTTAGATCACGACGACAATTACCAAATTATCTATTTTCATGAAGATCGGGAACTTGCGAGCCAAACTATTTGGGCACGCCCCATTCCGAGAGGGGGATTAGCTATTCATTTTGTTGATGTTCCGGCAGAAGCGGTACGCAAGGGATATGACCGGGTTAGAATACTTCCTCTAAGAGGCCATGGTAAGTACAGCATTGGGTATATGAGGCTGGTCGAATAGGCGAGAATATGGGGGCGCTGTTCACTCGGCGTAGGACTCTTCTACCCCTCGCATCGCGGTCTGAAGAATGCAGTTGACAAGGGGCCTTCCCCATGACGCTCTGCATCACCATCTGGGCCGCCTCCAGGGGCCCTCAGAGGAGCCCAAGGATCCCGCTTGGTGCCCTCCCCGCCCAACAAGGTCAAGATGAAAGCCCGGGAGAAGAACAGACAAGTCTGGTGCTCACACAAAGCGAAGGACGGTCGATGTCGGGGGCAGGCCGAACGCAAAGGTGCTAAGCAGGTTGTCTTCTTGCGCTATCTCTTGTCTTGGGGAAAAGAGATGCTTCGCTCATCAACTGCTTCACCGAGAATAGTAGGGAAATGTCTACCCCTGTCTGGGAAGCACAACAGAGGCTCTTGCGCGTGTTGCCAATTGGTTGTATGATGAGTGAGCACTCGATATCCCAAAGCATCTAAATAGAGCATGATACTGAGCGTCGTTTTTCTCCTCGTGGCTACAACGGCGGCCGGATTGGCCACCTACAGACTCCCTCTTCCTCTGACCGTTGAAGAGCGCATAAGCTGGGGCGTGGTGATTGGCCTGGCAGTGGGGTCGTTGGCCGCCTACTTTCTAGCTCTCTTCCTGCCCCTTACCCTTGCTGGAATGGTGGTCCTAGGAATAGCGATCCTGGTGGCTGCTGCGCTGCTCTACCCTCTCTCTCTTTGGCGAGCACGGCTTGGGGTCGACTTCTCGGATCTGGCGGCTAGATGGCGCAGCCGCGAATTAGTTCCCCTGCTGCTGGTTACCGTTTTCTTCGGTCTTCTCTTCCTCAACCTCTTCTTTTTCCACCTAGTCATAGAGAGAACCGATGGGCTCTATGTGGGGGAGATAAACACCTACGCCGACTTGCCCCGCCACTTGGCTTATATCAACTCCTTTGTCAAGGCCCACAATATCCCGCCCCAACAGCCCTTCTTTGCTGGAGAGCGCCTCACCTATCACTTTGCCCTGGACTTCTTGAGCGCCATTATGATCCTATGGGGTACCTCTCTGACTATCGCTTTGGCTCTTCCCGCTTTTGTCCTATGTCTCGCTTTAGTAATACTTCTCTACTATCTTGGCTACCGCCTCAGCGGTAGTCAGTGGGCGGCGGCCCTTTCCCTGGTGCTCTTCTTCTTCAGCGGGGGGCTGGGGTTTGTCTATTTCTTTAAGAACACCCAAGAGGCTGGCCTGAACCTACTCCAGGGCTTCTTGCAGATCACAGGGTTAGCCACAAAGGAGTACACCGAGATCGGCCGCGCAAACCTCCATTGGCCCAATATCATCACCGCGAACCTCATGCCCCAGAGGGCTATTCTCCTCGGTTTGCCCCTCTCCATCATCGTCCTTTCCCTCTTGTGGTGGGGGGTGCAGAAAGGAGGGAGGAAGACCTTCGTCGTGGCTGGGCTCCTTCTAAGCCTTTTGCCCTTGGTACACGCGCACTCACTGGTGGTCCTGGCCATCATCTTGGTACTATTGTGTCTCCTTTTCCCCTGCTGGGAATGGCTCTTCTTTCTGGTCTCCAGTCTCCCCTTGCTGGCGCTGGGGATGGCCCTGGTTCTCCCTCGAACCGCCTTCTCAGGAGGCTTCTTCAGATACCAGTGGGGGTGGATGAGCCAGGTAGGCGCGGCCCAGGACTCGATCATCCTCTTCTGGCTCAAGAACGCAGGCCCTCTCCTTTTGCTTCTGGTTCTGGCTCTGCTAAGGCCTTCCTTCCGTCGCTCCACTTTCGGTCGCTTCTTCCTGCCCTTCATCCTCCTCTTCGCGGTAGGAAATATCGTAGTCTTTCAGGTCTATGTCTGGGGAAACCAAAAGGTTTTCCTTTACTGGTACTTGGTATCCACCATTGTGGTGGCGGATTTTCTGGTCTCGGAGTGGAAAAGGCGAGATATCTACGTTAGTGCTCTCTTAGGAGCGCTGGCTATCTTGGTGGTGTTGAGTGGCTTTCTGGATGTCTATCGCAATTCCCTGCCCAATAGCAAGCAATGGCGCATCTTCGACCTCGTGGACCTGGAGGCCAGCGGGTTCCTTGAGGAGTATACCCCTCCAGATGTCGTTTTTCTGACTCCTCAGGAGAACACCAACATGGTGGCTGTCCTAGCTGGCAGACAGACCCTTCTGGGCTGGGAGTTGGTGCCTTATGGACATGGCATCCCCTATAAGAAGCGCCAGGCGGATATTCGCCTGATGTATCAGGGAGTAGAGGAGAGTGAGTGGCTTCTGAACGAATATGGGGTTGACTATGTGGTCATAAGTCCTCTGGCCTCAAAGCAGTATCAAGCCAACGTCTCCTACTTTGAGGAGCGATTTCCTTTAGTCTTTGAAAATGAGCGCTACCAGATATTTCAGGTCTCAGTCACGGAATAGCGATGGTGCAGAAAAGGACTAGGCCATCAAGGTCAAAGGTAGGGGAAAAAGCGTTTCCGGTATCTCAACTGTGGGACCGCTGGGATTCTGTCTTGCTCCTCCTGTTCTGGGCCGCGGCCCTTTTCCTTTTCGGCTGGCGGATTCAGGTACCCCCAGAGTACATCTATGATGAGGTTTATCATGCCTATACAGCAAATCAGTACGCCCTAGGCAATAAGGAAGCCTATGAGTGGTGGACGACCGCTCCCCAAGAAGGTGTGGCCTACGGGTGGGTGCAGCCACCTTTGGGCAAGCTTCTCATAGCAGGGGGGATAGTTGTCTTCGGCAACAATTCCTTCGGCTGGAGGGTGGCTAGTCTCCTCTTCGGCTCAGCGGTGGTGCCTGCGGCCTACCTCCTCTGTAGGCGATTGGTGGATGATCGGCTCACCGCTATGCTATCCACTCTCTTGCTCCTCTTCGAGGGGTTGCTCTTCGTCCAGTCCCGGGTGGCTATGTTGGATAGTTTCGCTACCCTCTTTATCGTGATCTCCTACGGCCTTATGTTCCGTTTCCTGACCAGCTCCCTGGAAGCGGGCCCAGGCCAACTGCTACCACTAGGGATCGTTCTGGGCTTGGGTATCGCTACCAAGTGGAACGTCTTCTACGCTTTGGGGATGGCCGGGTTGTTCCTGGCTTACCGTCTGTGGGCCATCGCCACAGAGAAGGGCCGCTCGCGAGAAGAACGTCGACAGTTGACGGGCCGACACCTGTCCTCAGCCTTCTTCTGTCTCGTCCTTCTCCCACTAGCCATCTACCTTCTCTCCTATGCTCAGTTCTTCGCTCTGGGTCATACGATCAGCCAGTTCGTGGAGTTGCAAGGGCAGATGTGGATCTACAACTCTCAACTGCAAGCCACCCACGCTTACGCTTCTCGCTGGTGGAGCTGGCCCCTTATGATCCGACCGGTCTGGTACTACGTAGGCCATGCCGCGGAGCGAGTGGCCCACGTATACGCTCGCGGCAACCCCCTCATCTGGTGGGCTTTTCTCCCCGCCATCGCTGCGGTGCTCTGGGATTGGTGGCCTCAGCGCAAGGCCGGCCTGGGGATCATCCTACTGGCCTTCTGCGGACAGTGGCTGCCCTGGATGTTCTCGCCACGAATCACTTTCTTCCAACATATGCTGCCCAGTGTGCCTTTCGCCTGCATGGCTCTCGGCTACACCCTTTCCAAGATGGCTAAGATGAACAGGGCCTGGCTAGCCATTGCGGCGATCTATCTGGCTGTAGTCATCTTGGCGTTCGTCTACTTCTATCCTATCACCGCTGCCTGGCCCATCTCACCCGAGGCCTTTGAGGCTCGGATGTGGCTGCCCAGTTGGAGATAGGGCTTTTCAGGAGGGATAGGGGATCGTTCTTGACGCTGGGACACTGGTAGGGTAGAATAGTCTTAAGGGACTCGAGTCTAGGATTGGAGGACGAACTTGCTGGAGCGGCACCCACTGCATCCTAGCGGGAGGCGAAGATTTCCCCTGTACACTTTGGGGACGTTGATCTTGGCGCTGGGGGTTTGCCTGCTGGTGGTGAGCCAGGCTCAACCTGCCCCGCTGGTCAATCCGGAGAACGAGATTGGTAGGGAGGAGTCGCCCCTGAGGCCGGCTATAGAACGAACCCCGGTGGCCAACGAGGAGGAGTCACCGCTCTTCGATGAGCTAGGGGGTACTCAGGTTGATCTATTGGTGGTGGGGTTCACTCCCCCTCAGCCGGATGATTCTACGCCAGAAGCTGCGGTGAAGGTCTCGCCGACCCCAGGATCTGAGGTCGCAGAGCCTACCGAGGCTTCAGGGGAGGAACCAACCCCTTCGGAAGAGGCGTCGGTTCGGCGGCTTCCGCCGGCCACAAGGCTGGTGATCTCGGCCTTGGGGATCGATGCCCCCGTGGTGGAGGTACCCATCACCAATAAGACGTGGGATGTCTCTGGCCTGACCTACGAGATCGCCCATCTGGGGGGAACGGCTAATCCAGGCGAGAGGAACAATATGGTGCTTGCTGGCCACGTGACCCTGAGGAGAGGAGCGGGGCCCTTCCTACACCTGGAAAGTCTGGAACCAGGGGATATGGCTATCGTATACGCGGGGGAGCAAGCCTACACCTATCGCGTGGTGAGCAAAAGGTACGTCGGGCCCACCGATGTCTCCGTAGCCCATCCTACTTCTGATCCCATCCTCACCCTGATTACCTGCACCGACTGGGATGCTGAGAACCGAACATATACCCAGCGTGTAGCCGTGATTGCTGAATTGGTCGAGGAGGAGCGCCCTAGCCTGGTCGAATAGGGCATCTCGCAGTGATAGAGAGAGGACAAGCCACTTCTAGCTTGTCCTTTTTTGTGCGCCCCTTGGGGTGAGGCTACGGGACGTATTTCGAGGGAGGACTCAGGGTCTCCCACGGGGATCCCGAGGGATAGGGATTAGGTGCCGGTGAAGACCAAGGTGAAATATCGCATCCCACCTCCCTCAGCCTCGCCGATGCCGAGATGGGTGTAGTGGGAGTTGAGCACGTTCTTTCTGTGGGTGCCGCTGTTCATGAAACCCGAAACCGTTAGTTGGACCGCTTGGTTAGCCTCCCCGTTGGTTCTGGCTAGATTTTCCCCCGCATAGGGGGAATATATACCCCTAGCGTCTAGAAAGTCGAATATCATCTTTCCTTCTGGGGTGGTGTGGCTGAAGTAGCCCCTGGCCATCATGTCGTTGCTGCGTTCCCTAGCCAGAACCACCAGCCTCCCGTCAATCGCCAAGGGGGGAAGGCCCGCGTTGGCCCGCTCTCCATTGATCGCCTCCCACATCTGGCTTTCCAGATCTGAAAGCGTTGCCGGAGAAGAAGCAGGTGTTGGCGTAGGCGGTACCGGTGTTGGAGTGGGCGGTACTGGTGTCGGTGTGGGCAGTACCGGTGTTGGTGTAGGCGGTACTGGAGTTGGCGTGGGCGGCACTGGAGTTGGTGTAGGCGGTACCGGTGTTGGCGTAGGCGGGACAGGCGTTGGTGTGGCTGGTTCCTCACCCTCTTGGCCAGAGATGTCTCCTTTGCCACTAGGGACGGAGGGAGGGGAGTCCTTGCTATAGTCGCTCCCCTCGGGGGGTTGGGCTACCGCCGAAGTTTGCTCAGTTTGAACCGGGCTAGGCAGGGGTGCGCCTTGCGTCTCCGAGCCTGCATAGACAGCGAGGGTGGCTAGGAGGGCCATCACCACCACGGCCACTAGAATTCCTCTTCGGAGGAGGGCTAGAAGTGAACCTCTTCGCGGAATAGGAGTGATGTCAACAGGTGTGAACACGCTGATTTCCTTTTCTTCTCCTTGGGCTAGCCTTTCCCATCCCTCGGGATCCCTGCGGGACAGGGATCCTTGGCGGAGAACCAAATGAAAAAGCCTGTGGCTTCTGGCGGGGCCAGCAAAGCCACAGGCTGCGGTCTTCGAAACGCCATTCTCCGCTTCGGCGGCCCGGCGGTCATAGCCCAAAAACTGAGCCTTAGACCCGTGGCTTTGCGCCCCCATCTTTCGATGGGTTGGCCTTTATCGGCGGATATTGTTCAATGGCTCACAACATACCCTTGCCCACTCCTTTCGCTTTAAATATAGGGCCTGGATGAGCCTGGGGCAATAGGAAAGAAGTACCAATGGAGTCGCAGCCCACCCCGTACTTTGGTACTATTCCCCAACGGATGGTCGCGGTTCGCATCCAGGAAGGCCCCTGATGACGAGCAGGTTTATAACCTACTCGTCTTTTTTGTTCTGTGCTATAATCAAGGTGCGGGGGCTGTCTCGTGGGGCCGTAGTTCAGTGGGAGAACGCCTCCCTTGCACGGAGGAGGTCAGGGGTTCAAATCCCCTCGGCTCCACCAGGAATCACTATTGCCAAACCGTCTCGTTTATACGGCGCAGGTCACGGGAGGACAGAGTCATGGTTGCCGAGAGACCAAAGGCGTTCGTCCTCATGCCCTTTGAGCCTGAGTTTGACGCGATCTACGAGGATCTAATCGTTCCGGCTCTTGAGGAAGCTGGCTATGAGGTGACTAGAGCGGATAGCCTTCTTGACCAGCAGAATATCATAGGAGACATTGTCCGGGGTATCGCATGGAGCGATCTGATTATTGCTGAGCTGACAACCCTTAATCCCAATGTCCTGTATGAGTTGGGCATAGCCCATGCTCTACAAAAGCCGACGATCTTAGTTGCCCAGTCGCTTGATGATGTTCCTTTTGACCTGCGTCAATATCGAGTTGTCACTTATGAGACCGATTTCCGGCAAGTAGGCCAGTTGACTGACTCCCTCAAGTCCATAGCAGAGCGGGCACGTGAGCGTTCTATCGGTTTTGGCAATCCAGTTACTGATTTTCTGGGGGAAGTTGTGAACAGGGTGACCATGGGGCCTGTAGAGACACCCGCCGAGGAAGTTGAAAGCGAGCCCGGCTTTCTCGATTGGCTTGCCGACTTCGAAGAGGCTATGGAGCAGGCCAATGCCTCAATGGAGACTATAGGTGCATTGACCGAGGAAATCGGTGGACACATGGAAGCCCGCACTGAAGAGATCAAGGAAGCTCAAACCGCAGGCGGCCCTGGGAGTGCAGCCCACTTCAGAATGATCGCCCGACGAACCTCGATGGAAATGATCACATACGGGAAGAAGGTTGAGGAACAGCTTCCGGTACTAAGGACATCTTGGGAAACTGCCACGAATAGTATGACCTCCTTCCTGCCGTTTGTGAAAATCAAAGATGAAAAAGAAAGAGAATCTTTAACGACGCTTCGGGTTACTGTCCAAAACTTGCTTGATGTGTCGGAACGCAGCATGAATGCATTGAGAGGGTATCGCGAGTCTGTTTGGGGCCTCAAAGGGATTAGCCGTGACTTAAATAGAGCTTCCAAGCTAGTTACTGATGTCCTCACCAGGCTCCTTGATGAAATGCAAAGGGTGCAGGTTTTCTCCGCCAAGGTGATAACCCTGATTGACGAAAAGCTAGAGTGATGGACCTTGCAGCTCCCCTTGTTTCCAGTTTGTGACTTGGTTATGTTCGCTTGTTAAGCACTTTCATAGGCGTAGGCAATGGCCTATCTGGCTACCATTACTACCGCCGTCAACTTCCTAGCCTTAGCCATCTCTTTATGGCTGGGCTTCTATCTGGTGACTCGCAGCCCCAGACGCCAGGTCTCCTGGCTGGCGGCCCTAACCCTCTGGTCTATGACCTGCCTCTTCTTCAACAACCTCCTCCACCTCAATATCGCCCCCGATGAGACCCTCCCCCTCTGGCTTACCTCTTTTCGAGGGACGGTGATCCCCGCTCCCGCCTTCTGGTTCCACCTTACCATGCTCTTCCTTCCTCCCAAGGTATCGAAGTGGCAACGCCACCTAGTCGCAGTGGTTTATCTGGTCGCGGCTTCTCTTTTGATCATAGGAGGTGCCACCAACCAACTTTTGCCTGGGGTGACGGAGGCCGGCCGAGAACTGGCCTCTAGTCGCCAGGCTGGAGTTCTCTACCCCTATTTCGTAGGCTTCACCCTCGTCACCCTAGCCTTTGCCTTGGGCAACCTGACTTATGGCTGGTTTCGTGCGCGTGGTGAGCCAGCCGCCAGCCGCCAATCGGCCATGCTCTGGGCCGCTACCTTGTTAGGATCGGCAGGGGCTACCTACCTAGCCATCTCCATCTGGCAGAGCCTCCCTATCCCCACCCTGCCGGGAGAGTTCAGCCTAGGGGCTGGCGTCTCTCTCCTGGGCTACGCTGTAGCCAAATACGACGCCCTAATAGAAGGGCGAGTCATGCGGCCGGATTTCCTCTACTCCCTCCTCAGCACCGCCGTAGTCACCACCTTCTTCCTCATCTTCACCTCCGCCCTCTACCTCCACTACCACCTCCCCTTTGCAGTTATCATCTTGGTGACCGTCCTAGCCATCATCTCCCACTCTCTCTATGATGGGATAAGGAGTTTTCTGGATAGGCTCTTCTATGGGCGCCGTTACCAGATCCTCCGGGCCAACCTCCGCGTCTTGACTCAGGAAGCAGGCACCTATCGAGAACTTCCAGACCAACTCCAAGCCATCTTAGCCGCCCTCTGCCGTTCCTTAGGGACACCCAAGGGGCTGATAGCGATAAAGGAGGGCGAGAGCCTCCGCGTGGAGGCGGCTCTACCCCTCAAACTGAGAGGGCGAACCCTCAAACCTTTGCCCGCCGAGGAGGTCACTCCCCTAACTTCCCAGATGGCAGACGAACTTTTAGGCATGGCTTTGCTGGTCCCCCTCCACCGAGGAGGCGAGGAGATCGGCGCTTTACTTCTGGGCGATAGAGCAACGAGGGCCTACTCGCCAGAAGAAGTGGATATGCTCGACGATCTATCGGTTCAGATGGGTGTCATTATCCAGGAGCGGCGTCTCCAGGAAGAGAGCATCCAACAGATCGAGGTCCTGGTCAGCGACTTCCGGGATCGAGAACGAGAGCTCCGGCGACGGCTGCAGGGCTTGCTGGCTCAACGCGGACCTTCAGAGGTCTTGGAGGGAGTAACAGAAAAAGAGTTCGTGGCCTTAGTGGAGGATGGGTTGCGCAGGCTCTTCGACTACTCTTACCTGGGGGAGCATCAATTGGCTCATTTGAGCATGGTGGAAAGACAACTCCAGCCTAGGGAAGTCCCTATCACTCACCTCGACCGGGGAAAGGCGCTAAAGGAAGTGCTCTTGCGAGCCCTCGACAAACTTCGTCCTCCCGGCTCTCAACCCGATCCTCCTACCCTTGAATGGCACCCCTTCCTCGTGCTCCACGATGCTTACGTCTTGGGCGAGCCCAATCGGGAGATAATGAGTAGACTCTACATCAGCGAGGGCACCTTCAACCGCATCCGGCGCCGAGCCATCCGAGCCTTAGCCAAGGCCCTCCTGGAGATGGAACGAGGGGCCAGGCAAGAGATCTCCTAATCCTGCGGCTGAAGACAGTCGCTAAGCAAGGTCTGCTATCAGCCCCTCAACGCTCATCTAATCCCCAAAGTTGACACTTTTTGGCAGTTCTTGGTCTGGTTTTGGCACTCCTTTTGTGGTTGAATGAAGGTGAATTGAGGGAGATTTGAACAACTATGGATTCGAAGGGGTAGGCAAACATAAGGAGAGGAGAGATGACCGACATCGAATATACGCGACCCCACGGTGGAAAGTGGCTAAGTTGGGCGGGGGAATCCTGGGGCTGGCCGTGGCCGTCTTCTGGCTCTGGTGGGGCGTTGGCTCCGCCTTCTATGAGGGCTTCAGTTGGGTCAGCCTCCTGGCCCACTGTGTCCCGGGGTTGCTCATTCTCATCGCCACCCTGGTGGCCTGGAGGTGGGAGAGGATCGGCGGAAGCCTCTTGGTGGGGGTAGCCCTATTGGTCACCGCCTTCCTCCTTTGGGCCTTTATCTTCCGCGGGGGCTACCGACCGATGGCGCCCATTGTCTGGTCCACCATGGCCTTGCCGCCTCTGGTGGCAGGCTTGCTCTTCCTTGCCTCTTGGCGCAGAGAAGGGGAACGAACCGTACCTCGGCATAGAAGGTGAGTCAAGTAGGGTCGGGGGATTTATTTGATGTGGCTTGAAGGTTTCCTTAGAAGCCAACTTAGGAGATTATTGACCAAAGAGAACTATATTGCACTTGAAAGCAAGATTCCCTTGCTCGAGAGCAGGTTTCAGGATATAGATGAATTTGGTCTTTATCTTCATATCCCCTTCTGTCGCCAAATCTGCCCTTATTGTCCTTACAACAAGGAGGTTTATCATCCTGAGGTGGCAGAAAGCTACACAAATGCGGTTAAGAAAGAGATTGATATCTATTCTCAGCTGATTGGCCATAAGCCTGTGACCTCCTTTTACATTGGTGGCGGAACACCCACAACAATGCTCTATAGTGGCCTTGACAAGATTCTGGAGCATCTCTTTGAAGCCTTTAATATGCAGTGCGGCATACATATGGAAAGCCATCCAGATGATTTGGGCCCGGACAATCTCAATGCCATCATCTCCATGGGTGTAGAGCATCTGAGCATAGGAGTGGAAGCCCTCCAAGACCACCACTTAAAGGCCCTCCACAGACCATATACTGTCGAACAAGTAAAGGCAACGGTCGAACGGGCTCTCGGCAAGAGCTTCAAATGCGTCAATGCGGACATCATTTTCGCGTTGCCTAATCAGACCTACAGCGAAGTACGGCAAGCAGGCCATCTCCTGGTTGAGATGGGAGTTGATCAGATTGCAGCCTACCCTCTCTTCAAGTTTCCTTATACTAAATGGGCACAGACTGCTAAAGAAAAGAACTACAAAAGCGCTAGCATCTTCGGGAGAAGAAAGATGCTTGGCATCCTAGAGAGGATCTTTTACGACGCAGGCTTTGAAAGAACATCTGTTTGGGCCTTCACCAAGCCAGGAGTTCCAAAGTATTGTTCTGTGACAGTGCCTCTCTACGTTGGTCTTGGTGCAAGCGGAGGGTCTTACCTCAAGGACGTTTTTTACGTCAACGCCTTCAATGTTCAGGAGTATATCAGGGCCCTCGAAAGTGGAAGGATGCCAATTGCCCTGTCGCTTGATCTGACAGAAAAGATGCAAATGGCAGGATGGCTTTACTGGAGGATTTACGAGACAAGGTTCAAAAGAAGCGATTTCAAGAAAAGGTTTGGAAAAGAGTTTGATAAAGTCTACGGGAAATATATGAGGCCATTATCTCTCGCCGGATTCTTGAAGGATGATGGGGATGAGATAGTTCTTTCTGACAACGGAACTTATTGGCTGCATCTATTACAGGACTTATTCTCAATAGAATACATTAGCAAGCTCTGGGGAACTTCAAAGCAAGAGCCCTGGCCAGAAAAAGTGGTTCTGTAAGAGTGATTCTCTGTAGGAATGCTTCGGTGTTGGAGAGGCACCAATTTGGCCTAGCACAGCACTACGCCTAATAATCGGCTGCCGATGATTTGGGCGGGTTGGTGGGTGTTCTTTGGCCTGGCCTCCAGCGTAGGAAAGGCGGAAGTTGAGCAACGAACGGGCGGACGGGGTTTTCTCATTCGCTCGTTTGTGCTATAATGGGATTGTCTCATTGGGGAACTGAGAGAGGGCGGAGATGGAACTGGTGATTTTAGGTTTTCTGGGCCTAATTGTCTTGGTTCTGATTGTGGTATGGCTTCAGACCAACTCCCGCATCAACAGCCTCACTGAGCGGCTCTTGGACTCGGACCGCCGCATCCAGGAGGCCACTACCCAGTCCTTTGGGCAGATCCAGCAGAATCTAGGGGAGTTAGCCCGCACTAGCCGCTATATGGAGGAGGTGGGGAAAGAGATCTCCGGCCTCAGTGACCTTCTGCGGGCTCCCAAGTTGCGCGGCGGCATCGGAGAGCTATTCCTGGGTGACCTCCTTGCCCAAATCCTCAGCCCCGAGCAATACAAACTGCAGCATACCTTCCGCAGCGGAGAGCGAGTCGATGCAGTGATCATTCTCAAGGCGGGGATGGTGCCTGTGGACTCCAAGTTCCCACTGGAGTCTTTCCAGCGCATGATGGTGGTGGAGGGCGAGGAGGAACGGAAGCACCACCGACGGGAATTCGTTCGCTCAGTGAGGGGTCACATCGACGATATCGCCCGCAAATATATCCTCCCCGATGAGGGCACCTTCAACTTCGCCCTCATGTACATCCCCGCCGAGAATGTCTACTACGAGACCATCATCCGGGATGAGGCCCTAGGTGAGGAGAGGAGCCTTCTCAACTACGCACTGGATAAGCGGGTCATCCCCGTCTCCCCCAACAGTTTTTACGCCTACTTGCAGGCTATCGCCTTGGGCCTCAGCGGCTTACAGATCGAGAAGCGGGCCCAGGAGATAATGCGGTATCTCGCTCGCCTGCAAGGCGATTTCGAGCGTTTCAAAGAGGATTACGAGACTCTAGGGGGTCATATAGAGCGAGCCAGAAAGAAATACGATGAGGCGGAAAAGAAACTAGGGAGGTTCGAGGATAAACTGCTCAGCGCCAGCGAGCCCACCGTTCCCGAGTTGCCACCCCCAAAGGTGGACCAACCAGAAGAGGAGCCTTAAGGGCGAAAACTAAGGCTGCTTTTACAAACAGGGTAACAACCGATATTCGTGGTCCTATGCCAAGAGGTAGCCTCTTAGAGGGTAGTCTATGTAGGCTTTCTCTGTATCCTCCTGGCCGTTATCCTTGGCCTAGTGAGGAGGCCCCAGCGTAAGGCAACTGAGGGCGGGGACTAAGCAACCCGCTGACACGAGAAGAGGAAGGCACATCTTCTTGCCTTCCTCTTTTGGTAGAGCAGGCTCATAGCGGTAGCCTTGCTAGGTCTTATACGGCCTTCGTGCCCCGAGCGATGAAAATGGTGATGGAGACCCCTTCTCCTTCCGGGGAGTTGGTGCAGCAGGGGGTGGGGGCACACTCTATAGTCACCTCCTCGAACCCGGCCTCCCTCAGCCAATTATCGATCTGGATCCGGTCGAACCCCAGCCAAAAATCGGTCATCTCCTCCCGCATCCATTCTTGGTCATGCTGGTCGAGATCGGTGAGGATAAGTTTGCCACCCCTTCTCAGGAGACGAGCCATCTCTTTGAGAGCCAAGGGTGGCTCTGGGATATGGTGTAAGTACATATTGGCGAAGATGGCGTCCAGGCTGCCATCCTCCAGGGGTAGGACCAGTCCATCGGCCTGGCGCAACTCCACACTATTCGAGCCTTCCAAGTTTCTGGCCGCCACCTTTAGCATCTCCGCTGAGGCGTCGAAACCATAGACCTTTTTCACCAGGGGGACCAGCCCTTGGATCATGAAGCCAGTCCCCGTGCCCACATCAGCCACTACCATCTCTGGGGAGAGCCCGGCCTGCTCTATGGCCGCTCCTCTGACCGTCTCATCGAAATATCCGGCTCGAAGGTCGTCCCACTCTTCAGCGACCTGGTCGAAATAGTCCATCTCTACTCCTTTGCGCGGGTTAGGTATTCTCCTGTGCGGGTATCCACCCGCACGATATCGCCCTCTTCTATAAAAAGGGGCACCTGTACCACTAGTCCTGTCTCCAGAGCGGCTTTCTTGGTGGCCCCGGTGGCGGTATCCCCCTTGATTCCGGGCTCGGTCTGTGTGACCTCCAGGTCCACGGTGACGGGGAGTTCCACTTCTATCGGTCGCCCCTCGCGCATGGAGATGTGGAGGGTCAGCCCTTCCTTGAGGTAATAGACCCTCTCTCCCAAGGCCTCGGCGCTAAGCGCCGGCTGCTCATAGGTCTCGGTGTCCATGAAGTAGTAGAGATGGCCATCGGTGTAGAGGTATTGCACCTCCCGCAGTTCGAGGCGCACCTCCTCGAACCTATCATCGGCGAAGAAGACCCGCTCGATGGTGGTCCTGGTTTCTAGGTTCTTAATGGTGACCTTCACCCTGGCGCTCCCCCGTCCCAGGTAAGAGCGGTGGTAATCCATCACTCGATAGAGGTCGGCATCCAAGATGAAGGTCACCCCTTTTCTCAGATCACTGGCCGAGATCATATCATGCTCCCTCCTAAACCTTCATGCCCTCATTAATCCATTCCGCTGCCACTTGGGGCAACTCTTGTACCGAACCTTGCTGGATGGTGCATGGGGGCAGGGAATCGATGAAGACGCTCCCATAATATTTGGTTACGACCCTCTTGTCCAGCACTACCACTACCCCCCGGTCGCTCTGGGAGCGGATAAGGCGGCCAAACCCCTGCCGGAAGCGGAGCACCGTCTGGGGGACGGCGTATTGGCCGAAGGGGTCCTCGTAAGCCTCGCTCCGGGCGGCGATGATGGGGTCGTCGGGAACGGGGAAGGGAAGCCGGGCGATTACTAGACAACTCAAAGCCTCGCCCATCACATCTATCCCCTCCCAAAAACTCCGCGTCCCCAGAAGGACGCTTTGGGGTTGATGCCGGAAGTTCTCCAAGATACGGTGTCGGGAACCGTCGATCCCTTGGCCATAGACCTGGATCCCTCTCTCTTCCAACGGCCGGGCCAGGGCTTTATGGGCTTCCACCAGATGGGCCTTGGAGGTGAAGAGGACCAATGTCTTGCCACCCACAGCCAGGCAGAGATGAAAGAGGGCCTCGTTCGCGGCCTTAAGGTAGCCGGGCGTGTTGGGCTCTGGGATATCGGTGGGTATGAATATGAGGGTGGAGGTTTTATAATCGAATGGGGAACCCAGGGTCAGTTCTTCGGCATCTTCAAGCCCTAAGCGCTCCCGAATGTAACCGAACTCTCCCCCTGTCCGGAGGGTCGCTGAGGTGAGGAGCAGGGTTTCCAGGGGGGTGAAGAGGTTCTCTCTGAGGATATCGCCTACGTGAAGGGGGGCATCGTGGAGGGATATCTGCTCTTCCCCTGCGGCGATGGTCGCCCAGTAGATCCGTCCTGGTTGGGGTTGGGCTATGATGGCCTCTATCTCCTGGCGAAGGGTACGGAGTTCGCCTTCCTTCCCCATTAGTTCGATGAGGAGATCGTCGTACTCTTCTCCCAGGCCTAAAACGCCTTTGTGTACTACTCTCAGGCCCTCGGCCAGCCTGGACAAGCCTTGGGATAGAGGTTCCCAGGCTATCTCCACCTGGACCCAGTCGGGCTGGGTTCGGAGGGCGGAGGTGAGGCGTATCCGTTCATCGTACCGCTCATTGCCCCTGCGATGCTGCGCCAGGAAGAGGGAGAGGGTCTCTAGGAAGGCGCGTAAAGCCTCCCTGGTATTGACCGCTTGTTGCCGCACCGTATCTATATAGCCTTCCACCTCGCGCCTGAGGGTAGAGGGTGCACCTTTCTCCTTTAGAGAGGCGGATAGGCGGTTGAGCAAGCCGTAGGCCTTCCCTCGGGAGTCGATCCTCTCCAGAAGGGCGTAGAACCAGCGTTGATCGACCTCCACGCTCAGTTGCTCGGTGGCCCGATCCTCTAAATGATGGGCCTCATCGATGATGAGATGCCGATATTCGGGGAGGGCTCGGTTCTCAGTCATCATATCTGAGAGGAGAAGGGCGTGGTTCACCACGATGATATGAGCCCCTTCCGCTCTGCGACGAGCGCGGTAGAAGTAACATTCTCTCAGGAAGGGGCATCTCTCTGGCTCGCAGGGCTCCTCGGCAGAGACTCTAGCCCAGACCTGCTGTTCCTCCTCCAAGAGGTTCAATTCCACCCTATCGCCGGTCATGGTGGTGGGAAGCCAGACCAGGATCTTGGCCAGGACGCCGATCTCTGGAGTGGTTAGCCCCCCTCGACGCTTCAAGTAAGAGAATTTTCGCAGACAGAGGTAGTTACTCCGCCCCTTGAGGAGGGTGGCCTGGAACTCCAGAGGTAGGATCTGCTGGAGGTCGGGGATGTCTTTCTTGAAAAGTTGATCCTGGAGGTTGATGGTATTGGTGGAAACGACCAGGTGACGGCCGTTCTCCACGGCGAAATGCACCGCCGGTAGAAGATAGGCTAGGGATTTGCCGATACCGGTACCCGCCTCGATGAGGCGATGCTCCCCCTCGTTGAAGGCCCTGGTCACGGCTTTGAGCATCTCCACCTGCTGGGGGCGATACTCATAATGAGGCAGATATTCTTTTAGGGGGCCTCCTTCCTCCAAGATGGCACTCAAGGCCTCGACGTCAAGAGGCTTAGGGTTGGAGGTGGGCTTGAGTCGCCTCGGTTCAACCCTCGGGGAGAAGAGAGGGCTGAGGAGTGCCTCCTGGCCTCTCCTGGCTACCAACTGCTCCCGGAGGCTTGCACCAAAGTTTGCGGCCTTCTCTCGCTCCAGGTCAAGGAAGAAGTGGCGTAACGGCCAATCGCTCCCCACAGCCAGCCGGTTTATCTCCTGGATGGTTTTCAGATCTAAGCGTAGGGCCCGCTCCCAGAGAGCCCCAAAGACCTCCTTGGTCGTCAGGGCATCGGCTAGCGCACGATGTTCCTCTTCATGAGAAACCCCTAGGGTTTGGGCCAGAGCCCCTAAATTATAACTGGGGAGGTAGAGGACGAGGCTGCTGGCTAACTGGAAGGTGTCCAGGGCTTGATGGGTGAGAAAGAGGCCATGCTTCCCCAGGAAGGCCAGGTCGAAAGCGATATTGTGCCCCACGAGAGGGTGATGGCCTACGAAGCGGGAGAGAGGCCCCAGGAGAGAGAAAAGGGGAGGGGCACTATCCACCTCCTCCGGGTTTATCCCGGTGAGGCGTTGGATGCTATAGGGGAGAGGGCGCTGGGGGTTAACCAGGCTGGACCAGGTATCCAGAACCTCCCGGCCACGAAACTTCACCGCTCCGATCTCGATGATAGCATCTCGCCCTGGATCGAGCCCGGTGGTCTCGATGTCTAGGGCTACATATATGCGCGGCATATCTCTCCTCGCTTAGCATTATACAACAGACCGCTAGATGATAAAGCCCGCCCTGATGATGTAGGGCGGGCGTAGGGAAAAGCGTCTCCGGTTTAGCCGCTCACCTTCTTCCAGTCGGCCAGGAAGCGTTCCACTCCGCTGTCGGTGAGGGGGTGTTGGATCATCTTCAGGAGCACAGGGTAGGGGATGGTGGCGATGTGGGCCCCGGCCAGGGCGGCTTGGGTGACATGCAGGGGGTGGCGGATGCTAGCGGCGATGACCAGGGTATCTAAGTCATAGTATTCGAGTATCTCCACTATATCGGCCAGCACCTCTACACCATCGTGGCCGATATCATCGAGGCGGCCCACGAAGGGGGAGACGAAGGTGGCTCCCGCCTGGGCGGCTAGGAGAGCCTGATTGGAGGAGAAGACCAGGGTGGCGTTGGTGCGGATGCCTTGGGCGGCAACCAGACGCCAAGCGGTCTCTTTGTCCGTTTCGCACTCCTCTTCCCAGGCGCAACCTGCGCAGATCGTCTCTGGTTCCCTCTTTCCTTGAGAGAGGGCGCGTATCGCTTTGAGCCCCTCCTGGGTGACCGGTACCTTGATGACCACATGGGGTGACCAGCAGGCTATCTTCTCCGCCTGGGCGACCATTTCTTCCGCCTCCTCGCTCGTCACCTCGGCGCTGACGGGGCCTTGTACCAGATAGCATATCTCTTGGGCGGCCTGGCGGTAGTCGCTCTGGCCGGCCTTCATCATCAGGGAGGGGTTGGTGGTCACCCCCCTGATGACGCCAAGTTTTACCGCCTCCCTTATCTCCTCGATCTTCGCTGTGTCTAGGTAGATCTCCATGAGATCACAAACCTCCATTGAAATCTCGGGTGGCATCAGCCCGCCCCCTGGCCCAAGTCGTACCAGGACGGGCCGATACTTGGCAGCCTGTCCTGGCGCTTGACAGGCCAGGAGCCGGGGGCCAGGGATGATAGCATCTGAGTCTCAACCGTCCGAGATATCCCTACGGGATCCTGCAAGGAAACTCGGACGCTACATCGGCCCGAAGGGCTTCTTTCTCCGTCGCCTCTTTGACCGCGCCGATGAAGTCGCGGAAAAGGGGGTGAGGCCGGTTGGGTCGGGATTTGAATTCTGGATGGAACTGAGTCCCCACCATCCAGGGATGATCTTTGAGTTCCGCGATCTCTACCAGACGGCCATCGGGAGAGGTGCCACTTATGATGAGGCCCGCTTCCTTGAGTAACTCTCTATAGTCGTTGTTCACCTCGAAGCGGTGCCTTCGCCTCTCCGAGATCAACTCCTGACCATAGGCCTTGAAGGCTAGAGTGTCGGGCAGGACCCGACAGGGGTAAGCCCCCAACCGCATGGTGCCTCCCATCTCCGATATGCCCCTCTGCTCTGGTAAAAGGTCGATGACCGGGTATCTGGTTTGGGGATCGAACTCCGTGCTGTTGGGCTCCTCGCTCCCCAGTGCGTGACGGGCTAACTCTATAATCATCACCTGCATCCCCAGACAGAGACCGAGATAGGGCACTTTCTTCTCTCGGGCATAGCGACAGGCTTTGACTTTCCCCTCTATCCCTCGCACATCGAACCCTCCGGGGATGACGATCCCCTCCACCTCGTCCAAACGCTCCCACCCTCTCCCCTTCTCCAACTTCTCGGCGTCGATCCAATCTATCTCCACCTCTCTATGGTGATAGAGAGCAGCGTGGCGCAGCGCCTCTCGCACACTGATGTAGGCATCCGGCAGGGTCACGTATTTCCCCACCACACCGATGGAAAGTCGCTCTTTCGGCTCCTTTATCTTCTTGACCATCTCCCGCCAGGTGGAGAGATCCTTGCGCCGCCTAGGCAATTCCAACCGCTCCATAATGAAATCTCCAAGCCCTGCCTCCTCCAAGAGGAGAGGGACTTCGTAGACAACCGGCACGGTGATGAGGGGGATGACAGCCCGGACCTCCACGTCGCAGAAGAGGGCGATCTTCTCCTTCAGTTTATCATCCACCGGGTAGTCGGAACGGCAGACGATGACATCGGGCTGGATGCCGATGCTCCGCAACTCCTTTACACTGTGCTGGGTGGGCTTAGTTTTGAGTTCGCCGGTGGAGGAGATATAGGGGAGGAGGGTAAGATGAACGTAGAGGATGTTCTCCCGACCCATATCTTTGCGCATCTGGCGGAGGGACTCCAAGAAGGGGAGCCCCTCGATGTCGCCCACGGTGCCACCTACCTCGGTGATCACCACCTCCGCGCCCGTCTCCTGGGCCACCCTTACGATGCTCTCCTTTATCTCGTCGGTGATATGGGGTATCACCTGGATGGTTCCACCTAGATAATCCCCTTTCCTTTCCTTGGCGATGACCGCTTGGTAGATCTGACCGGCGGTCACATTGGAAGAGCAGGTGAGGTTCTCGTCGATGAACCGCTCATAATGGCCCAGATCCAAGTCTGTCTCCGCCCCATCCTCTAAGACGTAGACCTCCCCATGCTGGTAGGGAGACATGGTCCCCGGATCGACGTTGATATAAGGATCCAGTTTCTGGATGGAGACGGCGATACCCCGGCTCTTTAGGAGACGACCGATGGAAGCCGCGGTGACCCCCTTGCCTACCGAAGAGACTACACCCCCGGTGCAGAAAATGAACTTAGCCATCTCTACCTATGGAGAGAGCACGAAGCCTCGCTTCGTGCTCTTAAGACCCTTACATATATCTCTCTATGACTCTCTTCCGACATCTATACACTCTTTTCTTATAACAAATCATATCATAACTCGGTTTCCCTGTCAACGAGACGTATTCCCTCGCGTAAAATGTCACCGGGGGCGGTTCGTTCCTTCAAATGATA
>CAYLIE010000019.1:0-46169 GCA_964383935.1 uncultured Anaerolineales bacterium | reverse complement strand
ATTTTCATTTGAGCGAACTATACCACTTCGGTAACATTTTAGACGAACCAAAGCGAGGGTTTGCGAGTGGTGAGAATCTGTGGTACACTTATACTTTGTTGAAGGGACCCATTTTCGACTTTGACTATCTCTTTGATGAGGTTAACAGATGGATCTAATCGCTTCGGTAGAAGAAGAACAACTCCGGGAGGATCTGGCGGAGATCAGGCCGGGGGATACGGTACGGGTCTATATACGCATCGTGGAGGGGGATCGGGAGCGGACACAGGTCTTCCAAGGGACGGTGATGCGGTTGCGGAAGGGTGGTGCACGGACCAATTTCACGGTGCGGCGGATCGCGGCCCATGGGGTAGGAGTAGAGCGGACTTTCCCTCTTCATTCTCCCCGCATCGAGAAGATAGAGGTGCTCCGTCATGGCCATACGAGGAGAGCCCAACTACACTACCTCCGTGGTCGTCGGGGCAAGGCGGCTCGTCTGAGAGAGAAACGGATCTAGGGTTTGTTGGGCTAGGAAGAAAAGGGGAGACCCAAATGTGAGGGGCTCCTCTTTTTCAGTGGGGATAAGGGTTATGGGGGGCGTTTCCCAGCGAGGAAAGCGTAGTCCACGAAAGGTGCGTTATCCCCATCTCAAGGAGGAGCGAGCCCTTATTCGTCGCGGTTATCGGCGGATAGCGGGGCTCGACGAGGCGGGGCGGGGCTCCTGGGCGGGGCCGGTGGTGGCTGCGGCGGTGGTTTTGCCCTTGGAGTGGCGCAATTTGCAAGCCCAACTCTTGGGCGTCCGCGATTCCAAACTGCTCACTCCCCGTCGGAGGGAGGAGGCTCTGGAGAAGGTCATCGAGGTGGCCTTGGGGATAGGGATCGGGACCGTGCCTCCTCAGTTCATCGACCAGAGGGGGATAGTGGCTGCCACTAGGCTAGCCATGATGCGAGCCCTAGATGCTCTCCCCTTGAGTCCCGACTACCTCCTAGTCGATTTCTTGTCTCTCCCTCAGGAGTCTTTGCCGCATAAGAGCATCGTCCGAGGCGATAACCTTTCCCTCTCTATAGCCTGCGCTTCTATCGTGGCCAAGGTCGAGCGGGACCGCTTGATGATCGCTTTCGAAGAGAACTATCCAGGGTATGGTTTCGCCCAGCATAAGGGGTATGGGACGCCCCAGCATCGGGAGGCGCTCATGAGGCTGGGCATCGCTCCTTTGCACCGACTCTCTTTTAGGCCCATGAAATTCATAGCGGCAGGAACCTAAGCCTGATGATGCCCGATAGTTTGTGCAAATAGATTTGCAGAAGTTATAGTAACAGGTTTTAGTGTGGACATAGTTGTAGCGCTCATAGGACGAGTCTTGATGGGGGATTGCATGGGTGAGGGGTATGGCTGCAGAAGGTGCAATACCGTTGTAAGCATTGGTGTCCCTGGAAGAGCGATTAGCGTCGAAGTCAACCGCCAGCAGCAGGGGAGTTCGGTCACCCCAAAGCAACATAGATTGGGGGCTCGAACATGTGGAGTGGCGATGGAGAGGGCAAGAGTTGGGGGAAGCCAAAGGTGAGTAATACTATGAGAGGGGCAAATCTTGGAGACGCTGGCCCGATATCTGCTTGGGGTGTGGATGCGAAGGCGTGATTTACCCTCTTTGACTAATGATCCAGGCCAAGAAGCGGGAACTCTTTCGCTTCCGGAAAGCCTTTTTGCTTTCCCTCGCTGGCCATGCTATACTGGCTTAGGGGTGGAGGTTCTTAGAGAGAAGGAGGGAGGAGAATGGCCACTTATATCATGCTCAGCACCTTGACGGATGAGGGGGCGAAGACGATCAAGGAGCGTCCAGGGCGGATTAAAGAGGTTAACCGGGAGATCGAGGCCCTGGGCGTGAAGGTGAAGGCCCAGTACGCCGTTTTGGGGCTCTACGATTTCGTGAACATAGTGGAGGCTCCTGATAACGAGACGGTGGCTCGCGTCTCGATAGAACTGGGTTCCCGAGGGAGCGTCAAGATCCAGACCTTGGCCACTATCCCTATCGATGAATTCATCGCCAAGTTGGAGTAGACTAGCACCTCCACCCCTCTTTTAGCCTTCTTCTCTCAGCCCCAGGGTGAGGAAGGCGAGATATTAAGCCCTCCGATGCAACCGACCTCTTCCAGCCCGGTGGAAGGGGTTTTTGACCTTTGGTGAAGCTGTGGTCTTTTCGTGAGCGTGGAGAGAAGATGAAGTCTCAAGAATGGCGAAGAAGTTTGGGTTGTCGGGGGGAGGAGTTGGCGGCTACTTATCTGGAGAAGAAGGGGTACATCATACTCCAGAGGAACTATCGGAGCGGGGCGGGAGAGATGGATATCGTGGCCCAGGATGGGGATTGTCTCGTCTTCGTGGAGGTGAGGGCCCGCAGCACCAGGGAGTACGGCACTCCCGAGGAGTCGATCACCCCCTCTAAAGCCCAGAGGCTGGTTGAAGTGGCACAAGGCTATCTTCAAGAGCAGGGCGATGCAGTGAGGGAATGGCGGATCGATCTGGTGGCTATCCTTTGGAGCGGTGATTCGTATCGCCTCAATCATATAGTGAATGCGGTAACGGGCGATGGTCTCTAGAGCCCTGATCGTCATCGTGGGGCCTACGGCGGTGGGGAAGACACAACTGGCGTTCCGCCTGTGTGAGGAGTTCGGGGGCGAGGTGATCTCCGCCGACTCCCGGCAGATATATAAGGGGATGGATATCGGCACCGCCAAGCCTACAGCCGAAGAGAGGCGCAGGGTCCCTCATCACCTTGTGGATCTGGTCGAGCCCGATGAAGGGTTCACCCTGGTTCAATACCAAGAGAGGGCTTATGAGGCCATAGATGAGGTCCTGTCTAGGGGGCGACTCCCCTTCCTGGTGGGGGGAACGGGGCTCTATGTGAAGGCTCTGGTGGAGGGGTTCTCTGTCCCCCGCGCGAAGCCAAAGATGGTTCGACGGGGGGCGCTCTTGAAGGAGGCTCGAGAGAGGGGGGCGGAGGCGTTGCATGCCCGGCTCAAAGAGGTAGACCCGAAGGCTGCGGCCCGGATAGACCCCCAAAATGTGCGGCGGGTAGTTCGGGCCTTGGAGGTGTACGAGGCTACGGGCCAGCCCATATCCCGCTTGCAGAGAAAGGAGCCGCCACCTTACAGAATTCTCAAGATAGGGCTGACCAGGGAGAGGAAAGCCCTCTACCAGCGCATCGATGAGAGGATAGATAGGATGATGGAGATGGGGCTGCTGGAGGAGGTCAAAAGACTGGTGGAGAAGGGGTATGGTTACCATCTGCCGGCTATGTCAGGATTGGGCTATAAGCAGTTGGGGCTCTACTTGTGGGGCGAGGTCGGTCTGGCGGAAGCGGTGGGGATGATTAAATCGGAGACCCGCCGTTTCGTGCGGCAGCAATATAAGTGGTTCAGGCTGGACGATGAGACGATAAACTGGATAGAGGTGGATGGGGATCCATTCCTGGAGGCGAGGTCATTGGTAACCACTTTCCTTGAGCCCTGATTCATTCGCGTAGTGATAGGGTTATCAGTAGACCATTCGCGCTTCGTAGGAAGGGGTAACTTTCGCTCTACCGTGTGGTGGTTCGCAAAAGTGGGCCTTACGCATCTTTGAGTAGACCAGGGTGTTATCTAGGTAGAAGCCTAGCGTAGAGTAGCCTTAGAAAGGAGGAAAGCGATGGATTGGATAGGTGGCATATTGCATTGGTTGCACCTGTTGGGCATCGTGACCTGGGTGGGGGGCCTCTTCTTCCAGATCCTGGTTATGAACCCCGCTCTGGGGGTAGTTTCACCATCGGAGAGGGGTAAGTTCATGGGCGCTTTCATGCGGCGCTGGATGCCCTTGGTCTGGGGTGCGGTGGTCGTGACGGGGATCACCGGCATCCTGGAGACGGAAAGCGGGATCGGCCTAGCGGCTCTTTTCAGTTTTTCCAGCCTCTATACCAATCTGCTCCTCTTGAAGATCGTCCTGGTCACGGTGATGATCATCCTGGGGGCGATAGTTAGTTTCGTCCTGGGACCCAGGCTGATGTCTGTAGCCGCTGGGCCACCTAGTGGCGGCTCTCCCGCTGGCCCGCCGAAAGGCGCGCCTCTAGAGGTAGCCAAGATCCAGAATCGGTTGAACCTCTTGTCCTATATTAACTTCGTGCTGGGGATACTGGTGCTTTTAGTGCAGGGGCTGATAGAGGGAGGGTGAGCCTCTTCGCGTAGTGATGATGCTATATTGGAGGCCACTCCCTATGGGTTGTGGAAGGGAGTGGCCTTCTGCTTTGTTGAGCGTTGCGGGAGGGGGTGGAGGGGCTAGGAAGTGGTGGAGAGAGATAATGGCTGGGAAAGGGTTTTTCGCGGACTATTCGCGTAGTCATAACAATACACCCTTGTAGACCCCGCAAGACTACCCTCTTTTCAGCACGAAGGCCGCGCCTCCCAAAAGCCCTACATCAGCGCCCAGGGCTGCGGGGACGATTTTGAGCCTCTCTTGGTAAGAGACCATGGTGCGGGCTTTCACCGTGGCCCTGACAGGATCGAAGAGAAGATCTCCAGCCTTGCTGACCCCGCCTCCCAAAATGACCAGTTGGGGGTTCAGGATATGGAGGAGGTTGGCGATCCCTAATCCGATGTAGAAGCCAGCTTCTTTGAAGATGGAGTTGGCTAAGGGATCTCCCTCCTGGGCGGCTTGGGCCACCACCTTGGCTGTAACCTTGCTCAGTTCCCCTTTCACCAGCCTGGTGATGAATGTCTCGGTTCCTTTCTCCACCTCCTCTACTGCTCGACGAGCGATGGCAGGGCCGGCGGCAAGGGCTTCCAGGTGGCCTCGGCCTCCACAGCCACAAGGAGGCCCCTCCGGCTCCAGGATCATATGTCCCACCTCTGCGGCGAGCCCCTTGGCTCCCAGGAGGAGCTTCCCCTGGCTGATGATGCCCCCGCCTATCCCCGTGCTAATGGTGAGGTAGATAAGGTCGTTTACCCCTTGGCCAGCGCCGAAGCGGTGCTCCCCCAAGGCCGCTAGGTTGGCGTCGTTATTCAGATAGACGGGCACCTTAAAGGCGCGGTGGAGGATGTCGGCTAGGGGCACCTCACGCCAGCCTGGTAGGTTCGGGGCTTGATGGACGATCCCTTTCCAAGGGTCCAAGGGACCGGGGGCGGCGATGCTGATGGCCTCGCTACCTCTGGCCACATCTCGTATGGAGGCCTCGATGCCTCCTATGACCGCCTCCGGCCCTTCCTGAGCCAGGGTCTCCCTCTGGGCGCGAGCCAACATCTCGCCTTTTTCGTTTATGAGCGCCGAACGGATGAGGGTGCCGCCCAGATCTACGGCTACGACTTTATCCTTCACTTGTCTCGACTCCTCTTCTATGATACAAGGATATGAAATGAAAACGGTCATCTCCGCCTCCCGGCGGACAGATCTCCCCCTGGGGTACCCAGGTTGGCTGGCGCGGGCCATCCACCAGGGTTGGGTGCGGGTTAAGCCGCCCTGGGGTAGCCAGGAGAAGGTTGTCTCTCTGCGGTCGGAGGATGTGCATACCTTCGTCCTTTGGTCTAAAGATTACTCCAGGCTTCTGGCCAACAGGGGAGGCCTCAGGGAGGCGCTGACGATCTACGACCATTTTTTCTGCCATTTCACCGTCACCGGGCTGGGAGGGACGCCCCTGGAGCCCGGGGTTCCCCCTTGGGAGGAGGCGATGGAGCAGTTGTCCCCTCTTATCCGGTTCGTGGGCCATCCCCGCCGGGTCACCATCCGCTTCGACCCTATCATCAATTGGAGGGAGGATGGGGTCAGAAGTAACCTTCCCTACGCCGAAGAGATCTTCAGAGAGTCTGTTCGCCAAGGCGTTAAAGATGTGCGGATCTCCTTCGCCACGCTATATGGCAAAGTGTTGAAGCGGCCCGGTTGGAGTTGGTACGACCCGTCATTAGAGGAGCGACTCAAGATAGCCCGCTCCCTAGTAGATATGGGCCGTTCTCTGGGCCTGACCATCTACGCTTGCAGCGATCACGTCTTGGAAAGCGTCGGTGCTCTCCTTTCAAGTTGCATCGACGGGCGGCTCTTGAGTGAACTCCACCCTAAGGGGTTACTCGCTAATACCGAAAAGGACCGCGGACAACGGAAGGAGTGTGGTTGCGCTGTGAGCGTGGACATAGGCTCCTATAGCCAGCGTTGTCCCGGTGGCTGCGTCTACTGCTATGCCCATCCGGCACTGCAAGAACGAGCATAATTTCATCCCTCTCTTCAGATATTTGGATCATACTCTTAATATTCTCGCAGGAAACGCTTGAGGGTAGCCAGGACGGCGCGGAGTAGTTCCTCGCCCAGGGGAGCCATCCGGATGTCGATGAATAGTTGCTCCTCGGGCAGGCGGCGATCCAGGCTGGATATCTCCTCCCGAAATATCTGTAGGAGTTCGTCCTCGTGTTCTTCCAGGAAGGAGAGGAGGTCGCCCTTAGCCAGCCGAAGGAAGTTATCGCGGATGAGACGCCTCATGAAGATGCTCTCTCAGATCGATAGCGTTTACCCCTCGAAGAAGGGTTTCTCCAGGTCGTCGAAATACCAGATCCCTTGGTTAGCCAAGTAGTCGTGGGCGTTGTCGAGGAGAGCGAAGTGCCTGCTCTCTTCCTGGACCAAAAAGCGGAAGATAGCCTGGGCAGTGAGATCGAGGGTTTCAGCGGCCGCTTTTTCGTAGAGCAGGTAGCCACGCTTCTCGAACTCCATGGCCAACTCCAAGGCTTCGAGGTCGCTGGCCCCCTCTGGGATTAGCTTCTCGAACCTCTCTTCTTCAGGGAAGAGGCGCAGAGAAGGGTCAGGTTCCTTCTCTTTTATTGCCTCTAGGTCGAGCCATTCCCCCGTTCCCATCAAGGAGCCATACTCTACTTGGAGGATGCGGAGGTGGTCTTCCTCATCCTGGGCCAGGGAGCGAAACATCTTCTGGCCCAGTTCGTCCTCGGTTCTCTCTACGGCTTCCAGATATAGCGCTCGGCCTTCCAGTTCGTTGCCCATCGCCTGGCGTAGAACGGATACGGCGAAATCTATCCCTTCGTTCATCGGCCCTCCTAAAGATACAGCGATCAAACGCACCATCTATTCTAACATAGGGGTGGGGTGGTGGCAAAGAGGCTCCTATAGGGCGAGATTGTGATATAATAATAAGATGATTAACCTGGCCCTGGATTTCAAATCCAGGGCCAGAGTGAAAAGCCTCCATTCCTCTCAGGAATGGAGGCTTTCCCACAGGGATCCTGTAAGGACAGCCGGTTTAGTTATTAGATTCCCAGAAGGAGAGAACGAGCCTCCTCTCTATGCGGTAGCGTCGGGCTTCAGTCCGACGGGAAACATCTCTGCCCCACATCCCCAAGTTGTAGCGTCCGAGCCTGTCTCGGACAAAAGAGGTCGCAGATGAACTGCAACGCTACATCTACCATTTTCAGCGCTGGCAGGAGTTATCTTATGAGAGGAAAAGCGTCAGATGGTAACATCTGATGCCACCTGTAGTTATGATATAATAAGATGGGGGGTGGGGAGATGGGCGAGATCCGCATAGGCCTTTGCTCTTGGACAGACAAGAGCCTCATCGAAAGCGGTGCGTTTTACCCTCCGGGGGTCGATGACCCCGAGGGCCGACTACGGTATTATGCCAGCCATTTCCCCATGGTGGAGGTGGATAGTTCGTACTACGCCTTGCCCTCGGAGAGGAACTCCCGCCTCTGGGTGGAGCGGACCCCTGAGGAGTTCACCTTCAACGTGAAGGCTTATAGCCTCTTCACCAACCACCCTACCCGCACCTATAGCCTTCCCAAGGGGCTATTCAAGGCTCTCCCCCCAGAGGCTCAGGCGAAGGAGAGGATCTACTTCGACGATGTGCCGGGTGAACTGCGCGATGAACTATGGGGTATCTTCGACAGCGCCTTGAAGCCCCTCCACGAGGCGGGAAAACTGGGGACGATCCTCTTCCAGTTCCCCAGATGGTTTTTCCCCGGCCGTAAGGGGTTCTCCCATATCTTACACTGCCAGAGGAGTCTCCCCCACTACCGACTGGCTATCGAGTTCCGGAATAACGTATGGCTCAACCAGGACAATATAGAAGACACCTTGGGCTTCTTGGAGGCCTACGGTATGACCTTCGTCTGCGTAGATGAGCCCCAAGGGTTCCGGTCCAGTTGTCCTCCCCTGGCCGCCGTGACCAGTGACATCGCTATGGTGCGCTTTCACGGGCGGAATACCGATACCTGGGAGAAGAAGGGAATTACCGCAGCCCAAAGGTTCAACTGGTACTATGAGCGGGAGGAGATGGACGAATGGGTGCCCAAGGTCAGAGAGATGGCCGAGGAGGCGAGGGAGGTCCACCTGATGATCAATACCTGCTACCGTGACCAGAGCGTGGTGAACGCCAGATTGCTCCAGGAGGGACTTTCGCAGGTGGGGTGATCCTCTCTTCTTTTAACCCTTGAGGCGAAGCCCTTTCCCTCCGTAAAGGATCCCTGTGGGGTGTGAAGGGGCTTTTGTTTCACTATTGGTAGGAGCGGGGAGGGAGTATGAAGGTAACAAGGCGTGAAGCGTTGCTGATGGTTATCTTTGGGCTCCTGGGTTGCCAGCCCCCGATTAAGAGGGAGGTGACGCTGTCCACACCTGACCAAAGAGGTGAGGTATCGCTGGAGGAGGCCCTGACCAGGAGGAGGTCGATCCGGGAGTTCAGGGAGGAGGGTTTGACTTCAGAGGAGATCTCACAGTTGCTCTGGGCGGGCCAGGGGGTCACCGACTCTCGGGGTTTCCGCACCGCCCCTTCGGCGGGGGCCCTCTACCCCCTGGAGCTATATGTGGCCACTGGTGAGGGGGTCTATCACTACTTGCCCCAGAGCCATAGGCTGGCTATGCTCTCTCCGGAAGATAGTCGTCTGAGGCTCTGGGAGGTGGGGCTCAAACAGGATGCGTTGCGGGAGGCCCCGGTGATCATCGTCATGGCCGCTGTTTATGCCCGTACGGAAGCCAAGTACGGCCCCCGGGCCGAGCGGTATGTCTGCCTGGAGGCGGGACATGCGGCCCAGAATATCTTGCTTCAGGCGACAGCCTTGGACCTAGGAGCGGTGCCCATTGGCGCTTTCTACGACCAGAAGGTGCAGGAGGTCCTGGCTTTGCCTTCAGATCATGAGCCCCTTTACCTCATCCCCGTGGGACATCCGAGGTGAGGCGCTCTCGAGGTGAAAGAGGTGGAGATGAAGAAGCCGATCTATCTGATGCCCGTGGGCGCAGTGGAAGAAGGGGTTTTGGAGGCTATCGCTAAGGCGGTCGAGGGGACTTTTAACCGCCCTTGCCGGGTAGGGGAGAGGCTAGTCGAACCGGACTATGCTTATGACCGAAGGCGAAGACAGTATCGGGTGGGGGAGATCCTTTTGCGTCTGCGGCGGCTGGATATGCCCCAGGCCCATCGGCTGTTGGGGTTGGTGGATCAAGACTGTTATACACCGGGGCTCAACTTCGTCTTCGGCCAGGCGATGGCTGGGGGAAGGGATGCGGTGGTGGCCTTGCCCCGTCTCCGTCAGGAGTTCTATGGGTTGCCCAAAGATGAGGCGCTTTTTCAGGAGCGGGCCATTAAAGAGGCGGTTCACGAGTTGGGACATACCTATGGTTTGGGCCATTGCCCTAACTCCCGGTGCGTGATGCATTTCTCCAACAGCCTGGCTGATACCGACATCAAGGGAGCCACCTTTTGTGAGAGGTGTCGTGGAGAGTTGGACCTGGAGGGTTGAATTTCGCTTCTCGACACGCCCGAGGGCATGGAAACGCTAACTGTTAGTCAAAGCCTCTTCCCAACACGGTGAAAGGAGGCCACGCTTTTCACCTCTGGGCGTATATTCAAAGGCTCTCCCATAACCTCTTGACCCAGGGGGCGATTCTGGCTTTCTCTACTAGGTCACCCCGAGGGAGGTAGGGCTTGATATCGAGGACCGGCGTCCCATCGTAGGCGTCGAGGCCTCGCACGCGGAGGGTGTTCCCCTGGCGTTCTAGGAGTTCGACCACGGTGAGACCTATAGGGTTGGGCCGCACGGGAGCCCGGGTAGCCAGAACCCCCACCAGAGGCATATCCTCCCTCATCTCCGGTCGGATCTTCAAGGGGAGAGGTTCTTCTCTCTTTCGGTGCAGCCAGAAGAGGACGATGATATGGGAGAACTCCTCCAACCCCTCTAGGGCCTGGGAGAACCTATCCTCTATCACCACCTGGGATTCTATTTCCTCCCAGACGACCTCCTCGCTGGTGGCGATGCTATTCCTCACCCAGCCTATGGGTTTAAGCACCAGGCTCTTTTGTAACTTCTCTTCCATCTATCAACCGCCGTAAGGGAAGTGGTTGTGCAGAGGAAGTATAGCACAGCCTGGTCTCCCTGGGAAGGACATAGGCCTTGACAAGGACGATAGAAGGGTGTAAAATCTAGTAAGAAGGTAATTTGGGTGAACAAAATCCACTTGGGACTGGACTGTTCAAGGAGATTTGGTAGGCGGGGGAGAGGGGTTGCATTGAAAGAAGGGCCTTAGAGAAGGATCGGGCCAAGTTTTGCTGAGCGTCTTTTCCCTTGTGCGTTCTGCTCATCTGGGCTCCTGAGAGGAAGCGGCTTGACTTCGAGTCGGGCCGCTTCTCTCTCGTTTGACGGGGAGGGTGGCTGGTGGTAATATCGAGTACTGGAAGGTCACATGGCCAAGGCTCGGATTCAGAAGTCCGCAGGGGGCGTCATCTATCAGGAGCGCGAGGGTCAGATGTACGTGGCTCTCATCGCCACCAAGGGGGGTGTTCATCCTGAGGGTTCACCCCGAAGGGAGCGATGGGGCTTGCCCAAAGGGATAATCGAGAAGGGAGAAGAGTCCGCCCGGACAGCCCTCCGGGAGGTGGCCGAGGAGACGGGGCTGGAAGGGGAGGTCGTGGGGAAGTTGGGTTACATCGAATACTGGTTTCGCAGCCTGGAGGATAAGATACTCTACCACAAGTTCGTGGACTTCTACCTTTTGGAGTACCGTTCTGGGGAGGTGGAGGAGCACGACTGGGAGGTAGAGCAAGCCCGGTGGTTCTCCATCGAGGAGGCGATAGAGCGGATATCGTTCGATAACGAGCGGGATATCCTGAGAAAAGCCAAGGAGGAATGGGAGAGAAAGAGAGATGGAGACGATATTTCCCGATAGCGTGATAGTAACTAACGAAAGCAAGATCGTCTTTCTCATCATCGACGGGTTGGGTGGCTTGGCCATGGAGGGGAAGGGGGGCACTGAACTCCAGGTGGCCCGGACTCCCAATTTGGATGGCTTGGCCGCTCGTTCCATCTGTGGCCTTTTGGATCCGGTAGGGCCGGGGATAACGCCGGGAAGTGGCCCGGCTCATCTGGCCCTCTTCGGCTATGACCCGGTAAAGTGGAATATCGGGCGGGGTGTGCTGGAGGCTTTCGGCATCGATTTCCCCTTGCAGGAGAACGATGTGGCCGCCCGGGGGAATTTCGCTACTCTCGATCCCCGGGGGAAGGTGGTGGATCGGCGGGCCGGGCGTATAAGCACAGAGACCACCCGAAGGCTATGTCAGAAGATACGCGAGGCTGTGAGGCTCTCGCTGGGATACTTCCTAGAGCCGGTGAAGGACTACCGGGTGGCCCTCGTCCTGCGGGGGGAAGGTTTGCATGATGATCTTACAGATACCGACCCCCAGGCTTTGGGGGTGGAACCTTTGATTTGTCAAGCCACCGACCCCCGAGCGGAGGGGACAGCGAGATTGGTAAATCGGTTCCTCTCCCAGGCCCAGGAGGTTTTGGCCCAGGAAGAGCGAGCCAATACTATTCTCTTGCGGGGTTTTGCTAAATACAGGAGATACCCCTCCATGGAAGAGCGGTTCGGCCTCAGATCTCTGGCTATCGCTAACTACCCCATGTATCGGGGGCTGGCTCGTCTGGTAGGGATGGAGTTACATCCGGTGTGCGAAGATATAAGGGGTGAGTTCGCTGCTTTAAGGGAGAGGTACCAGGAGTTCGATTACTTCTTCTTGCATGTTAAGGAGGCGGATAGCCGAGGGGAGGATGGTAACTTCGACGGCAAGGTGCGAATTTTGGAGGAGGTGGACGCCCTGGTGTCAGAGATCGCCAAATTGAACCCCGATGTCTTGGTGGTGACCGGGGATCACTCCACTCCCTCTAAGTTGCGGATGCATAGTTGGCATCCCCTGCCCGTCCTTTTGCACTCCACCTACGCCCGAGTGGACGAGGTAGGGCAATTCGACGAGATCAGTTGCGCTGGCGGGGGCCTGGGGCGCCAGCCGATGGTCAACCTGATGAGCCTGGCTTTGGCCCATGCTTTGCGGTTGACTAAGTATGGAGCATGAGAATAAGAGTCCGGCTTTTCGCCGCCTATAGAGAAGCGGTCGGTCAAGGGGAGATGGACCTGGAGGTGGAAGAGGCCCTTTCTCCCCTCGGCCTTTGGCGGAGATTGGGAGAGGAGCATCCGCCGCTTCTTGAGTTCGGCCATTCTACGCTAGTGGCTGTCAACGGGGAGTATGCCCCCCTGGATAGGCCCTTAAAGGAGGGAGACGAGGTGGCCTTCATCCCTCCAGTGAGTGGAGGTTCTTTTCGGATCACCGAGGAGGAGATACGATTACAGGAACTGATAGATGAGGTGACAAGCGAGGAGGCGGGGGCCATCGTCACCTTCCTGGGCACGGTGCGTCGGCATTCCCGAGGGCGGGAGGTGCAACACCTGGAGTACGAGGTCTATCCGGAGATGGCGGAGAGGAAACTAGCGGAGATAGGCCAGGAGATGGAAGAGAGGTGGGGGGTAAGGGCGGCCATCGTGCAGCGGGTAGGCCATCTGGAGGTGGGAGAAGCCAGCGTGGCTATCGCTGTCGCTGCTCCCCATCGAAAAGAAGCGTTCCAGGCGGCGAGATACGCCATCGATAGGCTCAAGGAGATAGCCCCCATTTGGAAGAAGGAAGTCTGGGAGGGGGGCGAGGAGTGGATAGAGGAGTAGGGCAGGTTTGGCCTGCCCTGGCTGTAGTAGGCCAGGGAAACCTGCCCTACTTTCTAAGGGTTTCTTTTACTAAGGGCTAGTTACCTCGCTGATCCAGGCGAGGTAATCTTTATTCCCGGCGGAAACGGGAATAGCGAGGATTTCGGGCACGCTGTAGGAATGGCTCTCCTTAATCAGAGATTCGATGCCTGGGTAGTCTCTGGCTTTGGCCTTGGCCAGGCATATCCATTCCCCCGCCTCTTCGATTTTGCCCTCCCACCAATAGAGGCTGGAGATAGGTCCTATAATCTGGACGCAGGCCGCAGCGCGCTCTTCCACCAGGAGGCGCTGGATCTTCCTCGCTTCTTCCTCTGTGTTTGTGGTGGTGATAACCTGTAGATATTCGGTCATGGTTCTCCTCTCAGAGTTTCTATGTGGCGTCAGATGGTAACAGCTGACGCCCAAAGCCCCCCGCTGGCAGAAGGTAACTTCTGCCAGCACTGGAATACCTTGAGGGTTATCTCCATTTGTAGTAAGCGCTCAATAGGGGAACTCGAGGCCCATCTCTGCTAGATCGTCTTTAACTCGCGCGTAGAGGTCGAGGTACTCTTGCCTAGGCACCGCCTTGGCCACATCGTAGCACTCGGAGAAGAGGCTGCCCAGGGGCGCATCGGCGATCTGATCCTCGTATTTGGCCACTATTTTCTGCACCAGTTCGTTGGTCCTCTCCCGCGTGAGTTTCATCCGGGCGCAAGCGTGGCCCACCTCCGCGGCCATGCGGGCCTCTAGAGGGGTGGCTCGGTTTTTGTATTTATTATGGGCCACAGCCGCCTCCCAGAGGTTGGCGCCGGAGACGGTGCTAGCCAAGGCGTGAGCCGCCGCCTCGTAGAGGACCATCTCCGTGGCCGGGCCGGCATTCAAGAAGCCGTTGGAGAAGGAGATGAGTTTACTGTTTCTGGCGATGGCTTGATGGCTGGTGCTTATGACCCAGAGGAGTTCCCGACTGGAGTTGGAGGTGTAATGGAGATGGAAGGGGAAGTTCATCTGATAGTGGGCTTGGTGGATTAAGAGGCCCATAAGATGATAGGCCACTTGCAATATGGCGGTCCCTTCGGCGCGCCCGGCGTAACCGCCATAGATGGGCCCGGTGAGGCTTCCGGTGAAACAGCCGAACTGTTGATAGTGAGCAGCCTTGTTAAGGAGAGCGTTATCGATCTTCAGTTCGGTGAGGGCTCCCACCAGACGGCTATCTGAGGTCCTCACCCCCCAATCGGAATGGCTAATGGATATCTGCGCTATATCCGATTCCGCTGTACCTGCGGCGACCAAGAAGATGCCCGGTCGCCCCACCAGTTTCGCCGCCTGGCGGAGGCTCATGGCGTGCTCTATGCTCCCCGCTAACTCTGTAGGGGTCTTGGCCTTGATCTTGAGCCCCATGCTCTCCTCGAGGATGGGGGCGCAAAACCCGTCAGCCAAGGGCTCTTTCAAGTAGGCGATAGAGAGGGGCGAGAAGAGTTCTTCGTCGCAGGTTATATCCGGGCTGAAGATGACAAAGGGCGGGTTGGTATCTTCCACTTGGCGATGTTTCAGGAAGCGAGCGTCCTTGCCCGAGCCCACCAGATATTCTCCTGGCGTCAGATAGAGGGCTTCCTTTACTTCCCCTTCGTCGAAGGTTATGATCCGGTGGGTATCCACACAGAGCACCCCCACCTCTAGGAAGAACTCTAGCCCCGCTCGCCACAGGGCATCGGCTAGGTTGTCGTCTGAGGGGATGGGAGTGGCAGGGTCATACTCTATTCCGTACTTTCTGATGACCGCCTTCAGTTTGGGCATGAAGCACTCCATGACGAAGGGCTCATCCTCGCAGAAGGGGCCGGTGCGGGCACGCTCCAATATCTCCCACATCTTATAGGGTGGCGTGGGCATGGCCCCTCCTCTCTTTCATCGCCCTCTCTAGGATAGCCACCGCTTTTGTGGCATTCTCCGCCCAGGAGTCGGCGCCTATCTCCTCTGCCCATTCTTGGGTGACGGGGGTGCCGCCCACGGTTACGTGGAAACGGTCGCGTAACCCCATATCTTTTAGGAGTTCTATTATCTCCCGCTGGCTGGGCATAGTGGTGGTCATAAGAGCCGAGGCGCCGATTATATCGGCTTTCATCTCTTGGCCCCTTTTGATGAAATCAAGGGCGTTGATATCAGGCCCCAGGTCATAGACCGTGAAACCGTTTACTTCCAAGAGCAAGGCCACTATGTTTTTGCCTATCTCGTGGATGTCTCCTTCTACGGTGCCTATGACCACAGTGCCTTTCACTTCTCGTCCTTCCTTTTGGCGTTCCAAATAGGGGCTTAATGGTTCCAGTGCTTTCTGCATCGCCTGGGCGGCTAGCATCATCTCTGGAAGAAAGATCTCCATCCGCTCGAAACGATCTCCTACCTCCCGTATCCTCTCAGTCAAAGCGTCCACCACTGCCAGAGGCTCCATCTTTGCCGTCATAGCCTCTTGAGCCAGGGCCAGGGCCTCTTCAGCCTCACCATCTTGGACGGCCTGAACCAATCTTTCGAGAATCTCCATTCGCCTTTTCGTATCTCCTTCTGTGCTTGCCAGTTTTTGAAACCGGCTCTATTGCCTCTCAGTGTGCTGACATGATATATTCTCGTCGCCCAATGCTCATGATGGGCCAGGGATATTTTGACCCGGTTGGCTAGGAAGCCTCGACCAGCCTCTTGGCCACCTCCACCGCTTCGATGGCGTTTTCGGCGTAGCCATCGGCGCCGATCTCCTCAGCCCAGGAGGGGGAGACGGCGGCACCTCCTACCATCACCTTCACCCTCTCTCGAAGCCCGCCCCCCTTCAGTGCCTCGATGACCAGTTTCTGTTCGGGCATAGTAGTGGTCATAAGAGCCGAGAGGAGGAGTAGATCCGGCTTCAATTCTCGTACCTTCTCGATGAAGGTCTCGGCGGCCACATCGGCCCCCAAATCTAGGAGATCGAAGCCGTTAGCCACGAGCATGGTGCAAACTAAGCGCTTGCCGATCTCGTGGATGTCGCCGGCAACGGTACCCGCTATCGCACTGCCCGCTCTCTCTCGTTCTTGCTGCCTCCTCTTGAGTTCCGGCTCCAGGACTCCCAGTGCTGCTTGCATCGCCTCGGCTCCCATCACCAACTCGGGGAGGAAGAAATCGCCTTTCTCGAAGAGTTCGCCCACCTTCCGGATGCCTACTATGTAGCCCTTATTTATCGCCTCCAGGGGTGGGATCTCGAGGTGGAGGGCCTCTTGTGCCAGTTGGACGGCTCTTTCCTTTTCGCCGTCGATAACCGCCTGGACCATGCGGGAGAAAAGTTCATCAAGGGCCATAATCGCTCCTCTCGACGAGTCAATCATTCCCCTTCTGCACTACAAGCCAGAAGTAGGGACCTTCTTCTTTGGAGATCATCACCTTCCCTCCCCATTTGTGGAAGAGATTCGTCGTTGTCTCCATGCCACTAAAGCGGCTCCGCATCAACGCCACCTTCTCGGCTAGAGCCACCGCCTTCACTGCGCATCGTTTCACATTAGGCTCCTCGACGACCAGTCGCCCTTGGGGAGAGAGGACTCGAAGTAGTTCTCGAGCGGCCCGACTCTGGTGGCGAAAGTGGTGAAAAGCGTCCACTACCAGGATACGGCTAAGGCAGTCATCGGGGAAAGGAAGTCTTTCCACCTCGCTTTGTACAGCCGCCAACCCCTTGATGATGGCCTGTTGCAGCATCCCTGCCGAGTTATCTAGGATGATTACCTGTCCGACCTGATGGCGCAGGGTTTGGGCTACTCGCCCGGTCCCACCACCCACATCTAGGAGGCGACCTGGAGTTGGCAAATCTAGGAGTTTCCTCAGATGGGCGGGGTCGGGTGGGCCAAAAAGGCGATCGTAGAAGGAAGCCATGATATCGAAATGGCCGGTTAGGGGCAATGGTTAGACCTCTCTTCCCTGGGGAGTGAGTATATTGTCCTTTCCCAAAGCCTTCAATACCCCCTCGACCATCATCGGCTCGGGCACGGCCCCATCAACGAAGTAGGTCTCGTTGATCACCGTGCGGGGCACCCCTTGCACCTGATACTTGATGGCTAGGTGGGGGAACTCCATGGCTTCGATGGCATCGGCGCGGATCTGGTCGCTCTCTAGAGCCATCTTATGCGTCAGGACGACCGCCCTGGGACAGTAAGGTCAGGTGGGGGTGGTGAAGACTTGCATATGCACCGGCTCATCGATTTGGGCCAGGGCGGCTCTCGTCTCCTCCGAGAGGCCCAATTGGCCGGAGGAGACGGTCTTTATATCCTCGATGAGGGCGCTGAACTCGTACCCCGCGGGGATGCCGTAGTATCGGATGCCATAGTCCTTCTCCCCTGGGGATGAGCCCTCGGACCCGAGAATGGCGATGGCCGGGATCTTGTCCACCTCGTACTTCTCTGTCACCTCTTTGTCGATGATAAAGTTGTAGATCTCGGCGGTCACCTTGTCGGAGAGGGCGGCCAGTTCCTCGACCATCATCCTGGTTTCTTCGCAGTAGTCGCATTCGATCTTCTGAGTGAACATCACCAGTTTCACGGGGTTGGTCAGGGCCTCGAACTGCTTCCGGACCTGTTCCCTTTCTCTCTCTTTCAAGATAGGCACAGCGCTTTCCTTTCTAGGCTCTACTACTTAGCCACATGGTTATGCCCACTAGAGCCAAGATGAGGTGTAATGTACCTAGGTAGCCGAGTATCGCGGCCAGAGCCAGGCTGAAGATACCGCTCTCGGCGAGATCGTGGACCTGTTGGGCGAACCTTTCGATATCTTCACCTGTCTTTCGAACCTCCTGAGAGGTACGGTTCAGGTTTTGGCTGGCCTCTTGGAGATCGGGGGGTATTTTCTTCAATTCTTCTGCCGTCAGTAAGAGCCCTTGGCCGGTGGAGTCGAGGCTTTGGCCCGCTCTCTTCAAGTCGGCTCCTACGGAGGCCAAGGGGTGTTGGTATTCGAAGGTGGCACCGGTTATGACGCGGACTCCGGCCACAACACTCTCGCTCCATTGAACGGTTGCGGGAAGGGCGATCTCCTCCAAGAGCCCTGCCGCCTTGCTTACCTCTTCCCCCACAGTCAACAGGTTATTTCCGCTCTCCTTTAGAGGTTCGCTTGCCTGTTGGGCAAAAGCGCCCACATCGGTGAGTGTTGCGCTTCCGCTTTCTAAGGTATCGGCAGTGGTATAGGCTACGAGACTGGCGGTCTCGAGGATCTCTCCCATCTGGTGGAGTTGAGTCTGCATCTGGGCGGTGGCTGCTGACCCTCGTCTCCAAGCGAGGATCATGAAAATCATCCCCGCTATCCCGTAGATAGTTATGATAAGGGCTAGTACTTGCCTTAAGCGAGTCATGCTATTTCCCGCCGATCTGCATCCCCTGGATGCGGATGGTAGGGGCTCCGGTAGAGCCGTAGAAGGGCAAAAACCGTAAATCGTCGGCGACAACCGTGATATTCTTCAATATCTCCCCCAGGGTGCTAGCCACGGTGACCCCGCTGACCGGCTTTGTCACCTCGCCCTTTTCGATCCAGAGGCCGCTGGCGGCCACTGAGTAGTCGCCGCTTATGGGGTTTATACCTCCGGTATTTAGAGTGCTCTTGACATAAAAGCCAGCCTCCACCCCTCTGATGAGTTCTTCTCGTGATAGGGAGGAGGGCTCTAGGTAGAAGTTGGTAGGGGAGACCCTGGGCAGATGGTGATAGGATCCTCGGGCCGCGTTCCCTGTGGATCGAGTTCCATCCTTCTGGGCGGTATAGTGATCGTAGAGGAGATGGTGTAGTACCCCGCTTTCCATCACTCGTGTGAGCGAGGTGGGGACGCCTTCTCCATCGAAGGGGGCGGAGGCGTAGCCTCGCGGCAGGCGGCCGTTATCTACCAGGTTCACCGCCTCCGAGCCTACCTTTTGGCCCAACTTGCCCAAGAGAAAGGAGCGACCTCTTTGCATAGCCTCCCCGGTGAGGGCTTCTGATATGAAGAAGAGGAGTTCCGCCCCGGCGAAGGGGTCCAAGACCACGGTCGCTCTCTGGGTGCCAAGGGGCTTGCTTCCTAGAAGTTCCAGGGCTCTTTTTCCCGCTTCCTGCCCGATAGCGATGGGGTTGAGTTCCCCGTAAAAGTTGGAGAGGCCCACCCCCCAGCCTGCTACTTGGCTCTCCTCGTCGCGGGCTACCGCTCGCAGATAGCTGGCGGCTACCGTTCGCTCATAGGAGTCAGCCAAGCCCCGAGAGTTGGCCAGATATATGTGCCAGGCCTCATCTTGATAGGTACAGCGGATGGTGGCCACGATGCGGGGGTCAAAAGAGAGAGCCGCCCCTTCCACCTCCTTGGCCAAGGCGATCTTCTCTTCAATGGGAACGGTGATCAGTGCCGGATCGTAAAGGGCCAAATCCTCCTCTTCTATGGGTTGGGGTTGGGGCAAAGAGCGGTACCGGTCGGGGTCGGCGCTCTCGGCCAGGGCGAGGGCTCCTCTCCACATCTCTTTGACCCCTTGAGGGCTCAAGTCGGAGGTATAAGCGTAGCCCATACGACCTTCTTTGATGACCCGCACTCCCAGTCCCTTGGGGGTGGCCTGGGATAGTTGTTCCACCTGACCCTTGTTGACCCGGACCATGGTCGTCTGGCCAGCCATGATGAGCGCTTCTGCCTCGACCCCTTTCCTTGGGACTTGCTCGACTATCTCTTGGGCCAATCTTAGGTAGTTCATCGCTCTCCCTCATCATCCAACAAGCACTGAGATACCATCTTCCGATAATCACGGAGTTCCCAACCGTCATGTTTCTGGGCCAAGGTTTGTAACCTCTCCGCCCTGGCTTTCAGTTGAGCAGGGGGTAGGGCCTTACAATCTTCCCTGAAGAGGTCACGGCATCGAAAGTAGGGGCTCTTGAACCGGTGATCGCAAGGGTCCCTTCTGCACTCGGTAGGGAAACGCATCAGGAAGTCGTGGGCGAAACCTCGAGCGAAGGTGAGAAAATCGGCCTGGAGTTCAAAGACCTTGCGCCGATCCCCGACGCCTATCCCCTTCTGAAACTGCAATAGGTGAAGCAGTTCATGGGCGGTGAAGGAGCGTATACGCCACGGCAAGGGGTTGTCCAGGTCGCTCTCCCTAATGATGATGTGCAGCCGGGGCTTATATTCGGCAAACCACCCCTCTTTCCGCACGGTGAGGGATACCTTGCCCTTAAGTTCGGGGAAACTCTCCAACACTGGCTCGAAATAATCTCCAGTATAGGCGCGAAGTTTGGCTAACCTATAGGGCTTCATCCGCTTGTTGTACAAGAACCAATCTTTACCCTCTCCATCGGTTTGCTCGCTGGACATAGGCTACTCTGTGCCTCCCACGATTATCCTAGGGATACGAAGGGTGGGTTGACCCACGCCCACAGGCACACTTTGCCCCTTGCCGCAGCAGCCGAACCCTTTGTCCATCTCGAAATCGCTCCCTACCATGTCGATCTCGCTCAAGATGGCGGGGCCGTTTCCCACCAGATTGGCCCCTCGGACGGGGGCGGTGATTTTGCCATCCTCTATGAGATACCCCTCGGTGACGCTGAAGACGAAGTCGCCCTTAGCCACGTCCGCCTGGCCTCCACCCAACCGTTTGACGTAGAGCCCCCTTTTGACCGAGCCTATTATCTCTTCCGGATCGCTATCGCCGGGGGCGATGAAGGTGTTGGTCATGCGGGGGAGGGGCAGATATCTAAATGACTCGCGGCGCCCGTTCCCCGTGGAGCGTGCTTTCGCTTTCCTAGCCTCTGCCAAGTCCCACATATAACCTTTGAGAACTCCTTGCTCTATGATGGCGGTGGGCTGAGAAGGGGTACCATCGTCATCGAAGCGGAAGGAGCCCCGTCGAGCCGGAAGAGTGCTGTCGTCTATGAGGGTGATGAGGGAGGAGGCTACCTTCTCACCCACGCAATCAGCGAAGACGGAGGAGCCTTGATTTATGTAGTCCGCTTCCAGAGCGTGGCCGCAGGCCTCGTGGAATAGGACCCCACCCCAGCCGTTGCCCATCACCACCGGCATCTCTCCCGCTGGCGCGGGACGAGCATCCAGCATCCTCACCGCCGACTGGGCTAACTCTTGGGCCTCTGCCAAGGGATCGATTCTGTCGAAAACCTCTAAACCCGACTGGCCCCCGATCCCGGAATGGATAGTTTGGATGACGCCTTTATCCTGAGCCATGACCGCTATCCGTATCTCGACGATCTCCCGGTCGTCCTCTGTCCAGAGCCCCTGGGAGTTATAGATCCAGACCTGTTGTCGGTATTCCAGGTAGCCGGCCTGGACTTGGCTCACCCGAGGGTCATACTCCCGGGCTACTTGATCGATCCGATGGAGGAGTTTGGCCTTCTCTTTCTCGGAGAGGCTATCAAAGGGCTTCTCTATAGGAAACTCCAAGGGGCTTGAAGAGCGGGTGAAATCCAAAACCTGAGTTCTAGTTGATCCCTTGGCTGCTGAGGCGGCGGCTCTAGCGGCTCTGAATACACTTTGGGTGGCCAGGTCGTCGGTGTAGGCGTAGGCCGCGGTATCTCCGTAGAAGACGCGGATGCCAGCCCCCCGGTCGGCTCCGCGGATGGCGCGCTCTATTTGGGACACCTCCAGCGCCAGGCTGAGGGAGGCCCTATCTTCCAGATAGATCTCCGCTAGATCCCCGCCGTTTCGTAGGGCTTCATCGAGTATCCGTCGAGCGGTATCTGGATCGAGCATATCGTCTCCCCATTTTAATGCCTATAACAGGAGAAGAAACAGACCGCCTTATCTGGTCTCTCCCATAGGGAGGCAGTGGCACTGTGGATTACCCCTAGGATGACAAATAGGGAGAGGAGAACCACCGGAGGAAGGTCAGATTCCGTTTCTCTAATCCAGGATAGTTGCATTTTGCCTCACTGATAGGGTTGGTGGATGACCCAGTCAGGGAGTTGAGGGCTTCCCCAGGGCTCGGGCCATGGCGGCGATATGTTGCGGCGTGGAGCCGCAGCAGGCGCCGATGATTCTCACTCCCAGTTCGGCGTACCGGAGAGCATAGTGGGCCATAACCTCCGGGGTGGCGTCGTACTGGGTGCGTCCCTGGAGGAGACGGGGAAGGCCAGCGTTGGGCTGGGCCACGAGAACGGCCTCTGGACAGGTCTCCTTCATCTCCTCCATCACCTTCTCCACCTCTTGAGGGCCGGTGCCACAGTTGGCCCCTATTGCTTCTACCCCCCAACTATTGAGGGTCTCTGCCGCTTTCTTGGGGCTGACCCCCATGACGGTGTGTAACTTGGTGTCGAAGGTCATGGTGCAGACCAGGGGCAGATCGGTGCTTTCCCGCGCGCCGTTTATGGCTGCTTCCACCTCCTTGAGGTCGGCCATGGTCTCGATGATGAGAAGATCGGCCCCACCATTGGCTAACCCTTTGGCCTGCTCAGCGAAAGCCTCTCTCGCCTCCTCAAAGGTGAGGGTCCCCAGAGGGGGGAAGAACTCTCCCGTGGGGCCCATAGAGCCGGCCACTAGGGTTGCACTCCCTGTCGCCTCCCTAGCCAGTTCCGCTGCCTTGCGGCTGAGCTCGTAGACCCTATCCTCTAAGCCGTACTTAGCCAGCCTTATGCGATTGGCGCCAAAACTATTGGTCAGGATCATCTCCGAGCCAGCATCTATGTATCCACGGTGCACGGCTTGGACTTTCTCCGGATGAGCGAGGTTCCACTCCTCGGGAGCATGCCTCTTTTCCAACCCTGCGGCCTGGAGCATGGTCCCCATAGCCCCATCGCCCAAGATTATCTCACCGCTAGCCAATCTATCTAAGAACCCCATTCTTCTCCTTCTACCCTCTGGTCTTTCCGCCAGCGATTATACCATGCTCAGGGCTCCGCTGCAAGAAGAGCCTTTGTCAACTTATTGCTCTCTGATGCCGAATGAGATATAATGGGTTTAAAATGGCCCAGGAGGTTCGCTATGCCACCGGAACTTATCACCGCCGGTTTCTTCACTCGACAGCACCGCATCAAGGGCCAGGTCTCTATCGGCTCCAGGCGGCTGACCGATGTCCTCAATGACGAATTGTACTCCTTAGTGGAGCTGAGCGAAGTGGAGGTGGCTCGGGTAATCGAGCCAGAGAAGGTGATCTTCAGTTACGCCTCGGCTGTTCTCATGAAGGAGGCGATAGTCTTCGCCATGATCAAGGAGGAGAGGCCCAATGGGGTGGAGAGCCGCGTCTTCAGATATGTGCACAAGAAGCCACATGATGTGCTCCTCACCCTTCCGCCCTATGAGATCTCGGGGACGTTGCACCTGCGAGGCACTGGCGATCTGCGTACCCTTTTGAGAACGGAATTGATCACGGAGGTAGGTCATTTTGTACCCCTGACCCAGGCCCAAGCGGTCTTCACCCTCTACCCCAAGGTGAAGTTCTCCGGGGAGGTGGCTATCGTAAACAAGGCGCTTTTGGAGGTGGTGGGAGCGCTGGAGAGCCCGGATACGATCCCTTGACGGGATAACCGGTGCTGGCTGAAGTTGCCTGCCCTGCCCCTACAGGTCAGGCATGGAAAGCCGACCTACCATCAACCGCTTATCGGGGATTGCAATCCGCCGCAAGCAGACAAAGCCAGCAGTAAATAGACATTAGACGGTGAAGCCACGCAAGATGTGCCAGATGGAAACATCTGGCACCACGACCGACTCAAGAGGGGCCGATCGATATCGGGCGGCCTTTTTGGTATAGCCAAAACGCGGAAATGATGCTAAGATAAGAGGGAGTGAGACCAGCGTTTGCAAAGGGCAACTTCCATGTCCACCCCCATGCGGAGGCAGTATCTAGAGATCAAGAAGCGGTACCCCGACGCTATCGTCTTCTTCCGACTGGGCGACTTCTACGAGACCTTCGATGAGGACGCTAAGTTGGTCTCTCAGATATGCGATATCGTCCTCACCTCTCGGCCGGTCTCTAAGGGCAAGCGGGTGCCTATGGCTGGGGTGCCCCACCACGCCGCCGATGGGTATATCGCCAAACTCATCGAGGCCGGGCACAAAGTGGCTATTGTGGAACAGGTGTCAGACGAGCCCCAGCAGGGGCTGATGCTCCGCGATGTGGTGCGGGTAGTTACTCCAGGGACGGTGGTGGAGCCCACGCTTTTGGAGGAGAAGCGGAACAACTATCTGGCCGCTTTGGTATTTGAGGCTGGCCCAGATATGCTAGCCCGAGGAGAGGAGGCGGCGGGAATAGCCTATGTTGACATAACGACAGGAGAGTTCGCCACTACGCAACTGGGCGGCGACGAGGTGCGGAAAGAGGTGGAGGAGGAACTCTCTCGCTTGCAGCCGGCGGAGTGCCTGGTGGAAGAGGGTGAGGGGTTTAGGCCCTCGGTGGAGGGGGTTCATTTCACCTCCTATGAGTCCTGGCGGTTCGAGGTGGAACGGGCTCGGGAGGCGCTTGTGACGCAGTTTGGGGCTTCGTCCTTGGAGGGGTATGGGTGCCAGGGTTTTCCCTTGGCCATAAGCGCCGCCGGGGCTATCGTCCAGTACCTGGAGAAGACACAAAGGGCGGCTCTGGAACAGCTAGACGGCCTGAGGACTTATTCCACCGAGGCTTTCATGACCCTCGATTCCGCCACGCGGCGGAACTTGGAACTCACCCAGACCATCCGCACTCGCTCCGTCCAGGGCTCTCTCTTGGGGGTGATAGATGCCACGGTCACCTCTATGGGGGGACGACTCCTCCGCCGTTGGCTGAGCCAGCCGCTTCTGGAGATAGAGAAGTTGAACCGGCATTTGGATACCGTGGAGGCCCTCTATAGCCAGGGGGCGCTGCGGGCGGAACTGCTCTCCCTCCTCAAGGGGGTTAGGGACCTAGAACGGCTGACAGGGAGAGTGGTGCAGGGGATAGCGAGGCCTAGGGATCTATTAGCGGTTCGGATGACTCTAGAGGTGGTGCCCCAAATCAAAGAGACCCTCGCCCAGTTCTCTGTCCCTCCCCCCCATCCCTTGCTGGAAGTGGTGCTAGATCTTTGTTCAGAGGTGGCGGAACTGATCGCTAAGGCGATCGCTGAGGATGCCCCGGCCACATTGGGCGCCCCAGGGGTGATCGCTCCTGGCTTCTCTCCGGAGTTAGATAGCCTCTTGGCGGCGGCCAAAGAGGCCAAAGAGTGGGTGGCCAGTCTGGAGCGGAGGGAGCGGGAGAGGACGAGGGTTAAGTCGCTGAAGGTGGGTTACAATAAGGTCTTCGGCTACTACATCGAGGTGACGAAGGCCAACTTGGATAAGGTTCCCGAGGAGTATATCCGCAAGCAGACCTTGGCTGGTGCGGAGCGGTTCATCACCCCGGAACTGAAGGAATATGAAACCCTTATCTTAAACGCCCAGGAGAGGAGCGCGGAACTGGAGGCTCAGGTCTTCCGGCAGGTTTGTCAGGAGGTGGCGCTATACGCTCCTCGGCTCCTTTCCACCGCCCGGGCCTTGGCCCGCTTGGATGTCTGCGCTGCCTTGGCGGAGGTGGCGGCGCGCAACAACTACGTGCGCCCCCTGTTCACCGAAGAGAACGAGGTATATATTATCGCTGGGCGCCATCCAGTGGTGGAGTTGACCCAAAGGGAGGAGCCTTTTGTCCCTAACGACGCCTATCTCACCAGCGAAGAACAGATCATCGTCCTCACGGGGCCCAATATGGCCGGGAAGTCCACTTATCTCCGCCAGGTAGCCCTTATCGTGCTCATGGCCCAGATGGGCTCGTTTGTCCCCGCCGATGAGGCCAGGATCGGCTTGGTGGACAGGATCTTCACCCGCATCGGAGCTCAAGACGAGATCAGTGCTGGCCAGAGCACCTTCATGGTGGAGATGCTGGAGACGGCCAACATCCTCCACCACGCTACCAATAGGAGCCTCCTTATCCTAGATGAGATAGGGAGGGGGACGAGCACCTACGATGGCATCTCCATCGCTTGGGCAGTGGTAGAATACATCCATAACCACCCTCGCTTGCGGGCAAAGACGCTCTACGCTACCCACTATCACGAGTTGACGGAACTGGCTCAGTTTCTTCCCCGGGTGCGCAACTACAACGTAGCCGTGGCCGAGGAGGGAGACCAAGTTATCTTCTTGCGTCGAGTCGTCCCCGGGGGGATGGACAAAAGTTACGGCATCCACGTGGCTCAGTTGGCTGGTCTCCCCTGGGCGGTGATCCATCGGGCGCAGGAGATCCTGGAGGAGTTGGAGGAGGGTGGACCCCGTTCCCCGATGAAGGCGCCGAAGGCAAAACAACTTCCCCTTTTGTCCCTCAAACACCCCCTCCTGGAAGAATTGAAGAATTTGGATGTGGATTCCCTCTCGCCTATAGAGGCGTTGAACAGGCTCTACGAGTGGCGGGAGCGCGTCAAGGGGGAGTCTGACAAAGCAGAGTAGTTTTTTAGGCTTTTAAGGAAGGTATTGCTTTGATGCGAGAACCGTGCTATGATGGCATATAATCTAAAGCCAATGTCTAAGGAGGAGACAGATGAGCGCGCGGTGGAAGTGGGTCATTGGTATTGGATCTATCATCGTGGTTTTTGCACTGCTGGCCTGTGGCATCTTCTTTGCTTGGCGCTACTTCTTCGCGGGGAAGCCCTCAGTGGTGATTGCCGCTCCGCCGAGCAACTACGAAGCAGAAGAGGGAGCTGAGGTAACGGTAGAGGCCAGAGCCACTGGGCGGTCCATCGTGAGGGTGGAGTTATGGGTGGATGATGGGCTGATGGACACCGCCAGCAGCCCCAGTCCCCAGGACGTCTTCAGCGCTGTGCTGACATGGCAGGCCTCTGGCCTTGGCCGGCACATTGTGCAGGTTAAGGCTTATAGCCTGGCGGGAAGGGAGAGCGATTCGGCAGGCGTCATCATCATCGTGGTTCCCACAGTGGCTGAGGTAACGCCTACCATAACGGTAGGGCCGTCATTTGAGACGCCCACGCCGACGACGCCTCCTCCTACGGCGACGCCTACCTCTTCACCGGAGGCCACTGCAACGCCTACGGAGACGCCCGCTCCCGAGCCCACCGCTACGCCTACGGAGACGGCCATCCCTGAGCCCACGGATACTCCAACCTCCACGGCCACGCCTGGCCCGCCGGTCATTGAGTCCTTCACCGCCGACCCTGAGACCATCACCGAGGGGGATAGTTCCACCCTCAGTTGGGGTTTGGTGACCAACGCCGATAGCGTGGAGATAGACCAGGGTATAGGCGGGGTGGGAACGCCAGACTCAGTGGTGGTCTCACCGGCCACCACCACTACCTACACCATGACCGCCGTTGGGCCGGGAGGTACGACTACGGACAGCGTGACAGTGACTGTGGAGCACACCGTTACGCTGCATTCTATCGAGGCGGAGGATGGTCACCTAAGAGGGGATGGGACTACGAACCCTAACCCAAACGCTGGGGATAGTTCTACCAACCTGCTAAGGGTGGCTTTTCTAAGCTTCGACATCTCCGGCATACCTGCGGGTGCTACCATCGGGGAGGCCAAATTAGATTTGAGCGCCCATGATATCGTCGGTAATCCTTTCGGTGATCTTGGCGTATTCCACGTCAGAGACGTCCAGTATGGTACGACCTTAGAGTGGGGAGATGCAGGGGTTACCGGGACGGATCTCTGGCCCCTTGGTGCGCCGCCGGTTGGCCTGCGTGATGTCACCGCAGCGGTTCAGGGGCGTTTGGACGAGGGGCGTACACGCTTTCAGCTCAAGTTGATTTTCACCCTGGGCACTGACAGCGATGGTGTCGCGGATGTCATAAGGTTCAATAGCGCTGGTGTTGCCTTGACAGTGACATATACGCACTAGTTGGGCAGATCACCGGTTATGAGGAGCTCACCAGGAGCACACATTTGGTAGTGTGTCAAAGGGCGCTATCTGATACCACTAAAAAGGCCTGCCTGAAGATGGGTGGGCCTTCTCTTTTATCGCTGGTAGGCTGACAGGGATTGTCGCTCGGACGAGTAGCGTCGTATACATTCGCATCCGAAGGAGATGAAGTGCGACGCTACAGGGTGATTCTTGTGTCGGGTTTCAGAAACTCGGTAGTATTTGCTGTCGAAATGTGCCTTCCGACAGGCAGGAGCCTCGGTGGCGGGTGGCAGGCTGCCGCCACGACCATCGCGACCTGCTAGTAGGAGTACAAGGGAGTGGCCTAATTGGACTAAGTTGACCCGCTTATGCGAGTATTGTATAATTAAGAAGGTGCAACGCCGTGATTGAGGAGGGAGTTAGGTGCATGCCATAGTAGCCATCAAGCAGGTCCCAGACACAACCAACGTGCGCATCGACCCAGAGACGGGCAACCTGATCCGCGAAGGGGTGCCAGCCATCATGAACCCTTATGATGTCCATGCCCTGGAGGCTGCGGTTCGCCTCAAAGAAGAGCATGGCGGCAAAGTAACGGTTCTGAGCATGGGCCCTCCGAAAGCGCGAGAGGTTATTGCCGAGGCGGTGGAGCAAGGCGCCGATCGGGGGATACTGATAACCGACCGTAGATTCGCTGGAGCGGACACCTTGGCCACATCCTTCGTTCTGGCTACGGTCATAAAGGCCATAGACGAGGAAGATCTGGTTGATGTCTTGTTCTTTGGGAAGCAGGCCATCGATGGCGATACAGCCCAAGTAGGGCCTGGAGTGGCAACCCGACTGGGGGTCCCATTGATCACCTACGCGGTGACCATAGAAGAGTTCGACCCGGAGGCACGTCTTGCCGTGGTCCATCGCCGAACAGAGAGGGGCATAGAGGTACTAAAAACGACTTTGCCGGCCCTCCTTACCGTGGAGAAGGAGATAGCACCGGTGAGGTTCGCTCCCCTTCCCCACCTGATCCGGGCCGCGACCTACGAGCCGGAAGTTTGGACCAGTGAGAACCCGATGCCCTTCGATCGAGATACGATTGGACTTCGAGGCTCGCCCACCGTGGTGGCAAAAGCCTACACACCGCCGCCAAAAGAGCCTGGGGAGCGCATAGTGGTAGCCGATAAAGGCCTGTACGAGGCTGTGGCTTATGCCTTGGAGCGGATCGCCTCTTGTCTGGTTGAGGCCGAGGGAGGCGACAAATGAGCCTTCCTCAAAGGGTATGGGTGTTCATCGAGCAAGAGCATGGGGTGGCCCATCCCGTCTCCTGGGAACTGATAGGGGCCGCGAATCGGCTGGCTCAAGAGTTGGGTGATGGCGTCGTAGAAGGGGTGCTATTGGGCCACCGAGTGGAACCGATTGCTCACCAAGCCTTCCTATACGGAGCCCAGCGCGTCTATATGATCGAGGATCCGGCCCTGGCTGACTATCGTAACCAACCCTATGCTCATGGTGCAGTATCGCTGGCCCAGAAGTACCATCCTGAGATCTTTCTAGTAGGCGCTACCACTCTAGGTCGCGATCTGGCTGGCGCCATCGCCACCTCCCTCCAGACCGGCTTAACCGCGGACTGTACGGAGTTGACCCTCGATCCAGAGAAGAAGATATTGGCTGCTACTCGCCCGGCCTTCGGTGGCAACCTGATGGCTACCATACTTTGCCGGACACACCGGCCGCAGATGGCCACCGTTCGTCCTCGCGTCTTACCCACCCCAGAACCCAAGTCAACCGCTAGGGGCGAGATAGTGCGAGAACCTTTGGGCATGAGCGAGGAGGAGGTGCCGGTCAAACTATTACGCTTGATCCCCTCTGAGGAAGGTCCTCGAGTAGCCATCGAGTACGCTGATGTAGTCGTCGCTGGAGGGCGGGGCTTTGGAAGTCCAGAGGGGTTTACCCTTCTACAGGAACTGGCGGGCGTAGTAGGTGGAGTGGTTGGTGCCTCGCGGCCCCCGGTGGATGCTGGATGGATCGGCTACGACCGCCAGATAGGTCAAACGGGGAAAACGGTGCGTCCTAGGCTCTACATAGCGGTGGGCATTTCTGGGGCTGTGCAACACCAAGCGGGGATGGCAGGCTCGGATTTCGTTTTGGCTATTAACAGCGACCCAGAGGCTCCTATCTTCCAGGTCGCTGACCTGGGCCTAGTGGGCGATCTCTATGAAGTGATCCCGGAGTTGATCGCTCAGATCAAGACTGCAAAGAAGTGGGAAGGAGCAAACGATGGCCTCTAGACTTACTTACGATGCGGTGGTTGTCGGAGCGGGGCCAGCGGGCGTCTCTGCGGGCCTGACCATGGCTCGCCAGGGGTTAAAGGTGATCATCATCGAACGGGGTCGATTCGCGGGGGCTAAGAACCTCTCCGGGGGCACTCTTTATACCCATGCCCTTCTGGAGCTCTTGCCTGACCTGTGGGATCGGGACCCACCATTGGAACGGCCAGTGACCGAGCATGGTTTCTGGTTCCTCTCCAAGGGTGCGGTGACGCGGCTCACTCATCGTAGCGAAGAGTTGGAGCCGGTTTCTTACACCGTGTTAAGGGCCCGATTCGACCCCTGGTTCGCTGAGCAAGCGATGGAAGCCGGGGCCTTGCTCATCGGCAAGACAACGGTGACAGATTTCCTGCGCGATGGAAAGGGAGAGGTAGTAGGTATAACCACCGATCGGCCGGAAGGAGATGTACACGCGCCTATAGTGATCGTTGCCGAGGGGGTCAACAACCTCTTAACTCAGAAGTTGGGGTTGGCCAAAGCCGACCTGTGGCCCAAATATGTGGCCTTGGGAGTCAAGGAGGTGATCGGCCTATCCGAGGAGGAGATCGAGAAACGGTTTGGGCTCTGGAGGCCGGAGGAGGGGTTGGCGGTCCAAATCTTTGGGGACGCAAACATGGGCCTGCCTGGCGCTGCTTTCCTCTACACCAATCGTAAGAGCGTCTCCCTGGGTATAGCCGTGATATTGGAAGACCTAGTTCTTTACCAACTTCGCCCCTATGAGATTTTGGAGCGCTTCAAGAACCATCGGCTCATGCACCCCTATCTGCAAGGCGGTAAGTCGCTGGAGTACGGCTCTCATCTTATCCCTGAATGGGGTTATGACCACCTGCCCGCCTTGGTCGGTGATGGGGTGTTGGTGACCGGAGATGCGGCTGGCTTCGTGGTGTCCCTCCAGGGGGGAAGCAACATGGCCATGATCTCGGGCAAATTGGCTGGGGAGGTAGCGGTGGAAGCCCACCGCCAGGGTGACTTCTCTGCCGAGTTTCTGGCGCAGTACCGCCATAGACTAGAGAAGAGTTTCATCCTTCAGGACCTCAAGAAGTATCGGCGTCTCACCGATTTCCTGAACGAGAACCCCCGTTTCGTTACCATATATACCGATTTCCTAAACGAGGCCCTGGGGCGTTATCTAGCCGCCCCTGGTCTGCCCATGCGGGAGGTGCAGCGGGAGATCATCAGGGCTTTGCATAAGCGGCGTTCCTGGCCAGGGGTGACGTGGGACCTACTTAGTTTCGCGAGGGCGATGTTCGTATGAAAAAGAAAGAGTTGATGCGGGAAGTGATTGCCGAGGAAAAGACCGCGCTGCCACGGGTTGATATCGATGACCGATTGGCGCTGTTGAAATACTACCTAGACGAAGAAGAGGCCCATCTGTGGATCAAGGACCCTGAGGTGTGTCACAGATGTCCCTATCAACCCTGCTTGTACTTTTGCCCGGTGGGGGTCTATCGCCTAGACCGTCAGGGTGATGTTATGGTGGGCTACGAGGCCTGTGTCGAGTGTGGCGCTTGCCGGGTGGGGTGTCCTTTTGGCAACATCGGGTGGAAGTTGCCCCGGGGGGGCTATGGGGTGGCCTATAAGTTCGGTTAGAAAGAGAGGTCTGACCGGGAGGTGAAGGAACTCCGGCGACAACCGTGACGGGCCTCGGCGGCAAGTGACAGATGGTAACATCTGTGCCACGAGAATCCTGACGTACGGAAGGGTTCCCGCCCACGTCAGCGAGGCCACAGAGGTTTTCTTTTCCCTCCTAGCCTTGGTTGACGACGTCAGTGGGATGTGCTAGGATGCAATCGAAGGAGGGGGCCATGAAGACTAGTAGGTATTTGCGATGGCATATCTGGCTGGTGGTCGGTTTTTTGATTGTGGCGGCGCTGGCTTGCACCCTTCCCTGGCCCAGGAGGGAGGCTGGGCCTAGCGTGGTAATCGATAGCCCTGCCAGCGGCAGCACAGTGCAGGTGGGGCAGGAGGTCACCATACAGTCCACTTCCACCGATGCCCGGGGGGTAACTAAGGTGGAACTTTGGGTGGACGAGGCTCTCGTCCATACCGATTCTAGCCCCGTGGACAGGGGTCAGACGCCCTTCTCTGTCTTGCAGTCTTGGACCCCCCTCAGTCCGGGGGAGTACACTATAGTGGTGAAAGCCTATAACGCGGCGGGCCAGGTGGGCGAATCGGAAGCGATAACCCTAAGTGCGGTGGAGGTCATCGCCGAAGCGAGTCCTACGCCCTCTTTGGAGGCCACCGAGACGCCTACTTTAGTGGTAGCCAGCCCGACCTCTACCCCCGTGGTGGCCAGCCCGACCCCCACATCTATTCCCGCCCCTACCTCTACCTCTACACCTGCCGGGGTCACCCCCACCCCCACGGATACGGCCACTCCCACTTCGACTCCTACGGTGACACCACCCGCTGGCCCCTGCTTGCCAACCTCTGTGACTACCATAAGCGTGGGAACGCACCCCAAAGGGGTGGCCGCGGGAGCAAATAGGGTTTATGTGGGGCTCCATGATGCATCGCAGGTGAAGGTGATCGAGCGGGCGAGCAACACGGTGGTGGATACCTGGGGCACGGGGGCGGCAGCGGGCCTAGGTCGCTATGCAAACGGAGTAGCCATCTCACACGGCCGTGTCTATGTAGCCAACCGCAACGGGAACAATGTCTCGGCCATTCTCATCAGCAACCATGAGGATGTGCAGATTATACCGGTGGGTGTTCACCCCTTCGGCGTGGCAGCCGGAAGCGACTACGTCTTCGTAGCCAACTTCGATTCCGATAACGTGACTATCATCAATAGCAGCACCCTGGCGACCAACACGGTAGGTGTGCCCGGCAAGCCAACTATGTTAGCCACTATAGGCAATAATGCCTACGTGGGTACTTGGTCGGGAGGGGTCTATAAGGTGGGAAGCGATGGGTCGGTCGTTCCAGTTGTTTCTTCCGACCAGGGTCAGTTCTTCGGGGTGGCCGCCAATCCCACGACTGCCAGGATCTATATCAGCGATCAATCGGATAATAGGGTTGCGGTGCTCGATACTAACACCAATACTATTGTGGCTACCGTTTCTATGCCTGCCGTGCCCCATGCTCTGGCGGTCAACTCTGGCAACAATCGAATCTACATCGTTGCTGCGGCAGAGAACAAACTCTACGTTCTGGATGGGGAGACCAATCAACTGGTGGACAGTGTGGCCATTGGCCAGCAAGGTGTACCCTGGGGAGGCGAGGGTATTACAGTCGCCGGAGACCACATCTATGTGACCGGTTACGAGGGAAACACGGTCACCGTCCTTGACGATTCAGCCTGCGATTAGTGGTTTGTCCCTTCCCACAGGGATACTTTACGTACAGTAGATAGGAAAAGGGCGTCTCTCCTGCGCGAGAGACGCCCAACTTTTTCCATAGGGATACTTTACGTAGCGGTCTTTGTCGCTACTTGCGAGGCACCAGTCTTACGAATCTTCTCTTGCCGACCTGGAGGATGATCTCCCCCTCGATGGTGAATACGTGATTCACGTCCTCTACCCGCTCTCCATCCAGGCGCACCCCCCCTTGCTGGATGAGGCGGCGGGCTTGGCTTCTGCTGGAAGCGAGGCCGCTTTCGACTAAGAGTTCCACGATAGGGTAGGGTACTGCTCTTTCGACTCGGTGCCCCGGGATCTCAGAAGGTAGTTCCCTCTCCCGGAAGATGCGGATGAACTCTCTTTCTGCCTCTTGCGCCGCTTTGGCGCCGTGGAATTGGGTCACGATCTCCCGACCCAAGCGCATCTTCGGGTCGCGAGGGTTGACCGTTCCCTCCTCCAAAGCGCGGGAGATCTCCTCGATCTCGTCATCGGGGAGGTCGGTGGTGAGGGTGAAGTAGGTGATGAGCATCTCGTCGGTGATGGACATGACCTTGCCGTACATCTTGTCAGGGGGGTCGACGAAGTTGATGGTATTGTCGAAGGTCTGGCCCATCTTGCGCCCATCGGTGCCTGGCAAGAGCGGTACCAGAAAAACATCTTGGGGTGGCAGGCCCATCATCCTTTGTAGTTCGCGGCCGGCCAGGTTGTTGAACTTCTGGTCGGTGCCCCCGAACTCCACGTCTGCTTCGATGGCCACGGAGTCGTAGGCTTGCAGGAGGGGATACATCAACTCCATGATGGTCAGGGGGAGCCCCTCCTCGTACCGTTTGCGGAAGGTCTCATGGGCCATCAGTTGTCCCAGGGTGAAGCGGCTAGCTAGGTTGAAGACATCGGCCAGGGCAAAGCCCTCGTACCACTCGCTCTGCCAACGCACCTCGGTGCGTTCCTGGTCCACGATCATGAAGAACTGCTCCATGTAGGTCTGGGCGTTGACGCGCACCTCTTCTGGGGTGAGCATAGTCCGAGTCTGGTCCATACCGCTAGGGTCGCCGATCTGGGCAGTCCAGTCACCTACTACGAGGACCACTTGGTGGCCCAGGTCTTGGAGTTGGCGGAGTTTGCGGAGCCCCACCCCGTGGCCGATATGAAGATCGGGCTTGGAGGGGTCGAAGCCTTGTTTGAGGCGGAGGGGACGCCCGGAGGCTAGTTTCTCCTCGAACTCCTCTTTGACGATTATCTCGGCCACGCCTCTGGTTAAGATATACTCTAGATCTGGCTTCTTTTGGCTCATGGCAATCCTCGCTACAGAAAATGCCTGGGGTGAGTATATCACAGACCTAATGGGAGGGCAATGTAGGGGAGGCTCTCGCTTGTCCTGAGCGTAGCGAAGGGTGCCCGTCCGATAGCGGGAGGCCACCCTTCCTTCGTCAGGACAAGCCCTGCCTCTGTAACGAGATCTTCGTGAACAGTCTGGTTGCAGGCGATTTGCCTTTGGAGTAGAATTGCCAAGCGGTGAGGGGTGGCAATTTGAAGGGCAAGGAGAAAGGTCCGAGGGTGCGGTGTTTGCCTTGGAAGTGCAGGGCTGTGGTCTCGCTGCTTCTCCTAGTCGTGGCCGCTTGTAGTGTCCCCAAAAATGTCACCATCGAGGTGGATGGCAAAAGTCAGGTGGTAGAGACAGAAGCGGAGACGGTACGCCAGGTACTCAGTGAGGCTGAGGTGGCTTTGGGAGACCTAGATAGGGTGGGGCCTGACCTTTGGGAGGGTGTGCAAGAGGGGATGGAGATCCGCGTGATACGGGTGCAGGAGGAGAGGGAGGTCGAGGTTCAAAAGATCCCCTTCGAGAGGCGGGTGATAAAGGATGAGGCTTTGGAAGTAGGGGGGAGCCGACTGATGCAGAAGGGGGCGGAGGGAGAGGAGGAGGTCGTATATCTTGTAACCTATGAGGATGGTGAGGAGGTGGCTCGGAAGGTGGTGGCTAGGAGGGTCGTTGTGGATTCGGTGCCAGAAGTGGAACTGGTGGGGGCCAAAGGGCTCCTTCCCTCTATCCCCATCAGCGGGACGATAGCCTATATCTCCTACGGGAACGCCTGGGTGATGCGCCATGAGAGTGGGCAGAAGCGACCGTTGACGGTGAGCAGTGACTTGGATGGGCGGGTCTTCGCCCTCTCTCCCGATGGAACTAGACTTCTCTTCACCCGCACTGCTGGATCGGCCTTGAACAACCTGTGGATGGTGAGCACGGTAGTGGTGGGCGATGAGCCCCAGCCGTTGGGGATCGAGGGGGTGCGATACGCCGAGTGGTCTTCTGACGGTGCTAAGATCGCCTACTCCTCCGCCGAAAAGACGCAAGGCGCTCCGGGCTGGAAAGCAAGGAATGACCTCTATATCTTAGATGATGATGATGGGCGAGAGAGGGAGGTACAACCCCCCTCAGCCGGGGGGATCTATGGCTGGTGGGGGATGAACTTCGCCTGGTCTCCCGATGGGAGTCTCTTCGCCTATGCCGATGCCGACGAGGTGGGGGTGATCGATGCCTCTACTGGGGAGCGTTCGATTCTTCTCTCCTTCTCTCCTTACTATACCTACGCCGAATGGGTTTGGGTTCCCACTCTCTCCTGGTCGTCCGATAGTCTCTTCTTGGTCACCACGGCTCACGACATCTCAGACGAAGAGACGTTCGATCTTTGGGTCTTGGGGGTGGATGGGAAGGTGAAGGTCAGGCTGGTTCCGGAGGTGGGGATCTGGTCATCGCCACGTTGGTCCTTCGGCGATTCTATCTTATTCGGTCAGGCGGAGAGCCCTGACCGTTCTCAGGAGACGAGATACCTCCTCTATGTCGTGGATCGGGATGGAAGCAATGAAGAGAGGATATTGCCTCGGGGAGAAGAGGGGTTGGCGGTAGAGGAACTGGCCCCCTGGGTCTGGTCGCCCTTCAGGGACAGCCTTCAGGACGAGCCTTGGGGCGGGGAGGTAGTGGTGGTGAAAGAAGGCAGCCTTCACCTTCTCGACCTTGAGAACGGCTCCTGGAGACAGTTAACCCTTGATGGTGGAGCCAGCCAGCCTCAGTGGGCAAGGTAGTAGAATCATGGAGGCTAAACGAAGCCAATCGCTTTTGATTCTCGTGGGTGTCATCTTCTACCTCCTTTGTCTCGCTTTTTTGGGTTGGCTGGGCTTGAAGGTAATCGGTTCCCATCGTTATCTCCATCAGGGGGTCCTCTATGGGGAGCCCCCGGATATGCCGCTGACCTCCCTTTACCCCTTGGGGGTAAACGCTTCTTTAGAGCGGTATGAGAGCGAGGAAGATCTGCGCCGGGCGCTGGAGTATGCCCGTGATGGTGGTTTCCTCTGGATCAGGCAGCGTTTCCCTTGGGCCCAGATTGAGCCGGAACCGGAGGTCTATTCCTGGGGGAAGTGGGACAGGATCGTGGCCCTGGCCGAGGAGTATGGGCTCACTCTCATCGCCGTTCTCGATACCTCGCCTCCCTGGGCTCGGGCGCCCATGGACGGAGATAACCTCTACGCTCCGCCCCGCGATTTTGCCCACTACGAGGGTTTCGTTCGTGATTTTGCGGACCGTTACAAAGAGGGCGTCGATTTCTACGAGATCTGGGACGAGCCCAACATCTACCCTCATTGGGGGGAGCGGTACGTGCAACCCATAGGCTATGTGCATCTCTTGCAGGAGGCTTACGGGGCTATCAAGGAGGCCGATCCTGACGCTTTCGTTCTCTCCGCTGGGCTGGCACCCAACGTAGAGCGGGGTGGTCGCAACATGAGCGATCTCCTCTTCCTCCAGGAGATGTACGAGGCGGGAGCCAAGGGGTATTTCGACATCTTGGCTATTAAGCCTTACGGCTTTTGGAGCGGGCCTGAGGATCGACGCTTGGATCCTGGGGTCACCAATTTCTCTCGGGCGGTGCTCTTGCGGCAGGTGATGTTCCGCAATGGGGATAATAAGGCGGTTTGGGCGGTGGAGTTCGGTTGGAACTCGCTTCCTCTCGACTGGGCAGGGGAGCCTCCTCCTTGGGGTAGTGACACCGAAGAGGTGCAGGCCAAGCGAACGGTGGAGGCGATAGAGCGGGCTTTGGATGAGTGGCCTTGGATGGGAGTTTTAGCCTTGGAGCATCTGCAGCCCGATGTTCCCCCTGATGACCCTGTACATGGTTTCGCCCTCCTCGATGAGGGTTTCTCCCCTCGTCTCGCTTACCAAGAGGTGGCCAGATGGGCGGAGGGAGGGGTGCCTGCTTACCCTGGGCGTTATCCGGCCAACAGTTGGGCAGCCGGGTATGAGGGGGAGTGGGGAAGAGATGGCCTTTCTATCATAGAAGGGCCGGGCAGCCTGGAGTTCTCTTTTGTGGGTACTGGCTTGGATCTGGTCCTCACCGACCCTTTCACCGTCGCCCAGGTGACCATCGATGGCCGGGAGGTTGAGTTTCTAAGCCCTAGAAGGGGTGTAGCGGAACTCTCAGGAGGGGAGAAAGAGATAGCCCATTTCCAGAGTGTTGATTGTCAGCAGGTGACCTTGGCGCGCGAGCTTCCCGATGAGGGCCACACATTGCAGTTGGTCACAGACAACGACTCAGAGGGGGGTGTCCTCGGCTTCATCGTGCGGCGCGATGCCGATTTCAAGGCTTACTATCTCTCCCTTGCCCTTTTGGCGGGAGTGGCCACGGTGGTCTCTTGGCGGTTGGGCAGGCTCCTCCTGCTGAGCCCTTCTCAGCGAACGTGGCGAAGGCTGGCGAATCTATATCTTGGCCTTGCGGAGTGGCAACAGATCGGGCTTTTGGCCTTGGCCCTGGGGGCTTATCGGTTCTCTCCCTGGACGCTTCTTAGCCTAGTGGCTTTGGCGATGGTGGCGGCTCTTTTGTATCTCCGTCTCGACCTAGGCTTGGCTTTCATAGCCCTCTCCATCCCCTTCTTCCTCTACCCCAAACCTCTCTTGGGGAAGGCGTTCTCCCTGGTGGAAACGCTGACCCTCATCTCCTTCCTCCTCTGGTTCTTAAAGACGACGATCTGTTCTTGGAGCGAGGCCTTGAAGCGGTATAGGAAGGATTCCTCCTTCGAGTTGCAAGAGGTGCCTTCGGGGGTTTGGCTCGTAAGAGAGCTCCCTTCTTTCATCCCCTACTGGGCGTGCGCTTTCTGGCGCTCTCTTACCATGCTCGACCTGGGGGTTCTCTTCTTCCTGCTCCTCAGCCTCTTCTCTCTCACCGTCTCTGAGAACTTTGGGGTGAGCGCTCGGGAGTTCCGAGTGGTGGTTTTGGAGTCGGCGCTCTTTTATCTCCTTTTGCGAGAGGTTCCCCAGCACAAAGGAGAAGTTTGGCGTATCGTTGACGGATTGGTTGCGGCTGCCGTGATCGTCTCCCTGTACGGCCTCTTTCAATACTTCTTCACCGCCGATGTGATCGCCGTGGAAGGGGTGCGGCGCATCCGAGGGGTTTACGGCTCTCCCAACAACCTCAGCCTTTTTCTGGGCCGAGTTCTTCCCCTTACCCTGGCCGTCTCCCTTTTCGGAACCGCTAAGCACCGTCGTCTGGCCTACGGTGCCGCTTCGCTTCCCATGCTGGTGTGCCTCTTTCTGACCTTTTCTAGGGGGGCCTGGCTCTTAGGGCTGCCAGCGGCCGTCCTCTTTTTGGGGCTGATGCGAGGGCGAAGGGCTTTTTGGGCCGCCCTAGGTGGGGTAGGGGCCGCTATTTTGACTCTCCTCCCCTTGGCCGGGCTGGAGCGGCTGACCTCTCTTTTGAGTACGCAGGAGGGTACTACTCAACGGCGCCTGGCCTTATGGAAAGCCGCCTTGCAGATGATACGCGATCATCCCCTCTTTGGGGTGGGACTGGACAACTTCCTCTATCAGTACCCTCGGTATATGTTCCCGGAGGCTTGGCAGGAGCCTGATCTCTCCCATCCCCACAACATCGTCTTGGATTGGTGGACGCGCCTCGGGGTTTTGGGGGTGGTAGCCTTGATCTGGCTGCAGGTGGCCTTCTTCAAGGTCGCCCTTCGCCTCTATCGGAGCCTGGAGGATGAAGGGATGCGTGTTCTATCTCTGGGTCTCATGGCCAGCATGGTGGACTTTCTGGCCCACGGCCTGGTGGACAATTCGTATTTCCTGGTAGACTTGGCTTTTATCTTTTGCCTTACCTTGGGCATCATCCGGCGGATGGAGATCTTTGAGAGGAGAGAGGTATGAGAATCCTAATTACAGGCGGGGCTGGCTTCTTGGGCTCGCATCTGTGCGAGCGCTTCCTGGCCCAGGGGCACCAGGTGATAGCCATGGACAATCTCATAACCGGAAGCACAGCCAATATCGAGCATCTGGCGGGGAACAACGATTTCCGCTTCATCAAGCAAGACGTGACCGAATATCTCTACGTCGAGGGGCCTTTGGATGCAGTCTTGCATTTCGCTTCCCCAGCCAGCCCTAACGACTATATGGAGTATCCGATTCAGACTTTGAAGGTGGGGGCCTTGGGTACTCATAAGACCTTGGGGCTGGCGCGGGCAAAGGGGGCTCAGTATCTTTTGGCCTCCACCTCGGAGGTGTACGGCGACCCTCTGGAGCATCCCCAGAGCGAAGGGTACTGGGGGAACGTGAACCCTATCGGCCCCCGGGGGGTGTACGACGAGGCCAAGCGGTTTGCCGAGGCCCTAACTATGGCCTATCATCGGTACCACGGGTTGGATACTCGCATCGCCCGCATCTTCAACACCTATGGTCCCCGTATGCGCCTGGATGATGGCCGGGTGGTGCCCAATTTCTTGGGCCAAGCCCTGCGAGGAGAGCCCCTCACCATCTATGGCGATGGCACTCAGACCCGTTCTTTCTGCTATGTCTCGGATATGATAGAGGGGATCGAGAGGTTGCTCTTCTCCCCTGAGGTAGAGCCGGTGAACCTGGGCAACCCTCAGGAGATGTCGATCCTGGAGTTGGCTCATTTAATCAATGGGATGACGGGCAACAAAGCGGGGATGGTCTATCAACCCTTGCCCCCTGATGACCCTCACGTGCGCCAGCCAAATATAACGAGGGCTAGAAGGACTTTGGGCTGGGAGCCGAAGATCGGGCTGAAAGAAGGGCTCAAGATCACTATAGGCTGGTTCAGAGAGCAACTGGAGAAGTAGGTGAAGGGGAAGATCTGGATTGAGGGGCTTATCGCTGCTGCTATCTTTGCAGTGTGCCTCACGGTTTGCAGAGGAGGTCGATAGGTAGAATGTCCGAGATCACTGTGAGAGGGATCGTCTACTTCGATAGGCCAGGGGAAGGGAACACGGAAAAGACGTTGGAGATCGCCAAGGCGCGAGCCGATGAGTTGGGGATCGAGAGCATCTTGGTGGCTACTACCACCGGGGAGGCCGGGGCTCGGGCGGCGGAGTTTTTCCAGGGGTACAACCTGGTGGTTGTCACCCACTCCACGGGGTTCCGCCAGCCCAATGAGCAGGAACTCAAGGAGGAAAATCGGGCGGCCATCGAAAGAGCGGGAGCCAAGATATTAACTTGCCAGCACGCTTTCGGTGGGGTGGGTAGGGCGGTGCGCAAGAAGTTAGGCACCTATGAACTAGAGGAGATCATAGCCTATACTCTGCGCATCTTCGGCGAGGGGATGAAGGTGGTCTGCGAGATGGCCCTCATGGCTGCCGATGCCGGCCTGGTGCGCACCGATGAGGAAGTGATCGCCATCGCGGGCACGGGGCGGGGTGTGGATACCGCTGTACTCTTGGTGCCTGCTAATGCCCAGACCTTCTTCGATCTGCGGATCCTGGAGATACTCTGCAAGCCGAGGCTGGGTCTCTAGAACGGCCTTTCAAAGGCATCGCGTGGGAAGACTATTTTCAACCTTCTGGGTCCTGCCTTGACAAGCCCCTACCTTTAGGATAGAATAGGTTTGTGGCTAGCCCCTGTAGCTCAGTTTGGAGAGAGCAACTGCCTTCTAAGCAGTGGGTCGGGGGTTCGAATCCCTCCAGGGGTACCAAATATAGCCCGCCGACCTGGAAGAGCGGGAAGGTGTACTAGAGCCTTCCCCTTTTGCTTCCACCTCCACGTTGGTCACGAACTGGCGCAACACCCTCCTCCTGGCCGCTACGTCGCCCTCCTGGATGAGATGGCCTTTCCTCTGGGGCTGGCGGATTGACATTGATCCGGTTAGCCTGTTGTAAAACTTGCTGAAGGGAATTGTTTTGCAGTACAATTTGGCTAAGGCGAGAGCATCAGACACATCCCTTCATTGAGGCCGACTTCTGATCGTAGGAGGTCGTGGCCATGAGAGGAAGACTGACCAGAAGGGAATTTCTCCAGAAAGGGTTCCTGGCCGCGCTGGGAGCGGGACTGGTGTCTTGCGCTGGCCCACAGCGCCTGGCTGAGATCACGCCGGTCAAGCCAACTGACACGGTAGCGTCCCCACCCGCCTTCACCCCTACTGTGGAAGCACCCCCCACGCCCACCGCCGAGGGCACTCCCATTCCCCAACTCCACGAAGCGCGATACTACCTCCAACTGGATGGCAACCGGGTGCAATGTCAGATGTGCTTCCGGAGATGCACCGTCTCCGAAGGGGGGGTGGGCTTTTGCTACAACAAGAGAAACGTGGGGGGCAAGTACTACTCCCTAGTCTACGGTAGACCATTGGCCCTCCAGATAGACCCCATAGAGAAGGAGCCAGCCTTCCACATGCTGCCGGGAGCGGCCATCTTCTGTACCGGTACAGCTAGCTGCAACCAGCGCTGCAAGTTCTGTCAGAACTGGGAGATGTCGCAGCAAACCATCTGGCAGGTGTGGAACTTAGATGCCTACCCGGAAGAGGTGGTGGACATGGCCCTGGAGGAGGGCTGCGACGCCGTCTCCTTCACCTACAACGAACCCACCGTCTTCTACGAGCAGATGTTCGATACAGCCAAGCTGGCTAAGGAGAAAGGACTGGGAGCCCTGTTTCACACCAACGGGACGATGAACCCCGAGCCTTTGTTTGCCCTCCTCGAGGTCATGGATGCGGTCACCGTTGATCTGAAGGCCTTCACCCCCGAGTTCTACCAGAGGGTCAGTTCCTCGGAACTGTGGCCGGTGCTGCGGACGCTGAGGAATATCAGAAAGGCAGGGAAACACCTAGAGATAGTGAACCTGGTCATCCCCACCAAAAACGACGACTTGGAGGACATAAGGCGGATGTGCGTTTGGATCAGGGAGAACTTGGGGGATGAGATCCCCCTTCACTTCACCAGGTTCTTTCCCGCCTACAAATATCAAAGACTCCCCCAAACCCCCATCGAGACCTTGGAAGAGGCGGCCGGAATAGCCGACGAGGAGGGCCTACAGTACGTTTACATCGGCAATGTCCCCGGCCACGAGCGCAATAGCACCTTCTGTCCCGAGTGCGGCGAGAAGATCATTGAGCGCGTGCACTTTGCCGTCCTCTCGCTCAACGTTGAGAAGGGAAAGTGCCGCTTTTGCGGCCACACTATACCGGGCGTCTGGTGGAGCGCTTGAGGTTTTGAAAGGGTACTCAGGAGCGAGGGGTCAGGGTAACGACCAGCAGGAGGCTGCCCAATTTGAGTATGGCAACCAGAAGGCAGGTCTCCAAGATACCCAGGACCGGGATGAGGACCACCGAGACAACGATGGAGGCCAGAAAGGCCCCCACGAGATCGCAGGCGTAGAGGACACCGGCTGTGCCTCCCAGGGCTTCCCTGCCCTTTAGCCACATCCAGTTAGCCAGAGGGAATTGGGAGCCGACCAGGAAGCCCGCCAGGGCATTCAGAAAGAGGAGTATCCCCTGGATGGAGGTGAACACCAGGGGGTGGGTGATGCGGGAATACAGGGTGCTCAGGGCGATGGGCAACAGAGCCCAGTAGAGGAAGATGGCCAGTTCGAGCTTCAGCAGAGGGAACCTCTCCCTCCCGATCCCGGCCAACCTGCGGGTCATGAGCAGCCCTCCCAGGCTCAATCCGGCCATGAAGGCGGTGATGAGCAATGCAATCCAATGGTAAACGTAGCCGTAGAGGATCTGGAAAGCGAAGATAATAATGAGGTCGGCAGTCATCCCGGTGAAGCCGGTGGTAGCGATGACGATGGGAACAATGGCCCCTTTCCCCTTGGCGGTCAACTTCACGATCGTTAGAAAAAGCAGGCCACATCCGATGATGGGCAGGCTGAGAGTCCACACCTTCAGCCGACCGGTAAAGGCGAAAACTCGGGCCAGGTATGGGGAGAAGAGAGCGTTCCAGTAGGAGAGGCCGTAGAATAGCCCCACGGGATGGAGGTCTCGGTTGACTACAGCCTTTCCACCACCCCTCTCTTCACCGAGAGACGTCCAAAACCAATCCAAACGTCTCTGGTCCAGCTTGAAACGGATGTGGGAAGTGGTCAATAGTTGAGTCTCAAGACCACGTCCTTCCCATCTTTCAACGAGTGCGCCCACCGACACGGTTGAAAGCTCGTCTGAGGGCGAAGCCAGCCACAGGGTGACATCGCCTGGTATCGGTCTCACGTAGGAAAAAGTCTGCTGCAGGGTGTGATGGGCCATACTATTGAGATCGCGTAATTCATCGCTCATGTAGGTCAGCGTCCCCGGGCAGCCGATGACCAGGATCCCTTCCTCAGCCAGGAGCCCCCGCGCTATCTGAAAGAATTCCACCGTATAGAAGCGATTTAGTTGTAGAGTGGAGGGATAGGGCAAGTTAACGATGACCAGGTCGTATCCCTCTTTGGGGTAGGGAGCGATGCCCCACTTCTTCCTTCTTACCAGCAATTGGCCATCAACGTGCTCGACCTTGACCCGTGGGTCGCTCAGTTCGCTGAGGGTCAACGGGGTGGGGAATTTCAGGACGGCCTTGATTAGTAAGGGGTCCAGTTCGGCGTAGTCTATCTGGTTCAGGGGATATTTGGCCAGTTCGCGTAACACGCCCCCCACACCGCCGCTCAGCACCAGAGCCCGTCGTGGCTGGGGGATGAACAGCAGTGGCAGATGGACGATCTCCTCGCTCAGAGCCACATCAGGCACGGGCGCGGTCAGGATGGGAATGCCGTCGGCATAGAAGGTGTACTGGGCCTCCCGCTGAACGACAGCCACGTTGCCGTAGACCGAGTTCTCGGAGTAGACCAGATTGTGGCCAGCCCATTGCTGACTGGTGGCCCAACGCTGGACCTCTTCTGCTTGCGGAGAGAAGAGGAAAGCGAGGTTGGCCATGAACAGGACGAGGACGGCGATCAGGCCTGAGGTGAGGGGCAGTCGTTTTCTATTGGATGAGTCGGACGAAGCCAGGAGAAGGGCAGCCGAGAGTAGGTTCAAACCAGACAGAAGTAGCACGATTTGCAGGGAAGAAAGGAAGGTGATAAAGAGATAGGTGAAGACGATCCCGCCCGCTATCGCTCCCAAAGCTTCGTAGACGTAGACCCAACCGATAGAAGGGGCTTCGTCGCCGGTGAGGTAGGCGTAAGCCCGGCAGCCGAAAGCGAACATGGCCCCATCAACCAGAGCCAGGGGGGTCAAGATGAGGAAGGATGACCAAGAGATGGGGATGAGGCCCACCCCCTCGCCGGGGATAGCGCCGACGATGCTCCTGCTGGTATAGGCCGCGTAAAGGCAGAGAGGAAGGAAGAGGGCAAAGAGAACTTGCAGGGCGGCGAAGGACGGGGCTTTCCCTCTCCACCGGTCGGCCAGTTTGCCCAAGAGGCCGCTGCCGATGGCTTCCAAGATTAGCCAGTTCCCTAGGATGAGACCAATAGACAATTCGTTGCCGAAGAACGCTACCAGCAGCTCCCGGATCAGCAGTCCCTGCGTCACGGTGAAACTGAAGCCCATCAGCAGGAACCCAAAGATCAAAATCCTCTTCATCCCCGGCACTCCGATTTGGCCTCCTAGAAGTGGTACGCTGAACGGTTACACGCATCATAGCACTACTTGAATTGCTGTGACAACCCAATCTTGACAGTACTGATGTTCTGTAGGGCGACTCGGCAAGGTGACGAAAACATGGCATCGAAGACATCAAAGAGGAGATCCAATAGTACCTACAGTACTAGTACTATGAGCGGCCCCATCTGGGCCTCGACATGCGAACCCCTCTGCCACCTACTTATCGCACTTGACACGAGAGATACCGCAGTCCTGGGGTTGGAGTTGGCTCGCGTGTTGGCGTCGGTTCTGGGATGGTAGTGGTGGGTTCCACTGTTGGGCTAGACTCCTTTCACGCCCTGATAAGTGTGATGCCAATAATTGCTAATCCTAATAGCAACCTTGACTTCATAGTGAAATACCGCCTATTCAATAAAGATTGGACTCTCTGATAATTCTATGCTGTCGGGTTTTGTTGTTTCTGTTTCCGGTGAAGTTGTGCTCCTGTCCTCGATAATGTGGGTTACAAGAACCATCTCTTTCTCTGTGTACTGGGATAAGTCAATTGTCTGTGGTGATTTGGCCCAAGCGACGAATATCGGCTGGCCAGTTTCTATTACGAATTTGTACAATCTGACAGTGTCCCTTCTCAACGTATCAACAGTCTGATAATGACCGATCTTGTCTACGATGAGCCTGAATGTATAGTAAGAAGGTTTTGCTTCCCCTTCTTTGCCCACAATACTACAGCCATAAAATTTATCATCACTGCTTTGTTCCCCATAATCATACCAGAAGACTTTTTCTGCACCTTTTGCTGAGAAAATCACTAGTCTTTTTACAACATCTCTTGCTTGTCTTTGTTCCGAAGTGCGTATTCCGGTGAAATCGTCCACCGATTCCGGGCATGTCGTCCACCAGTC
>CAYLIE010000018.1:0-55467 GCA_964383935.1 uncultured Anaerolineales bacterium | reverse complement strand
CTGTGGGAGTAGGCCCAAAGCCCCGCAGCTTGCTGCGGGGTTCTTTACTCGTCTACCCTTTCTTCTCAAGGCGCAAAACCAGAAGACCGTTGTTAAATGCACGTCTCAGGCTCTCTTCGATAACCTCCGGCGGAAGGGCGAACTCGATGTGATAGCGAGGAGGAGCATCCTCCTTGAGAGTTCGGACCGCTAAGATCCCGTCCTCGGTCTCCACCACTATGTCCTTGTCCCGATGATATGGAAAATCGATAATCAGTTGATAATCACAGTTGCCGTCAATTATCTCCCATTCCGGCTCCTTAGGATATGAGGAGGGCTCCATAATCGCCCCTCGTTCGAACTCCCTCCTTGACTCGCCTGTCCCGGTACTTGCCAGGCCGGGGAGAGTAGGGTTCCGCCTTTCCAGCCCGTCCTGGTACGACCGGGACCAGGGGGCTCGACGTGAACGGGCTACCTGTCCTGGCACGCGGCAGGCCACGGAACCTTGAAGCATTGGATCACAACCCACCCCACTCCTCGCCCAAGCCACTCCCTCTCTCGGCCTCTGGTTCCCTCGGGGTATGGAAGAGACGCTTCTACGAGGCCTGTCCTGGCGCGCGACGGGCCAGGGGCCGAGTATGGCTCGGCTTGGGTTCGGGACGAGGAAATATCCCCCGCATGAGGGGCACCGGCACCTTTTATTGACCGGGGCCCTGACGACAGAAAGACAATGAGGACATCTTATCACCCTTGTCATTTTTTCCTTTGTCCTCCTTTTCCCAGATTTGAAAACTGATTCAGTTTTGCCCTGAAAGCGTTCTTGGAGCAGGACACTTATTGCAGCACCAGCCACGGCACGCATCCAAATTGATGACTTTTCGCCTGGCAAAATAGACCACATCTCTCAAAGGTGTCTTGGCTCACCTACGACCTGCCCCTGACTTTTCGAGATTTTTGAGACATAATATGAAATAGCCGACTGGGTTTCCCAATCTAGGCAGGGCACCGTGAGAGTTTGGCGGCCTGAGCGGTGTCCCTTATTGTTTAGTAGAAGAAGCTCCCCTCTCTTATAGGAACCATCACCTCCACTATCTCTAGATGCTGGAGATCAGGGGACAGAAACCAAAAACGGGCTGCTGAAGAAATCGGAAATCTCTTCGGCAGCCCGGCTGTCCCAGAAAGTCAGAACCCGTGGCTTTGCGCCCTCGCCTTTCGACGAGTTTGCCTTTTCGGAGTTATCTTCCTCATTTAGCCATAGGGCAAGCAACATCCTACATGATTTTACCACAGTTTGACACATCTGAAAGTTAAGATCTGGTTAGAGTTCAGTCTGTTACATCCTCTGGGCCAAGGTGATTATGGAAAGCAATACTTTAGGGTCTGTGGCCCCACCTGCCCCTGATTTCTTGACGAATTTGAGGTATAATATGATTGCCTGGGTTTCCCAATTCAAGCGGAGCACGGTGAGAGCTCGTGGCTTGAGCAATGCCTTCTCTCTCTTAAGTGAGCGGTCCACTGTTGCGCATGCTCGAACGGCGCACAAATTATGGCCCATAACCTCTGTCAAGTCAAGGGGTGACTGCGGAGGGGTTGTGTTCACCACTTAGCACCTGGCTCACCTTAGGTAAGGTTTGCTCCCTAAGTACTCTCCCCTGGCCTGCCATGTGCCAGGGAAGGAAAGCCCTAAGGGTCTTTCCTTCGACGTTGGGTCTCAGGGCGAAGTGCAGGACCCGAAGGGGAGGTATCCTCCCTTCGGTCTGCCCCTTGGCCCCGGTACTTCGGTGTTGAGGGGGTCTCAGGGTCGAAGGCAAGGTGCCAAATGCACAGCATCTCTTGAGCCTTATCGCCCCGATGACTGATCGACGCCGCGATGATCCGGAAACACGCTTCTAAGGTCTGCCCATCTATGTCCACCCTCTCGATGGTACCGGGGCGGCGCACATGCTATGCCCTATGGAGCCATGACTACCTTGCTATTGGCATTCTCACCTCTATGGCAAAGGGTACGTTGATTTTGGGGTCCCTTTGTCGTGGTAAAGATGACGTGAGGCTTCCTAGCCGCTACTCGACATGGAAAGAGGCCTTCTTGCGGGAGGCCTCTTCATTTAGCCCTGATCTCTCTTTTCGAAGATCGCCATCCATTCCCTCACTTCGGAGGAGGAGAGCCCTTTTTCTTTAATCGTTGGCTCCGTGAGGGGAAGCCTTTTGGGATGGGATAGCATCCTGGCGAACCTCTGGGCGGTCATCATTTTGGCTCGTCTGGCCCGGGCCGCCCGGCGCACTTCTCGATCCGAGGAGACGATGGTTAAGCCTTTGGGGTAGGGGCTTTTCTTTAGGAGGTTGATTATCAGCGTGTCCGCTTTGGAGCCTGGAGGGGCGAAGAAGACCTTGATCCCTTTTCCCCGCAGCCTCTTGGCCGGAGGGGGCGCTTGCCCGGGATCGAAGATCACGATGATGGGTGTGTCCCTCTCTCGATGGTATTCCTCCAGGCGGTTGATCAGTTTCTCCTCGTCGTGGGGGTCGGAGAGAGAGATCTCTACCATCTGGCCTATCAAGTTGTGTCCATCGATGACCAACATAAGCGTCTCCCACTAAGCCGAGGAAGAGACCAAAAGGTCTATTTCCCCAGGTTCCTCTCCTCGAACTCCTTGAGCGCCTTCTCCAGTTCGGTTTGGCGGATGGCTAGGGTGAGATCGCCCCGCGTTCTCTCTAGAACCCCCCGCACCATGTCCGTGATGCGACGGAGACCATAGGTTATAGCCTTGGGGTAGTCGATAGTCACCAGCACGCCGTATATATCCTCCATGGAACCCAGGATCTCTTCCCCCCTTGCCGTCTCCCCGTGCCGGATGAGATCCAGCACATGACGTCTCATCTCCCCTGCTGCTTCCCCCAACCCTTTAAGATAGGCCGGATACTCCACTCCTAGTTCCTTGGGGCTGGGCAGTTCCTCCCCGGCGATGAGGGCGTAGGTGATATTCGCCTCGGCGAACTCCTTAAGGGCATCCTGGGTGTAACCGGAGTGGTAGAGGTCGGGATGCTCGATGAGGCTGGTCTTCAGTTCCTGGGCCAGGTTCCTCCCCTCGGCCAACATTTTTTTGGCCTCGGCCAGTTCTCCTCGATGTACGGCGCGGATGGTATTGGCCGAATGTCTAACCAGTTCCCGAGAGAGGGGGAGGACTTTCTCCCGGGCGGCGTTCTTGGCCTCCAGGGCCTCCAGGGCCGCTTGGGCTATCTTTTGTAGATCGGTCACTTTTATCGCCTCCCGTGAAGAGATCGTAACCCAAATGGGTCATGGTGTCAAAAGGCTGCCCCGCCAGAGTCATCTCTTACCATAGGGCGAAGAAATGGTGCACCGGGCCATGGCCTTCTCCCAGATGCCAATCGATCGCCCCTTGCAAAGCCTGAGTGATATACTCCTTGGCTGCCCTTACCGCAGTGGGGACATCTTGGCCCTTGGCCAATCCAGCGGCTATGGCCGAGGCGAAGGTACAACCAGTACCGTGGTCGTTTTTCGTCTCCAAGCGGGGGCCGGGGAATTCTAGAAACTGACGGCCGTCATAAAGCAGGTCAACGCTCTCTCCCCCCAGATGCCCTCCTTTAACTATCACATTCTGCGGCCCCAGCCTGTGAATCGCCTTGGCGGCCTCTTTCATCTCTTCTAGGCTGGAGATGGGTAAGCGGGATAAGACCCTGGCCTCGTGAAGGTTAGGGGTCACTACCTTGGCCAAGGGAAAAAGGTCGTGGACCAGGGTCACATGAGCCTCTTCTCTCAGGAGGGGATCCCCGCTTTTGGCGATCATCACCGGATCGATCACCAGGTTCTCCACCTGGTATCTTCTTAGTTTTTCTGCCACCGTAGCTATTATCTTCGCGTTGGAGAGCATCCCTGTCTTGACCGCGTCGGCACCGATATCGGTGAGGACGGAGTCGATCTGGAGCCCCACGAACTTCGGAGGGAGGCCGTAGATCCCTTGTACCCCCACCGTGTTTTGGGCGGTGATGGAGGTGAGGACGCTCATGCCGTAGACCCCCAGGGCGGCGAAGGTCTTGAGGTCCGCTTGGATACCGGCTCCGCCCCCCGAGTCGGAGCCGGCGATGGTTAGGGCTCTTTTCATCTTACCTCCTTCGAAAGTGATCCCAGCCTCTCGGCTCTAAGGGGAGGCTTTCGCCGCTGGGAAGCACCAGGTTCATCCCCTCCTCGATGATCTCGCCGATGATGGTCACCGGTGTGGTCGTCTCCTTTTCGACTAGGATAGCCAGTTCCTCTGCTTTGTCGGCCGGGGCGGTGAAGATAAGTTCGTAATCCTCACCCGCGTGGAGGGCCCATTCTAAAGGGTCTTTGCCCCAGGCCCTGGCGACGGCGCGCGTAACGGGAGAGATGGGTAACGAATCGGCCCATAATCGAACCCCTACCCCGCTGGCCTCGCAGATATGGCCCACATCGCTTACCGTCCCGTCGCTGACGTCGATCATGGAGGTGGCTATTCTCGTGCGAGCGATGGCTCTTCCCTCTTTGAGTCGCGGGGTGGGCGTGAGGTGGGCTTTCAACACCTGTTTGGCCCCTTCCCCTGAGCGATCTCTTGTGGGGTCGAGAAGAAGTGCCAGGCCGGCCCCTGAATCTCCTACGCTGCCGGTGACCAGCACCTTGTCGCCGGGGCGAGCCCCAGACCGTAACAATAGATGCTCCGCCTCCACCTCTCCCAGAAGGAAGATATCGATCATTATCCCAGACGAGTGAGACATATTGCCCCCCACTATCTGAACCCCGGCCAAAGCGGTCTCTTTTTTGAGCCCTTCGTACAGGCGGTCCACATATTCTACGGTGGTCTCCGTAGGCAAGGCCAAGGAGACCAGAAGGTAGGTGGGCAACCCCCCCATGGCTGCGATATCGCTTATGTTTATGGCCGCCGCCTTGCGGCCCAACTGGTAGGGGGAGATCGCTTTCTTAAGAAAATGGATCCCCTCCACTTGGATGTCGCAGGTGGCTAAGAGGTATTTGTCCCCTCGGGCGCGGAGGACGGCCACATCGTCGCCGATGCCCACCACTACCCCGCCCCCTGGGGGGCCGATGGCCTCCTTCACGCGGTCGATGAGGCCGAACTCGCCGATCTCGGTGATGCGCATCATACTCCTTTCCGGGCTGCTTCCACAGTTTCCCGCAGGTGGCGAGCGGCAGCGGCGATGTCGGGGGCGCTGACCACGGCGGAGATGACGGCCACACCGTCAGCGCCACAAGCGATCACCTCTGCCGCGTTCTCTTCACTTATACCCCCTATAGCGACCACCGGGATCTCCACGGCTCGAACGATCTGGGCCAGTCCCTCTAGGCCGATGGGAGGAACCGCGTCTGGCTTTGTACCCGTGGGGTAGATGGGGCCTACCCCCAGGTAGTCGGCACCGTCGGCTTGGGCTTGCAAGGCTTCCTCGACGGTAGTAGCGGAGACGCCGACGATCTTTCGGCCCATCAACTGCCGGGCCAAGACTGCTGGCATATCATCTTGCCCCACATGGACACCACCTGCATCCACCGCCAAACCCACATCCAGACGGTCGTTTATGATGAGCGGGATATAGGCTTCATCGGTCAACTCCTTTATCTTCCTTGCCATCTCCACCAGTTGCCGGGTGGTCATCTCCTTCTCTCGAAATTGTATGACGGAGGCCCCGCCCTCTATAGCCGCTTGTGCCACCTCCAGGTGGGAACGCCCCCGCGACAACTTGGCATCGGTGATTACATATAGAGTCCAGTCCATCTTACCCTCCTTTCAAGAAAAGAGCCTTGGCCCCGTGCAATAGTTGCTCCCTTGAGAGGTGGTAGAGGGCATCGAAGAGAGCCACCTTGAAACTCCCCGGCCCTTTGGCCTGGAGAGCGGCTATTTCAGCGGCCAGGCCGAAGGAGACCAGCCCTCCCGTGGCCGCTAGGAGGTAATCGTCCTCGACAGCGGCGAAGGCGGCGATCATAGTAGTGGCCATGCAGCCAGTGCCGGTGATGGTTTTGAGCATCGGATGGCCGTTGTCCACAGCCATCACCCGTTCCCCATCGGAGATTATATCCCGTGCGCCGGTGATGGCTACCGTGACTTCATATTCCTGGGCCAGGGCCTTGGCTACGGCGATGGGATCTTCCACCTCCACGACGCTCTCCACCCCCTTGACCACCCCTCCCAGGCCGGTTAAGGCGCCGATCTCCCCGGAGTTGCCCCTCACTATGGCGATTTCGAGTTCCTCCAAGAGGCGTAGATTGCTTTCCGTGCGCAGGGGCGTGGCTCCCGCTCCCACCGGATCGAGGACGATGGGGATGCCCAATCGATTAGCCTTCCGACCTGCTACGATCATGGAATCCACCCACTGGGGCGTGAGAGTGCCCGGGTTGAGGACCAACGCTCCTGCCAGGCTGACCATATCGGCTACTTCTTCCTTGGCGTGGGCCATCACCGGCAAGGCCCCCACATGGAGGGTGACGTTGGCCGTGTCGTTCATCACCACGAAGTTCGTGATATGGTGCAGGAGAGGTCTCTTTTGGCGTATCCGCTCTAGGATCTCGACTACTTTCTCGCTCAGGTTGCTCATGGCTCTCTCCTTGCTACAACGTTTTCTAGTTTGGCTAGAACCAAATATATGATGAGGGTAATTAAGAAACTGGGGATGGAGGCACCTAGATGTGGTAGATTCCGTGCTATGTAGTGATAGATGAATATCCCTATAAGCCAGACTGCCAAGGCTATGGGTTTGAGTCCTAGCCAATATGTTGGGGGCTCACGATAGAGTTCCGTTATCTGGTACTTTCGTCTGTTGAGCACGAAATAGTCGGCGACCAGGAGACCGAAGAGGGGGATGAAGATGGAACCTATCAGTAGCAGGAACTCCTCGTATTGGCCGATGGGCACCGCAGCGGCCAAGAGAAAGCAGACGAGACCTACGGCCGTTGCCAGTAGCCATTGCTTCGCTTTTGGCAGGATGTTTTGGCTGGAAACAGCGGCGGAGTAGATATCGGCGAAGGCGTTGTCGGTCTCGTCCACGAGGATGAGGACGAGGGCCACCCAACCCCCGGTCACAGCCATGATGGCCGGGATCAGATCCTCGGTCTTCAGAGCCAAGACGAAGAGGGCTCCCAAAGCGTAAAACCAGACGTTGGCTAGAAAATAGCCTAGATATGTCCCCCAGAAGGCTTGGGTTGTCTTTTTGGCGAAGCGGTTATAGTCGGCCACCAGGGGCATCCAGGAGATGGGCATAGCCACCACCAGGTCTACGGCTAGCCAGAATGGTAGAGCCCCCGTCCCCGGGGCTCGAAGGAGAGTTCCTATATCGTAGTGGGTGAAGAGGTACCAGGTGAGCCAGATGGTGGTGGCGTAAACTAGCCAGACGGCGAACTTCTCCAGCCATTGCCTCACCACAACTAAGGGCCCCCCGATGGCCAGGAGGGTGCAGAAGGTGGCAAAAAGGAAGACCCAAAGGAAGTAGTTGGAGAAGCCGAAGAGGCTCTTGGTGATACTATCGGCCGCCTGGGCCATGATGATTATCTCGAAGGAGCCCCAGCCGATGAGTTGTATGAGGTTCAAAAGGGTGGGCAGATACGAGCCGTGCAAGCCTAATGCGGGACGCAAAAGCACCATGGTGGGGATGGCGTTATCGCTGCCCACCACCCCGGCGAGGGCCAAGAGAAGAACGCCCAGGGCGGTGCCGATGAGAATGGCCAAGAATGCCTGCCCCAGGCCCAACCCGGGCACCAAAAGAGTGCCCGCCAAGAGCACCAAAAGCCCTACGCCCAGGCTAGACCATAAAGCGAAGTAATCGAAAAACTCCAGTACCCGGTATTTCTCAGGGACCGGTTCGACCCCCCATTCGGGGGGCGGAGTGAGCTTGAACATCTCTACCTCCTGAAAAATGAAAAGGCTGCTGCCAAGCGGAGGCCAGCAAGCCTTTTGGATTTCTGCTTCCCTACGCTGGCACTATCCAGATCAGGTTCAAAGGGTCGATGGCTCCTTTGGCTTATGCTCGCACTACCTTTATACATTGGGCACAAGCCCAATTTCCCATCCTCTCAGCCTGATTCACCAGGCTCCCCTAGCCCATATATTCAGTTTTTAAAAGCATAGCCCCCAGATCTCTGGCTGCTCGATCTGCATCCTGCACTACATAGAAGGCTACGGTCTCCTTATCCTATCGATTAAGCGAAGGATTATCCCCTTCCTAATAGGGGCGGGCGCGACTTCTTCCTCCGTTTTGACTCTAGGAATCAACTCCACCAGACCTGCGGAGAGCAGCCCATAGACGATCTTGCGAATCTGGAAATCGGTTAGAGAATGGGCTTGGGCTATCTCCTGGATGCTTTGGCTGGGGTCGATGAAGGAGACCACTCTCTGTTCGTCCGGGCTCAAGTTCATCCGTTTCAACCTGACTTCAGGCTGGATGAGGTCGAGAGCCATCCCCAGATCTGGTAACTCTTCCTCCAGTCTCTTCCACTCTTCGACCCATCGGCTCCCCCCTAAGATCACGTTATCTATATGGAGAGGAACGGTGATCTTATCATCTGGCGGCAGAGCGTTGGGTTCGAAGAGGAAACTCCCCTCTGTCCAGATGAAGAGGTGACATACCGTCTCCAGGGTGTGGCGGCGAACCGCCTCCATGATATCCGCACGATTGATCAGGCCGGTGTTGATGAGAAGTAGTCCCCACTCTTTCTCGCTTTTGGCTTCCTGAGGCAGAAGGTGGCTTTGCGCTTCGTGGATCTTTCCCCCCCTCTCCAGAAGGTTGCGTAGGTTGGAGGCTTGGCCGTCGAGGGAGAGATGGACTAACATCCCCCCCCTGAAATATAGAGTTGCTTGGTTGTCCCCCTCTACGAGGGTTAAGGCTCCGGTCTTTTTAGCCAGGCTAACCAGGTTGAGGAGTTGAGTGAGGCTGAAATCCCTCAAATTACCTCGCAAAGCCATAATCCCCCTCAGGAATTGATTATACGTGCATTGGGTGGCCAAGTCAAGGTTATCTAGAGGCTGTTTGCCTCCTCAGGGGGGTTGACTTAAGGGAGAGCAGCCGTTAAAATCCTTCTAAAAGGTGGAGGGGGCCAATGGTTGAGGAGTTTGAAAGGGATATCGAGGCTTTTACTCAAGAGGAGACTCGCGAACTCTATCTAGTACTGGCCGGGCTGAAGGAGGAATTGGAACTGGCTCCCATCTACGAGCGGTACGCCCCTCTCTTCACTCTAGATGCTGTGAAGCGGACTTTGGACCAGGCGATAGATAAGCGGGCAAGATATATCGCTGAGTTTCTAACTCTGGGCTATCTAGAGAACAAGGTGAAGAGCCTCACCGAGGAGATCACCAACGCTATGCTTCGGGCGACGGTGGAATGGGATGGTGAGGAAATACCTTATCTGAATTTACCCATCCTCATAGCCAATGAAGCCCGGATGGAGAGGCGTCATCAGTTGGATGAATTGAGGCGCGAGGTGGCAGCCACCGCCAACCCGGAACGAAGAGAGAGGTGGGAAGACCTCCATAGCGAGGCCGAGGGTCTGGGCTTTGCCAATTATGTGGCTTTGTGTGACGAATTGAGGAGACTCAGTCTAGCCTGGCTATCGGTGCAGATGCAGACTTTGCTAGATGAGACTGGAGAGATATATTTCTCTCATCTCGGCTTCTTCCTAGATAGTATGGGTGTGCCAGAGGCCGAAGCCACTACAGCGGATATAGCCCATCTCTTCCGAGCGCCCCAATTCGATACCTTTTTCCCTCAAGAGGAGATGATCCCTTCGTTGGTGAGCACCTTGGCTGGGGTGGGGATCGACCTCTATCGGCAAGAGAACCTGGAACTGGACACCGAGCCTCGACCGCTCAAATCCCCTCGGGCTTTCTGCGCTCCCATCCGGGTGCCAGAAGAGGTGAAACTGGTCATCAAGCCTCAGGGGGGACGGGAGGATTACGAGTCCCTCTTTCATGAGGCCGGCCACGCTGAGCATTTCGTCAATACCCGGACGGATCTTCCCACCGCCTTCCGGAGGATGGGCGACAACTCCGTCACCGAGGGGTACGCCTTCCTTTTGGCTTATCTCATGATCAATCGCCGCTGGTTGAGCCGCATTTTAGGGGTGGAGGAGGGAGGGGAGTACTTAAGGCTGGCCCTTTTCAACAAACTCTATTTCCTTCGCCGATATGCCAGCAAACTCCTCTATGAGCAAGAGCTCCACACCGACCTGGCCGGAGCGGAGAAGAGATACGTCTCTATCCTGGGCGAAAACCTGGGCGTGAAGATCGGGCCGGAGTATCACCTAGACGACGTCGATGACGCCTTCTATGTAGCCCAATACCTACGAGCCTGGATATTCGAGGTGCAGATGCACCGCTACTTGGAGGAGCGGTTCGGGTATCTTTGGTTCACTAGTCCGGAAGCGGGCCGTTACCTGGTTAGCCTCTGGCAGCAGGGCCAGGAGTTCACCGTCGATGAGTTGGCCGCGGATATGGGATATGATGGCTTAGATGTCGAGCCGTTGTTGGAGGAGTTAACCTCGTTTTAGGGCTCCACCCCTTAACCGGCTAGGCAACCCATACAGAAAGAGGATCAACTAGATTGGGAAGTTCACTTCCTCGTTTTTGGCAGCCTTTCTCCCCTGAGGAGGCCGATCACGCCTTCAGAAGGCGAATTCTCATCTTGCTGGCGATCGGCCTGCTCCTCCGCCTTATCCTTATGCCCATCGCCTTCCATCCCGATCTCTTCTGGGTTACCTACCGGGCGCACCTTCTGGCCCTCCACGGAGAGGTAAACGCCGATCTTTTGGTGCAGCCCATCTCTCCGCTCCTCTACGGAGCTGTCATCTGGCTCTCCCAATCCGTTCTCTCGCCTCAAGAGCTCATCTGGCCTGACCTCTGGGCCAGCATGGGCCAGGAGGGCTTCCAAGGGGCCTTCGACTTGCGCATGCAGATCGCCAAGGCCCCTGGTATCCACCTCACCCTCTTTCTCCTCAAACTGCCCCACCTTCTCTTCGACTTCGCCTCTGCTTTCTTACTCCTAGCCCTGCTAAAAAAGAGGCCCTCGGGCGCTCTTCTGGCCCTGGCCTTTTGGATGCTAAACCCCATCGGTCTCTATATCTCCTACCTCTACGGGCGCTACGATGTGGTGGCAGGTACCTTTATGCTCTTGAGCCTCTACCTGTTGACTCGCTCCCGCTCCCTGTCCTCTCTGGCAGCCTTGGCCCTTACCCTGCTCACCCGACTGATAGATTTGGCAGTGGCCCCTTTCTTTTTCCTCAGCGCTTTTCTGCAGTTGGCCAGACAGCGGCGACTTCTGCTTGGCTTCCTAGTGACGGCTGGGGTTGCCTTGCTGGCCCTAATCACCGGGATGCTGCCAAAACTTTTAGCCCTGCTGGATCGCATTCACGGCCAGTTTCTACTTATGGCCCGACTCCCTATCCTTCTGAATGACGCCCTTCTCATCTTCGTCATCGTCTATGGCCTCCTCTTCTTCAGCAGCCTGGAACAGGATCTCTCCTCCCCGGTGACGGTGCGCAAGTATGCCACCATGGCCCTGCTCGTTATGTTCTCCTTGGCCTTCTTCAACCCACAGTATTTCTTCGCTGTGTTGCCCCTCTTGGCTCTGGAGATCGCCGAACAGCCCCGTCTGCTCCTCTACCATCTGGTACAGATAGCCGGCTACGCCGTTTACCTTCTCAACTGGCACACCCAGACCACTACCTGGATATTTCTGCCCCTCAACCCCGGCTTCTTCTCCCGTCTTCCCGACCCCTGCACTCTCATCGAGTCCTACATCACCCCGAGGGCCTTCATCGCCATCTTCCGCAGCCTGCTCAGCGCCGCTTCCCTTTGGATGGCCTATCTGATCTACCGCTCCCTGCCGAAGAAGGGTGCATAGCCTGAGGCGCTGATCCGCTGCGAGCGGCTTGCCGACGCTGGGTTAAGAACGCATCGGCGATCTTCACTAGTTAGAACAACGTAGAGGAGGGAGAGGGGTGCGAAGACCGGTTTCACGTGGGCGGCCAGACGGGTTGCCCGCCGATCAGTTGGTGAACCTAAAGAGGAAGGTGTTCCAGAGCGCCTGATCCATATTCCCTGGGTCGAAGGCGTTGGAGTAGAGGTTCCCATGCCTCCGACATAGAGGAGAAGACCGCGATGTAGAGGGCGATGAGGTTGGGAAGCGCCTCTTTTCTCACCCTTTGCGACACAAGGCCATCACCCAAGGGAAGGAGTAGACCACCTTCTCGATTTCGAAGTGCCCCTCCAGGAGGCGGATGAACTCTCCAGCCGTCCAATTATGGATATGCTCCGGGTCGTTGCCCCAGGCTTTCAAGTTCTTGCCTCTCAGCAGATTGGCTAGCCTGAAGAAGGGCTCGTAGGGGACGCTGATCAAGCAGTGGCGGGAGGTTACCCTTCTTAACTCCTCAAGAGCGGGATGGGGGTCGGGAAGGTGCTCCAGGACCTCTAGGCAGAGTATCAAGGGGAAGGCGTGGGGGGCGAGGGGCAGGTCTCGAATATCGCTCAGGTAGAAATCAGAGTTGGGGTTTCTCTCTCTTGCTTCTAGTAAGGAGGAGAGATCGTTATCCACCCCGTAGATGGAAAAGTCACTATCCAGCCGCTCGATGGTGAACCCTTCGCCACAGCCGGCATCGAGGATGCGGGTAACCCCTGTCTCTCTCACCAGTTCTCCCACCCGCTGGTGGAAACGCCGGATGAGATATCGCTGCAGAGGGTTGGGGTTAAGATACTTCTGGTAGTTACCGCGACGGCTGTAAGGGGGTCGGCGGCCACTCATGGCTCTTTTAAACTCCTTCCCTTGCTTAATCCGCTTACTTATGGCTGGGTGGCTATAGAGGAGAAACTCCACCCAGGGCTCAGGCTCCACGTCGGCCAGGTTCTGGTTGGCCAACTTAGTCATCACGGAGATGAAGGCTTCCGGATTGCAGGTCATCTCTAAAGCGTACTGGTCCGCTGCCCACTCCCGGGAACGGGAGTAGAGGTTGGCCAAAGGGGTGGTTATCACTAAAAAGGCGCCCATACTCAGAGCGAAGAGGGGAAAGGCGGCGATATCGTGGGGGGCCTCAAAGCCCAAAAGAGGGACTCCCCAGTTCAAGGCCAGGTGAGTTAGGTAGAATCCGAGCAGTATAAGCGCCGATTGAAGGATGATTCCCTGAGCCATGTCGCCATGGGCGTGGTGACCCAACTCGTGGGCCAAGATGGTCTCTATCTCATCGGGGGTGTAACCCTCATAGAGGGTGTCGCCTAACACGATGCGGCGGGTATTCCCCAGGCCTACCAGCGCCGCGTTTGCTGCCCTGGTTTTGCTGCTGAGATCTATGGTGAAGACGCCTCGCACCTTGGTGCCCGCTCGTTCGGCCAGGTCGGTCAGCCTCTTTGCGATCTCTCCCTCAGGTAGGGGTGTGAGTCGGAAGAAGAGGGGGAGAAGGAGGAGCGGGGCTAAATTGGTGAGGAGGATGGTAAGAAGTAAAATAAAGAGGCCGGCTATCAACCACCAAAGGGAAGGAAAAGCCCGCCACAGGTAGTAGATCACCTCCAGGGTTAGGGTCCCCAAGACGAGGCCCAAAAAGAGGCTCTTGGCACGGTCGAGCCCCCACCCTTTAGGGGCCTGAGTGGAGAGGCCATACCGGTGGGGGAGGACGAAGCCGCCGTAATACTCCAGAGGGAAGAGCAATACTCCGTAGATTAGAGCCCAGGCCCAAAAGTAGAAAGCCACCGCTAGGAAGGGGTGGGAGGTCAAGCCTAGGGACCAAGCCTTGAGGGCTTGGGAGGGCCCTCGGAGGAAGGCGAGGAGGTATATACCTCCCAAAGCCAGGTCTGCCAAAAGCAGGCGGTGTCTGAGGCGGGCGTACTCCTTAGCCTTCTTCTGCCTAGTAAGGTCTATTTCTTCCTCGGTCAGGAGGGTCTTTTCTTCCATCGGTTACTCTTGGAGAGCGTTGAAAAACATCCCCTCGTTTAGTAGAGTGGGAAAGAAACTTCATCCGCAATATCTCTTCTTGCTTTCTGTCTCTACAATCATTCAAATTCTAACGGTTTAGGGGAGAAATTAGCGATGGCCAAAGAAACTGTCCCACTTTTTCAACAGTCTCGACTTTTGGTGCGTTGCGCTGAGAGGAGCAAAATGCTAGAATTGGATAGTGTGATGATAACATAAGGGGTAGGGAGCGTCAAACTGGGAAACAAGGAGGTGGATTTGAAGCCCACAGGGCTCATAACTTTGACCACCGATTTCGGGATGCAGGACGGCAATGTGGGGGTGATGAAAGGGGTGATATACGGCATAAACCCTCAAGCCAAGATAGTGGATCTCAGCCACGATATCGAGCCCCAAAATATCACCCGGGCGGCTTTCGTCCTCTCACGCCACTACCTCTATTTCCCTGCGGGCACCATCCATCTGGTGGTTGTCGATCCCGGCGTGGGGAGCGAACGTCGGGCCTTGATCGTTCAAACAGCCGAGGCTTTCTTCGTAGCCCCCGACAATGGCGTCCTTACCTATGTGGTTCATGATGCCCGCCGTGCGACTGAGGATCTTCATATCATCGATATAAGCAACCCTAGATTCTGGCTGCATCGCATCTCCCACGTCTTCCATGGCCGCGATATCTTCGCTCCGGTAGCCGCTCATCTCTCCCTGGGTGTCGCGATCTCTGCTTTCGGGGAGGAGGTAGACGATCTGGTGACTTTCCCTCTTCCCCAGGTAGAGAGGGTGGAGGGGAAACTCAGGGGCCAAGTGGCTCATATCGACCGCTTCGGGAATCTCTTGACCAATATCTACCGGCGAGACCTACTATCGTGGAGAGAGATCAAGGTGAGGGTTCGAAACCGGGAGATCGCTGGGCTTTCCCGAACCTACGCCGACGGCCAGGAAGGAGAGGTGATCGCTTATATCGATAGTGCTGAAGAGTTAGCGGTGGCGGTGATTAATGGCAGCGCACGAGATCTGTTGCGTGCCCAGGTAGGGGATGAGGTGGAGGTCATTGGTCAATGACGTTGCTCAGGGGGAGGGCATGCTCTATCTCGCACCTCTAGCCGCCCTTCTGGGGGGTGCTCTTTTAGTTTTCTTCTTTAGCCCTCGCCACGCTAGGTTTCTGGCACTATTATCGGCGGCAGCTGCTTTTCTCTTCACGGTGGGCATGGTTGCTCGCCCCGGCATCCTACTTCGCCGCGGCCCAGGGGAGACAGACCTTCTTCTCTACGCCGGAGGGCCGGGGTTGATTTTCGCCCTGCTAGTCGCCTTCGTCATCTTGGTGAATATAGGGGTTCGATTTTCGGAGAGAGAGGAGCCACCCGTTTTTGCTTCAACTTTGCTCCTAGCGGCTGGGGCGCTCGTTTTTCTCCTTTCCCACAACCCTCTTACCCTCTATCTTGGCTGGGGGCTCTTGGACTTGACTGTCCTCTTTGGCCTTGCCCAGGGGGCCTCACCCCGCACGGCGACCAGGGCGATGATCATCGATTTCACCGCTGGCTTGGCCCTTCTCTTCTCCCTCCTGGCTACCGCCTCTTTGGAGAGCCCCCTTGTGAGCCCCCAACTCTTGGCCCTCTTGATACTTCTCGCCTCTTGGGTTCGCTGGGGTCTATATCCGGTTCAGATGGTTCACGTCGCCGCTGAGGAGATACCGTTTCTCTCAGGGAGCGCCCTACAAACGGTCACCTTGGCCACTGGAGGTTACCTTTTGACTCTCTACGGGTGGCCTCGGTTGGTGGGGGTTCCGAGGACGGTTCTCCTTCTCTTGGCTGGGTTGGCCCTCTTCTATGGGGCACTCTTTGCTTGGCGGAATCCCACAGGTCCCAAAGGGATCCCGTGGGAGATCCCCAGGGAGAGGAGGCTCTGCCTCTACCTAGCCCAGAGCCAGATGGGGCTATTGGCCCTGAGCCTCTTGGTTGGAGATACGAGCGGTGGGCAGGCCGTTCTACTGCTAACGATGAGCCTGATCTTGGCTCTGACCATCCTTCGGGTGGGGATGGAGGTGCTGCCCAGCACTCCTCGTCAGCGCCTTATGGTTAAGGTTGCTTTGGGCATCGGGGTAGCCTCTTTGTCTGGCCTCCCTCTGACGGCGGGGTTCACTGCTCGCTGGCTGATCTACGACTCTCTTCTTCGGCAGGGCGAAGGGCTGATGGTGGGTCTAGGAGCCTTGAGTTCGGCGTTGATCGTTGTACCTCTTCTTGGATTCATCACTCGGTGGCCTGGCCGTCGCATGAAGGGGCGCGGAGGATGGGCCTCCGTGGCCACCCTTTGGCTCTTGGTGGTTCCTTTGGTTATCCTGGGGCTCTACCCTCCAGGGGCTGGAACCTTGGTGAGACTGGAGGCGATCTCTGAGTCGTTCCCCTCCCTCGCCCAGTTGTGGGGCACGCCCTCTTCTTTTCGTATCTGGGCGGCCATAGTTTTGCCCCTTCTCTTGGGCTATCTGATCTTCTCCCACAGGGATACTTTCGTACGTTTCGAGGAGCGGTTGCTCCATAGAACTGGGCCTTTCTGGGAACGGTTCTCCTTTCCCATCCCGCAGGGATCCCGTGGGAGATCCCGAGGGACAGGGATACTTTCGTACTTGGATCTAGAGGAGCTTTATGAAGCCCTAGAGGGAGTGGGAGCAAAGATATGCTCTGGCTTGAGAGGAGTAGTTATGGTGGTTGAAGGGGGCTCTTTGGGTTGGCTCCTCCTCTTGGCTTTCATAGTGGTTCTTTTCCTGTTGAGAGGATAGCCCTTTTCCCTCGGGATCTGTCCTTACAGGATCCTGTAGGGATAAGGAAGTGAGGGATCGATGCTCTTTTCAGCGGAACAGGTAGTTTGGGGGCTGCTTTTCACCGCCGGCCTGATCGCAGTAGTTGAGGAGTGGCGGATCTCCCTTTTAGCCCTTCTCAGCCAGTATGTCCTGGTGGGCTTTCTTCTCTCTGGCCTCCTTTCTCCTTCTATCGCCCTAGCCAAGGTAATAACGGGAGGGATGATATTCTTTATCCTTTACCCTACCGCATGGCGGGGCCGAAGAAAACCCCCAGCAAAAATAGCGGGCCAGGAGCGAACGCTCGCTACCTCTTTTCCTTTCCGCTTAGTCGGTTCCGCGCTGATCGGGCTGGTAGCCTATGGATTGCTCTACCAATACCCCTGGGAAGGGGTGACGACCCATCTGGCTTTCGCTTCTAACTTCTTGATGGCTATGGGGCTCTGGACCGTGATTTTAGGTCGAGGCCCCTTCCGCATGGGCCTGGGACTCCTCACCTTCCAGATCGGCTTCGAGTTGCTCTTCACTAGTTGGGAGAGGAGCCTTCTGGTAGCCGGTCTCTTAGGCTTGGTGAACATCCTCTTGGCCTTGGCGATTCCCTACCTGGAAGCGGTGGAGTTGGCTCGTGGAGGGGTGAAAAGATGACCCCTCTTTGGATCATCGTCGTGCCGTGGATCATGGCGCCATGGGTCTATCTCTTCCGTCGCCGCTCCACTATCGCTGCTTTCCTTTCCGCGGGGACCAGTCTGGCGGTAGCGGTTATATGCTTCCTGCTCCCTCCCGATCAGATGATCTGGATCTTGGGAAGAGGGCTTCTCTTCGACCCTTGGCGGCGGTGGCTCCTTCTCTTCCTTTTCGCCGGGGCGGTTCTCCTCTTTCTCTATTCCTGGCACCTATCCCAGGGCTGGTCTTTTTTTCCCTTCCTCCTGGTTACCTTGGGGCTCCTCGCCGGCTCGGCGATGGTTGACAACTTTCTCCTGGCGGTCCTTCTCTTGGAGTTGGCGGGGATAATCCTCGCCTTCCTGATCCAAGGGGGTCCGCGAGCGGATCCAAGGGTGGCGATGGGGTATTTGGTCCCTTTGATCATAGCCGGCTCCTGTCTCATCTTCTCTGCGCATCTTTTCGATCTCGTGGCCCTCTATCCGGAGGATCTGGCCTCCGTGCGGCTGGCGATGACGGCTTTGACCCTGGGGTTCGGGATACTACTAGCTGTGGTGCCCTTTCATCTCTTTCTCCCTGCGGTGACCCAGGAGGCCCCTCCTATGGTCGCCACTTTCCTCCTCGGTTTCTATCAGGTAGTGGCTCTATCACTGATGGTGGGGCTTCTTGATCGTCAGCCTGGGCTGAAAAGCGAAGCCTTCGACCTACTTCTGGTGGCTGGCCTCATCACCGCTTTGGGAGGGGGTCTATTGGCCTTCCTAGAGAGGGCTCCAGGGCGCCTTCTAGCCTATGGAACGATAAGCAACCTAGGTCTCATCCTGGCAGGCTTAGGGACCGCCTCTGGAGTAGGGGTCGCCGGGGCTATGGCTCATCTGATTAACCGATCCTTGGCTATAGCGTTGGTGGCTATGAGTTGGGGGGTTATAAGCGAGCGGTATGGAGGCGAAAGATCTGTCATGCCTTTGGGTGTGGCCAGGGCCCTCCCTTGGGCTACTCTGGGGTATATCCTGGGGGGGCTGACCCTAGCGGGCTTCCCCCTGACAGGGTTCGCCACCCGGTGGCCGATCTACCTCGCTCTCCTCCCTCATAACCCCCTCTACACTTTTGGGCTCATCCTGGGGGGCTTAGGTATCGCTTGGGGCTACCTCCGTTCGCTCACCCCCATCCTGGGAAAGGTGGAAAGACCCCCAGGGGCCAGGGAGGATGCCTTCCTTCAGGACCGCCTGCCCCGGCACGCCTGCTCCCCTGGCCTGCCACGTGCCAGGGCGGGCAAGGCGCACCAGGCCGGGGTGGCAGGCCAGGGAAGGGCAGCATCTGAAGGGAAGGAGCCTCTCTTGATAGTGGTCATGATCGTGGCTTTGGTAGGCACCTCTCTTCTCCTGGGGATCTATCCAGATTATCTCCTAGAGCCGCTACGGAATATGGTGGAAGGTTTCTCCTTCGTTGCAGGATGACCCTGTTTGCGCTTGACAATAATCTTTTGGTAGAATATAATGGGAGGTGTGTAGGTCTATCTCCTAGTGCGAGGTGCGTGCCTCTCGTTGATGGAGGTGCGGGATGGGCGATCGCTCCTCTTAAGGAGCCTGTTTGGCTCCTGGGGGTGATGGCCGGCGGTAGTGGGCTCATCCGTCGTTCAGGGTCCGAAGGAGTGGTCATCGCCCTTTACGGTTCTCCTCAGGCGAGAGGTATCAGGGGTCTCGGCGGCTGCCCTGGGTGTGGGGGGGGAAGACCGAGATTTTTTGATGTTTTGGGGGAGATTAAGTGGAATATCTAACGGTCTCAGGAGAGGAGGGTCTCGACGAAGCCTACTGGAAATCGCTTCTGGAAGAGGCGGAGCAGGCAGGGTCCTTAGGGGAGGGGGTTGTAGAAGAGACGGAGACCCTTCAAGGAATGGATGAGGAGGCTTGGCGAGCCGCTGAGGAGAGCCTCTCTAAGGGAGAGATCCTGGAACTTCAAGTGAAGGGGTGCAATCGTGGAGGGCTCCTAGTGGATTGGAAAGGGATCACGGGCTTCGTCCCCGTTTCCCATCTAGATGGCCTCCCCAGCGGCCTGAAAGAAGAAGAGTTGCGGGAGGAGTTGGCTCTTCGTGTAAGCCAACCTCTTAGACTGAAGATCATCGAGGTAGAGCCCGAGAGAGGACGCCTTATCTTCTCTCAAAGGGCGCTGGGATGGACTGAGGACCCTCAGGGGCTTCTGGAGAGCCTCAGCCCAGGAGAAGTACGACGGGGTCAGGTGACCAGGCTGTGCGATTTCGGTGCCTTTGTGGATCTGGGAGGCTTCGATGGGCTGCTTCATATCTCCGAACTCTCTTGGCGCCACGTGGAGCACCCTAGAGAAGTTTTGGAGGTGGGCCAGGAGACAGATGTCTATATCCTTGATGTGGACAGGGAGCGTAAGAGGGTGGCTCTAAGTCTCAAACGTCTAGAGCCGGATCCTTGGTCCCTTGCTGCTGAGAAGTACGAGGTGGGCCAGATTGTGGAAGGGACCGTAACTAACGTGGTCGAATTTGGTGCTTTTGTGCGTATTGAAGAGGGGTTAGAAGGTCTGATTCACATCTCCGAGTTGGCAGAAGGGAACTTCTTGCACCCCCATAACGTGGTACAAGAAGGGGATGTGGTGAAGGCGCGTATCTTGAACATCGAACCCGCTCGGAGACGGATGGGCCTTAGCCTGAGACAGGCATAGATTTCGTTTGGAAGGAGGTGAGGTATGTAGTGGCCACAGTGACTTTGAGGCCTGGCGAATCGCAAGAGGAACTCCTGAAACGGTTCCGGAAGGAAGTGGCACAGGCGAGGATTCTCAGCACTTGTCGCGAAAAGAGATGGTTTGTCTCCAAAGGTGAGTTGCGCCGCAAGGAGCGGAAACGCGCTCTCCGCAGGATGAGGAAGAAGCAAAGGCAACTAGAAAGGCGTAGGTAGTAGCAAGAGGCCGGGTTTCTGGCCCTTTGCCACCATGGTGCTTTTCCCGAAGGGATACTTTACGTAGATATGGCTCGGAAACGCTCTCCAGGGCGACCCCGACGGAAGCCCCAAAAGACCAGTCGGCTTTGGCGTTGGGAGGCGGTAGGGCTTGTGGCCATAGTCGCCGGGGTATTCGCCTTTCTCAGTTTACCCCCTTTTGGCCAAGGAGGTTGGATAAGCGATAGGTTGGCTCTCCTCCTACGCCGAGCCTTCGGTTGGGGGGCTTACTTCGCCAGCGGAGGGCTCATAGCGGGAGGGCTTCTCCTTTTCCTACGCCGTAGAGAGTGGTGGGGACGGCAAAAAGAACGGCTCTGGGGTGTAGCCATCCTCTTCTTAGCCTTCTTGGGCCTGGTCCATCTTCTTTCCCCTGCTCCTGCCCTCGACCCCTTGGCTTTGGCTGGGGAAGGAGGGGGAGGGGGCTATCTGGGTTGGGCCATAAGCATGGCCTTTGCCCGCGCTTTGGGAAGGCTGGGGAGCGGTTTAGCCCTTCTCATTGTAGGAGGGGTGGGGTTGTTCCTGGTCGCTCGGGTGTCGGCCTTGGAGATGAGACGAGGAGTCCGGATAGCCGCTCAAACCCTCTCCTCTCTCTTTCGCCGAGAGGTTGCCCCTCGCCCTGAGAAGAAGATCGAGACCCCGCCCAAAAAGAGCCCTTCCGCCCGTCCCAGAATTGCCCGGCCTGCGTTCGGCATCCTGAGGATGCCTCAGCATCCGAAGGAAGCGAAGGCTGAGGGTATCCCCGTACAGACTAAACTCCCAATCGAAAAAGCCCTCCCAGCAAGACCTAGAGACAAAAGGCTCCCTCCTCTCGATCTTCTGAACGAGACCCTATATCCCGCCGCCAGCGAGGCGGATGTGGAACGAAAAGCACGTATCATCGAGGAGACCTTGGCTAGTTTTGGGGTGCCTGCCAAGGTGGTATCCATAAGGCAGGGCCCTACCGTCACCCAGTTCGGGGTGGAGCCTGGATATATAGATGGACGTAGGGAGGGGGAGAGGCAAAGGAAAGTCAGGGTCAGCAAGATCACCTCTTTAGACAAAGATTTGGCCTTAGCCTTAGCCAGTGCCCCTATACGGATTGAGGCCCCCGTTCCTGGCCGTTCGGTGGTAGGGATCGAGGTGCCGAATAGCGAGGTTTCGCTGGTGGCCCTGCGGGGGGTGATGGAATCGGAGGCTTTCCAGAAAGCCAAGGAGAGTTCCCCCTTGACCATCGCCCTGGGCCGGGATGTCTCCGGGCAGCCGGTGATCGCCGATCTGGCTCTCATGCCCCATCTTCTCATCGCCGGGGCCACCGGCTCGGGAAAGAGCGTCTGCCTTAGTTCTATCCTCACCTGTCTTCTCTTTCAGAACTCTCCTGCTCGACTGAGATTCCTTCTCGTTGATCCCAAGATGGTGGAACTCGTTCATTTCAACGGCTTGCTCCATCTGGCCAAGCCCGTGGTTAGAGAGGTCCAAGAGGCGAGCTTCGCCTTGCGTGGGGTGATGAAGGAGATGGACAGACGGTATCAAGAGTTCGCTAAGGCAGGCATTCGTAACATCGAGCATTACAACTCCTTGTGTGAGAAACGAGGAGAAGAACCTCTGCCTTACATCGCGGTGGCCATCGACGAGTTGGCCGATCTGATGATGGTGGCTCCTGATGAGATCGAACGTCTCATCTGTCGGCTGGCCCAACTCTCCCGAGCCACGGGGATACATCTCATCATCGCTACCCAGCGTCCCTCAGTGGATGTGGTTACCGGCCTCATCAAGGCCAACTTCCCGGCCCGCATATGTTTCGCCGTCTCCTCTCAGGTAGATTCCCGAGTGGTTCTCGATACCGCTGGAGCGGAGACCCTTCTCGGGAGGGGCGATATGCTCTACATGGCTCCCGATTCATCGAGCCTGGTGCGGCTTCAGGGCTGCTTCGTCTCCGATGAGGAGATCGCTAAAGTGGTCGCTTTTTGGCAACGGGAAGTCGGCCTCTCCGCTGAGCAAGAGGTAATCCCTTGGGAGAGCGAGGTAGAGGGAGAGGCGGAGGCAAAGGGATACGATGCCCTCTTCGAGGAGGCTAAAGTCCTGGTGATGCGGCATGAGCGAGCCTCGGCTTCCTTCTTGCAGCGGCGTCTGGGGATCGGATACCCTCGGGCGGCTCGACTGATTGAGCAATTGGAGAAGGCGGGCATCGTGGGGCCTATGGAATCGGGTGGCCGCTCTCGCAAGGTGCTCGTGAGGGAGGAATCATCAAAGGATATATAGTCAGAAAAGGTGGTATATGGCCCGCAAACGGCGGCAGAAGACCAGCAAAAAGGAGAAGATCGAGGCCGAAGGCACGGTAGTGGAGGCGTTGCCTAACGCCACGTTCCGGGTGCGGTTGGACAGCGGTCACGAGGTCTTGGCTCATATCTCGGGCCGGATGAGGATGTATTATATCCGTATCCTTTTGGGGGATCGGGTATTGGTGGAACTCTCTCCCTATGATCTGACCCGGGGTCGCATCGTATACCGGTATAAGAAGTGAGAGCCTTATTTACCCTTTTTGTGACTTCGTTAATCGTTGGTTTCTCCGGGGCCCTAATGCCGGGCCCTGTTTCTATGGTAACCATCAGCCAGAGCGCCCGCCACGGTTTCTGGGCCGGGCCCTTGGTGACCGCGGGACACGCTATAGCGGAAATAGTCGCTGTAGCCGCACTGGCTATGGGCTTGGGGAAAGTATTCAAGCGCAGCCTGGTAGCGGGGCTGATCGGGCTTTTGGGAGGGGGGGTTCTCCTTTGGATGGGCGCCGATATCGCTAGGAGTGGTTGGGTGGGGGTCGCCTTGGAGTTGGAACCTGGGGAGATGGGAGGCCTCACCGCTTTCGGTTCTGTGGGGGCTGGGATCCTGGCCAGTATATCCAACCCCTACTGGGTGGTTTGGTGGGCTAGCGTGGGGGCCAGTTACGTCGTTTTGGCCCTGCGTAGGGGCCTGCCTGGCTTGGGGGCCTTCTTCTCAGGCCACATCCTCTCTGACCTAAGTTGGAATAGCCTTTTGGCCTTTCTCATCGCTTCGGGGAGAGGGTTCTTGAGCGTATCGTTCTATCGAGGGGTGCTAGTAGTTTGTGGCCTCATCTTGGTGGCCTTGGCCATATATTTCATCTATTCTGGCTTTGGCTTCCTGAGAGGAAAGCCGGTAGAGATTGAAGAAGGGGCCTGATTGCAATCATCTGTTAAGAGGAGGGGGCGAATTCGCCCCCTCCTTTTCTTTATGTTGATATGCGGGGAGCGAACGAGGAACGGCTTATGGCATAGTGGGAAAGAGAAATCTATTCTTTCCTGCAATCAGTTCTTAGCCCTTTGGGGGGAGGAATTAACGCTCTCCAAAGAAATCGTCCCCCTTTTTCAACAATCTCATCTGTACCGATATTGCAGGAGTACCCCTATGATGTTATAATGAAAGAGAGATGTTAAGGGGGGATGAGTGATGTCTGGACATTCGAAATGGTCGACCATAAAGAGGAAAAAAGCGGCTACTGATGCCAGGAAAGGCCAGCTCTTTACTAAGATAGCCCGGGAACTCACCATTGCTGCTCGAGAAGGCGGGGGCGATCCGAATGTAAACTTCCGCTTGCGCCTGGTAATCGATAAGGCCAGACAAGCCAACATGTCCAAAGATAGCATGGGGAGGGCTATCAAGCGGGGAACAGGCGAGATAAAAGGCGAGGCCTTCGAGGAGATCCGGTACGAAGGGTACGGTCCCCACGGGGTGGCCTTGATCTTAGATGCCCTCACCGATAACCGCAACCGAGCGGTAGCCGATATTCGACGCCTCCTCACCCGCGGCGGTGGTAGCCTGGGGGGAACGGGGAGCGTCACCTGGCTCTTCGACCAGAAAGGGTTGATCATTATCGAGGCCGAAGGCCAGGAAGCGGAGGGGTTTGCCCTCCAGGCTATAGACGCTGGAGCCGACGATGTGAGGATTGGGAACGGGTTGGTGGAGATATACACCCAACCTGCGGATTTTCAAAAGATCAAGGAGACCCTAGAGAAAGAAGGCGTTCCCTTCTCCTCGGCGGAGATCACTATGGTACCCAAGACCTTAACGCAGTTGGGGGAGAAGGAGACCATTCAAATCATGCATCTCATAGAGGCTTTGGAGGATCTGGAGGACACCCAACAGGTCTACTCTAATCTGGATATCTCCGCCGAGGTGGTGGATAGTTACGAGTACGAGGTGGCCTGAGGAGGGGCCTGTGCTGACACTAGGCATCGATCCTGGGGTCTCGGCGACCGGATATGGCTTGGTGAAAAAGAGGGACGAAGATTTGACCTTGGTGGAATATGGGGTCATCACTCCGGGATCGGAATCGCCCCCAGCGCAGAGACTTAAGGTTATCTGTGATGAACTGGAAGGGATCATCGTCCGTCATCGACCCACCGATGTGGCCGTGGAGAGGCTTTTTTTCAGCAGAAACGCGCGTACCGCTTTGGCCGTGGGGGAGGCCCGGGGGGTGGCCCTTTTAGCGGCGGCCAAGCACGACCTTCCCGTCTACGAATACACCCCCTTGGAGGTGAAGGAGTCGTTGGTCGGCTATGGACGGGCCACCAAGGGCCAAGTACAGGAACTGGTGAAGATAGTTTTGAGTCTAGAATCGCTGCCTGAACCCGATGACGCTGCAGATGCCCTGGCGGTGGCCATATGCCACCTCTATGCCCTGCGGCTCTTTAACCCTCTGAAGCAGGAAGGGTGAAAAACACCCCCTTCCAACTGAGCCATCAACCGCATGGCCATACAAGATCTATTCATACGACGTGCTGATCAAGGCGATGCCGAGGCGATCCACCGCGTGATAGAGGCGGCCTTTCAGGGGTTGGAGGGGAGGGGTTATTCTTCGGTGGCCATCGAGGCGGCCATAGTCACTCCTCAGGAGATCGCTGAACGGCTGGCCGAGGGTGGGTATCTCTTGGTTGCGGAAGTGGATGGGCGGGTCATCGGTGCGGCAACCGGGTTGGAGGAACATCAAAGTTTACGCGTCTGCTCCGTGGCGGTCCACCCTGACTACCAAGGACGTGGAGTGGCTCGCCGACTCATGGAACGGTTGGAGGCCATCGCCTGCTCCTTGGGCTGCCACAAACTCTTTTTGCAGACGGCTTGGGCCATGACCGAGGCCATGGCTCTCTACGAGAGCCTCGGCTACCAGCGGGAAGGTTACCAGCCTTGCCATTTCTACGGTGAGGATTTTATCCTTTATGGCAAGGTATTAGACGATCTTCAGAGGTATTATGATCTCCAGTCTGCGGGGTAGGCTTGCGGCCAAGAACGAGGACTATATCATTGTCGAGGTCGGCGGCTTGGGCTTTAAGGTCTATGTCCCCACCTCTTTCCTCAGAGAGTTGGGCAGCCCAGGCCATGAGGTAACCCTTTTCACCCATCTTCACCTCCGGGAGAACGAGGTCTCTCTCTACGGCTTTAGGACCGAAGATGAACTAACCCTTTTTAAGCTCCTTTTGGGGGTCACCGGCATCGGCCCCAGACTGGCTTTGGCCATCCTTTCCACCCTCTCTGTCGATGACTTCCGCTTGGCCGTGGCCCACGGTGATGTGGGACTCTTGAGTGAGGTGCCGGGCATCGGCAAGCGGATCGCGGAGAGGGTCATCCTCTATTTGAAGGACAAGATAGCCGTGGAACGGCTGGTGCCACTTCCTCCTATTAGCCCTGAGGACACCGAGGTGGTGGAGGCTCTCACCGCTTTGGGTTACAGCCTCTCCGAGGCTAGAGGGGCGGTCAGTTCCCTGGCCGATGAGGAGATGGCCACGGAAGATAAGGTGATGGCCGCTCTAAGGTATCTGGGAGGGGAATAGACTCTTAGCAACCGATATTACAAGGAGGCCCTGCAATCAACAGGGTCCTTTACTTACCTATGCAGAACTCGCTGAAGATCACCTCTAGCAGATCTTCGGTGGCCGTCTCTCCGGTGATCTCCCCTAGAGCGTTCACCGCTCCAAGTAGGTCGATGGCCAAGAAATCGGCGGGGAGCGTTTCCTTGCGGGCACCTTCGACATTCAGCAGGTGTTCTAAAGCCGATTGCAGGGCCTGCTTATGGCGGGGGTTGGTGACTAGGGGGGCGTCAGAGGCAACTACCTTTCCCGAAAAGATAGTATCTAGAATAGCCTCTTCCAGTTCTCTTAACCCCTCTCCCGTCAGGGCGGATACTGGTATGGGTGGCACCTGGGGAAGCAGCCCATCGATAGAGGCTAGTTGTGGCAGATCGTTCTTATTTATGACCAAGAGAGTTGGTTTCTCGTTCAGGAGGCTGGCGATCTCTCGGTCCTCTTCCTGGAGGGGTTCGCTTCCGTCAACGACCATGAGGGTTAGATCCGCTCTTTGTAACGCCTCGCGACTCCGCTCCACCCCCAGCCTCTCCACCAGGTCTTTCCCCTCGGCGATGCCCGCCGTATCGATTAAAGATATAGGTACCCCTTGGAGGTTACAACTCTCCTCTACCGTGTCTCTGGTGGTGCCGGGGATGGGGGCCACTATGGCTCGGCTGGTCTTGAGGAGGGCGTTAAGGAGGCTGGACTTCCCTACGTTGGGACGGCCCACGATAGCCACCCGCACCCCTTGACGGTAGATGATCCCCTGATCGGCGCTGGTCAGAAGGGCCTCTATCTTCTCTTGCGCTCGCTTAAGCGGCTCCGAGATATCCCGTTCTGGTATCTCATCCTCCTCGAAGTCGATAGTCGCCTCCAGATAGGCGAGAACCTCGACCAATTCCGCCCGCACCCCTCGAATCTCCTCCGATAGCCACCCCCCCAATTGGCTTACCGCCGCTCGTAGGCCAGCCCCCGTCTTGGCGCGTACGATGTCTAAGACCGCCTCCGCTTGGGCCAGGTCTATGCGACCCAAAAGGAAGGCTCGAGAGGTCATCTCCCCCGGGTGGGCCAGTCGAGCTCCATACCGTAAGACCAGTTCCAGGGCGCGGCGCAGAGGCACGATGCCTCCGTGGCAGTTGATCTCCACCACATCCTGCCGGGTATAGGAGTGGGGAGCCTTCATGTAGGAGACCAAGACCTCATCTACTTTCTCTCCGGTGTCGGGATCGATGATATGGCCGTAGTGGAGCCGGTAGGATTGAAGCCCCTCTCCCTTGGCTCGGTGGAAGATCTTCTCGAGGATGGCTATCGAGTCTGGCCCGCTCATCCTCACAATGCCGATCCCCCCCTCGCCTAGAGGGGTGGAGATAGCGGCGATGGTGTCGTCTAGGCTATACATATCCTGGCCTTTTACAAAGAAGTTCTATAAGAAATTATATCAGCGATAGGGACGGAGAACAATTTGTCGAAGGCGTTTTCCCAAGTGACCTCCCCGATGGTTGAGGACGAGGGGTGTAAACCGAGGAACTTCTATTTGCTTGACAAACGAGGCAAATATTGGTATAATTGTACTAGGTGAATTGGTAGAATATATAAATGTGCCTTCTGCTGGGGGATCGTTAAGGCGTCAAAAGAATAGCGGGGTCAACCTCTGCTGAACCTGCTACTAATTGTTGGCCGAGCCGTAGGAAGGAGGAAGATGGCAGCGTTGCAGAAGTTAAGACCGGAGCGGAACTACCTGACAAAACTCCAAATAGTTTACGCCTTGATGGGGTTGATAGCCCTGGGAGGGTCTCTGGCCCTGGCAGTGCCCATAGGGCTGGACGCTGGTGGAACGAGGGGCATGGCTATCGGCATCGTGGTCGCTGTGCTGGTCAACGCAGCCTGGCTGATACCGGCTTTTATCATCGCCCCGTTCTACTACCGGAGTCTGGAGTTCCGGATCCTAGAGGATGAGGTGATCGTGCAGGCGGGCGTGTGGACCAAGTCAGTGAAGCATGTCCCCTACCGCACAGTCACCAACCTCAGGATCAAACGCGACCCCTTCGACCGAATGCTAGGTGTGGGCACATTGGAGATCCAGACGGCGGGAAGAAGCGGACAGACGGGTGCTGAGGAGAGCCTGGTTGGCCTATCCAACGTCCAGGAGGTATACGAGACGGTCAGTAGGGCACTAAGGCGCTTCAGAGGGGCGATGGCTCCCACCCAGGCGGAAGTGGAAGCGGTCTCTATGACCGAGGCTCTCGCCGCTCTCTTAGACGAAGTAGGGGCTATCCGGCGTGCACTCTCTGAGAAAGAATAGTCAGGGCACTTTCTATCCTAGGTAATAGATTGCTAAGAAGGCGTGGAGGGAGATGGAAATCCAGGTCGATTATGAGAGCGGCGTGCCCATCTACGCCCAGATAATGGAGCAGATCAAGCATGTGGTGGCCACTGGGAGGCTCAAGCCGGGGGATCAATTGCCTACTATCCGCCAACTGGCTGTAGACCTTCGGGTGAACCCTAACACCGTGGTTCATGCCTATCACGAACTGGATAGTCAAGGGGTGATCTCCAGCCAGCAGGGGCGGGGCACCTTCATCGCCGCTCACCCTGATGAGGGGCGGCTAGCGGAGATGCGCAGAGATCGCCTGCGGGCCATTATGGCTGGCACACTCTTAGAAGCCCTCAGTCTGGGGTACAAGAGAGAGGAGATAAGAACGGCTTTCGAGGCCCAACTGGAAGAGTGGGAAGAGGAGAGGCATATCAACAATTCAGGAGGAGATTAGATGATCATGCGTAGATGGACAAAGAAGGCAGCTCTGGGAGAGGGAGGTGAAACCTGGGAGAAGCAACTCAAGGAGTGGGAAGAGAGGCACAAACCAGCCACCAAGATAGTGAGCCCTGTTTCCCTCACGGTGTTCTTCATCATCATGGCCATCAGCATCCTGGCCGGGGTTTTCTTAGACCTGGTCCTCGGGGCTCCCGGCTGGGCTATAGCCTTGGTCATAACGGTGGGGGGTCTAGTAGGTCTCTACATCCTTTTTGCTATCAAGGTCGCCAACCAGTGGGAGAAGGCGATCGTGCTTCGCTTCGGGAAATTCCAACGACTGGCGGGTCCCGGGTTGTTTTGGGTCATCCCTATTGTGGACTCCATACCGGCCTGGATCGACCACCGGGTAATGGTCACCCCTTTCACGGCGGAGCGGACTCTCACCAAGGACACCGTCCCCGTTGATGTGGACGCCGTGCTTTTCTGGGTGGTCTGGGATGCGGAGAAGGCGGCCCTGGAGGTTGAAGATTACGACGAGGCCATCTCCTGGGCGGCCCAGACGGCACTCCGGGAGATCATCGGCCAGATGGATCTGGCCCACATCTTGGTGGGTCGGGCCAAGATGGACCAGGAGTTGCAGAAGATCATCGACGAGCGGACCACACCGTGGGGTATCACCGTTCAATCGGTGGAGATCCGCGACATCATCATCCCTGAGGCCCTGGAGGATGCCATGTCCCGCCAGGCCCAAGCGGAAAGGGAGCGCCAAGCCCGAGTCATCCTGGGCGAGTCGGAGCGGCAGATCGCCAAGAGTTTCTTGGAAGCGGCCCGGACATATGAGGGAGATATGACCGCCTTGCACCTGCGAGCCATGAACATGCTCTTCGAGGGCCTCAAGGAGCAGGGAGCCCTCATCATCGTCCCCTCCACGGCGGTGGAGACCATGGCTTTGGGTGGAGTGGCGGGGCTCACCTCCCTGGCACAAACTGCAGGCCTCCAGCCTCCTAAGGGCGAGAAAAGCGCAGAAGAGGAATAGCCCCCTCCCGCATCTGTTGGGAGTCTGGAACATCCGTTGACGGTTTGGGGGCTGAAGTGTCGGCCTCAAATGTGGTGGTTGGTTATTTTCGAGCGAAGTTGAGGGGGAAGGAGATGGCTGAACTAACACCAAAAAGGTCCCGGGTGTCAGAGAAGGTTCCGTTCTGGCGGGAGTTCTTCATCCTCCTAGGGGCCGGCACCTTAGGAGTGGTGGCCGTCATCCCCTATCAATTCACGCTCTTGAGAGGGTTGCCGGAGGAGATACCCATACCCTTTCCTGTGCTTTTGCTGCTCGGGGTTCTCCAGAATATAGTCCTCTTGGCCCTGGCCATAGGGGTGGGATTATTTTGTGCGCGAAGGGTTGGCCTGGGGGCGCCTATCCTGGAGGGCTGGCTGCGAGGGGAGGAGGTGGGCAAGCGAGGCAAAGACATCCTTCTACCCTCCATCCTCTTAGGGGTAGGTGCCGGACTGATTATCATCCTCTCGGATGTGGCTATATTTGCGCCCCACCTTCCCTCCGCCTTGCAGGAGGTGGAGCGACCCTCTCCTTGGCAGGGCTTCTTGGCCTCCTTCTACGGCGGGATCGACGAGGAGATACTACTCCGGCTCTTTATGGTTAGCCTCTTGGCTTGGCTTCTCTCCCGGGTGTGGAAGGGTAGGGAAGGCAAGCCCACAGCCGGGGGGATGTGGCTGGTCATCATCGTGGCCAGCGTACTCTTCGGTCTAGGTCATCTGCCGGCCACTAGACAACTGACCCCCTTGACACCGCTCATCGTCGCGCGGGCCGTCGTTCTCAACGGGGTCGCCGGGCTCGCCTTCGGCTACCTCTACTGGAAGCGGGGCTTGGAGTCGGCCATGGTGGCCCACTTCTCTACCGATATATTGCTCCACGTGATACTTGTATTTTTGGTAAGTTGATAGTGAAATAGGGCGATGATCCAAAGTTGGCAAGTAGGAGAAGGGGTATGACCCACAAGATGCTCGAAGTGCGCAACCTGGTGAAGCGCTACAACGGCTTCACGGCCGTGGACGACCTCTCTTTCGAGGTCTCAAGGGGGGAGATTTTCGGATTGCTGGGGCCCAACGGGGCCGGAAAAACGACCACCATCCGCACCATTATGGATATCTTCAGGCCCGACGAGGGTACGGTACAGGTTCTGGGACAACCACCAGGGACGGCCAGGAAGCGCATCGGCTACTTGCCCGAGGAACGAGGCCTCTATCGCGACCTCAAGGTGCTCCATGTACTGACCTACCTGGCTGCACTGAAGGGCACACCCCACTCCGTCGCTCGCTCGCGGGCCCTGGCTTGGCTGGAACGTATCGAACTGGCTGACTGGGCCGGCCACAAGGTCAAGGACCTCAGCCGCGGGATGCAGCAGAAACTCCAGTTTGTGGCCAGCCTGGTCCACGACCCGGAACTCCTCATCCTCGATGAGCCCTTCTTGGGGTTAGACCCGGTCAACGTGGAACTGGTCAAGGGGCTGATCCAGGAGTTGCAGAGGGAGGGCAAGACAGTGGTGCTGAGCACTCACCAGATGAACCTGGTGGAGGTCCTGTGTGACCGCATCCTGCTCATCAACAACGGCCGGGCGGTGCTCTACGGCCCGCTGGACGAGATCAAGCGCCGCCACGCCCCCCACGCCGTCCGCCTGCGTACGCCCGCCGCCCTCGATGCGCTGCCTGGGGTGACGTGGGTTGAGCAGCGCAATGATACTTTCACCCTCACTTTGGAGGGAATAACGCCCCAGGAACTGCTGCGGACTCTAATGGAGCGGAACATCCCCGTGGAGGCCTTCGAGGTAGCCACCGTGCCGTTGGAGGAGATTTTCATCGCTGTGGTGAGGGAGGGGAAGGATGCGTAAGATAGGGGTTATCGCCCGACACGAGTATCTGGTCAACGTGCGCCGTCTTGGCTTCATCATCATGACGGCGCTGGTGCCCCTCTTGGGGGTGCTGGGACTGCTGATCGCGGCTTTCTTTGGCGGACAGGCCTCCGCCTTCTTCGAGCGCCACTTTGCCCCCGATACGAAGGGGATTGGGATTGTTGACGAGTTTGGTGCGTTCACCCCCATCCTTCCCGCTTATGAGGGGGCCTTCGTTGCCTTCGCCGACGAGGATGCGGGACGGGCAGCCCTCCAGTCCGATGAGATTAGCACCCTGCTGATCATCCCAGGGAACTACCTCGAGACCGGAGAGGTGCTGATCCGTAGCACGATATCCGGCATCGGCGGAGCGGCAATCGGCGATTCGGACAGGATACAAGCCTTCTTCATAGACCACTTGTTGCGGGACGAGGAGGACCCGGCCTTGCGCAAGCGGCTGGCCCACCCCATTGAGCCCGTACTGCTCAGCCTGGAGGGGAAGGATCGACCCACGGGAGGGCCAATGGGCACATTCCTCAACCTCATGGTGCCCTATTTCCTGGGCGTGCTGCTCATCATGACCATCTTCGTCTCTTCGGGTTACCTGCTGCAGGGCGTGGCCGAGGAAAAGACCAGCCGGGTCATCGAGATTGTTCTCTCCTCAGTTACGGCGCGGGAGTTGCTGGCGGGGAAGGTGCTAGGCCTGGGCGCGCTGGGGCTGACCCAGGTGGCGATCTGGCTGGTTTCGGCCTTTGGACTGAGCGGTGGGGCGGTGGGCCTTCTGGGTGTGGCCTTGCCCCTCTTTTCCCGGCCGGAGGTCTTCATCCTGGGTCTGGTTTATTATCTCTTAGGCTTTCTGGTCTACGCCGTGTTGATGGGGGCGATAGGGGCGCTGGGCACCACCACGCAGGAGTCGCAACAATTGGCAGGTATCTTCTCCCTGATGGCGGCCATCCCGCTGATGCTGGGTGGGTTCATGTTCGCGAACCCTAACATGACCCTGCTGCGGGTCCTCTCTTGGTTCCCTCTCACGGCACCGACGATGATGTTATTGCGCCTGCCGATGGCCGAGGTGCCGACGATGGACATCGTGGGCAGCATCGTGGTGCTCTTCGTCTCCATCCCGGCCGTGCTGTGGGCAGGGGCCAAGGTGTTCCGCATGGGACTTTTGATGTACGGCAAGCGGCCGAGCCTGGCACAGGTGGTGCGGGCGCTGCGGGAGGCGTAAGAGTTCCAATGAGAGCCTAGCAGTTCCCGGAGAGTCACTGGGATTTGTGGAAATTCGTAGATGTGCAACCGGTAGTGTACCAAGTGGTGCGTTGCTTGGCAGCGGCGCTCTTCCAAGGAGAGACGATTTTGACTAGATGGAAGTGAGGAGGTAACTGAGATGGCGAAACCTAAACCAAATGAGCGGATAGCCGCCGCCCTGGCCCACGGGCTCATCATCGCCAACTGGATGGGGGTCATCGCCGCGGCCCTCATATGGCTCTTGGAGAAGGAGAAATCCAAATATGTAGCCTTCCAAGCCCTTCAGGCTGTAGCCTATCAATTCATTGGCCTATTGGTTTGGATGGCAGGGCTCTTCTGCTACATGGTTACCCTTTTCGGGGGGATAGGCCTCGCCGCGCTGTTAAACCCTCAGGGGGAGGGCGAGGGGATCATAGCCTTCTTCTCTCTGATCCCCATCTGTGCGCTTTTCCTCCTCTGGGGTCTCTTTATCATCTATGGCTTATACGGAGCCTATGCTTCTCTCCTGGGTCGCGATTTCAGATACCTCATCGTCGGTCCACTGGTCGAGAGATACATAGAGTAGTGGGTAAACCACTCCCTAGATTGCAAGAAGAGGGCTGCCCACATGGGCAGCCCTCTTTTATCTCTCTCAGGAAAGAGTCAAACTTGCTCTCCGGGGACCAATTTTGTATAATTTGCATTCATCAACACCCCCTTTGGACAGTGGGGCTTAAAACTTAAAAGTGGAGAGGGCTATGCGGTTGGAGAGGGCGAAGGTGCTGGTGATCGACGACGATACATCTCTCTGTAACGTCGTGGCTGAGGCGCTATTTGCCGAGGATATTGAGGTCCTTCAGGCTCACGATGGAGCCGCGGGTCCTATTTTGGCCAGGCGAGAGAGGCCGGATTTCATCATCTTGGATGTGATGATGCCAGTGATGAGTGGCTATGAGGTGTGTCGTTCCCTGAGGAGGAGTTTCCTCACCGCTAATATCCCGGTAATAATGCTCACCGCCTTGGGGGATACGATGGAGAAGGTGAAGGGCATGACTGAAGGCGCTGACGATTACCTGACCAAACCTTTCCACCCCCACGAATTGAGGTCTCGGGTGGTGACCCACCTCCGAAGGAGCGAGCGCGATATCCAGACTAACCCCCTCACTAGGTTGCCCGGCAACTTAGCCGTAGAACTGGCTCTCAGGGAGCGGATCGCGGGGCAGGAACCCTTCGCCGTTTGTTACATCGATCTTGACAACTTCAAACCTTACAACGACAAATACGGCTTCTTCGCTGGCGATCAGGTACTGCGGATGTTGAGCGAGATAATCGTGGACGTTGTCCTGGAGCGAGGGGCGGAGGAGGACTTCATCGGCCACGAAGGGGGAGACGATTTTGTGGTCATCACCACTCCCCAACGAGCGGAGGGTATCTGTCAGGCGGTTACCGAGAGGTTCGATGATGCCATACCCCAAGCCTATGACGAGGAGGATCGAGAGCGAGGTTATATCCTCAGTCGTGACCGGCAGGGGAGGATAGTCCATTTTCCTCTGCTGACTGTCTCCATCTCCGTAGTCACTAATGTTCAGAGAACCCTAGTTCATCCGGGTCAGATAGCCCATATCGCCGCTCAGGTGATGAGGTACGTGAAGGCTAAAGAAGGTAGCAACTACGCCTTTGATATAAGGAAGGGGTAAATCGTACGTAAAGTATCCCCGTGGGAGAGGTCTCTATGCCTATCTACGAGTATGAATGTGACGGTTGTGGTCACAGGTTCGAGCGATATCAATCTATAGCCTCTGAGCCCGTGAAAAGGTGCCCCCACTGCGGAGGAGCCGTGCGACGGGTTATCTACCCCGTAGGGATCATATTTAAGGGACCGGGGTTCTATGTCACCGACCATCGTCCCGCTCCCACCTCGGAGAGAGACAAAGGGCCGTCTAAGGAGGAGGGCAAGGGGAGCGAAAGGTCAGAAGTAGCGGAAGAGGGCTCGGAGGGTTGAGGGGTCACTTGTCAAGTGGGGGAGCCACCAGAGGGTTAGAGTTGGAAATCGCCGCTGGCGGGGACGATCTTGTATTCATAGTTTACTATGTAGGTGAGGAGTTTCCTTTCTAGTTCTCGCCACTCTTCGCTTCTCAGGATATTCAGCATCGTTTCTTGATCTTCGGTGGTCCCGCCAGAGAGCATTTGGGGCCCGTTCCCAGCGATGGTATACCAAGCCTCCGTGGGTTGGATGCCCAGCCTCATCATCCCGGGAGCGAACTCCTCAGTTATGAACTCCATGTAAGCGGCCTCTCTACCGGGCCGGATGTCCCAACTCATGAGAAGTTTGATCATAGTTATCCTCCAGGAGGAAAACTACCTCTAAAGGTATCACATCTACGAGAATTGTGCAAACGGGAAGGGTGAAAGAGATGCGCGCCGTGGTGCAAAGGGTGAGGGAGGCTTCTGTCTCCATAGAGGGGGAGAGGGTAGGGGAGATCGGTAAGGGGTTGATGATCCTTCTAGGGGTCGCTCAGGGCGATTCGGAGAGGGAAGCCAGGTACTTAGCGGAGAAGATCGCTCACTTGCGCATCTTCGCTGACGAGAGGGGCAAGTTTAACCTTTCTGCTCTGGATGTCGGGGCTCAGGCGCTGGTTGTCTCGCAGTTTACCCTCTATGGCGACGTAAGAAAAGGACGCCGTCCCAGTTTCATCTCCGCCGCACCTCCAGAGGTGGCGGAGCCGTTGGTGGAAGAGTTCATCGACTCTTTGCGAGCCGTGGGGCTCCAGGTAGAGAGCGGCAGGTTCGGAGCCATGATGTTGGTCAACATCGCCAACGACGGCCCAGTGACTTTGATCCTGGACACCGAGGCTTAAAGAGCCGTCATAGAAAAGGCTACCCCATATAGGGTGGCTTTTTAGGTTTCTACTGCTCAGTAGTTAAGGCTACTTTCTTGACCCATTCGATCCCTTCGGCGAGGAAAGCCTCATCGACCGGGTATTGAGGGGTGTGCTCGAAGACAATGGTGCAGGATGGTGCTTCGCTAAGAGCCGAACGGAGGATATTGGGGATATCTGCCCAGCCTGCCTCAGGCCGCTGGGAAGGGTGAGCAGGGACATGATGGTAGAGGTTATATGTCTCCCGGGTAGCGTTATAGACGTGGATGAGGTCGGTATAGGGGGATAACCTCTTGGCGAAGTCGAAGGGATCCAGTCCGGTGTGAAGAGCGGTAAGGTGCAGATGCCCGATATCGAGGCAGAAACGCAACGCTGGGTGCGCCTGAAAGATCTCCACGAACGACTCGGCCCGGTAGAAATAGGGGTTGGGTCCCACGTTCTCCAAGAGTATGGGAGTTCCGGCCTCCTCACTCCAGGAGGAAAGCCTAGAACAACTATCCTGAGCCAAGGCCATGATGCTCTCTTCATCTAGACCGGGCCTGGGATGCCAGATAACGGAAGGGAGATGCCCCACCACATAGAGCGCATGGTACTTAACGGCTGTCTCTAGGGTCCTGTGCAAAGAGTCAAGAGTGGTAGCCCGTTTCTCTTCATCGGGATCGGTAAGGAAAGGGTAGCCGAAGGAGGGAGATCGGGGCAAGGGGTCGTGGAAGCCATAGGCGAGTTCCTCCCGGCGGACGAACTCCATAACCAAGGAGAGAGATTGGGCGTCGAAGAAGCCGATCTCCAACTGCCGGAAACCGTGTTCTGTTAGGGTGCCCAATTTAGAGAGATCGCCCCTTATGACGCTGGTCGAAATGCCAAAACGTATCATGGTTTTACCTTTAGACTATCATCTCGGTAAGGGAGAGGCAAGAATTTTACCTCTCTTTTCTTCTCCCTGTGAAGCAGCCTCTTAAAGGGGAGCGCCGAGAATTGCAGCCACCTGGAATGGGTCTGAGGAGATGACGCTCGAAGCGTAGAGTTCCATAGCCCCTATATCCGCTGTCTTATTCATGGGGTCTCCCCGATCAAGGAGGCGCACCATAACCGGGAAGCCGGCCCAATCCTCCTTGGCGGGTGCAAGGGGCGGCATGATGAAGGCCAGGTTGAAGGCGGAGACCCCCAGATCTTCCACGTAACAGCGGAGCACCCCAAATATGGCCTCTTTGAGGTCGTTATCCAACTCCAGAGAGAGGAGGAGTATCTCTTTCTCCTTCACTGGGGTGAGGTAAGCAAGAAGCCTTGTTCCCTTCCTGGTGAAAGCCAATCCTAAGGAGGCATGGACACGATATAGATCGTCGAAATAGTTACCGCCGTAAGTGGCTCGGTAATCGAGGGCGGCACGCCTCAGCCGCTCTATTTTGGCGTAATGCGCCTCCCGAGAGAGCGTCATCTGGGCATGGCCGTGGATGATAGAGGCTCCTGCCTTCCATAAGCAGTTCCACATGAAGAAGAGATATTTGGCCTCCGGCTCCTCACTATTCGCCTTCTGGGCCCAAACCAGCGCTGTATCGATATAGTCGGCCACTTCCTCTGGCGTGAAGCGGAGGGGGTCGTGTTGGTCGAAGATCACCAGGCCGTGGAAGCCATCGTACTTGGCGATATTGGAAGCGGTGATGGAGTGCGACCCTTTCACCCGGCCGAAGGAATCCTCGGGCGTCCCCTCCAAAGGATGGCAGAAGGGATCGCCCTCCGACTCAATAACCGCCTCTCTTAAATCGGCCTTTACGGTTGCCTCCATGGGCCGCTGAGAACGGATTTCGTTGAAGAGAGCCCCCTCCCAGGTGACGAGGTTGGTAACCTTTATGATCCGCTGGGTGAGAACCGCCTCTAGGGATCCGAAATGTTCCTCGATCCAGGGGTGCATGGATGGTGGTGGATTTAGGCACCCCACGGTAATGCTCACATGGAAAAGGCGGTGGAAGAGTTCGCGCTCCGAGGAAGGGAGGGTGGCTACTATGTCAGGGAGATGGGCTATACCTTTGGTTGGCATCTTCAGCCCTCTTCGCCTGAATCACGGCTCAGGGCTTCGTACTCCTCTGGCTTGTGCTCTCCGGCCTTGATAGCCAGGGCCCGGTAGTAGAGGTCCACATATTTTCTCGCCGAGGCTTGCCAGGAGAAATCGGCGGTCATCCCCCGCAGCATCAGAGTTCGCCACGTGCCTTGATGCTTGTAGTTTTCCACCGCTCGTGTCAAGGCGGTGTAGAGGGCCATGGAGTTGTAGGGCTCGAAGGAGAAGCCGTTCCCCTGGAACGTTCGAGGATCGAAGTCTTGGACCGTATCGGCCAGCCCCCCTGTGCTCCGCACCACGGGAACGCTTCCATACCTCATGGCGATCATCTGCCCTAGGCCGCAAGGCTCGAACCGAGAGGGCATGAGGAAGATATCGCTTCCAGCGTAGATCCGCTGGGCTAGGGGAGCGTTGAAGGTCAAGAAGATCTCTGTCTCTTGGGGACGCCTCTCCTCCAAAGCCTGGAACATCTCATGGTACCGCTCTTCGCCGGTGCCCAACAACACGAAATGGATGCCTAGATTATCGATGAGGGGGTCGATCACCTGGCTCAAGAGATCGAATCCCTTCTGGTCGGTGAGGCGGGAGATGATGCCCACTAGAGGTCGCGTCGGATCGGGTGAGAGCCTAGCCTCTTGCTGCAAGGCCAACTTGTTCTCCAACCTCCTCTCTAAGCGGTGGATGTCGAAGTTAGAAGCGATATACTTATCGGTCGCCGGGTTGTAGACCTCATAGTCGATGCCGTTGAGGATACCGAAGAGTCGATCTCTCCGGTCGCGAAGGATGGGGTCTAGTCCCTCTCCTAGGTCCGAGGTGAGGATCTCCCGGGAATACGACTCGCTGACCGTATTGATTACATCGGCGTAGAAGATGCCCCGGGCCATGAAATCCATCACCTGATTCATATCTATCATCTCTGGGTGGTAGGGAAAGGCGTACTCGTCTATGCCTGCTATCTCCAGCACCCGATGGCCGAATATCCCTTTGTAAGCGAGGTTGTGGATGGTATAGACGGTAGCCATGCTCTCGAAGAAGGGGTCCTGGCCATAGATGGTCTTCAGCCAATTGGGGATGATCGCCGTATGCCAATCGTTGGAGTGGATGATGTCGGGCTGCCACCCCATCTTCTTGAGCATCTCCAAGGCGGCCCGGCAGAGAAAGATGAACCGCTCGGCGTCGTCGGGGTACATATAGATCCCTTCCCGGTCGTAATAGTTCTCGTTCTCCACAAAATAGACTGGGACTTCTCCCAGGGAGGTCTCCAGGATGCTGGCCGGTTCCGTCCCCTCATTTAGCGGTACGGGAAAGGGAGGCAGAATCTCTTGCAGTTTGAACTTCTCCTTGTCGAGGGGGCCATAGCGGGGCATGGCCACTCGGATGTCGTGACCTAAGGCGTGTACCGCTTTGGGCAACGATCCAGCCACGTCGGCTAGCCCCCCTGTCTTGGCGAAGGGGACTACCTCAGCCGCGAGATAGAGTATCTTGAGGGGTCGTTCGGATTTCATAGGTTCTCACCTCTTAATGTCCGAGATAAACCCTTCGCTATAAACGCTCAGGACAGGCTCGGACGCTACAGCCTTAAATGTAGCGCCGCCGCAGTTCATCTGCGACCTCTAATAACCTCGTTTCTTGTCCACCACGTTCAGGAGTTCCTCCCCGGCCAGGTAGCGGCGCAGGTTCTCGCAGAATAGTTCCGCGAACCTTTCCTGATAGTGGGGGGTATTAGCCGAGACATGGGGGGAGAGGAGGACGTTATCTAACCCCCAAAGTTCGCTCTCCTGTGGTAGGGGCTCCTGGGCGAAGACATCGAGCCCTGCCCCTCCTATCCACCCCTCTTTGAGGGCTTCGAGGAGAGCCTCTTCATCGACTACCCGGCCCCGGGAGATGTTCACTAGATAAGCGCTCCCCTTCATAGCCTTCAGTTCCTCCCGCCCCACCATCTTTTCGGTCTCCGGGGTGAGGGGTACGGCGACGATAAAGAAATCGCACTCTTTCAGCATCTCCCTGAGTTGTGAAGGGTCGAATATCTGGTCCACCACGCCCCCTTCGGGATCCCCTCGGCCAAGCATGAAGTAGCCCTTCTCTTTCTTCTCCTTGGCTGAGCGCTTGGTGGCTAGAATCCTCATCCCGAAAGCCTGGCCTAAACGCCCCACCTCTCGACCTATGCTCCCATACCCCAGGATGCCCACCGTCTTCCCCCGCAACTCTTCTCCTCTAAGGATCTCCCACCGATCCTCAGGCCATTCCCTTCCCTCTTGCAGTCGCCACATATCCCGAAAGCGGCGAGAGAAGGCTAAGATCGAGGCTAGGACATATTCGGCGATGGGGGTGGCATGAATGCCGCTGGCAGTGGTGATGATGATATCGCTCTCCATGATGGGATGCCCTACGAAGCGGTCCAGTCCCGCGCTTATGAGTTGAATCCACTTCAGGCGAGGCGCGAGGCTTAAATCGAAAGGGCGGGGCCAGATGACCACCACCTCAGCGTGGGGGAGGGCTTCTAGGAACTGGGCCTCTCCTTCTACCAGGGAGAGGGAGATACGAGGAGAGAGTTGGCGCACCCTCTCCCAATACTTCTCTTCCAACTGAAGGGGACTCAAAACCTTCACCGTCTCTGCCATGGTCAGGGCACCTTCTCCTATCTATCTTTCCTCGTCCAGTCGTAGGGGATCTGGTCGGTGTCGAGGGGGAGACGGTGCTCGTCAGGCTCCTGGTAGTTGTATAGTTCGGTAGGCACGTTCACCATCAGGGTCATCCCCGGCCCTAGCCCCTTGAAGCCGTGCATCACGAAGGGGGGGATTTTGATGAGCAGGGGGTTGAGGTGACCTATGAAGAACTCTTCGATCTGCCGGTAGGTGGGAGAGTCCTCTCTACCATCGTAGAGGACCACCTTAGCCATTCCCTGGAGGCAGATGAAATGGTCGGTCTGGAGCCGATGATAGTGCCAGGCCTTAACTACGCCCGGGTAGGCAGCGGTTACATAGACCTGGCCGAACTTCTCGAACTCTTCCCAATCGGAGCGGAGCATCTCCATCAAATACCCTCGCTCGTCAGGGATGGGCTCTAACTTTCTGATTTTTACTCCTTTGATCATGCTTCCCCCTTTAAAGCAAAACCTCGCTCTCTAAAAGATGGCTCACCCCAGGGCAACCTATATCTTGATGCTTATTTTGGCGGTCGAGAAGGATAGCCTTCGACCCCTGTTCTCTCCGCCCCTTGGACGTCGTTGTTATAGTCGTCTCCCACGCATACCGCTTCCTCGGGTTTCACTCCCGCCTTGTTGAGGGCGACGCGAAAGATAGCCGGGTCCGGCTTCTCTACCCCTACCTCCTCTGAGGTGACGATGAGGTCTAGAGCCAGCCCCATCCTCTGACAAAGGTCGTTCAGCCGCTTCGGGGCGTTGGAGAGCATCCCCAAAATCAAGCCCTGAGAGCGGAGCCGGGAGAGCAACTCCAGAGCCTCGGGATCAGGGTAGAGGCTTTCGTCATCGAGGACACCTTCATAGATGCCGGTTATATAGTTGGAGAGATCTCCCTCTATGCCCGATGCCCTCAAGAGATAGGTGTAGAAGTAGTCCCAGAAGGGGCGGTTTCTCTCCAACGCCAGGGTGGCGAAGCCCGGCTCCCTTTCGACTTTCTCCGCCAGATGTACCTCCCACCTCTTGAGGATGTCAGCCACCTTTTCCGGAGAGACGTTAAGCCCCACTCTGGCTAGCCGCTGAGATAAGTAGAGGCGGGGCTTCGACTCCTCCCAGAGGATCAAGGTGCCAAAAGCGTCGAAAAAGATGGCCCGATAGGTCGCGCCCATGGTTTCCCTCATGCGCTTCGAACCACCATGAATATCTCGGCCAGCACCAAAGCGGCCACCAAAAGGAAGGCGTTGGTCCAGTTTAACGCTTGGCTCATCTTCATCCAGGCACAAAGCACGAAGAAGAGAGCCAAGAGCCCGCTCCTACGGGCGGAGCGAAGGATGTCGCCCCGGTAGGTCTCTGAGTTGGCCAAGCGACACTCCAAGAAATGGAGGAGGGGAGTGAGGCTGAAAGCGAGCGAAAAGAAAAGAAAGACCAGAAAAAGGAACCGGTTTGCGACCACCTGGGGATCGGCGTAAGCGATGATATACACTAGCCCTGCCCATGACGGCAAGGCCAAGGCCAAGGAGATGAGAACCTGGCGCCAACTGGTCATAACGCCCAAAATTATATCATAGTTTGCTGGGAAGAGACAAAGGCCCTTCCATCACCTCTCTGAAGACCTTCAACATCAACCAGACAACCTTGTGGCTTGCTCCTCTTGTGGTATAATAGTGGCCGTGAAACGGGTCATAGGCATAACCGGGAACATGGGCACCGGAAAAAGCACCGTTCTGCGTATGTTGGAAAAGTTGGGAGCCAAGGGTATCGACGCCGATCTCTTGGTACACCTGGTGATGGCTAAAGGGACCACTGTCTATGAGGAGGTGCTGGAGGCCTTTGGAGAAGGGATCTTGGGTCCTAAAGGGGAGATCGACCGGAAGAGGTTGGCCGCTCTCGTCTTCTCCGACGAAGAAGCCCTCAAGCGTTTGGAGGCCATAGTCCACCCCGTGGTGGAAAGCCAGATTTGGGAGATCGCTGAGGAAGCAGAGGAAGAGGTGGTGGCTATCGAGGCCATTAAACTGCTGGAAGCCAGCACCGAGAGGGGGTGGGATGCCCTCTGGGTGGTGACCTGCCGCCCAGAAGAGCAAAGGGAGCGCCTCCGAGCCCAAGGGTTGAGCGAAGAGGAGATCGGGGGGCGGCTAAAAGCCCAAGGGCCGATCTCAGAGAAGATCAAAGCCGCGGACGTCATCATCGATAACTCGGGCTCTCGGGAGGAGACCTGGGAGCAGGTGAAGCGGGAGTGGGATAGGATGCAAGAGAAAGGAGAAGGGGAATGATCGTCTCTTTGAAGGAGTTCGTAACCCGCCATCCTCGCCTATCGGCCTGGATCGCCCTGGCCATAGGTATGGTGATCATGCTGGTGATAGCGGCCCGAGATGTGGGGCTCTTGCCGGGCCAGTGGGCGGCCCTCATAGTGACCACCATCATTCTGGCTGGCCTCTGCGTCTGGATCATCTATCTGGAGTGACCGAGGCTCTTAGCCTCCACTCATCGCTTAATCACTTCCTCGGGGGGAGCATGGTGCTCCCCCCGTCTATATTTGCCCCTCGATAGGAAGCCTAACTTTAAAATTTGTTATCCTAATCTTAAATTATTTAATATGGACTTGACAACTATCAAGTTATATGCTAAAATCTCGCATGAGATTTCAACAAGATGTGGAAGATGGGTGTAACTATTGTGGATAAGCGGCATCGCGTTTTCGTGTCAAGCAACAGAGATTCAACCATCTGACTACAAGATAGGGGTGAAGAAATGAGCGATGTTACTACCACGATGGTTGATCCCCGCATCCGCCGCATGGTCCACCGTGTGCGTAGACTCACGCTCTGGCAGCCGCTCGCGATGCGCGACTTCCGCCTGCTTTGGCTCGGTCAGAGCATTTCGCTCCTGGGTGATCAGTTCCACTTCGTGGCTCTGGCATGGCTGACGCTACAGTTGACTGGGTCCGGCCTCGCCCTGGGGATGGTCCTGATGGTGGCTTCAATTCCGCGTGCCGTCTTTATGCTCATCGGTGGCGCACTGAGCGACCGGTTCTCGCCGCGGACGCTTATGCTCGTCTCCAACGCGCTCCGCGCCGTGCTGGTCGCTATCATCGCCGCACTCATCCTGCTCGACACCATCCAGCTCTGGCACCTCTACCTCCTGGCAGTCGTCTTCGGGCTGGTCGATGCCTTCTTCTACCCGGCATTCAGGACGATCGTCCCGATGCTCGTGGAGAAGGATCGGCTGGAGGCCGGCAACGCCCTGCTGCAGGGGACCGCCCAGTTGAGCGTGCTCATCGGCCCGGCGCCGGCCGGACTCCTGATCTCTGCTGTGGGCGTCGGGGCAGCGTTCGGGCTAGATGCAGCCACGTTTGTCTTCGCAACCGTGGCGCTCTGGCTGATGAAAGAGGGCAATGGGTTTCGGCCACTCCAGGGGGAGGAGATGGCAACCGCTGAGCCTGCCCGCCCCAATGGCCTGTTCTCTGCCATCCGCGAGGGGCTGCGCTATGCGTGGCGCGACCCCGTGATCCGGGCCATTCTGTTCATCGTCGCGGCCATCGACTTCTCGTTCGTTGGTCCGTTCAACGTCGGCGTCGCGTCGCTGGCCGATAACCGCTTCGTAGGAGGCGCTGCAGCGTTGGGGACTATGCTCTCGACGTGGGGCGGTGGTGCGCTGCTCGGCACGCTGGTTGCTGGCTCGATCAGCCGGCCACGACGCCTCGGCATGCTGTTGCTCGGCGTGGCCGGCGCGGACGGCATCGGCCTGGCACTGCTCGGCGTCGTACCGAATGTCGTGTTGGCGTCTGTGGTGATCGGCGTCATGGGCTTCGGGAGCGGCCTTCTTAACGTGATGGGGATCGCCTGGCTCCAAGCGAGGACCGATCCCCAGATGCTGGGACGGGTGATGAGCCTGGTGATGTTCGCTTCGCTTGGGCTGGCGCCGGTTTCCTACGCGCTGGCGGGTGCTCTGGTCGACTTGCACGCCACCATCATGTTCGTGGCCGCGGGCGTCATCGTGCTGATGGCGACCGCTTGCTCCGCGACGAACCGGACGGTGCGCGCCGCCGATTGACCGGCTTGCTGGGGGAAGAACCGTGCTGACGAGAGGGAGGAAGAGCGATGTGGTTGGTTCAATTCACTTGTGGATCAACGGCTGGCAGAAGAGCGCATGAAGGATGCGCAGCGCAAGGCTGAGCAGGCCCGGCTGATCCGGGCGGCCAAAGGTCCCAGAAAGGTACGAGAATGGCCGCTGCCGGTGATAGGGGAAGGTCAGGAGCGTTCGCCTGGAGTATCGGCTGGTGGTCGTCATCCAGCGGGAGGAGCCTGAGGCAGCAAGAGCGGTGCGGCTGGAGAGGGCATATCGCCATCAACGGCTGAAAGAGGTGCGGGAAAGGGAACGGAGAAGGATGGAGGAGGGGGCGTTTGTTGAGGTGCTATCCCATCCTCTAGTTCGGGGAAGAGAGGGGTGTTCTAATGTATCCTGTCATGAAACGATGTCCGGTCTGCTCCAGCGATCTCGAAGTGACACGCCTCTACTGTCGAAATTGCGATTCGACCCTAGAGGGGCACTTCGAGTTAGGTCGTTTCTACCGGCTCTCCCCTGAGCAGATGGAGTTCGTGGAGACTTTCATCAAGTGCGAGGGGAAGATCACCAGGGTGGAGGAGGAGTTGGGGATCTCCTACCCTACGGTACGTAGCCGGCTCAATGAGGTGATCCGAGCCCTAGGCTACGAGGCACCGGAGGAGGAACTGGTGACCCCGGAGAGGCGGAGGGGGATCTTGGAGCGGGTACAAAAGGGCGAGATCACAGCCCAGGAGGCTGCGGAACTCCTAACGGGAAAGTGAGGAGGAGAGATGTATGGGGAGGTTTTTCCTCCATCGCCCGATGAGGGTGAGTCTGAGGAGTTGATAGAAATGGAGGAGGGGGATACGGTCTTCTCCCCAGGAGAGGTTCTTGGTAAGTGAGGCTTTGCTGGGAAGGTGGACTGTTGTCCATGATGATATCTTTAGAAAGAGATGGTGACCGGGGTTCTGGGTGGGATGGAAAGCAGCTTACGACCTTTTAACCCTATGCGGGATATGGGCCCTGTGGCGGACCTGATAGAGGTGGCTTTCGGCGTTGAACTGGGCCGGGAAGGTCGGGAAGCGGTACGGGGGATGAGGGCTGCGGCTTATGTGGGGCCTCTCTTGTGGATTCTGGGAGATCTTTTCTCAGGCTACGTCTGGGTGGAGGAAAAGAGAGTGGTGGGGAATGTGACCCTCAGCAGAAACAAAGGGGGCTACCTGGTAAGCAACTTGGCCGTCCACCCAGATTATCGGAGGAGGGGCATCGCTAGGCGGTTGATGGAGGCAGTTATAGAGAGGGCCGAAAAGAGGGGAGCCCCTTGGGTGGCTTTGGAGGTGCGCCGAGATAATAGGGCAGCTAAGGGGCTCTATGAGAAACTGGGTCTTGTGAGGGTTGATGTCTGGACGGAGATGCGACTCGCTGAAACGGTCGATTTTGTTCTCCGAGAAGGCCCTTCGGTGAGAGAGTTGGAGCCCACCGAGTGGCGAGAGGGGCGCCGGCTATGGAAAGAGGCCTTACCCAAAGAGACGGCGTTCCTCGGCGAGAGGGAGGGCGCGAAGCCAGACCTGGGCCAGGGGCTCCTCGACTGGTTATGGAGGCTCCTCGGGCGGAGAAGATACTGCTGGGTGGCGGGGGGCTCTATGCTCACTTTCCGTCTTTCCTGGGCCGGGCCGCACCGGTTGGAGATGGTGGTTCATGGGGGGGAGCGGGGCCAGGTGGAAGAAGGGCTCTTGGCTGAGACGTTTTCCATTTTGCGTACCCACCCTCCAAGAGGAGTGGTGGCCAGGATATACCCTTCTTACCCAGAGACGGTAGAGGTGCTTAGGAGGTGCGGTTTCATCGAGGAGCGGACATTGGAGCGGATGATGCTAAGGCTGAAAAGGAGGTAAGAAGATGGCTACTCACGAGGAGAGGATGCAGATCTTGAAGATGATCGAGGAGGGACAGATCACCGCTGAGGAGGGGGCGAAACTCCTGGATGCTTTAGAGGCGACAGGGGAAGAGCGGGCGGCACCTGCGCGCTGGTTCCGAGTACGGGTCACGGATATGGAGACGGGGAAGCATAAGGTGAATATCAACCTTCCCCTAGGGCTGTTGAATATCGGGGCCAAGATAGGGGCCAAGTTCTCCGCCCCCTTCGATCTCGATATCGACGAGATAGTGAGGGCGGTGCGCGAAGGTGCTAGGGGGAAGATCGTGGATGTGGAGGATACCGAGGACGGGGAGCGGGTAGAGATATATATCGAGTAGGGGCCGCCTCTCTTTGCTGGATTTGACACCCAGTGGTAGAATAAGCCCAAAAATATTGGAGGGGCGGATGTATGAACCTGACTATGAGGGGATAGCCAGAAAGATCGTGCGCTCTTGCTCGGCGGTGAAAGAAGATGAGACGGTGACCATCTTGAGCAGGGCCGATGCCCCCACTTATGCGGAACTGATCGCCTTGGAGTGTCGAAAGGTGGGTGCGCTTCCTCTGATAATAGCCACCAGCGACGATTACGCCTATCGGGCGAGTAAGGAGGTGCCCATCGAGTATCTAAAGAAGACGAGACCTCATGCGGTGAAGTTGATTAAGGCCTCTGACCTGGTGATCAGCGTGGGGATGGAGAGGGCGAACCCGCGGCGTTTTCAAGATGTCCCGGAGGAGCGGATAGGAGCCCAGCGGATGAGTAGTAAACCGGTGAACGATGCTATCTACCAGACAGAAGGGGTCCGCTGGGTGGGCACCGGTTATCCCACCAGGGAACAAGCCGAGATGTACGGTGTGGATTTTGAGGAGTTCTTCGAGACCTACTGGCGAGCGATGGATGTGGATTATGCCGATCTGAGGGCTAGGGTGCACCGAGTGGCGGAACTCTTCCAGGGAGCCAGGAGAGTCCATATAACCTCTCCCAAGGGTACCGATTTAACTCTCTCTATAAAGAGACGGCCTGTAGACAAAGATAGCGGGTTCATAGCCGACTCCATGGGCGGGAAGTTACTCAACCTGCCTGCTGGAGAGGTGGCTGTGGCTCCCCTGGAGACGAGGGCCCAGGGCACCGTGGTCTTCGACCTCGCCTTCACGCGCTATCGAGGCCAACGCATAGAGGATCTGGTGGTGAGGTTCGAGAGGGGGAAGGCGATCCCGGTGGAAGCGAAGATGGGCTTTGAGGCGTTCACCGATGTCTTGGCCCACAGCCATGGAGATAAGGACCGGATAGGGGAACTGGGGATCGGGCTAAACGAGCAGGTGAGAGAGGCTATCGGCTATATGCTCACCGATGAGAAGATCATGGGCACGGTCCATATCGCCATCGGCGAGAACCGAATGCTAGGCGGGGTGAACGACTCAGACCTCCACTGGGATCTTCTGATCATGGAGCCTCGGGTGGAGGTGGACGACCGAATCATTATGGATGGGGGAACCTTCTTGGCTTGAGGTATACCCCTTTCATCAGGAAGGAGATCTTATGATACGGCGGTTTTTGCTTCGCTGGCTGATAAACGCCTTGGCTATCTACGTTGCCAGCAAGGTGGTGACGGGGATATGGGTGCGAGATGAGTGGGCCATCGTGGCGGTGGCTCTGATTTTGGGGTTGGTGAACGCCTTTGTTCGGCCTCTGATCAAATTCTTCACCTGCCCCTTGATAATTTTGACTTTGGGTCTTTTCCTCTTCGTCATCAATGCGGCGATGCTGGGCCTCACCGCTTGGGTGGCCGGGCAACTAGGCATCGGCTTTGGGGTGGCTAACTTCTGGGCCGCTTTCTGGGGAGCGCTGGTGATCAGTCTGGTGAGCCTGGCTCTCACCCTCCTGATCCGAGGGGAGGAAAAGGAGAAGTCACGATGGTGAGGCTAATGTAATTGAATTTCACCTAGCCTGGTCAATCATTCAAATTCTGATGCATCATCAACACTTCTTGTCCACTTTCTGAGTTTCGATAGTTCTTCTTCGAGTCTTCTCTTTCTCTCTGTCCAGGCTTTGTATCCGAGAGATTCCGTGTTGTACAGATTATGTAGTTGGGAAAATACGACAAGGGCCTCATCGATTGTTTTATTGATTAAGTCCGGTGTTACTTTGTCGCCCTCTCTTAGGAAGCCATGTACGACGTGATTTCGTACTAGAACAATCTCGTCCCAGTGTTTTATGAAATCCCCATATCCAAGTTCTCGAACAGCATCATGGAAATTGGAATAGCCTATGCGCTTGTAAAGCGCGAACATCCGTGATCGTCCTTGATAACCTTCAAGTAAGGCGTCAACCAGAAGGCAAGCCTCATCGTAAGTAAGATCCATATAAGCTATTGTTGAGAGCAACTGCTCAAACATCAACTCCAGAACTGATGAAAGAAAAACAGATGCCACTTGACCATATTCGCGAGCATTTGTGTCGTAACTTCGGATGAATTCGATAAATTCGCTGACCTCGGTAGGAGGCCACTTACGATCAGAACTATGTGAGCCACAATGTAAGCAAGATGAAGAGGCATTAGGCCCTCTTATCCATCGAGACCCTGGCTCAACCTGACCACATTTATCGCACTGATAATAAATTGCTTTCTCGGCCATTTCTTAAAATAATGGGTGCCGCCCAACAACGATAATACAGTAACTATCGGCGCATGTCCAATGGTGTGTTATGAGGAAGATGAAGGCCGACCTAGCAAGGGGTCGCCCTTTTTAAGTCCATTTTGTTTTGATCGTTCGAACGCAGGCTCCAACCTTGCGACCGGGGAGAACAACCCCATCGTCGCCTTCCCTAGCGGTGGAGCTGAGCTGACCCCGGGTTTGCAGCAACTGCCCTCCGCGCACAGACTGCTCTCTTACTCCTGCAGATATCCAATTTTGCCGCACGATTAGGCGGTCAGCCCCAGCGGATGTTGAGCGGTAGCGGTGGAATATGTGGGCTAGAGACAACTCACTTGGTTGGGCACCCCAAGTCCCAGCGGGCACAAGCGTTACACCTGCTCAGTGTCTCCAGCTGAGAACAAGTGCGGCGTGCACTTGCGTAGGTCGTCAGCAAGGGGATTTGTACACTCGAAGTTATGTATTGCTCATAATGCCATGACATTCACGAAGAATGATTGAGGAATAGCGTCCCCTTGATCCATGCGATGAACGACTATCGAACAGCCTGTCGTGGAGACATTATATACGTGGGACGTAAATCTTGTTGTCTGTTCGGTAGAGCAAATCACGATAGGAAGGCGCTGAAAGGGCTCGGGGAAGGTCAGGTTAATGAAACCGTCTATCTGTCCTTGGCCAACGGTTATCGCAACCCTAGTGATGAACGTCGCCTCTTCATCATCCTGCTTCTTTCTTGCAGTGTCCATGACCGCGGTTATGGTTGTCATCAGATCCTCCAGGTTTAAAGCTGGTCTTCGCAGTCACCGACCATGCTTCTGTTAGCACGGTCTAAAGTCTTCGCGTCTATTCCACCATGCAGATTCGGCTTGTTGGCCCATTAGAACGACAGGATGCTTTCTCTTGTTGGAAATGGACTGATTCTCTCGACTTCCTCTTTGCTCTTGGCCAAACCAGGCCATCCAGAAGACCAGTGTGTTTCGTAACTCAACTTATGAACTACAGTAGTCTAGTTTGGGGGCCTGGAATAGTCCAAGATAGAGATCCAATACCTGCATTTGTAAGCCATTTTCTCTCCTTTCCAATGGTTGTCCACTGTAAGCTGATGCAGCACAGCCTGGCCAACAATGATCATACAGAAACTTTCGGCACATGTCCAATGGTGTGTTATGAGGAGGATGAAAGGCGATCTAACAAGGGGTCGCCCTCTTGAGGCGTTCGCCTAGCGTTTCAGAACCGGCCGGAACTTGTAGCCATAGACGATGAGCCCCTCCGGGCCGTACTCCCGGAGCCGACGGGTGACCATCTCCACCCGCTGACCGATCTCTACCCCTTCTCTATCCACATCGGCCAGTTGAGCGGTGATCAAGGGTCCCTCATCCAAACGGATCAAAGCCACGGTGTAGGGCACGAAACCCTCATAGCCGGCCGGGGGGTGGTAGATAGTAGAGTAGGAGTAGATCTCCCCGGTGCCCGCAAACCTATAGGGCTCAAGATCTCGGGATCCGCAGTGGGAGCAGATATCCCGGGAAGGGAAGAGTTTCTTGCCGCAGGCGGCACATTCTCTACCTATCAGTTTATATCGCTCATCCTGTAGGCGCCAATGTCGGGCTAAAGACATAGACTCTTGACCTCTCTTTTCTTAAGGGGCGTCGACCCTCGATCCTGGGCCCAACCCCCGCTATCTCTTCTCCCCCAGGCTCTTGAATAGTTGAGGGAGGATCCACAGCCATAAGACCAAGGCCACAAAAGCATAGCCCAGAGTCTCGCCGGGGATAGGCCAACTCCAAATGGTTTGCTCTGGATCACCTCGTGGGACGAGGTAAAACTCGATGAGCTGATAAAGCCCCATGGGGAGCATCACCAGGCTGAGGCCACCATAGACTACCCCGCTCACCATGAGGCAGGCCTTGTTGAGGAAGGAGAGGGCCCGTTCCTCTTGGCTCTCCACCCGGTTGCGCAGGGCCCAATGCAAAGCCAAGAACAGGCCTCCCATGATAAGGGAAGCACCCCCGTTTAAGAGGTCCCGCAAGCGCTCCTCCTCGCTGTATTCTATGCGTTCAAAGGCATACGGTTCCACATCTGCGTAGAAGGGCTGCGCCCGGTAACTGAACTCCATGCCCAATGGATAGGAGAGGACAGCCTTCAAAAGAAGCCCCCCTCCAATGAGGAGTATCAGGGAGGAGATGAAAAGCATGGCGTAGGCGTAGAAACGGGGGAGGAAACGCCGCTGAAGGGGATCCGGCTCCTTCTCGCTTCTGAAGTAGACGATGGCGGCTACTAAAAATGAAACGAAGGACAGAAAGACAACTAAAGGAAAAAGTGTCGATTGACTCACGCTCATCTTGCCCTCCTCTCTTTGCCCACCGCTATTTTAGTTCGGCCCCTCGAGGATGTGGGTTATGGCCGTGGCTCCCGTCCCCCCTATGCTCTGGGCCATCCCCAGGTGGCACTCCACCTGGTTGGCGCCTGCCTCTCCTCTCAGTTGTTGAACCAGTTCTACGACCTGATAGACACCGGTAGCGCCTATGGGGTGGCCCCTTCCTTTCAGCCCTCCCATGGTGGAGATGGGGATCTTGCCTTGGAGGGATATCTCCCCATCTTTGGCCAGTTCGACCCCTCGACCCTTATCCGCGAAACCGCAGGCCTCAAGAGATAGGGCGGCTATGATAGTGAAGGCGTCGTGCAACTCGAAGATCTCTATATCCTCCGGGCCTACGCCCGCCTGGGTGTAGACTTTCTGGGCCGATTCGTAGGCCGCTTGCAGGAAGAGGGGGTCGTCTCGGTCGTGGAGGGCGATGGTGTCTGTGGCTGTGGCCGAAGCGATGATGGTAACGGGCGCGGAGCAAAGGCCTTGGGCTTTCTCCTCCGGACAGAGGATGACCGTGGCCGCCCCGTCCCCTACAGGGGATGAGTCCAAGAGGTTGATGGGGTCGGAGATCATCCGGGCGCTCCTGAACTCTTCCCGGGTGATGGGTCGGTGAAACATGGCGTAGGGGTTCCGGGCCGCGTTGCGGTGGGCATTGATAGAGAAGTCGGCGAAATCTTCATGGCTCACCCGATACTCGTGCATGTACCGTCGCATGAGGAGGGCGTTTAGGGCCACGAAGGAGAGGCCCTGCATCGCTTCGTAGTCTCCGTCGGCAGCCATGGCTAGGGCCTCGGTGACCAGGCCGTTTTCGCAATCGGTCATCTTCTCCACCCCAGTGACGATCACCAAGTCGTGGAGTCCGCTGGCCACAGCCAGATACCCCATCCTCAACGCCGCTCCTCCTGAGCCACAGGCGGCCTCCACCTTGAGAGCCTCTATACCTCGCAGCCCAGCGAAATCGGCGATGAGGGTGGCCAGATGCTCCTGCCCGGTCAACTCCCCGGAGAGCATGTTACCCACATATAAGGCATCGGCTCTGTCGACCCCCGCATCGTCTAAGGCCGCGGTGATAGAAGCGACAGCCAACCCCCGTAGGGGGCGCTCCCAATGCTCTCTCACCTCGGTCTGTCCGATGCCGATGATACTTACGCCTCTCATTTCTCCTCTTTAGTGGGTGTTCAAGTTATCTCGGTAGCGGCAGTAGGTGCCGTAGTCTATCTCTCGCCTTCTGGCGATATAGTCCCTGACTTGAAGGAGGCTATCGTCGTTTTTCAGTATCCGCTCGGTAGCGGTGAAGGAGAGGGCGTCACTCCCTGCACCCGACCCGAAGGAGACGAGCAAGATCCTATCCCCGGGTTGGGCCTCATCGAGGGCTGCGGCAAGACCTAAGGGGGAAGAGCCGGCATAGGCGTTCCCGATAACCGGCACGAGAAGACCGGGTTTCAGTTGTGCCTCCGTGAAACCTAGCCGCTTAGCCACCCGGCGAGGGAACTTGCTGTTGGGCTGGTGGAAGATGACCATGGCGTAATCCTGAGGGGTATAGCCAAGTTCGTCCATTAGATGCTGGGCCGCATAGTAGGTATGTTTGAAGTAGGCAGGCTCGCCGGTGAACCGACGGCCATGCTGGGGATAGTACTGGTGAGGCCGCCGGAAGAAATCGGCCGTATCCGACACGTAGGAGTAGGAGCCTTCGAGGTAAGCCAGGCTCTCCTCTTTAGGCCCTATGATGAAGGCTGCCCCGCCAGCGCTGGCGGTGTATTCCAGTTGATCGCCGGGCCTCCCTTGGGCGGTGTCTACGCCGATGGCTAGAGTGTACTTAGCCATCCCCGAGCCCACGAACCCTATGGCCGCTTGCATCGCTTCGGTGCCCGCCTTGCAGGCGAACTCCCAGTCGGCGGCGTTGGTGTGAGGGGTAACGCCCAGCGCCTCGGCCACGATGGTGGCGGTGGGCTTTACGGCGTAGGGCTTCGACTCGCTCCCTACCCAGACGGCTCCGATCTCTTGGGGGTCGATGGGGGCCCGCTTTAAGGCGTTCCTGGCTGCCTCGATAGCCATGGTGACGGTGTCCTCGTCTAGGCCGGGGACCGATTTCTCCTCCAAGTGTATGGTGTCTATGCCCTTCCAGACACGGAGGATCTCGTCTGCTTTGATCCGATAACGGGGGATATAGGCTCCGTAACCTATGATTCCTACTTCTCTATTGGGCTTCATGTTCCACCTACCTTAGTTTGAGATCTACCATACCTTATCATCGGCTACTCTCTAGTTTTCTGGCTATTTCCTGAGCCCTATCAGGCCTGATCTTCCCCTCTTCCACCATCTGTTCCACTACTTGGTCTATGTATTCTTCTGGCACCCCCACGGCGAGGGCTACGTTACGAGCGTGAAGGGCCATGTGGCCTCGCTGAATCCCCTCCGTGGCCAAGGCCCTGAGCGCGGCCAGGTTCTGGGCCAAGCCTACCGCGGCCATCACCCGGCCCAACTCGCTGGCTGACTTCACTCCCAATATCTTCAGCGCCACTTTCGCCGTGGGGTTGACCCTTGTGGCCCCGCCCACGATACCCACGGGGAGGGGCAACTCGATGCTGCCCAGAAGGTTGTCTCCCTCATCCTTATACCAACTGGTGAGGGGGGTGTAGCGGCCGTTTCGGGCTGCGTAAGCGTGGGCACCGGCCTCGATGGCCCGCCAGTCGTTCCCGGTGGCCAAAGCCACACCATCGATGCCGTTCATGATCCCTTTGTTATGGGTGGCCGCGCGGTGGGAGTCTGCCTGGGCGAAGGCGTGGGCTTCAAGGATGCGCTCCACCACCTCTTTTCCCTCAAAACCGTCGAATGTCAGGACCTCCTGGGGAACGGTGGCCTGGGCTCGCGCCAGCCGCCTATCGGCTAAGTTGGAGATGATCCGCAGGTTGACTCGGCCGCCGGTTATCTCCTCCACTAAGGGGGCGATGGCCTCCAAGGCTGTATTGATGACGTTGGCCCCCATGGCATCGCGAACATCGTAGAGTAGATGGAGGACGAGCATGGGCCCCCTGGGGCTATCTATGACCCGCGGCTCTATATCTTGGGCCCCTCCCCCCAGATCCACGATGACGGGATCGACTTTGTTGGCCTCTTCTAAGAGTCTCTCCTTGGCATCCAGGAGCCGTTCCAGGGCCTCATAGGGGTCGGCCAGGTCTAGCACCTGAATCTGACCTATCATCAAGGGAGGGGTAGCCTCAGTGGTGAAGCCTCCTCCCTCCCTCACCAGTTTGGCCCCGTGGCTGGCTCCGGCCACTACGGAGGACTCCTCGATGGCCATGGGGACCAGGTAATCTTTGCCGTCGATGAGGAAGTTAGTGGCTATGGCCAAGGGCAGGCTGCAGGTCCCCACCACGTTCTCGCTCATCCGGTCCGCCTGGGCGGGGGTGAGCCCCCTGGCTCCCCTTAGAATATCTATCTCCTCATCGGTCAGGTTTGTCCTGGCCTGGACCTCTCCAATGCGCTCCTCCAGGCTCAGTTTATAGAACTCCGGGATGCGGGACAGGTAAAACCCTCCCTTTTTGGTATCATTAAAAACACCTGCGGGCAGCAGGCGCTAAATCAATGCTAACTATATCACAGTTGGACTGTCAAAAACTATCAAGTTTGGAAACTTGGTGCGAAGGGGCTAGGGGCTAACGTTCCGAGTTCTTTGGCCAAAGAGACTTGCGAGGGAGATTCTTAGTTTGTTGACCACTTGATCGAAGGGTGGAATGTCACGCATTACATGCTCAAGCGAACGCTTCCAATCCCTTTCATATTTTTCTAAGCGTTCAGGCTTGAAGAAATCAGCGACGCTTTTGAAATCGATATTCTTATGTGCACATTTTCGATGGAAGATCTGGCGAAACTGCAAAAAGGTCTAGCCTTTGAACCAGGGTCGAATATAGTA
>CAYLIE010000017.1:0-56525 GCA_964383935.1 uncultured Anaerolineales bacterium | reverse complement strand
TCCTGGATGAGGCAACGATCCCCCTTCGGTAAGATTTTTCGATGAGGCAACACGGTCCTTACGGGGTATCAGCGGGGCGGGGGGAGGATCACCATATGGGGGACACCAAGGGTGGGATGTTTCTGGATCTCCACCGAAGCCTCGAAGACCCAGCGAATGTTCGCTTCTTGCAAGACCTCTTCAGGAGTCCCACGGCTAACTATCTCTCCCTGGTTAAGCAACACCAGATTATCGAAATAGAGAGCCGCCAAATTGAGATCATGCATGGTGGCTAGCACCGTAAGACCGGTCTCCCTGTTGAGTCTCCTCAAGAGTTCCAAGACCTCCACCTGATGGTTTATATCCAGGTGCACCGTGGGCTCGTCCAAGAGGAGGATGTCCGGCTCTTGGGCCAGGGCCATGGCCACTAGTACCTTCTGCCGCTCGCCCCCAGAGAGTTCCTGAAAGGGCCTCTGAGCCAGGTATTGGATGCCTACCCGCTCCATCACCCGCTCTACCACCTCCCTATCCCGTCGTCCGGCCCCCAGCAGGCGAGAGGCATGGGGCGTCCTCCCCATCATCACCATCTCCCAGACGGAGAAAGAGAAGAGCATCTCCAGTTCCTGGGGTACCACGGCGATGAGACGGGCGATATCCCGGCGGCTCATCTGCCCCATATCCCGTCCCAAAAGGAAAACGCTTCCTGATTTGGGGGGCGAGAAACCACTCAGGATCCTGAGCAAGGTGGTCTTACCGGAACCATTGGGACCGATAAGGCCCACGATATCCCCCTTTCCCAAACCCAGACTCACGCTCTTGATAACGAGGCCATCGTAATAGGAAAAATCCACCTCTCGCGCCTCAAGGAGATACCCCTCGGAGGACGCTGCAGAACCGCGATAGATTGTAGCCTCTTTCATGGTCATCTCCTTTATGCGAAACCGGCTAAGAGATTGAACAACCCTAAGCCCAAAACCTCATCTATTTCGCAAAGGGCTCCATAGGTATCACCAGTCAACCCCCCTAGTTGGCCAGCGATGGCCTGGCTCAAGAGGGCCGTCGCCAACCAAATACCAAGCAGAAGCGCTAACCCCCACGCTCCGAAAAGGAGAGAAAAGGTTACGGCCGTGATAGTGGCTAGAGCGAACCTCTTCCCCTGACCACACGCCTTAAAAACTGATCCCATTCCCCTTTCCTTGGCCGCGGGGCTCAAAAAAGCCGCATAGACCATAGCCCAACGGCCTAACATGGGAACAAGAAAAAGGGCTTTTCTCCTCAAAGGATCGGGGAGTTCCATCAATAAGGCGAACTTAAGCAGGAGTGTGCAGAGTAAAGCCAAGGCGCCGAAGGTTCCAATAGTGCTACCTTCCATGATGCGCAGTTTCTCCCCCCGGCTCCCCCCACCGAGTAGCCCGTCCATAGTATCGGCCAGGCCATCTAGATGCAGGCCACCGGTGAGAATCGCCAAGGCCACCACAGTGAAGGCGGCCACCAAAGAGTTAGACCAAGAGTGACTTAGGAGAATATCCACAAGAGCCAGGATAGAGCCTAGAACTGCGCCTACTAAAGGGAAGTAGGCCAGGGAAGAGGCCAGTTCGGCCCCCTGGGGAATGCGCCTCCTCGATATGGGGATAATGGTCAGGAACCGAAGAGCTTCAAGAAAAGCCATCTCTATCCCTACCCTTTAGCCTGCGAGACATCCGCTTCGTTGAAGGTAGCCATCTCGTTGAGGATTTCCACCGCTGCCTCGACGAGCGAAATACCTAGAGTCGCCCCGGTTCCTTCGCCGAGACGTAAGCCAAGATCAAGGAGAGGAACAAGACCCATCTGTTCTAGCATCACACCATGCCCCATTTCGGCCGAGATATGGGCGGCGATAAGGTATTCCCTGACTCTAGGTTGAAGTTTCAAAGCCAGGAGGGCACCAGCCCCCGAAATGAAACCATCGATGACGATCGGCACGTGATTCGCGGCCGCCCCGATGACCATCCCAGCGATACCTCCGATCTCAAAGCCTCCCACTTTGGCAAGAACATCTACGGGATCTTTAGCATTCGGCACGTTAACCCATAGCGCTTCTTCGATGACTCTCACCTTATTCTGAAGTTGTTGGTCGTTAAGGCCCGTCCCTCTGCCAGCCACGGCGCTCACAGGCGTACCGGTGAAGGCTGAAAGGATGGCGGTTGAAGGCGTAGTATTGCCAATCCCCATATCCCCCGTTGCTAGGATATCCATCCCCCCTTGGGCCAGTTCCTGCTCCACCACCTCGATGCCTATCTCGATGGAACGGAACGCCTGCTCCCGACTCATGGCTGGACCTCTGGCGATGTTTTTCGTCCCGGGCGCGATCTTCTTCGCCATCAACCCTGGGTCTTCTTCCAAGTCAACGGCCACTCCCACATCGACTACGACCACCCTGGTTCCAACATGTCTCCCTAAAACGTTGATAGCAGCTCCCCCTCGGAGGAAATTACAAACCATCTGTGAGGTAACCACCTGCGGATAGAGGCTCACCCCCTCAGCGACCACGCCATGGTCTCCCACCATGATCACTAGCACCTTCTTCTCGATTCGGGGCGAGGAAGTACCTCTAATTCCGGCTATCCTGATAGAAAGCTCCTCTAGAACGCCCAGGCTACCTCGGGGCTTAGTCAGAACCCCTTGTCGTAAGCGAGCCTCTCGCATAGCTCTCCCGTCGAGGGGTTCAATTCTTTGTAACATCTCCCATATTTTTGTCACGACCCTTTTACCCTCGTGGCTATGCCCGCCCACATAACATATACCTCATCCGCCTCCTTGGCCACTAACTGATTGGCTCTTCCCGCTATGTCGCGGAAGAGGCGCCCTAGTCTCGTCGTCGGCACTACCCCTAAGCCCACTTCATTTGAGACTACAATCACCTGGGATTTGACCCCCTTGGCCGCTTGGACCAGGCTCTCAACCTCGCCTAGAATATCCTCCTCCCTAACCGTGGTCTCACCGTCTCCCTGGCCAAGCATTAAATTGCTGATTAGGAAAGTGAGGCAATCGAGAATTATGACCTGGCCCTCTTCCCCTATTCCCTCAATGACCTTCGCCGCCTTCTGGGGTGCCTCAAGCGTTTTCCAAGAGGGAGGTCGTGCCGCCCGGTGCCTAGCGATCCTCTCCTCCATCTCCTCATCTCCGGCCACCGCGGTGGCTATGTAGATTACCCCTCGCTCCCCCTGGCTAAGCCTCTTCGCTATCTGCTGGGCACAAGCGCTCTTCCCACTCCTGGCACCACCCAGGATCAGAATCAACCCCCCCATACCTCTCTCTTCAGAAACCATACTCCCTTTTGCTACGCCGCAAAAGATAGATGAAAAAGGGAGCACCCACCAGAGCGGTGATGACCCCTACTGGCAACTCCGCCGGCGCTAGAAGGAGCCGAGCCAAAAGGTCCGAGAGGACTAAGAAGAGCCCTCCCAGGAGCGCTGCGGCAGGCAGGAGCAGACGATGATCGGGACCTAAGATCAGCCGCGTCACATGGGGAATCACTAACCCCACAAAACCCACCAATCCACTTACGGAGACGGCAGCCGCCGTAAGGAGGGAGCCCAGGATCAAGAGGGTCACTTTCCGTCGTTCAACCGGCACCCCCACATAGGCCGCCTGCTCCTCCCCTAAAGCGAGGGCGTTCAGGTCGCCAGCGTAGAGGTAACTCCAGCCCATCCCCAGAAGGATCAAGGGGGTGATGATCACCAGTTGCTCCCACCGCCCCCCTCCTAACCCGCCCATGGTCCAGAGGATTATGCGCCGCAGCCCTGTGCCGCTTAACATCATGAGAAAGGACATCACCGCCACCAGCATGGAACTGACCGCGAATCCAGCCAGGAGCAGAGTGGTTACCGGCGTTCGGGGCCCCACCCGAGCCAGGTTGTAGACCACCAGCACCGCCGCTAGGGCCCCCACGAAAGCGGCCAAAGCCACTAAAGTAAAGCCATACCAAGCGATCTGCACCGGTAAGAGGAGAGCCACGGTGGCCCCTAGGGCAGCCCCTCCAGAGGTGCCGATGATATAAGGGTCGGCCATGGGGTTCCGCAAAAGCCCCTGGAAGATCACCCCCGCTGCCGCTAGGGCGAAACCCACTACCAGGGCAGCAGTCACCCGGGGCAGGCGAATCTGTACAATGATAGCCTCCACCCCCTCCGACCAGGTGGGAGAGATATCTACCCCTGGCAGGCGGCTGAGAAGCAATCGCGCTACCTGATCGAAGGGCACCACTACTGCCCCCAGAGAGGCGGCCAACACCACACCCAGGATGAGAATCCCGCTGAGAAAGGGAAGGACGATCAGCGATTTCTTTACCAAAGCCTCTCTCCCCGGGCTAGGGGGCCTTCGGCCCCCTAGCCCCAAACCTCACTTGAAAATCTCTGGATGTATTATCCTGGCCAACTCCTCCAAGCCATCGACGATGCGAGGCCCCGGACGGCTGACCAGGGTATCGTCGATGGGGGAGATCGCTCCCGCCTTGACGGCGGTGAGCACCCCCCATCCAGGACGCTCTTCGACCGATTCCACAGTCACCCCGTAATTAGCGTCGCCAAGGATGATGATCTCCGGATCCTGGGCGATGATCTCTTCGGTGCTGAACTGAGCCCATTCCATCCCCGCCGCGCCCCCCAGGTTGAACCCCCCGGCCATATCTATGAGGGCATCGATGAAGGAACCCGGCCCAGCGGTCCAAGGTCGCGTGGGATCTGTAGCATCCAGTTCGTAGAAGACCAATGGTTGCCTCTCTGCCTGGGCCACCCCAGAGAGCACTTCATCCATCCGGGCCCTCAGTTCGCTCACCAGGTCAGCAGCCTCGTCCTCGGTCCCCGTGGCGCGGCCAACTAACTCGATGTCGGCAAAGATACCCTCGATGTCCGAGGGAGCCAGCACCAGCACGGTCAAGCCCAGATCCTCCATCGCGTGGGTCTTCTCCAACTGGGCTGCACCCCCTATGTAGAGCACCAAGTCTGGCTCTAGATCCACGATCTTCTCAAGGTTGAGTTCGACGAAGCCTACCTTCTCTATCTCTCGGGCCTCTTCTGGGTAGTCGCAGAACTCGGTGACCCCCACCACTCTATCCCCTAGACCCAGGGCGAAAAGGATCTCTGTATTGCTGGGGGCTAGAGATATGATTCGCTCCGGCATTCCCGTGATCTCCACCGTTCGCTGGGCATCGTCCACCACCGTCACGGCTGATACTTCAGTAGGAGTAGGTGGCGCAACGGTCGGCGTAGCCTGAGCGCAACCCGCAACCAAAGCCAAAACTATCGTCAACCCCAGGGCGAAAACTCTATCTTTCACTCTTCCCTCCGTGGGCCAACGCCCGTACAAGATTCTCTTCTAAAATTTAAGCCCCCTTGCTTACACAAGGGGGCTAACTTTCTCTGGCCAACACGATCCCGCCCCCTTTCTCTCGAAGGTTCTTGGAACTCGGTGGAGGCAGGTATCCTGGCTTAGGAGCAACGCCCCTTCACAGTTGCGGGACAGCGCCGGACTCACACCGGACTTCCCCTTTTCAGCCCAGCCTTTCGGTCAGGGTCACCTCGACACCGGGTCTCTTTATTCGGTTGAAAAACCTCCTTCTCAACCTCGTGGTCTCATAATACCATATTTGATCCGCCTTGGCAAGCAGAGGGAAGTTTTCAAGTTCCCCCAAGATGTGATAAAATTACCTTGTGAAGAACCGTCCAGGCGTCATCGATACGCTCTCTTTAGGCTTCAGCGCTATAACTCAGCAGTTATGGGTCCTGGCTATCCCCGTGGCTTTAGACCTCTACCTCTGGCTAGGGCCCAGGCTCTCCCCCCTCCCTTTTATCCAACGCGCCTCTCTCTACCTGCCCTCCGCCGGTCCCGGCATCCAGTGGCAGGAACTTTTAGGGGGCTTCAACCTCTTCTCCCTTCTCGCTTCGGCCATCTTGGGGGTTCCCAGTCTAATGGCCGGGGCGACTACCGTTTCGCCCCTGGGTCAATTGGTCATCGAAATAGATGGCGGCCTTCCATTTATGGGTTGGGTTCTGGTCCTGCTCCCCCTCGGTCTCCTCTTGGGCTGCCTATATTTGGGGCTCATCGCACAAAAGGTCCGCCAGGAACCTTACCCCTCTCTTCTCCGTCGAATCTGGGGCTACTGGCTGCGGGTTATCCTCCTCCTGCTCATCTTCATAGGGGGCGCTATCTTTTTGGGGCTTCCCCTGGCCATGGGCTTGACTTTGGTCTCCCTCCTCAACGAAAGCCTGACGGCTATCCTTTCTACCCTGCTTCTGGCTCTTCTGGTATGGATATGGTTCTACCTCTTTTTCGCCATCGACGCTATCGTCATCAGCGATGCGGGGCCGCTTTTAGCCATCTGGAACAGCATCAATGTGGTGCGACGCAACTTATGGTCTTCCCTGGGCCTGATCATCCTCATTGCCGTTATCGGCATGGGGCTGTCGCTCGTCTGGCGGGCCCTAGGTGCCAACCCCTGGGGGTTAGCCTTGGGGATCGTGGGGAACGCTTACGTAGGCAGTGGACTGGCGGCCGCCAGTCTTATATTCTACCGAGATAGATATACCAGTTGGTTGGAGGAAAGAAGTGGTAATAGATAGATACGAAGCCACGGATATCGAGATCCTAGAAGGCCTGGAGGCAGTGCGGCGGCGGCCGGGGATGTATATCGGGAGTACCGATCGGCGGGGGCTACATCACCTGGTCTTCGAAGTGGTCGATAACTCCGTCGATGAGGCCCTGGCCGGGGCTTGCGATAAGATAGAGGTCACTATCCACCCCGATGATACGGTGACTGTGGTCGACAACGGCCGTGGCATTCCGGTGGATACCCATCCCCAGATGAATAAGTCTGCCTTGGAGGTAGTGCATACCGTCTTGCACGCCGGGGCCAAGTTCGGCGGGGGAGGGTACAAGGTGGCTAGCGGTCTCCACGGTGTGGGGGTCTCCGCGGTGAACGCCCTCTCCGAGTGGCTGGAGGTGGAGGTCAGGCGGAACGGCAAGATCTACCGACAGCGGTACGAACGAGGGGTGCCCACCACCCCGGTTCAAGTGATCGGTGAGGCGAAAGATACGGGTACCAAGACCACCTTTCTGCCCAACAAGGAGATCGTCCGCACCCTGAACTACAGCTTCAACTCCCTAGCCCAGCGGTTCCGAGAGATGGCCTTCCTCACCCGGGGCCTGAAGATCACTCTCAAAGACGAAAGGGAGGATCGAGAACACTCCTTTTATTTCGAAGGCGGCATACAATCCTTCGTCCGATACCTCAACCGCAACCGTAAGGTGCTGCACACCGAGCCTATCTATACGGAGCGGACGGTGGATAGCGCCATCATCGAGATGGCTATCCAGTATACCGATGGCTATGCCGAATCGGTCTATCCCTTCGCCAACAATATCAACACCGTTGACGGCGGCACCCACCTGACAGGCTTCCGCTCCGCCCTAACGCGGACGATAAACGACTACGCCCGGCGTAACAACATTCTCAAGGATACCGACCCCGGGTTCGCCGGAGAGGATGTGCGCGAGGGGTTGACGGCGGTCATAAGCGTGAAACTGAAGGATCCCCAGTTCGAGAGCCAAACCAAGGCCAAACTGGGGAACGCCGAGGTGAAAGGTCTGGTGGAATCGGTGGTCTCCGAGAGACTCTCCACCTTTCTAGAAGAGGAGCCTAGCGCGGCTAAGGCGATCTTGGAGAAGTGCTTAACGGCAGCCCGTGCGCGCGCCGCCGCTCGCAAGGCCCGTGATCTGGTGATCCGTAGGAGCGCACTGGAGAGCGCAACCCTCCCTGGAAAGTTGGCCGATTGCTCGGAGAGAGACCCTAAGAAGTCTGAACTGTACATCGTAGAGGGGCCTTCGGCAGGGGGCTCCGCCAAGCAGGGCCGCGACCGCCGCTTCCAAGCCATCCTCCCCTTGCGGGGGAAGATCCTGAACGTAGAGAAGGCAGGGCTCAATAAGATCTTGAGCAATAAAGAGATCCAGGCCCTCATCACCGCTCTGGGCACGGGAATCAGCGACCAGTTCGATATCAAAAATCTGCGATACCACCGTATCATCATCATGACCGATGCTGATGTGGACGGCTCTCACATACGGACGTTGCTTCTCACCTTCTTCTTCCGGCACATGGAGCCGCTGATCGCCAACGGCCACCTCTACATCGCCCAGCCTCCCCTCTACCGGATTGAGGCCAAGTCGAAGCATACCTATGCCTATACCGAGGAGGAGAAGGAGAGGTTGCTGAAGAATAAGCGCGGCCAAAAGGCGACGCTGCAACGGTACAAAGGCCTGGGCGAGATGAACCCCGAGCAACTCTGGGAGACGACTATGAACCCTGAGGGAAGAACCATCTTGCAAGTTACCATAGAGGATGCGGCCAAGGCGGACCGGACCTTTAATATGCTCATGGGGGCCGAGGTGCCACCCCGCAAGCGGTTCATCCAGACCCACGCCAAACAGGTGAGGCACCTGGATGTGTAGAGGTGGCGGCCCATTTCCCTCGGAGAATCGCTGGAGGCTTTCGCGTCATGGATAATGGGATACCCAAAGAGGTGGCCTTGCAACTCTGCGGTGAGATAGCCGCAAACTATTCTCCGTCTGGAAAACACAGTGCTTCTTCTGTTACAGAACGGCTCAAGGTGACCCACAGAGGCTGTGTATCTTTGCCCATGAACTCAATAGAGGGTGTCCTCAGGTCAATAGACGATACGAGGAGCAGCACGCCTCATAACTAAGCACATAGGAGGAACAGAGTGGCCGAGGGGAAAATGCTCTCCGCGGGCAAGATGGCCAAGGAATTAGATGCCTCTTCTAAAGAGGTGAAAAGGATCATAAAGGAAGAGGGGGTAGAGCCAGACCTGGTGAAGGGAGGCTGCTCCTACTACGGCGAGGCAAAGATAGAGATAATCAAGCAAAAACTGGAAGAGTAGCCTAATCCCCAAATAGAGAACTGCCCCCTGATCTCAGGGTGCAGTTTCTGTGGGTCGCCGGGGGCAGCGATCTCCTCTTAGAGGTTGCTAGAATATACCACCGTTCCCACCCCTTGTCAAGGCAACTCTTGCCACAACCCTCCGTTTGTGCTAAAATTAGGAAACCCTGGAGTGTCCAGGGTTTTTGATGCGTTCACCATCAATACCAAACCTCGATAGGGAGGACTAAATGGACATCACGCTTATGATTCTGATTTCCATGGCCGGGGTTGTGGCCCTGATATTCGTCGCTGTTTTCTACTGGCTGGTGAGCAGAGAAAGCCCTGGTACTCCTCGCATGCAGGAGATTGCTTCCTTCATTCGAGAGGGTGCTAACGCCTATTTGAGGAGGCAGTTCCGGACCATCGCCTACTTCATCGTTGGCCTAGCAGCCCTCTTGCTGATCGCCATGTGGCCTCGCTGGCAGATAGCCTTCGGGTTCGTCGTAGGGGCCCTCCTCGCCCAGTTGGCTATCTTCATCGGCATGAACGCCGCCGTGAGGGCCAACGTGAGGACCACACAGGCAGCCACAACTTCCCCTGCCAAAGCGCTCATTCTGGCTTTCCGAGGCGGGAGCGTCATGGGTTTGACCATCGTGGCCTTCAACCTGCTGGGGATAACTATGCTCGCGGCTCTCTTCGGCGTTAGCCCCCATGACCCCGAAAACGTAAGCCTCCTGGTGGGCTTCGGCTTCGGGGCTAGCCTCGCCTCCCTCTTCGCCCAAGTAGGGGGAGGGATATACACCAAGGCCGCAGATGTGGGTGCCGACCTGGTGGGCAAGATCGAGGCCGGGATACCGGAGGATGACCCTCGCAACCCGGGCGTAATCGCCGATCTGGTGGGGGATAACGTCGGCGATGTGGCAGGAAGAGGGGCGGACCTCTTCGAGTCGGGCTCCGATAACTTGGTGGCCACCATGATCGTGGGGCTCGCTTTCATACCCCAATATGGTTGGGCTGCCGTCTTGTTCCCTTTATTGAGCAGGGCCATCGGTGCTATCGGAGCCGTTATCGGCGTGCTGGCCGTGCGGGAAACGAAAAGGAGAGACCCCATCACCTCTATGAACATCGGCTTCTTCACCACGGGCATCTTCTCCCTCTTGGCCTTCTACGCCCTGGGGCAATGGGTGATGAAGGATATAAGGATCTTCTACTGCCTCTCCCTGGGGTTGGCTTCAGCGCTAGGCATCGCCCTGATCGTGCAATACTATACAGGGATAAATCGAACCCCGGTGCGGAAAATCGCCGAGGCCAGCCAGAGCGGCCCTGCTATCACCCTCATGTCAGGCTTCTCCTGGGGTATGGAGAGCGCTGTCTTGCCCAAGATCATGGTAGCCCTGGCCAATCTGGCGGCTTACTACATCATGGGCGGGGGGATAGCAGGCTTCTTCGGGGTAACGGCTGCCACGCTGGGCATCACGGAGATGAAAGGCGTTATCATGGCTGGTGATGCCTTCGGCCCCATCGTGGACAACGCCAGTGGCATCGCCGAGATGGCTGGGCTCAGCGAGGAGGTCAGGGAGTCCGCCGATGTCCTCGACGCCGCCGGCAACATCACCAAGGCCATCACCAAGGGGTACAGCATGTCCTGTGCCTTGATGACCAGCGTGGTGATACTCTTTGCCTACTTGGTAGAAGCAGCCAGGCTCCAGGGCATCGAGTTCACCCAGATCAACGATGTCATAATTAACCTCGCTCACCCCCTCAATATCGCCGCCATCATGATCGGCTCAACTATACCCTTCCTCTTCACCGCCCAGACGGTGCGAGCCGTGGAGAAGACGGCCTTTAAGATGGTAGAGGAGATCCGAAGGCAATTCAGAGAGATACCCGGCCTACTGGCGGGAGATGCGAAGCCAGACTACTCGCGCTGCGTGGACATCAGCACCAGAAACGCATTGAGGGAGATGGTGGCTCCTACGGTCTTCGGGGTGATCTTCCCCATCATCGTGGGCTTTACCCTGGGGGTATGGGCCTTGGCGGCCTACTTGATAGGTGTGAAGATCATCGGGGCTACTCTGGCCATTTTCATGTTCAACTCCGGAGGAGCCTGGGACAACGCCAAGAAATATATCGAGGCTGGGCACTTGGGGGGCAAAGGGACAGAGACCCACGCTGCTTCGGTCATCGGCGACACTTTCGGCGACCCCCTCAAAGACGTGGCCGGGCCATCCCTGCATATCTTAATCAAACTGCAAAATATCCTAGCCATTACCCTTCTCCCCCTCTTCGTAGCGTATAGCCTCAAATGGCCGTGAAAAGAGGAGATTTCGCATGATAACGGACCGAGGCGACGACGCCTCGGCCCGCTTTAGTTAGAGTGGGACTTGCCGTGAACTAGCCAACCAAGGATGGAGATCTCATGAAGAGAGCGGGGACGAGCCACCAAAGATGACCTTGGTATGGTGGGATCGCACCGCTGGTGTGGTTGTGGGCTTGGGGGGAAGGCATCGCTACTGGCATAGGAATTCCCGTCGGGTGCTTTCATCCCTCCATACAACTCTTATCGCCTCTACCTCCAACCACCGTTTAACCGAAACCTTGGTCAAAGGTGTGAGGGCAAAAGCCTGTCACAGTCAAAGGGAAAACGGTAGCCCTAGCCGAGTCCAGCCCAAACCTTGACCTGGGGGATAGTCTCTTCAACCGCATCGCTGGCACTTCCTCCAAGAAGAGAAGGAGGATAAGGAAGAGATGGAACATCTAACCGGATTTGCTGGCAGCGCCCTTTGGGGCACCTTGGCGGTTTCAATTCTGGCTCTCCTCTACGCCCTCTACCTTATACGAACAGTCTGGAGCGTGGAAGTTGAAACCCCCTTGATCAAAAAGGTGGCCTCTGCCATCCGCCTGGGTGCGAATTCTTACCTCAGGACACAATTCAGGGCCATCGCCGCTCTCATCGCCATTCTCACCATATTCCTCTACGCCTCGGCCGCCTTAGCCAAGGCGGGGTTGGCCATCTCCGTAGGCCGCGCCGCTGCCTTCCTCATGGGGAGCATCTTCTCCGCCACTGTGGGCTACGTGGGTATGAATATAGCCACTCGGGCCAACGCGCGGGTGGCCGAATTGGCCGTTCAATCCAAGGGGCTCCCACCCCAGAGGGCTTACCGAGCCCCCTTCGACCTCGCCTACAACGGGGGAATAGTCACCGGTGCCATCTGCGAGGGGCTGGGGCTTCTGGGAGGAACTGTCATAATCATGATCTATGGTATCTCCGCGCCCGAGGTCCTTTTGGGCTTCGGCTTCGGCGGGACCCTCATAGCCCTCTTCATGCGGGTTGGTGGTGGCATCTACACCAAGGCGGCGGATGTCGGCGCCGACCTGGTGGGCAAGGTGGAAAAGGATATCCCCGAGGACGACCCCCGCAACGCCGCTGTCATCGCCGACCTGGTGGGCGATAACGTAGGCGACTGCGCGGGGATGGCCGCCGATATCTTCGAATCGTATGAGGTGACCATCGTCTCGGCGCTGATCTTGGGGCTGGCCCTGAGCGCTATGAACAATGGAGACGTCAAATGGTTCATCTTCCCCATAATCGCCCGTGCAGTGGGCATCGTGGCTTCTATCATCGCCAACTACACCTTCCCCCTCTGGCGAAGGCTGCGTGGAGAGGAGCTCTTCTACCGGGTCTTTGAGGTGGCCAGTTTGATAAGCGCCACCACCCTGGCCCTTCTGATCTTCGCTAGAGGTTGGGATTGGAGGATGTGGGGAAGCGTGGCTCTGGGCATCACCATAGGCCCCCTCACCAACTGGGCCACCGGTTATTTCACCTCTAAAAGAAAGATACCCACACAAAGGATCGCTGCCTCAGCAGCGACAGGACCGGCAACGGTCATCCTAACCGGCATGTCCATTGGGTTCCTGGCCGCTCCAGCCGTCACCCTCATCGTCGCCGGGGCCATCTTCTTCTCCGTGCTCATCTGGCATGGGATGCCGGTGATCTACGTCCTCTACGGAGTCACTTTAATCGGCATCGGCCAACTCAACCACGGCTTAACCAACCTGGGAATGGACGCCTTCGGGCCCATCTCCGACAACGCCCAAGGGATTGGGGAGATGGCCGGCCTGGATGAGGAAGCCCGCGATGTCCTCGCCGACCTCGATGCCGTGGGCAACACGACCAAAGCCATCACCAAGGGGATGGCTATTGGGTCGGCAGTGATCGCTGCTGTCTCCCTCTTCGGCGCTTTCTCAGAGACGGCCCATCTGGAGGAGATAAGCGTGGCCAACCCCACGGTCTTCATCGGTGCCCTGATCGGTGCTTCTGTGCCCTTCCTCTTCAGTTCCATCTCCATCGGGGCCGTAAGCCGCGCCGCGATCCAGATCGTCGAGGAGGTCCGTCACCAATTTCATCTGCCCGGTGTTTTGGAGGGAACTGCTGAACCTGACTACGCTAAGACGGTGGAGCTCTGCACTGAGGCCGCCCAACGTGAACTCGTGGGGTTGGGGCTCATCGGGGTCCTGACACCTGTAATCGTCGGCTTGGCCCTGGGGGCAGAAGCCCTAGGAGGTTTCTTGGCCGGGGTGATCATCTCTGGTCAACTCCTGGCTATCTTCATGGCCGATGCCGGCGGAGCCTGGGATAACGCCAAGAAGATAATCGAGGAGGAGAAACGCGATCCGGAACGAACCAAGGGCAAGGGATCAGAACGCCATAAGGCCACCGTGATAGGGGATACAGTTGGTGACCCCTTGAAGGACAGCGCCGGGCCAGCCCTGAACCCCATGATCAAGGTCATCAACATGGTCTCCCTCCTCATCGCTCCTGTTCTAGTAACCCTCACCCAGCCCACCATAACCCTTCCCATCGTCCTCGCCTCCATCGTCATCGTCCTCTGGGTGGTAAAGACGAGCCTGAGAGCGTAAAACTCGAATTCTTGAAAAACGGGCTGAGGCGTTGATACCTCGGCCCGGTTTTGTTATACTCTGACCACGATATCCTGGTTGGCTACTCAAGGATGTAGATGCCGCGAAGAGAGCGGAGCGAGAGGATCATCTTAGCATGCTGGGACCGCACGGCGCCTAAATACGGCCTGGTGGGGCCTCCCATCTTCTCTATCTCCGGCCAGCGGCTCTTGGAGTTGATGAGCCTGGAACCGGGAGATAGGCTCTTGGATGTGGCCTGCGGTAGGGGGGCGGTGGCTATCCCTGCTGCCCAAATCGTGGGGCCCTCCGGCCTCGTGACGGCCACCGATTACTCCCCCTGCATGGTGGCCGAGGCGGAGAAGGAAGCCAAGAAGCATAGCCTCTCCAACATCACTTGCGCCTGTATGGAGGCTCAAAACCTGGAGTTTCCTGATAACTCCTTTCACGCCCTGACCTGTGGCTTCGCCCTCTTCTTCTTCCCCGATATGAGGAGATCTCTGGCGGAGATGCGCCGCGTGCTTGTGCCAGGAGGGAAATTGGGCCTCTCCCTTTGGGGAAAAGGGACCATCGTCCCCCAGTGGCCCATCTTGGGGGAGACGATAAAAGAGTACGGCCTCCGGCCCGTGGTACCCAACCCCATCGCCTGGAAGCCCGAGGATATAGACCCCCTCCTCACCTCAACGGGCTTCTCTGACATCGAGATAGTTGAAGAGCGGTACGATCTCCCCTTCCGAGAAGCCTCGGAGGTCTGGGAGTTCACCCTCTCCGTGGGGCCCATAGAGGTGATGCTGGAGCAGTTATCAGAAAAGAGACGGCAAGAGTTCATTGGAACCTTCCTCTCCCATATTCAAGAGTTGGCCACCCCAGAAGGCATCCCCGCCAACTTCCGCGTCCTCTACCTGGTAGCGAAAAGGGGGAGTGACCGATGACCACCGGCTACGTCTTCCACCCCATATACCTGGAGCACAATATCCCCGGCCATCCGGAGCGCAAAGAGAGGTTGCAAAGGATAATGCGATCTCTGGAAAGTTCAGGAACCCTGGCCCGATTGACCTCCATAGAAGCCACGCCCCTCGATCTAGAACTCCTCTCCACCATGCATGACCCAAACTACATCAAGCGAGTGGAAATGGTCGCGGGATCTGGCGGAGGCATGTTAGATCTTGATACATACGTGAACGCCCACTCCTACGAGGCGGCCTTGATGGCTGCCGGTGGTTTGATCAACGCTGTGGAGGCGGTGCTCTTGGGCCAGGTGGATAACGCCTTTGCCCTCGTCCGTCCTCCAGGCCACCATGCCCTCCGGGGGCGGGGAATGGGCTTTTGCCTCTTCAATAATGTGGCTTTGGCGGCTCAATACGCCATCGAGAAACACGGTTTGTCTAGAATACTCATCGCCGACTTCGACGTCCACCATGGCAACGGTACTCAAGATGCCTTCTACGAAAGAGATGATGTCCTCTATTTCTCTACCCATCAATACCCTCATTACCCCGGAACCGGCCACTGGAAGGAAAAAGGACAAGGGGAAGGGGAAGGCTACACCATCAACGTTCCCCTGCCTTATGGCGTTGGCGATGAGGGATACGCTCAGGCCTTCGAGGAGATTCTTCTGCCTCTGGCTCGCCGGTACAACCCGGAACTGATCCTCGTCTCCGCAGGCTACGACGCCCATTGGGCCGATCCCTTGGCAGGGATGCGCCTCTCCACCACCGGGTTCCATCGCCTCACCACCACTCTGGTCTCTCTAGTGGAGGAACTCTGCCAAGGCCGCTTAGTTCTAACCCTAGAAGGGGGCTATGATCTAGGTGCCTTGAGCCACTCCGTTTTGGCCACCTTCGCCGCTCTCAGGAGAGAGGAGGCCGAAGACCCTTTGGGGCCCGCGCCTGGTAGATCCCCCTCCATAGATGATCTCCTCCAAAATGTGAAGGGTATCCATCACCTTGTCTAGACGTTGACATTTGAGTTAAGGAGCCTCATAATAAGTAAAAGCCCGGCTTTAAGAGGGGGTGAAAATGGCTGAAATAGGACTAAGCGAATATTGCGACGAAGTGAAGGAGCTGATCAAAGCCCAATCCATCGATGAGTCTATAGCCATCTGCCGCCATATCCTGGAGCGGTCCCCCAAGTACATCTTGCCCTATCGGCTGCTGGGAGAGGCCTCCCTGGAGAAGGAGGAATATGATGAGGCGGCTAGCCTTTTCGCCAGGGTCTTGGGTGCCAATCCGGAGGATGTGATCGCCCACGTGGGGCTAACGCTGGTGCATGACGAGAAAAAGGAACTGGAGGAAGCGATCTGGCATCTGGAACGAGCCTTTGAACTGGCCCCTGGAAATACGGAGATACGCCAGGAACTGAAACGGCTCTACGGAGAACGGGAGGGCGTGGAGCCACCCAGGGTTAAACTCACCCCGGCAGCCCTCGCTCGCCTCTACTTAAGAGAAGGCCTCTACGACCGCGCCATCACCGAGTTGAGACCTCTTCTCAAAGAGGCCCCCGACCGTGTCGATCTGAAAGTGGCTCTAGCCGAAGCGTTGTGGCGGGAGGGCCGTCGTCGGGAGGCCGCTGAGAGCTGTCAGGAGATCCTAGAACTCCTCCCCAATTGCCTAAAGGCTAACCTTATCCTGGGAGTTATCTGGAAGGAAAGCGGCCAAGAGGAGGAAGGCGAGACCCTCCTCGTCCAGGCCCAAGCCTTGGACCCCGAGAACGGAGTGGCTCAGGAACTCTTCGGCGAAGCCTCACCTCTACCACCAGAGAAGGTCCTCCTCCCTCGCTTGGAAGAGATACCCACCCCACCGCCGGTGCTAGAGGTGGAAGAGGTAGCCCCGCCAAAGCCTGAAGAAGCGGTGGAGGAAATGGCAGAGGAGGAGATGCCCGAGTGGCTGCGGAGGCTGCACGAGGTCACAGCCGAGGAGGTAGAGGCTGAAGAGTTGCCGCCCCAGATGGAGGAGAAACCCCCGATGGAAGAGATCCCCGAGGCTGCCCCTCCCTCGGAGGAAGTGCCTGACTGGTTACGAGAGTTGAAAGAACTCCCTGAAGAGGTGCCACCACCCGAGGAGGTACCCGATTGGTTGGAGAGGCTAGCCCCGCCGCCCATGGAGGAAATAGAAGAGGCGGTAGCGCCGCCCACACCAGCGGAGGAGATACCTGACTGGCTGCGAGAGTTGAAAGAACTCCCTGAAGAGGCAGAGTGGGTGGAGGCGCCCCCTCTCGCCGAAGAAGAGGTGGAGTTAGCAGAGGCACTTCCCGCCCAGCCGATAGAAGAAGAGGTGACCATCGAAGAAGCCCCGCCTATCGCCGAAGAGATAGTAGAAGAGGCTCCTGCTGAGATCATAGAGGAAGCCCTGCCTACCATAGAGGGGTACCTGGATCGGCTGGCTGCCGAGTCACAAGATCACGAGGCTCGGCTGGGGCTGGCCCGGGCCTATCTAGCCCAGGGGGAGCGTGACGAAGCCCTAACTCATTACCGAACCATCATCCACTCCGAGCCTGTGCTTGTTGGAGAGGTGATCGAGGATCTGGAGGCCGCAACCCAAGAGGCCCCAGAACAGTTGCCTACCCAACAACTCCTGGGAGATGCCTACATGAAAAGTGGTCGTCTCGAGGAGGCTTTGGAGAAGTATCGCTGGCTGCGGGAAAGACTGAAAATCTGAGAAGAAAGGGCGAGGATATGTCCAGTTTCTATGAGAGAACCTTGGTCCTTCTGAAGCCCGACGCGGTCAAAAGAGGGCTGGTGGGAAAGATCCTCACCAGGTTCGAGGATGCCGGGCTGAAGATCGTAGCCCTCAAGATGGTAAAGATATCTCGAGAGTTCGCCGAGAACCATTACCCTAACACCCCGGAATGGATAAGGGGGATGGGGGAGAAGACGCTTAAGAGTTACCGGGAACATGGCAAGGACCCTATTCAGGAGATAGACACCGACAACCCCATGGAGATCGGGGAGATGATCAAGGGCTGGAACGTGGATTATCTCACCTCTGGGCCCATGGTGGCCTGCATCATAGAGGGGGCCCACGCCATCAGCGTGGTGAGGAAACTGTGCGGCTTCACCCTCCCCGCCGACGCCGAGCCGGGGACCATCCGAGGGGATCTCTCCACCACCTCCCCAGTGGTAGCCAATGAACTCAAGAGAGCAGTCCGCAACCTCATCCACGCCGCCGGCGACCCTGAAGAGGCCGCTCAAGAGATCGCCTACTGGTTCCCGGAAGGGGAATTCTGCGAGTACAGGACAACGGCTGAGGAAGTGCTGTTCTAGCGGCCATCGGGAATGGGACAGCAGTTCCGCAGCATCCTCCGTGCTTTGGTTTCCAAAAAGAGTTTGCCTTTGGTCAACACTTTTCGGGTTTTGCGTACACTTTTGCGCAAAGAGAATGTTGGCCACCACGTCTTGAAGGGCTTACTCCATGGCCAAGAAAAGGCACAAACGAAAAAAGGCTTCTAAGCGACAGATCACTCGTCGGTCTACGTCTAGCTCTGCTGGACTTAAATACCAACAGATGCCCTCACTCTTCGAGGGAATGACTCAGGCTGAGGCCATTGAACATCTCAAAGCAATGGGAGAGGAATTTGGTCGTCTCTTCGAAGAATCGTTCCGAGACCTGCAAGAGCGAATTCTCACCGTTGATCCTATCCTACTCCTTTCCTCTTTTGCCTTCTATAGCCTTACTACTCCTGCCGGCACGGATCGAGAATTAACCGAAGACAACCCGATCCTACAGCATGATGTCGAGCTACTTCAGGCCCTCACTCTTCAACATCGATGGGAAGAATTTTCATCTAAACCAGTTTTGTCAACAGATTTCGAAACATTTCGTGATCTTGTCCAACGGACTACAAAGGCATTTTTCATGCGCCGTTTTTCCGCCTTGGAATCCTCTATGTCTGTTCAGCAACTTCAACGCCTTCGAGCATTGGAAGACATGCGGGTGCACACTCAAGCAATCCGAAACTGGGGATATCCACAGCAGATGACCCGCATTATTACGGAGCTATTTGCGCCACTTGATGACGACATCGAGAAGCAAATAGGAGTCCGAATCGCTCATTTAGTTGATATGTGTCTTAATCTCATAGCCACTACCGAGAATCGAATGAACACGCATCGCGACCTAGTCCGTCCTGTGGTGCAAGCCAAGACCATCCCTGATGCCGTCAGGAAGTACCACCGCTCCTTTCCCAATCTAACATTGACGCCAGCAGAATTCCTCAGGTTCGCCGAGGAGCGGAACGCGAGCCTTAGTGAGGTGCAAGGAATGCTCATCAGTCACAGTGACTTGAGGCTTCCTGACATCTATACGTTTACTCTGGCTGACTTCGCGGACGCCTACCCAGTTGCGGTTGAGTCAGACACGTTGCGACAAATCTTAGATGCTTGGGCGCTTTCATTCGGTGACTTGGCAGATCACAACCCTGAGCATCTCTTTATGGAGAATCCTCTGTGGCACCGACCTGTCATTCGTCTAGACGATCATCTATTCTTCTCGCCAATAATAGGGCTATTTGTCAGCTTCTGCTTAGAACTTATGGAGAGCGTCGTCCAATCCAATGCTGAACTGTATGTCAAGTACGAAAGGCGCCGCGGTGAATTCCTTGAAGACGAGATGGAGAGACTATTCAAATCAGCCTTTCCATCTGCGAAGGTCTGCCGTGGTAGCCAGTGGCATGATCCCGTCACCGGTAAAGACTTTGAAAACGATCTCTTGGTTTTGATTGACTCGTACCTTATCGTTGTAGAAGCCAAGTCAGGCAAGGTATCAAAACCCGCTCGGCGCGGAGCTGAATTCCGTCTACAGCGCACTATTGATGATTTACTGATTGCTCCATCTCTACAGGCTAAACGTTTTGCCGATTATCTGCGGGACAATCCGGGAATCCACCGCTTTCCAACTCAACGTGGAGCCATCAACGAGGTAGATACCTCGAGTGTATACGAGGTTATCCGCCTAAACGTCACGCTAGAGCTATTGGGGGCCCTCGATTCGCGTTGGCCCGATCTCCGTCAGGCTGGCTTTATCCCGGCAGATATCGTCCTGGCACCAACCATGTCACTTGCCGATCTCGAAATCGTTTTCGAGATTCTTGAAGGAACATGCGAGAAACTTCATTATCTTGTAAGGCGAGCGCAATTCGAGGTAAACGCAGATTACGAGGGTGATGAGCTTGACTTGCTCGCCTTTTACATCGACACCGGCTTTAATATTGGAGAAACAGAATTTGACGGCACTCGCTTGTATCTGTGGGCCATGTCCAAACTCTTTGACCCTTATTTCATGGGCTGGTGGTCCGGGCAGGATGCTCCAAAACCGCGACGCCGACTGACGAGATGGTGGAAAGCTATCTTGCGCCAGATTGAACGGCGACGAGTCCCTCGCTGGACCGAACTTGGCTCTATTCTTCTCAACGTCTCTTATGATGATCAAGTGAAATTCAAAAAGGGCTTCAACCGTATACAGAGAAACGTGCAGAGGCACTGGCAACAACCAGGCCATCACAACTTTATTGTGCTGTTGAATGGCCCTCCGCAGCGACGAGATGCAATAGTCGGGTTGGCGTACAAACGAGTGACCAAGAAGCAACGGAATCAGTGGATGGAAAATGCTGCCGCTGACGCCATGCAGGAAGCACCAACGAACCGAGCTTTGGTTATTGGAATAGACGTTGAGCAACGCGACTATCCATATAGTGTTATGGCTTGCCTCGCCGAACGAGGAGATGCTTTGCCCTCATGAGATAGTGGCAGTCTAACCTAGTAACACGTCCGATAACGCTGCGTTAGGCGTTATTGCTCCGAAGAGAGAGTTTGAAACTGACTAGCACCCAAGCCTGAAAAGCAGCATCATATGAAATCGCGGATGTTGTGAGCCCTATCGAGAAAGGCTTTTGTGTAGGCATCAGATAACCATATCTTACCTATGAACGCTAAAGTTTTGGATAAAGAAACAAGAAAGACAATTCTAACTGCTCAAAGGAGTGAGATCACGGAACATTTTATCTATGATAGACTATCTCAATCAATAGGAGACGCTCATAATAAAGAGATTCTACAACACATATCAGGTGATGAACTTAAGCATTATGATTTCTGGAAAGAATATACCCAAGAGGATGTAAGGCCGGACAAATTGAAGATATGGAAATACTTCTTCATTTCAAGGATATTCGGGATAACATTTGGGCTAAAGCTAATGGAGAGGGGAGAGGAACAGGCTCAGGCAACATACGAAGAGATCTCCAAATTCCTACCGGCTGCCAAAAGTATGGTTATAGACGAACACCAACACGAAAGACACCTCTTAGATTTAATAGATGAAGAGCGGCTTAGATATATCGGTGCTATAGTTCGGGGTTTGAATGACGCGCTTGTAGAACTTACTGGCGCACTTTCAGGGTTAACCCTCGTCCTCCAAAACACACGCCTAATTGGAACGGTAGGTTTGATTACCGGAATCGCTGCATCGCTATCAATGGCTGGCTCAGAGTATATAGCAGCCAAATACGAGGTGGGTGTGCAAAACCCCTTCAAGGCATCAGTTTATACCGGTTTGACTGGTGTTGTTACAGTTTTGTTTCTAATATCTCCTTATTTGCTTTTCACAAGCCTATATTTCTGCCTGGGCTTCATGATTTTCAATGCCATTATAGCAATTGTCATATTCACTTATTATATCTCTGTTGCCAAAGATATTTCTTTCCGGAATCGGTTTCTTGAGATGGCCTTAATTAGCCTTGGTATAGCAGCCTTAACCTTTGGCATAGGATTTCTTATAAGGACTTTCTTGGGTATAGAGATATAGAAATTCAAGAATTTGCCTTCGGCAACTTCCCTTATCCCCATATCTCTATGCCCACTGCCCCGGAGGTGAAGTTTGAAAGCGGCGAGCACTGAAAAGTAGCGTCGGGCTTAAGCCCGAGCTACAGTTTCCCTCGCGCCCCCCGCGATTCCGCTACTGTATCCTCACCACCAAGGGGGCATCGCTCCAGAGCCCCTCTAGATGGTAATATTCCCGTTGCGAGGGAGTGAAGAGGTGTACAATGACACTCCCGTAGTCGAGGAGCACCCAGCCCGACTCCGGGGTCCCCTCCCTATGCAACGGCTTCTCCTCCGCCTCCCTCGTCTTAGTCAAAACCTCCTCCAAGATGGCCTTCACCTGTCGCTCGTTGGCCCCAGTAGCGATGACGAAGTAGTCAGCCAACAGCGACACAGGCCGGATATCGAGCATCACGATATCCCAGCCTTTCTTGTCGGAGATGGCTTCCATCACCTCCCGTGCTAACCCTCCGGGTTCCAGGGCTCACCCCCTAACAACAAGGATCGATTTCAATTATATCATAGGGTGGAGAGAACCCGAAAGAGAAGAGCCCCCATAAGGAGGCTCGTGACAGGCTAAAGGAGTTTCACTACGTTGACCGCCTGGGGGCCCTTTGGGGTCTCTTCGATCTCGAACTCCACCCTCTGGTTCTCTTCCAGGCTCCTGAAGCCTGAACCCTCGATAGCCGAGTAATGGACGAAGATATCTTCGCTCCCCTCGGCATCTGGAGTGATGAAGCCGTACCCCTTGGCCGGGCTGAACCACTTCACCGCGCCCGTCTGCCGCTCCTCACTCAAGGGCCACACCTCCTTTCCTTCCTAAATCCTTGGCTTGGCCCTCCTTCAACCTCCCTGGCCTCACTCCATCCAGAGCAGCCACCTATTTCCCCTAAAAACAACCGCCAAGGCCGTGGTTCCGACCTCAGCGGTCAGGACAGAAGGACCTTCTGGGAGACGAAAGAGTTACAAACCTCGAAAAAATAATACCACAGGTCTACTATTTGTCAAGACCGGCATAATGAAAGCGCAAAGCCTCAAGGACAGCCTGGGCGATCACCTCATGTCCCCTCTCGTTAGGATGACCGTAGTCATACATCTGATCTGGCGTGCAACAGACGGCGTTCACATCGGCCACCGGGTACCCCATCTCCCGGATCAATTGTGCCGCGTGATCGACGTTATCCAAGTAGTAGGAGTGACCAGGGGCTCCCCCCGGTGTGGGGTGACCAGGATAACTCTGGGGAAGGCCTGGGCTAGTTTCTCCATAGAAGTCGAGAAATCCTGCCATCTCTTGTTTCCTCGATGTATCTCTTTAACATCGTTAGTCCCATAGTAGATGATGACCAGGTAGGGTTCTAACGCTTTGATCTCATCTAGCCGTTGGATCGCTTCCCAAGACTTTTCAGTAGGCCTCCCAGCATTGATGATATGTAGGTCAGGAGCGGCCTGTTGAATCATATCAACATATCCCATTTCCACCTTGGTCCATAGGTCACGCTATCTCCCAAGGCGACTATCACTATCGGTTTTCGGAGAGGCGTATCGCCGGACAAGAACGCCAATAAAGATAAGAAGATAATAATTGCGCCCTGACGAAGGCCCTTTCTCACCACCGCCATAATGACGCCTTAGCCAACACCTCTCAGCCCAAATAACAACCGCTGAGTAGGACGCCGTACCCAGCGTTTCTGCTCATAACCTTGAGATAGTGGAGCGCACTCTTTCTACCCCCATCAGGAGCCGGTAAAGGGGAGGGGAATAAACGTAGTCGAAGGCTCCAACAGTGCGCACCACCCTTCCCCCAAAACCACGCTTAAAACGATAGACTCCCCACAACCTCCCTTTCCTCCTGGCAAAGTCGGGGGGCTCCTCATCCCTCCCCACCTCATCGGGGATGCCCCAAAGATCATATACTAGGCACCCCCTCTCCTTGGCCCACCGGATCGCCTCCCACTGCAAAAGGTAGTTGGGCATCAGGTTACGATGCTCACGCGACGAGGCGCCGTAGAGATAGTAGGCTCGGTGGCCGAAGGCGAAAGCCATCAGCCCTGCCAACATCTGGTCGCCATAGAAGGCCAAAAAGAGTCTCCCCATCCCCCGGGGAGCGAAGGTCCGCCATACCTCAAGGTAATATTGCTCACTGTGTACAAAGAAGTGATCTCGCCCCCCCGTGATGCGGAGCAACTCGTAGAAAGCACCCAGATCCTCTTCCCTCCCCTCCCTCACCACCACCCCTTTTCGCTCCGCCAGGCGGATATTATATCGGGTCTTGGGCTTCATCTGGTTCAGGGTCGATTCCAGATCTCCCTCTATATCCACAGCCAGGGTGCTCTGGGGTTGAATGCTCTCCGAGGCTCGATGGAACCCCTCCCTTTCCAGTAAAGGGCCTCTCTCACCACCCTCCCAATCCGGTTCCAGACGTAAGAAAACCGACCCCTCTTGGCGGGCCAGAACGTGAAGTTGAGCCCATAGCTCCCCTAAGGTTTTCCTCTCTTGAGGATCGACCACCGGCCCCCTAGGGACATAAGCCAGACTCCCCAGGGGCAGGTTGCGGATGAGGACCTGGGCTCCGGCGATGATCTGCCCTGTCTCCTCCAAAGCCATGCGGCTAGCCCGCCAGCCGAATCGGCTCTTGAACTCTCCCCACTCATAGGATTGGAGGAGGTGGCCTCCCTTCTCGAGGAGGAAAGTGTTCCATCGCTCTCGGTCCTCTATCTTGAGGAAGTTCATCTTCCAGAAGACCTCCTTCCCCAATTATACCAGACCTAAAATCGAAGCGCCCACTAGATACCACCAGCAGGAGATTCCAAGGGTTTGACATTCGACTTCTAGCCTTTTATACTGGTGGCTGTTTCTCCTTAGAGGCAATGGCGTCCAAGACCCCTTCCACAAAAACGGGTTGATTTTGTGAAAAGTTTGTGATATAATTCTCAAGGTTTCCCGACCGCCGCTAGGCTAGCAAGGGAAACGGGAGGAGTTGTTGCTATCAGACTACGCTTTTCTTGGCTTGTTGCTCATCGCTGCGGTCCTCTTCCCCCTTGCGGCGATGTTCATGGCCTTCCTCATACGCCCCAAGAAGCCTGGCCCCATCAAAAAGTCCACCTATGAGTGCGGTCTGGAGACCATAGGCGAGACATGGGTTCGGTTCCGGGTTCAATACTACATCTACGCCCTAGTATTCGTCATCTTCGATATCGAGACCGTCTTCTTGTACCCCTGGGCAGTGGCCTATAACCAGTTGGGGCTCTTCGCCTTGGTGGAGATGTTCATCTTTTTGGGCATCCTAGTAGGGGGGCTCCTTTACGCCTGGCGGAAGGGCGTCCTAGAATGGTTCTGAGATGACCGAAGAAGAGTATGTAGCCGAGCAGATCAGGCGCAACATCATCATCACCAGCATCGACAAGATATATAACTGGGGACGCCGCTCCTCGGTCTGGCCTATGAGTTTCGGATTAGCCTGCTGCGCCTTCGAGATGATATGCGCGGCCGCCTCACGCTTCGACACAGCCCGTTTCGGGATGGAGATGATGCGCCCCACGCCCCGTCAGGCCGACCTGATGATCGTAGCCGGTACGGTGAGCAACAAGATGGCCCCCCAGGTGGTGCGGCTCTATGACCAGATGCCGGAGCCCAAATATGTCCTGGCTATGGGAGCCTGCGCCATCTCCGGTGGCCCTTTCAAGGATACCTACAACGTGGTTAACGGCATCGACACCTATCTGCCCGTGGATGTCTATGTGCCCGGCTGTCCTCCCCGCCCTGAAGCCCTCCTAGAAGGGTTCATTAAACTACACCAAAAGATAGAAGGGGAGACGATCCTCGCCTCGCCTTGGTACCGTGGAAAGGCGGTGCGGGAGATGCCGGTTCCCATCCTGGGGCCGAGGGGGCTGGTCATACCCGGAGAAGGGGATGAGTAGAGAGGTCTACAAGCGCTTAGTCGAAGAGTTCCCAGAGAGTTCTCTTGAGTATCTAGAGGGAAAGGACCCGGCGATATCGGTTAAGGCCGATGACCTCTTTGAGGTGGCTCGTCACCTCAAAGAGAAGCAGGGATACGACTACCTCTCCGCCGTGACCGGGGTCGATTACCCCGACCGCTTCGAGGTGATCTACCATCTTTACTCCAGGAAGGAAGAGAAAGGATATCTAATCCTCAAGGTGTCGGCCTCGAAAGAGGAGCCAGAGGTTTCCTCAGTGACTACCATCTGGCCCGGGGCCAACTTCCAGGAGCGGGAGGTCTATGATCTCATGGGCATCCGTTTCGCTGGGCACCCCGATCTGAAGCGGATCCTCCTCTGGGAAGGGTATGAAGGTCACCCTTTACGTAAGGATTTCCCCCTTGAAGGGTACCAGACCATCGGCCAAGAGGAGCCTTCCTAGCCAAATGCAAACGGTAGAGACCAGACTAAGGACCGAGACCATAACCGTCAATATGGGACCCCAACACCCCAGCACCCATGGGGTCTTCCGCATGATCGTGACCTTGGATGGGGAAACCATCGTCGATCTGGAGCCGGTGATGGGCTACCTCCATCGCTGCCACGAGAAGATAGGGGAAAGGAATACCTACCTTCAAAATATCCCTTACACCGACCGCCTCGATTACATCTGCTCCATGTCCAATAACCTGGCCTACGTGATGGCCGTGGAGAAGTTAGCCCAGATCGAGGTGCCTGAGCGGGCAGAATATATCCGTATCATCATGGTGGAGTTGACGCGCATCGTTAACCATTTGGTGGCCATTGGATTCCTACTCAACGAGCTGGGCTGTTTCTTCACCCCCATGCTCTACGCCCTGGAGGAGCGGGAACGTATCCTGGATCTCTTCGAGATGGCCTCTGGCTCGCGGATGATGTGCAACTATATGCGCTTCGGGGGGGTGAGGTACGACCTGCCGCTAGAGTTCATGCCCGAGTTGAAGGAACTGGTAGCCCAACTCCCTCACTTCATTGACGAATTCGAACGACTCCTCACCGACAATGAGATCGTGCGCATCCGTTGCCAGAACGTGGGGGTCCTGCCACCGGAGATGGCCATCGCCTATAGTTGCACTGGCCCTCTGTTGCGCGCTTCCGGTGTGGACTACGATATCCGCAAAGTAGACTCCTACTCCATCTACGACAGGTTTGACTTCGATGTGGCTCTGGGGACAAACGGTGATGTCTATGACCGGTATCTGGTGCGTATAGGGGAGATGCGGCAAAGCGTGAGGATCTTGGAGCAGGCCCTAGAGCAGATCCCCGAGGGCGAGGTCTCAGTCAAATTGCCTCGGGTCTTCAAACCCCCTGAGGGGGATGTCTACCATCGCATCGAGTCCCCCAAGGGGGAGTTGGGGTTCTATCTGGTGAGCGATGGGAGCGCTAACCCCTACCGTTACAAGATCCGCTCCCCCACCTTCATCAACCTCACCGTCCTGTCGGAACTCTGCGAAGGACATAAGGTGGCCGATGTAGTGGCCATCCTAGGGAGCATAGATATAGTGCTGGGCGAGGTGGACAGATAATGCCCTTTCTTAACGATCTCTTCGTCAACCTAAGTGAGTGGCTATCCTCCTTTCTGGCCCAATTCCTTCCTCTTTGGGCCGTGGAGTTGATCATGATGCTCCTCACCATCGCCTCTTTCATAGTCTTCATTCTCATTACCATCATGTTCATCAACTGGATGGAGCGGAAGACGGTGGGGCGGTTCCAGGACCGGTACGGGCCGAATCGGGTGGGGCCCCTAGGGATATTGCAGTTCGTAGCCGACGCGGTCAAGATGTTCACCAAGGAGGATATCATCCCTGCCGACGCCGACCGGGTGATCTTCAACCTGGCTCCCGTCATGGTCGTCGTCCCTACCTTCTTGGTTCTAGCCGTCCTCCCCTTCGGCCGGGGAATGGTGGCCGCCGATCTCAACATCGGCTTCCTCTACATCGTGGCTATCTCTTCCCTAGCCACCATAGCCATCCTCCTGGCCGGCTGGGGGTCGCGCAACAAATATTCACTCCTAGGCGGGATGCGAGTGGTGGCTCAGATGATAAGTTACGAGGTCCCCATGGTCCTCTCGGCCCTGGGAGTCATCATGCTCACCGGCTCCCTCTCCATGGTCTCCATAGTGGAGGGGCAAAGCCGGGTGCCCTTCATCTTCCTGCAACCCCTGGGCTTCCTCATCTACTTCATCAGCGCCATAGCGGAGGTGCAGCGAGCCCCCTTCGACCTCCCCGAGGCGGAGTCGGAGATCATCGCCGGCTACCACACCGAGTACAGCGGCATGAAATACGCCATGTTCCTCCTGGCCGAATATATAAACGCTTTCATCGTCGCGGCCATCGCGGCCACCCTCTTCCTAGGCGGCTGGCAAGGGCCCTTACTCCCTCCCTACGTCTGGTTCTTCCTCAAGGCCTACGGTATCTACTTCATTGTCATGTGGTTGAGGTTCACCCTGCCTCGGTTGCGCATCGACCAACTGATGGGCCTGGCCTGGAAGTTCCTGGTGCCTTTGGCCCTGGTAAACCTCTTGGTTATGGGCCTAGTGATAACTCTAACGCAGGGAAAGGGACTCTCCCCTTTAGTGCTCGCCTCCTTGGTGGCTAACAGCCTCATCGTGGCCGCCGTGTTCATAATCTATATCCTCGCCATTTGGCGAAGAAGACAGGTGAAGGTTGCTGCTTAGATGCTAGGCCTGGGGATACTCAAAGGTTTGTCCGTAACGCTCAGACATTTTGTGGAGACCTACCTGAGCGACCTGAAGCGCTTCCCCCACCGGTACGCGCCACAGGGTCGAGCCAAGAGGCTACGTCCTACCGAAAGGGGCATCTTCACCGTCCAATACCCCGAGGAGCGGCTGGAGATGTTCCCCCGCTTCCGAGGAGCGTTGATGCAACTCACGAACCCCGAGACGGGCATACCCAAGTGTACCGGCTGCGGCATCTGTGCTCGCTCCTGCCCCGTGGGAGTGATCGAGGTGGTGCGAGCCAAGGAGAAGAGGGATGGTCAGTACGTCCCCCAGAGTTACACTTGGGACCTCTCCGCCTGCCTCTTCTGTGGGCTCTGCGTTGAGTCTTGTCCCTTTGGGGCTCTCTATCATACCCCGATATATGAATTGAGCACCTATGGCCACCAGAAAGGCGAACTCATATACGACCTAGATAGGCTTTTGGCCTGGGGCCAGGAGTATGCGCCCCAAGGCATCTCTCCAGTGGAGCAAGAGAAGTGACCCTCATGCAGATCGCTTTCTTGATAGTCTCGGCGGTGACCATCCTGGCCGCCTTGGGGGTAGTGGTGGGCAGGAATATATTGCGTAACGCCCTGGCCCTCATCCTCGCCTTCTTGGGAGTAGCTGCTCTTTACGTACTCCTGGAGGCTACTTTCCTCGCCGCCGTCCAAGTCCTCATCTACGTGGGGGCCATCGCCGTCCTCATCATCTTCGCCATCATGCTTACCGAACGTTTGATGAAGAGAGGGCGTGCCACCAACGAACAGTGGTGGGTGGTGCTTGTGGCCTCGGCGCTTCTGGCTGCCATCCTCATCTTCCTAGTAGGAGCCGTGGAGTGGCAGGTCACCTCAGCGGAGATCGGGGGCGACCCCATTGTGAATCTGGGGAGGGCCTTGCTGACCACCTACGTCCTCCCCTTTGAGGTAGCATCTCTTCTCCTTCTCATGGCCCTGGTGGGGGCTATAATCATCGCCAGAGAACGGGAGGAGGCATGATCCCCCTCAGTTGGTACTTGACCGTGGCCGCTATCCTCTTTTCCTTAGGGCTCTACGGAGCCTTGGCCAGGCGGAACGCCATCGCCATCCTCATGGGGGTAGAACTGATGCTTAACGCGGTGAACATAAACCTGGTCGCCTTCTGGCGGTATATCACCCCCCAGGAGTTCATCGGGCAGGTCTTCGCCATCTTCGTCATCACCGTGGCCGCGGCTGAGGCGGCGATTGGGTTGGCTTTGATCATCGCCATCTACCGCCATCGTCAAACCATCGATATCGAAGAGATCGACCTTATGAAATGGTGAAAAAATGCTGCAATATACTTGGTTGATACCCGTTTTCCCTCTCGTCTCTTTTGCGCTCATAGTGTTCTTCACCAATAGATACAAGAACCTCAGCGCTCGCTTGGCTATGGGGGCCATCTTCCTTTCCTTCCTTTTGGCTATGGGGGTCTTCTTCAGCGCCCTGGGGATAGAGGGCCTGGCCGAAGAGCCCTACCGGCGCGCCTTCTCCTGGTTCCCTACCGGGAAGACGAGCCTCGAGGTAGGCTTTATGGTCGACCCCTTGACGGCGGCTATGCTGGCTATGGTCACCACCGTCTGCCTCATGATCTTCATCTACTCTCAGGGGTATATGCATGGCGACCGACTTTATTCCCGCTTCTTCGCCTACATATCCCTTTTCGTTACCGGGATGCTGGGGTTGGTCATCGCCGACAACTTGATTCTAGCCTTCCTATCCTGGGAGATCATGGGGCTCTGCTCCTATCTATTGATCGGCTTCTGGTTCGAGAGGCCCGCGGCGGCCAACGCGGCCAAGAAGGCCTTCATCACCACTAAAGTAGGAGATGTCCTTTTGTTCTTAGGGATGCTCCTCCTTTACTTCCAGACCGGCTCTCTAACCTTTGAGACCATCTTCGAGGAGGTGAACCATCTCCCTCCCAACATCGTCCTCGTCGCGGGGCTCCTCATCTTCGCCGGAGCGGTGGGAAAATCGGCCCAGTTCCCCCTCCATGTCTGGCTGCCTGACGCCATGGAGGGTCCCACCCCCGTCTCGGCCCTCATCCATGCCGCCACTATGGTTGCGGCGGGGGTATATCTCGTAGCCCGCACCTTCCCCATCTTCACCGCCGTCCAAGGCCACCTGGCTCTGTTCCCGGTCGCCATCATCGGCGCTTTCACTGCCTTCTTCGCTTCCACCATCGCCGTGGCCCAGAACGATATAAAGCGGGTCCTCGCCTATTCTACCATCAGCCAACTGGGGTACATGATGACCGCCTTGGGGGTCGGCGGTTTCGTGGCTGGCGTCTTCCACCTCATAACCCACGCCTTCTTCAAGGCCCTCCTCTTTTTGGGTTCCGGCTCCGTCATCCACGCCGTGGGAACCAACGATATGATGGAGATGGGCGGCCTGAGGAAGAGTATGCCCCTCACCTTCTGGACCTTTTTGGCTGGGATGCTAGCCCTCTCCGGCATACCGCCTTTCGCTGGCTTCTGGAGCAAAGACGAGATCCTGAGCCACGCCTTCGACCATAGTCTTGTCATCTGGCTGGTGGGGACCGCCGCGGCCTTTCTCACCGCCTTCTACATGGCTCGACAGGTCTTCCTCGTCTTCTTCGGCGAGCCCCGCAACACCGAGATCCACGCCCATGAGAGCCCCCCAGCGATGACCGGGCCCCTGGTCGTTCTGGCCCTGGGGGCCACCCTTCTGGGCCTATTGGGTGTCCCCGCCGACATGCCGCTCTTGGGGCCGTTCTTGGGGAATAACCCCTTCCACCATTTCGTAGGGGAGGCCTTCGAAGCGACCCCCTTCAACCCCCAAGTGATGGGCATCTCTATCTCCGTAGCCCTGGCGGGGCTCGCTTTGGGCTGGCTCCTCTATGGGCGTAATCCTCTATGGGCAGGGGAACCCGATCCCCTGGAGCGCTTAGGCCCCCTATGGGTTACCTTGAAGAACAAATACTGGATAGACGAGATCTACAACGCTACGGTAATACGAGGCGTCATCCTCCTGGGGGATCTCCTCTTCGCCTTCGACCATAGGGTGATCGACGGCTTAGTGAACCTGGCGGGGAAGGCTACAGTGGCCTTCTCTACCCTCAATGAGCGCTTCGATACTTACGTGGTCGATGGCCTGGTCAACCTAGCGGGGAAAGGAACGGTGGCCCTCTCCACCCTCAACGAGCTCTTCGATACCTACGTGGTCGATGGCACGGTGAACGGGATAGGAAAAGTGGCCGATCTTTTGGGTAGAGAACTGCGCCTAATTCAAACCGGCAGGGTGCAAAACTACCTACTTCTGCTTCTGGTAAGCGTTCTGATGTTAGCCGGAGTCTTCATGTATCAATAATATAGGTCTCTTGGAGGGTATAGAGATGGAATTTCCCTATTTGACCCTAATCACCTTCATCCCCCTCTTGGGGGCAGTAGCCGTCCTTTTGATCCCCAGGAAGTATGAGAGGGAGATGAAGGGTCTGGCCGTGGCCCTGAGCCTCATTCCCCTCGTCTTGGCGGCTATCCTCTGGCTCAACTATGATCATAGTGCAGGGACGATGCAGTTCCTGGAGGAGTACGCCTGGATCCCTACCATCAACGTCCGCTACCGCGTGGGGGTGGATGGGATAAGCCTGCCTCTGGTCTTCCTCACCTCCCTCCTCACCGTCATCTCCCTCTTCTACTCCTCTTATACCATAAAGGAGCGGGTGAAGGAGTACTTCGCCTTCTTCTTTCTCTTGGAGATGGGGATGGTGGGAGTCTTCGTCTCCTTGGATTTCTTCCTCTTCTATGTCTTCTGGGAGATAGGGCTGGTGCCCATGTATTTCCTCATCGGCGTGTGGGGTGGGCCCCGCCGCCAGTATGCGGCCATCAAGTTCTTCCTCTATACCTTGACTGGTAGTGTGCTGATGCTTCTGGCCATCTTGGGCATGTACTTCGCTGAGGGGACCTTCGGTATCCTAGAGATGGCCCGACTTCGCCCCTTCGCCGATAATTTCACCCTCCAGAGCCTGGCCTTCTGGGGGATCTTCGCCGCCTTCGCCATCAAGGTGCCTTTGTGGCCCTTCCATACCTGGCTCCCCGATGCCCACGTGGAAGCCCCCACCGCAGGGAGTGTGATACTGGCCGGTATCCTCCTGAAGTTAGGGGGGTACGGCTTCTTCCGCATCCTGCTCCCCATCTTCCCCCAGGCCTTCCATCACTACGCTCCCATCATCGCCATCCTGGCCCTCCTGAGCATAGTCTACGGGGCTCTGGTCTCCATGGCCCAATGGGACTTAAAGAAACTCATCGCCTACTCTTCGGTGAACCACATGGGATATGTGATGTTAGGGTTGGTCGCCGCAGCCTCCGCCATCGGCACCTCGGAGAAGGTCCTCGATAGCCAAGCGATGGCCCTCAACGGGGCGGTGCTCCAGATGTTCAACCACGGCATCATCACTGGCGGGTTGTTCCTCCTGGTGGGGGTCATCTATGAGCGGGCTCATATCCGAGACCTCAAGGGCTTCGGTGGGCTGGGGGTGATCATGCCTGCCTACTATGGTATCACGACCGCCACCTGTTTAGCCTCCCTGGGCCTGCCCGGGTTGGCGGGCTTCATCAGCGAGTTCCTCGTCTTCCGGGGGGCCTTGAGCATCATCACCCCCATCGCCGCCATCGCCGTATCGGGGGTGGTGATCACTGCCGCCATGTTCCTGTGGAAGGTGATTCAACTCATCTTCTTGGGCCCCTTGAACGAGAAGTGGGCCGACCTCCCAGATATGCACCGCTGGGAGGTGATAACCATGGCCCCGCTTCTCTTCTTCATGGTCCTCTTTGGCCTCTATCCCACCCCCATCCTTAACCTCATCAACGGGACGGTGGTGAAGTTGCTGAGCGGATTGTAGGAGGTTTTCCCTTTGCCTTGGCCTGAAAACTTGCCTCTTCTATCGCCGGAGATCACGCTAACCATCTTCGCCCTTCTAGTCTTGGGGCTGGATCTGGCTTTCAAGAGGCTCAAAGACGCCTTGGCCTACGTGGCTATAGGGGGTTTGATCTTGGCCATCGTGGTCACCGCTCTCCTCTTTGGCACCCAGGGGTCGCTCTTCTCAGAGATGTTGACTGTGGACCCCTTCGCCTTGTATTTCAAGATCATCGCCTGCCTCACCACCGGACTGGTGATCCTTTCCTCCATCGCTTTCATGGAAACCAAGACCCCCTATAGGGGCGAGTTCTACGGCCTGCTCCTCCTGGCCACCCTGGCCATAACGCTTTTGGCCGGAGCGAGCGATCTGGTCATGATCTACCTCTCCTTGGAGTTCCTGAGCCTCACCTCCTATGTTCTGGTGGGGTATCTGAGGGGGGATCCTAAGTCCAGCGAGGGGGGGATCAAATACTTCCTCTACGGCGCTGTCACCTCGGCGGTGATGCTCTACGGCATCTCTCTCCTCTATGGGATAACCGGCTCTACCAACCTGGCGGAGATCAGAAACGCGCTTCTCTTTCCCCCCTCCCCGGCGGCGTCTACGCCTTGGCTGATCTTGCCTGCTGTCATCTTCATGCTGGCTGGCTTCGGCTTCAAGATATCCCTTGTACCCTTCCACCAATGGACCCCCGACGCCTACGAGGGAGCCCCCACTCCCATAGCCGCTTTCCTCTCCGTGGGCCCCAAGGCCGCCGGCTTCGCCATCCTCATTCGTGTCTTCTTGACCGCTCTTCCCACCTATCAGATCGATTGGGTGGCCATCCTCTCCGGCATATCGCTAGTGAGCATGACCTTCGGTAACCTGGTAGCCATCCAACAGACGAATATCAAGAGGATGCTGGCTTACTCCTCCATCGCTCAAGTGGGGTACATACTCTTGGGTGTCGTGGCGGCGGGGCCAGAGACGTACGGGATAACGGGGGTGCTCCTCTTCATCCTGGCCTATCTTTTCACCAACCTGGGGGCCTTCGTGGCCGTGGTGGCCTTCTCCCATGTCACCGGCTCAGATGAGATCGCCGACTACGCGGGGCTCATCCGCCGCGCACCGCTTCTCGCCGCGGCCTTGGTGGTCTTCTTCGCGTCCCTGGCCGGGATCCCCCTCACGGGAGGGTTCCTGGGTAAATTATTCGTCTTCGGGGCAGCGATCCAAATGGGCCAGAAGGTGTTCTACTTCCTGGCCGTGGCTGGGGTGCTAAACAGCATCATCTCCCTCTACTACTATTTCAATGTGGTGCGGCTGATGTTCTTCCTTCCAGCGAAGGATGAGACCAGCCTCCAGATACCCCGCTCTCTGGTGCTGGCCATGACCGTCACCATGGCCATGACGCTGGTCATGGGCCTCTACCCCCAGCCCTTCATAGATCTGGCTACCCGGTCGGTGCTAACGGCAGCCGTGCTCTCCCCGTGATGATGTCTATACATTGACAGGGAGATTCCTCTATGGTATACTTTTGCGGTGTCGAAAGAAGGCGTGCTCTCTGGGGAAGAGGGTCGTTGAGTGGGAAACAACAAAGGAAGGAATAGGCTGAACGTCATAGAGGAGCTCAAGGAGGTCACCAAGCACCTTTGGATTCTAGGGTTGTCGATCCAGGCAGCGCTTGGTATCGCCCTCCCGGTCCTTTTGGGCGTGGGCCTGGGATGGTGGTTGGACGGCCTTCTTAACTCCCGTCCCTGGATCACAGTGGTCCTCACCGCGGTAGGGATCGTCGCTGGCCCCCTTATCGTCTACCGCTGGGTCACCCGCAAGGTGGAGGAGCGGCTGAGGAAGGAGAAAGGGTTGTGAACTCCCTCCCCATACCGAAGTCCAAGAAGGGCTGGCTAGGGTGCATCGGTCTACTCTTCCTCATGCTGGGGTTGTGTGGGAGCGGTTTCCTGGTGCAGAGCCTTCTGGGCACGCAAGAGCCGGAGATCAGCCTGGCCGCCGAGAAGATCCCTCTCGCCTTTGAGGTTCCCCTCTTCGGCCACGAGGTGCCCAATACCCTCCCCGCCACCTGGCTCACCATGGTAGTGCTCCTTGGCGTCTCCGCCCTGGCCACCCGCAAGATGGAGATGGTACCCTCCGGCCTCCAGAACGGCGTGGAGGCGATAATCGACTTCTTCTATGGCTTCCTGGAGAACGTGGCTGCGGAGAAAACACGAGCCTTCTTCCCCCTGGTGGCTACTTTCTTCTTCTTCATCCTCACCTCCAATTGGATGGGGATATTGCCCGGCTACGGCAGCGTGGGGGTATGGGAGGAGCACCACGGAGAGCGCGTCTTGATCCCTTTCCTCCGCTCCGCCAACGCCGACTTGAGCACCACCCTCGCCCTGGCCCTCGTCTCCGTGGCGGCCGCCCAATACTTCGGCTTCAAGATGCTGGGGCCCTCCTACCTAGGGAGGTACTTCAGATTCAACAGGCTCCTCACCCCCTTTGCCCGCTTGAGAGAACGAAGGCGATCACCTAGTCAGCCCAAAGGCATCAAATTCTTCCTGGACTTTATGATCGACCTCTTGTCAGGCGGGGTGGAAGTGGTGGTCGGCCTCCTGGAATTGGCCAGTGAACTGATAAAGATCTTGTCTTTTTCCTTCCGACTCTTCGGCAATATCTTCGCCGGCGAGGTGTTGCTCATCGTCATCTCTTTCCTTTTCACCTTCGTGGCTTCATTGCCCTTCATGGGGCTGGAGTTGTTCGTGGGTTTCATCCAGGCCTTGATCTTCACCATGCTGACTCTCATCTTCTTCATGATGGCTACCATGGGCCACGGCGCGGAGGAATCGCACTAAACTTCAAAAGGAGGAGAGTAATGCCAACGGACCCCGAAGTCATGAGGTTGCTAGCCGTAATGTCAACCATCATCGGCGGCACCGTCATGCCCGCCTTCTCCATCGGATGGATGGGCAAATCGGCTATGGAGGCCATCGGGCGCAACCCCGAGGCCGGGGGCACCATCCTCACCAATATGATCATGGCCATCGCCTTCGTCGAGGCCATCGCCATCTACTCCCTGGTAGTGGCCCTGGCCCTCTATTTCGTGAAGTAAAGAGGCGAATTAGGGACAGGAAAGGAGTACGCTTTTGGGCGCCTTAGAAGGGTTGGGCATCAATCCAGGCTTCTTGCTCTCCCAGGTCGTCAACTTCCTCATCCTGTTTGCCGGCCTCTATTTCCTACTCTGGAAGCCCATCCTTAAGATGCTTGACCAACGCAAAGAACGCATCCAACAGGCTCTGGAGGATGCCGAACGGGCCAGGGAGGAGAGGGAGCAGGCCCAGGCCGAGTTCAATAGGCGCCTGGAGGAGGCCGCGCGGGAGAGGGAGAGGATCGTCGCTCGGGCCAGGGAGGAAGCCCAGGAAGTGCGGGAGGCTATACTGGCGGAGGCAGAGAAAGAGGCCAAGAGGAGGTTAATCGGGGCTCGAGAAGAGGCTCAATTGGAACGGGACCGCATCCTAAAAGAGCTGCGAGGGCAGGTTGCTGTCCTAGCCATCGCCGCGGCGAACAGGCTCATCGGCGAAGCCCTGGATGAGGAGAGGCAGCGGCGGCTCGTCGATGAGTTCTTCAGCAGTATCAGCGCGGGACGGGTCGAGATCATAGACGAAGCGGAGCTGGCCGTCGGTGAGACGAAGGCGCAGGTGACGAGCGCCCTTCCTCTCAGTGAGGAGGAGAAAGCCGTCCTCTTCAGTAACCTGGCTGCCCGGTTGGGCACCGAGCCGCAATTGGAGTTCGATGTGGATCCGGCCATTCTGGGGGGCTTGGTGTTGAAGGTGGGCGACCGGGTGATAGATGGCAGCGTGGCCGGTAAACTGGGAGCGCTTCGCGAGAGACTGGCTTAGGTGAGGAGGGAGTCCTCCTCTCCTAATTTAGCGATCTGTTCGGTGGAATTGGTGGCCTGATGGTATTCTAACCCTATTTGCATCCAACCCGATTGAATGGAGCGGGGCAGTCTCACCTTTAGGTGGATTGCCCTTTGTGATATACTAGGATAGGAGGTGGCAAGATTTTGATCTCGCCATTCCCCGCTCAGGTGGTTCGCCTTCAACAGGAGGGAGAATGAGGCTGCAGGAGCTCCTGACTTCTCTCCCCTGGCCAAGAACCAGCGAACAAGACATTGAGATCACCGGCATCGCTAGCGACTCCCGCCAAGTGAAGCCTGGCGATCTCTTTGTGGCCCTAAGGGGATTAGAGTACGACGGCCACCAGTTCATACCAGAGGCCCTCGCTCGGGGGACAAGGGCCTTGGTGGTGGAGGAAGTGGTCACCATCCCCGAGGTAGATCTACCCCTCATCGTCGTTCCCAACTCCAGGCAGGCCTTGGCCTATCTGGCTGCTGCTTGGTTCCACTTCCCCTCCCAAAGGTTGCGCCTCATCGGCGTCACGGGGACCGACGGCAAGACGACCACTGTAAACCTTGTACGTGCCATCTTGGAAGCAGCAGGGCAACCGGCAGGGATGGTGACCAGCGTTAAGGCCGTCATCGGTGATGAAGAGATGGAGACCGGTCTCCATACCACCACTCCCGAGGCTCTAGAGTTACAAAACCTCTTGGCCCAGATGGTGCAAGCGGGGTGCGAGTACGCTGTCATTGAGGTCACCTCCCATGGCCTGGCCCAATATCGCCTTGAAGCCTGCCATTTCGACGTGGCCACCATCACCAACATCACCCACGAGCATCTAGATTACCATAAGAGTTTCCAGGAGTATCGGGAGGCGAAGGCCCTCCTCTTCCGCAACCTGGCTACCTCCTTTCGAAAGCCTGGACCCTCTAAGGTCTCCGTCTTGAATCTCGACGACCCCTCCTTCGATTACCTGAAGGAGATCCCTGCCGACAAGCAGATAGCCTACGGCCTCCACTACCCAGCAGATGTGACTGCCGAGCAGGTAGCCCTCCTCCCCACCGGCACCCGTTTCACCGCCCAGACCCCCGCTGGCTCCTTCCCCATCCACTCCTCTCTGGTAGGTGAGTTCAACGTCTATAACCTTCTGGCCGCTATCGCCGTTGCCATCTCCCAGGAGGTCTCTCCAGGAGCCATACAAGAGGGCATTGGTCGCCTCTCTGGCGTTCCCGGCCGCATGGAGAAGATGGACCTGGGTCAGCCTTTCCAAGTGATAATAGACTTCGCCCATACGCCTAACGCCTTGTACCACGCTCTGGAGATAGCCCGATTCATGACTCGTGGCCGGCTCTTTGTGGTCTTTGGGTGTGCCGGGCTGCGCGACCGGGCCAAGCGGCCCATGATGGGTGAGATAGCCAGCCAACTAGCAGATAGAGTCATCATCACCGCCGAGGACCCTCGAACCGAGGAGTTGAAGGCCATAATGGAAGAGATCGCTCGAGGGTGCAAGAAAGCGGGGCGAGAAGAGGGCACCGATTTCTGGCGGATCGGCGACCGAGCAGAAGCGATCCAGTTCGCCATCGACAGGGCAGAGCCTGGCGACCTGGTGATCATCACCGGCAAAGGCCACGAGAAGTCGATGTGCTTCGGGACCACCGAGTACCCCTGGAGCGACCATGAGGCGGTGAAGGAGGCACTTATGCGTCGCCTGGGGACGTAGTAAAACGTTCCTCTCCTCGATTTTGTCCTCCGCGATAGCGTCAGCTAAGCATTCCTACGAAGAGAAAGGTGGAAGAGATGGAGACCGTAACCCTCGCCCTCAAGGACCTCATACCGCAGAGACCTCTTGCAGGGTTCGAGCCTGCGGGAGGTTGAGAGGAGGGTCAAATGCGTGAGATACAGATTACCCTGGCTTTGAAGGAATTCATGCCCCCCGATTGCCCCTGTAGTATGGAGGACCACATACGCGCGCTCCATGGCGTGCATGAGGTCCACATCAACCCTGTGGCCGACACGGTGCAACTGACCTACGATGCCGACATGGTGAGCATCGAACACCTCAAGCATATGTTGGCTCAAATGGGCTGCACCTGCGAGGGCGAGCCGGAGCGTACAGCCCAGGCTCACATGGAACACGAGCATGCCAAAGCCGAGGGCCACGATCACCATGCCATGATGGAGCAGGAGTTCCGCCGTCGCTTCTGGGCCGTGCTGACCCTCACCATCCCCGTGCTGGTCCTCTCGCCTACCATTCAAAGGTGGTTCGGTTTTGTCCTCACCTTTCCCGGTGCCCGTTACACCCTCTTTGCCCTGGCTACAGCCATCACTTTTTACGGCACCTGGCCTTTCTACAAGAACGCCCGCAAGGCTTTGCGGAGCGGCATACTGGATATGAGCGTGCTGGTCAGCACCGCTGTCTCAGCGGGGTATCTCTTCAGTGTTGGTGCCACCTTCTTCTTCACGGCGGTGGACTTCTATTGGGAGATCAGCACCTTGGTGGCAGTGCTTCTCCTGGGCCACTGGATGGAGATGCGAGCGGTGCGCGGCACAGCGGGGGCGCTGCGGGAACTGGTCAAACTGATCCCCCCCACGGCCAACCGCATCGTGGACGACCGGGTAGAAGAGGTGCCCACCGCGGAGGTTCAGGTGGGCGACCTCTTGCTCGTGCGGCCCGGGGAGAAGGTACCCATTGACGGCGAGGTAATTGAGGGGCAGAGCAGCGTCAACGAGGCGATGATCACCGGCGAGTCGAAGCCGGTGGCCAAAGAGGCAGAGGACACCGTCATCGGTGGCACCATCAACGGCGAGGGAGCCCTGCGTATCCGCGTCACCCGCACCGGCGAGGAGACCGCCCTGGCCCAGATTATCAACCTGGTGAAGGAAGCCCAAGCCTCCAAGCCTCCCATCCAGCGGCTGGCTGACCGGGCAGCCCACTGGCTGACCATTATCGCTATAACGGTGGGGCTGGCCACTTTCCTGTTCTGGCTCTTACTGGCCGGTCGCCCCCTAGTCTTCGCCCTCACCCTGGCGGTGACGGTGTTGGTCATTGCCTGCCCCCATGCCTTGGGCCTGGCTATCCCGGTGGTGACCACTATCTCCACTACGTTGGGCGCCCGCAACGGGATGCTGATCCGCAACGCCGAGGCCGCCGAGACGGCTCGACGCCTGGATGTAGTGATCTTTGACAAGACCGGCACGCTGACCAAAGGGGAGTTCGGCGTTACCGACGTGGTTCCCTTGGCTGAGTGGGACGAGACGACGTTGCTAAGGAGGGTGGTAGCGGCGGAGGTCAGCTCCGAACACGTCATCGCCCAATCCATCGTGAGGGCTGCCCACGAGCGGAGGCTGTCTCTGCCTTCAGCGAGCGACTTCCAAGCCCTGCCCGGCAAGGGGGCCAAAGCCACCGTCGAAGGGGTGCAGCTCTTCGTTGGCAACCGGGCGCTCATGGAGGAGATCGGCGCAGCGGTGCCAGAAGACCCCCATCTGGCGGCATTGGGCCAGCAGGGAAAGACAGTCGTCTACGCCGCCACTGAGGGTCGTCTGTTGGGGACTATCGCTCTGGCCGACCTGATCCGCGACGAGTCGCGGGAGGCGGTGCAGGCGTTGAAGGGGATGGGCATCCAGGTAGCCATGCTCACCGGCGATAGCCGATCCGTGGCCGACTGGGTCGCCGGGGAACTGGGACTGGACATCGTTTTTGCCGAGGTGCGACCGGAGCAGAAGGCCCTCAAGGTGAAGGAGTTGCAGTCGCGAGGCAAGGTGGTGGCCATGGTTGGGGATGGGATCAACGATGCGCCAGCCCTCGTCCAAGCAGACGTGGGCATCGCCATCGGCGCCGGCACCGACGTGGCCATCGAGTCAGCGGATGTGGTGCTGGTGAAGAACGACCCTCGCGACATGGTGCGACTGATCCGCCTGAGCCGGGCGACCATGAGCAAGATGCGTCAGAACCTGGTATGGGCCACGGCTTACAATGTCGTTGCCATCCCGGCGGCAGCGGGGATCTTCCAGCCTTGGGGGATCACCCTCCGTCCGGAGTGGGGCGCGCTGATCATGGCCGCTAGCACCATCATCGTGGCCATGAACGCCCTGCTCCTGCGACGGGTGAAACTGGATACCATGCCGGGGCGATAGGGGTGATCCCATAGGATATCGTTGACCGCTCTTTTCCTTGAGAGTAAAATATATGGTTGGGAGGTGATTATAATGGCCGACCTGGTCATCGTAGTCGATATGCAGCGAGGTTTTCTAGAAGAGGGATACCCCCTCTATTGCGGGGACGAAGCCCAGCGCATCATACCCCATGTTCAGAGGCTACTAGAAGAGCAGTTGAAGAAGGGGTCCACACTGATATTCACCGCCGATACCCACGCGCCGGAGGACAAAGAGTTCGAGACGTTCCCGCCCCACTGCATAGAAGGTACAGAAGAGGCGGAGATCATCCCCGAACTGGCCTCCTATCCCGGCCAGAGGCTGCCCAAGAGACGGTACAGCGCCTTCTATGACACCGACCTGGATGAACGCCTGGCAGCGCTGAAACCCCAGAAGTTGATCGTCTGCGGTGTTTGCACCGATATCTGCGTCCTCCATACCGTGGCCGACGCTCGTAACCGGGACTACCCCGTGGAGATCTATACCAACTCTGTGGCCTCCTTCGACGAGGAGGCCCACCGCTTCGCCCTAAGACATCTGGAGAAGATCCTGGGGGCGAAACTGGTTACCGAATGATGGGAGAGACCGATATGCCTACCCCCTTTGACCCCCTAGAAAGGGTGCTCCGCGGCGAAACGGCGGACATCTACCTTGCCCGCGCCCAGAGCATCCTAGAGTTAGAAGACCTCAACCCTCAGGTGACCATGGAGGTCTTCACCAATAGAGGAGGCATCCTCTGCGGCATGAAAGAAGTGCTGGCCCTCCTGAGTCGAGCCCTACCCCCCAACGGCCAGGTGTGGACTCTCTCCGAGGGCGACGAGATGGCGGAGAAAGAGGTGGTCTTGCGCATCAAGGGGCCCTACCGCTCCTTCGGCTTGTACGAGACCGCCTTTTTGGGGATTTTGGCCCACGAGAGCGGTTGGGCCACCGCTGCTCGCCGCTGTGTGGGGGCGGCCGGCGATATCCCCATCATCAGTTTCGGGGCCCGCCACGTCCACCCTGAGGTGGCGGCGCGCATGGAGTACGCAGCCCTGGTGGGAGGTTGTGTGGCTTGCGCCACCCCCGCCGGAGCCAAACTGGCCGGGCTGGAGGCCGTGGGCACCATCCCCCACACCCTGATTTTGGCCTTCGGCGATACGGTGGAGGCCACCCTAGCCTTCGACCGGCATATGCCTCCCGAGGCGAACCGCATCGCCCTGGTGGATACCTTCAAGGATGAGGCCGAGGAGAGCCTCCGCGTAGCCAAAGCGTTGGGAGATAGGCTCTGGGGGGTGCGGCTGGATACCCCGCCTGAGCGGGGAAGGGTGACGCCGGAACTGGTGAAGGAAGTAAGGGCCAGGTTAGATCAGGCCGGATACCCCTGGGTCAAGATCGTGGTCAGCGGGGGCATCACCCCGGAGCGGATCCTAGAGTTCCGAGGGAAAGGGGCTCCCGTCGACGCCTTCGGCGTGGGGAGCGCCATCAGCGGGGCCCCTCCCATCGACTTCACCGCCGATATCAAGGTCATAGAGGACAAACCAGTGGCCAAAAGGGGCCGGATACCAGGAGAGACCTATAACCCCAGGCTGAAAAAGGTAGATCTGATCCCATACACCAAGGTATGAATGAATCCTGCTGTCCCTGTTTAGAACTAATGTTCTAGGGGCGCGTAAGGCGCCTGGTTATGCGACCTTCCTGCCCACGGAGGCTGACGGGGAAACTATGAGTAGAGCGGAATCAACCATAGTTGGCCTTGTCATAGGAACCATGTGTCCCCTATCGTTGTTCGTTCTTTGGTGGTGGGTTGCTGCGGCACTCAGTATTTATGGCGTGTTTTCGATCCCGGACAGCGGGGTGGCCGCTGCGGCGTTCACGGGTTTAGGCATTGGAATTGTCCTTGACCTCCTAGGCTTGAAGAACTGGATAACCAGGTTCTACAGTTTAGACGTGAAGTTGACGGTGCTGGCTTATCTCTTCTGGTCGGCTATGGCAGTTGCTTTCTTTATGGGATTACCGTTCGGGAATATCGCCCTGGGAACGCTTGCGGGGTTGTATGTCGGTCGGAAACAATACCACGCGGGAGCAAGCGGAGACCTATTTACAATAAGTGTCAGAAATGTCAGCCTCTTCACCGCCTTGGTAACTGGTGCAGAGGCACTGCCGATAGGGATTCTCGCTCTGGGTGAGCCGATTACTGTGGCAGGCCTTCAAGCAATCGTGGGCCTGGACCAATTTGTCACCACCGGTCTGATGGCCGTAGGGTGTCTGGTTCTCATGATGGTACAATTCTGGTGTACCAGAACTGCGGCTGCACTCGCATTCAGACTTGGCAACAACGTCGCCTAACTATAGTTGTGCCAAATGGCAGGTACCTGTAAGATGCGGGGCTGAAATCCCCGCTCGAACAGGAGGACTGCCAGATGATGCGGCAACCGGAACGTGAACAACTGAATCGCTTGACGGTCAAGACTCTTGACCAGGTCTTCATCATGCGAGTGAAGGAAGGGCTGGGCTGCTCCCGGTTCGAGGCCGAGGCCTTGACCGAACTGGTCAAGGACGTCTACTTCCCCTGGCTCTCTCGGCCTGAGGCGATCCAAGCCGGGCAGTTGGTCCTGACCGCTGTATCGGCTGACGAGCCGGGTCATAAGCCGCTGTCGCAGTGCAAGATGGTGCCGGTGGTCTTGACCCTCTACGCAGGGGAAGAAGACCACCAGTACCGTCTGGCCCAGGGACGCAACGGTGTGGCTGCCTTGCGTCGGCAGCAAATGGCACGCATGGCCCACGAGGCACTGGACCAGGGAGCCCTGTTGACCGCCGAGGACTTCGCTTTTCGCATCTTCAATTGCGGCCTGCGCACCATCAGCCGTGACCTGAAGGCCTTGGCCGCCCAAGGCGTCGTTGTGCCCCTCCGCTCCCAGCAGAAGGACGTGGGCCGGGCGCTCAGCCACCGCGTGCAGGCGGTAGAGCTGTACCTGAAGCGGTACACCTTCACCCAGATTCGGCAACGTATCCATCACTCCCTACCGGCCATCGCCAACTATGTGGTTACCTTCGCCGTGGTGGTGGCCCACACTCGCGATGGCCATTCAGTGGACGAGATCGCGTTCCTGATGCAGATTTCTCCGTCGCTGGTGCGCCAGTACCAGCAGTTGTACGAGCAGTATAACACCCCAGAGTATCAGGAGCGCATCAACGAGATCCTCGCCACCGTCAAAGCGCGGGGCTTCCACCCCAGCCAGCTGGAAAGGGAGCCTGAGCCCTCCGAGGCGGAAAAAGGGGGGCTAAGGCGATGATCCAGCCCAAGCAACACCATCGTGAGGTCCAATACCGGCCTCAAGCGGCCAAGACGCTGCGCCAATCCCTCATCCGCTTCATCACACGGGAGTTCCCACGTCTGGGTGGTCCCTGGGTGATCGAGTTGTTCGTAGACAAGATCTTGGAGTTGGTAGATACCTATCGCATCTCCCGCGATCGTCTGAAGCCAGGACAGACGGTGTGGCAGGCGGTCGCCGTTGATGAGCGGCCCGGATATCGCAAGCCCATGACCCACACACGCCAGGTACCCGTGGTGATCACGGTGGTCGATCAGGATGACATCGCCGCCCTGCGCACCAACGCGGCGCGACGCGAAGTGCTCAAGCACGCCCTGGTCCGCGCCGCCAATGACGCCTACGCTCAAGGTGGTGTGCTCACCTGCACCGACCTGGGTCTCTTGTTCCACCATAGCCACAATCGGGTCGCCGACCTCATCCGGGAGTACGAGGCCGAGACGGGGAAGATCGTTCCGCGACGAGGTGCCGTCCACGATATGGGGCGCACCCTCTCCCACAAGGCCATCATCTGCCGCAAGGCCTATCTGGAGGGCAAACCGACCCACGTCATCGCTCTGGAGACGTTCCACTCGCCAGAAGCGGTGGATCATTACATCCTGAACCTGGCCCGCACCCACTTCGCCGTCTTCCAGCGCGGTATGACCCCCGAGGAAGCGGCCTTCGCCACCCAACAGCCGATCAGCACCGTGCAGCAGTACACCAGGCTGATCGAGGAGCTTGACCTCGACGCCCAACCGGTGTACGCTCGAAGCGATCTTCAGATGTTAATGTGCGATGGCGGCATCGAACCATCACTTGCCGGTGACGCCAAGCAAAATGAAAAACGAGAACAGGAACCCATTGCTGGTTGACCCGCTCTCGCCTTCCCTTTGGGGCCAGACCATTCTATACCAAAGCGCGAGTCGGGTCAAACACGAACATTCGCTCAGACAGGTACACTACACGCCATATGGCACAATCGGTGTGTTTGCGGTTTGCCCCTCGGGCGGCTCCGCGAACAAGCGAGGCGTTACCTGAGACCGCTTCAAGGAGATAGGTTGAACGCGATGCAGCCACTCGTACACTTTAACACAAGATGATCTCTATATGACCACCTGAAGGCTCAAATCCCGCCCACTCAAGTGGAATCGAGGCCCCAGCCGGAGCCGCCTATCCCCCGGGATCCCATCCCACAGGGATCCTGTAAGGATAGGGAAAGACTCGAATCCGATGACTGTATGCGAGACGCACTCCATAATGTGCAGCAGACAGAACAGCCCGCTTTCGCTCAAATCAAACCACGCTATCTCTGCCTGAAACCGCTACCCACCTTCATTTGCGGCGGTAGACAAATGAGGGTATAATGGTAATCGATTATGCCCAAACGGACCTATCAACCCAAGAAGAGAAAGAGACGAAGGGCCCACGGCTTCCGGGCCCGCATGAAGACCAAAGGGGGGCGCTGGGTGTTAAAAGCCCGGCGACTGAAAGGGCGCAAGCGGTTGGCTCTATAAGCCACTTCATGGAGAGGAGATACCGGCTTCGAGAGAACGAGGACCTTCAAAAGGTTCGCCAAGAGGGGCGCTCTTGGCCTCAGTCGTTGATGGTGCTCTGCGTCCTCCCTAATGGCCTATCCCATAGCCGCTTCGGCTTCTCCGTCAGCCGCAGAGTAGGTAAGGCCAACGTTCGCAACCGAGCCAAGCGGATGATGCGTGAAGCGGTGAGACGAAAGATGTCGGAGATACCGCCAGGACAGGATCTGCTCTTCATCGCTCGAGCCCCCATCGCCGGGGTCCCTTTCCAAGAGGTGGAAGCCGCGGTGGAGAGACTCCTCTCCCAGGCAGGACTCATCAAATGAAGGCTGTTTTGCTTACCTTTATCCGGGTCTATCAACTAACCTTCTCTCGGGTTCTGCCTCCCAGTTGCCGCTTCGTCCCCTCCTGCTCCCAGTACGGCTACGAGGCTATCGAGAGATATGGCCCTTGGAGAGGCGGATGGCTAGCGCTTAAGCGCATAGTCCGCTGCCACCCTTTCCACCCTGGGGGGTTCGACCCCGTTCCTTGAAGAGGAGTACAACCTTGCTAAAAGCGAAAATCGTTCCTATATCTATCTTCGCCCTCCTCATTTTGATCTCTGGATGCGCCAGGCAAGCGCCAGCCAGCGGCTGGTCTAGCCCCATCGTCTCCGGAGACACCCTCTACGTTGGTTCCCCTGGGGGGAATGTCTACGCCCTCGACGCCGCCACCGGCCAAAAGAGATGGGGGACCAAGATCGTTGAGGAGGAGAGCACCACGGGCCTCTACTCCTCTCCCATTGTGGGGGAGGGTCTCGTTTACCTGGGCACCTTCGAGGGGAAAGTCGTGGCTTTGGACGCAGAGAAGGGGCAGATTCGGTGGGAGTTCCAGACCGAGGGCCCTGTAGTGGCCACCCCTCTACTGGGTGGCGATACCCTCTATGTACCCTCCTCCGACCATAAGGTATATGCTCTTCACGCTAACGATGGTAACAACGTCTGGGAGTTCGAGACGGGGGCCCGGATCTGGGGGGGAGGGGCCTTGGGAGATGGCCTTCTCTACATCGGCTCTTTCGATGGCAAATTGTACGCCCTCAATGAGGAGGGCGAGCAGATCTGGGGGTTCCGGGCGGGAGGAGCCATCGCCTCCACCCCTCGCTTGGCCCAAGGGGTTGTCTACTTTGGTTCCCTGGACAACAAGGTCTACGCCCTAGATGCCGACTCCGGCGAGAAGATCTGGGAGTTCAAGACCGAGAATTGGGTCTGGTCCCAACCTCTGGTTAGCGAAGACAGGGTCTATTTCGGCTCCCTCGATCACAAAATGTACGCCCTGGATAGGGGGGGTAATGAGATCTGGAAGTTCAAGACGGGGGGAGCCATCCGTTCTTCCCCCCTTTTGGCCCAAGGGTTGCTCATCTTCGGCTCTGGCGACGGCCATCTCTACGCCCTCGACCGAGAGACGGGCAAAGAGACCTGGCGCTTTCCCCAAGAAGAGAGCCTGGGGGCGATCTACTCCACGCCATCGGTAGCCCAGGAGACCTTATATTTCAGTTCCTATGGGGGTAAGGTATACGCCCTGCGGGTGGAAGATGGCAGCCTACTCTGGGAGTTCCAGATGGACAAGGAAGGATAGAAGATGATAGGACAGTTATGGACGGCCATAATCTTAGAGCCCATGATCAACCTCTTGGTGCTCCTCTACAGCCTCCTCTTCAACAACTTCGTTCTGGCCATAGTGGGGCTCACTATTCTGATACGTCTCTTAACCTACCCTCTACTGCGCCAACAACTCCGCTCCGTTAAAGCGATGCAAGAACTTAGCCCCCAACTCCAGGCCCTCCAGAAGCAGTACGAGAAGAACAGGGAGAAACTCACCGAGGAGACGATGAAGTTATATCGGGAGCATGGCGTCAACCCGGCGGGCGGTTGCCTGCCCTCGTTGGTTCAGTTGCCAGTCTGGGTCGGCCTCTACCAATCGATCTACCAGGTGTTGGGGGAGGCCCCGGAACAACTGATGAACCTCTCCCAGCATATCTACCATTCGGTGCCTTTTCTCTACGACCTGGCCCGCCGGGCCATTCCCCTCAACAGCCGGTTCCTGTGGCTGAATTTGGCTCAGCCGGATCCGGGCCTCTTCCCCTCCCTTCCCGTTCCCTTCAACGTCCCCATCCTAGTCCTTTTAGTCGTGGCCACCATGTGGCTCCAGCAGAAGATGAGCGCCGTCCCCTCCGCCGACCCCCAGCAGGCCTCCATGAACCAGACCATGAGCATCATGATGCCTATCATGTTCGGTTTCTTCACTCTACAGGTCTCCTCCGGCCTGGCTATCTACTGGATTGTCTCCGGCGCTCTGGGCATCATCCAGCAGTATTTCGTCACCGGGCCGGGTGGCCTCAGAGCCCAGCCGGTGGCGTCGGGAAAAGAAGATGGAAGAAAAACAACTAAGAAGCGTAGAGGCAAGCGGTAGTAGCATAGAGGAGGCCACAGAAAAGGCCCTCGCCGAGTTAGGGGCCAGTCGAGAGGAGGTGGAGATCCAAATCCTCAGCCAGGGAGGACGCCGCCTCTTGGGCCTTGGGACCCAAGAGGCGCGAGTGCGGGTCACTCTCCGCCCCCCTGAGCCTGAAGAGGAGGTGGCCCTGGTGGCCAAAGAGGTGTTGGAGAGGCTGCTTGGGGGCATGGGTATCGAAGCCCGGGTGAGCCTTCACTCCCTCGACCTTCCAGAAGGACCGAACCCCATCGTCCTGGACATCACGGGCCAGAACTTAGGCATCCTCATCGGCCGTCGCGGGGAGACGCTACGAGCCCTACAATATATCACCCGCCTCATCGTCAACCGCAGGCTTCACCAGTGGGCGGAGATTATCGTCGACGTAGAGGGGTATAAAAAACGGCGGGAGAGATCCCTCACCCAACTGGCGCGCCGCATGGCGGATAGAGCCACCCTCCTAGGCCAGGCGGTCTCTCTGGAGCCGATGCCCGCTCATGAACGACGTATCATCCATCTCGCCCTTCGGGAGCACGAGAAGGTGACCACGGAGAGTGTGGGGGAGGGCGATCGCCGCAAGGTGGTGATCTTTCCCAAGGGACATATCGCTCCCTGAGGCGGACATCGGGGTGAAGGGACCGGATTTCCTGGTCATCGGGCATCTTACCAAAGACCTTGGGGAAGAGGGGTATACCCTAGGGGGCACGGCCATCTATTCGGCCTTGACCGCCAGGAATCTGGGACGAAAAGTGGCCATAGTCACTAGCGCTGGCCCCGATATAGAACTCGAACTTTTAGAAGGGGTCGATCTCCTCTGTCTCCCTTCGCCAACCACGACCACCTTTAGAAATATCTATCGGGGAGAGCGTCGCTCTCAATTCCTATACCATCGCGCCTCGCCCATAGGTGTGGATGCCGTACCTCTGGAATGGCGAGATCTCCCCATCGTCCATCTGGGGCCCGTGGCCCAGGAACTAGGGGAGGAGATGGTGTGGCTTTTCCCCCACTCCCTGCTCTGCCTCACCCCTCAGGGATGGCTTCGAAGATGGGATGAGGAGGGGCGGATCCATACTCAGAGATGGGAGGGGGCAGAGAAAGTGCTCTCCTCTGTAGATCTCCTCGTCGTCAGCGAAGAGGATATGAGAGGAGAGGCGGCTTCGCTCAGGCAGCATCTTGATCTCCCCCGCATAAGCGTGGTAACCCAAGGGGCCCAGGGGGCTACCCTCTATCATAAAGGAAAGAAATACCGCTTTCCTGCCCCCCAGGCTAGAAACGTCGATCCCACGGGAGCGGGAGATGTCTTCGCCGCCGCTTTTATAGTAAGACTGGCCGAGACAGAGAGCCCCCACCTCGCTGCTCGCTTCGCCAATACGGCAGCCTCCTTGTCGATAGAGAGGATCCCTCTTTCGGGGCTGCCCACCAGGGCGGAGGTAGAAGAACGACTGGAAGCATCGGCATCTACTTATGGGAACGATATTCGCATTGGCTAACCAGAAGGGTGGGGTGGGCAAGACGACCACCACCATCAACATAGGGGCCTACCTAGCCGCTCAGGGGAGGAAGGTCCTCCTGGTAGATATCGACCCCCAAGCCAACGCCACAAGCAGCCTAGGGATAAATAAGAACCACCTACCCCTCTCCATCTACGATAGCCTCATAAGAGGGCTGCCCCTGGCTCGAGTAATCCTTCCCACCGAGTGGCTCCACCTGGACCTGGCCCCCTCCGCACCCCCCCTTGCCGGCGCCCGGGTGGAACTGACCCGCCTTCCGGCTCGGGAGCGGCTCCTACGCCTGGCTCTTCGGCCCCTAGAGGGGCGGTACGACTATATCCTCATCGACCCCCCTCCCAGTCTGGGACTCCTCACCATCAACGCCCTCGTCGCGGCTCGAGACGTGATCATCCCCGTGCAATGTGAGTACCTCTCCCTGGAAGGCCTCACCCATCTCCTCCACACCATCGGCCTCGTCCGCCGGGCCCTGAACCCCGGGCTTCACCTCTTCGGCCTGGTGATGACCATGTACGACGCCCGCACTAACCTCGCCCGTCAAGTAGTGGAGGAGGTGCGGAGACACTTCCCCGAGAAGATCTTTAGGACTATCATCCCCCGCAGCGTCCGCCTCAGTGAGGCCCCCAGTTACGGTGAACCGATCTCCATCTACGCTCCCCACTCCGCCGGGGCCCTGGCCTACGAGGCCCTCGCTAGGGAGATCCTGGAGCGGGTCTCAGAACGGGAGACCAAGGTGGTGGTATGAAGGACAAAGAGCCCGTTGTTTAGAAGGGAGGTATCATGGACGAAATCCCTACAGGATCCCGAAGGAGACGTGGGCTGGGAAAGGGACTAGAGGCCCTCATTCCCACCCCTCCCCCCTCCGGGGTAATGGAGATAGAGGTGGAGAAGATAGAGCCTAACCCTAACCAACCCCGGGTGGGCTTAAAGGCGTTGGAGGGGCTGGCCGACTCCATCCGGGAGAACGGCGTGGTGCAACCCATCATCGTCACCCGAACCGAGGAGGGATTCCAGATCATCGCTGGGGAGAGGCGTTGGCGGGCCGCCCAGATGGCCGGGCTAGCCACGGTACCGGCCATAGTCCGGGAGGCGGAACCCCCAGATAGGCTGGCCTTGGCCTTGGTAGAGAACCTGCAAAGGGAGGACCTAAACCCTCTGGAGGCCGCTTCGGCCTATCAGGAACTGATAGAGAATTTCGGCCTGACCCAAGAGGAGATAGCCAGAAGGGTAGGGAAGGATCGAAGCACGGTGGCCAATACCCTGCGCCTCCTTCGACTTCCAGAGGTTGTAAAGGGGGCCCTCCTCTCCGACCTGATAAGCGAGGGGCACGCCAGGGCTCTTCTCCGCCTGGAAAGCAAGGAGCAAGAGCAGGCCTTGGAAACGATCCTCAATAGGGACCTCAATGTTCGCCAGGCGGAGGAACTGGTCCGCCGACTGGTAGAGGGGGCTCCCCAATCGGTGAGCAAACCCCCGGAGGATCTAGCCCTAGAGGAGGCGTTCAGGCGAGCCCTGGGCACCAGGGTGACCCTCACTCGGAGCAAGAAAGGGGGAAGGTTGATCATCCACTTCTACTCCGAGGAGGAGTTGCAAGGGCTCTACGACCTTCTGGTAGAGTGAGAGGGTGTTTCACGTGAAACATAGGGTCTGCAACTACGAAGGGAGCGACTATGAGGCCTTTTGGCCCGGCCGGGAGTACGAGGACGCTGCGGAGCGGATCGCCCTACGAAGGCTCCTCCCCCCGGAAGAAGGATCTCTGATCGAGTTGGGGGCCGGTTTCGGGCGGCTGGCCGACCTTTACCAAGGTTACCAGAGGGTGATCCTCCTCGATTTCGCCAGGTCCCAACTCCTTCAAGCCCACAAGAGACTGGGGGAGGGCAGGTTCATCTACCTGGCCGCCGACATCTACCGCCTGCCCCTCGCCTCCTCCGCCTTCGATACGGCGGTCACCGTGCGGCTCCTCCACCATATAGCGGATATCCCCGCCGCCCTGGCCGAGGTCCATCGCATCCTTAAGCCGAAGGGAACCTACATCCTAGAGTACGCCAATAAGCGTAACCTCAAGGAGATCCTCCGTTACCTTCTGGGGCGCTCCCGGAAACGACCCTTTTCCTGGGAACCGTTTGAGTATCTGGATATGCATTTCAACTTCCATCCCGCCTACATCTCCGCCTCTCTCCGCGAGGCCGGATTCACCCCAGAGGGGGAACTGGCCGTCTCCCAGTTTCGCCTCCCCCTCCTGAAGCGGCTCTTTGCCCCCGGGGTATTGGCCTGTCTGGATGGCCTCTTGCAAAAGCCCACCGCCGGCTTGAAACTGAGCCCTAGTATCTTCGTCGCGGCTCGAGCCATCAAGGGGGAAGGGGAAGCCCCTAAGGCATTATTCCGCTGTCCCCATTGCCATACCCCTTTACAGGAGGAGGAGACGACTCTCTTCTGCGCAGGGTGCGGCCAGGAGTGGAGGCCCCGAGAGGGGGTATACGATTTCCGAGGGCCGGAGCCTATCGAGACCGTTGAAAAGGTAGGATAACTCCTTTGGCTATCGATAATCTCTCCCACAAACCGTTAGAATTTGCATGATTGTAGGGACAAAAAGCAGAAAGAGATACTGCGGATGCAATCTCTTTCTCACTATGCTAAACGAGAGGGTGCTTTTCAACATTCCCACGTCTATCCCCTCTTGAACTCCACTCCAATATGTTGTATACTGCTAGCGACTTTGTTCCTTACCGCAGGAAAAAGGAGGTCTGAAGGTGAAAGTCTCCTGCTTGCAAGAGAACCTCTCTAGGGGCTTAGCTATCGTCGGACGGGCGGTGAGCCTGAGGAGTGTCCTCCCTGTACTCCACAACATCCTCTTGGCCACCGATCAGTCCCAGTTGAAACTTTCGGCCACCGATCTCTCCACCAGCATAACCTGCTGGATCGGAGCCAAGATAAAGGAGGAGGGGGCTACTACCGTCCCCGCTCGGCTCCTGGTGGATTTCGTCAACTCTCTTCCCCCTGAACAGATCGATTTGGAACTTGTAACTCGTACCCAGACGCTCCACCTCAAATGCGCTCGCACCGAGGCCAATATAAAGGTCATAGATGCCCAGGAGTTCCCCCTCATCCCCACCGCTATCGAGGATAGGAAGATAACCCTTCAACCTGAAACACTACGCCAGATGATCGAGCAGGTGACCTTCGCCGCGGCCACCGATGAGAGCCGCCCCATCCTCACCGGGACCTTGGCCGACTTCCAAGAAGCAAAACTTACGCTAGCCGCAGCCGATGGCTTCCGTCTCTCCGTCCGCTCCGCCCCCTTGAGCGAGCCGGTTCCGGAACCGATGAGGGTGATCATCCCCGCCCGGGCCCTTCAGGAACTGGGTCGAGTGGCCGCCGAGGAGGGAGAGCCAGTGGAGATGATCATCCCTTCCGCCAGAAATCAGGTGCTCTTCCACCTGGCGGGTGGGGCTCTGGGAGGACCGATAGAGGTGGTCTCCCAACTGATCGAGGGGAACTTCCCCGATTACAAACAGATCATCCCCACCAGTTACAACACCCGAACGGTGGTAGATACCAAGGAGTTCCTGAGGGCGGCCAAGATCGCTCTGCTCTTCGCCAGAGACGCGGCCAACATCGTGCGCGTGCAGATCGCCCCCGGCGAAGGGGAGCCGGGGAGCCTCACCCTGGCCGCCACCGCCGCTGAGGTGGGCGACAACGTGGGCCAGATCGACGCCACCATCGAGGGGCAAGCGATGGAGATAGCCTTTAACGGCCGGTACCTCATCGACATCCTGAACGTCATAGACTCGACCCAAGTGGCCTTAGAGACGAGCACTCCCTCCAGTCCCGGCGTCTTCAGAGCCGTGGGCGACGAAGGTTTCGTCCATGTGATAATGCCCATGCATATCAGCCGGTAACAACTGCCCACTCGTGTTATAGCGGCAACCGACTACGTCAAACTGGCAAAGGGACCACTCGTGGAGTGGTCCCTTCCTCTTTGCCTCTACCCCGGGGCATGATATAATCGCCTTACAGCCTGGAGCGAGGTCGCAATGCGCTTGAAACACCTCTCTCTCACCAATTTCCGTAACTATCTCCGCCTGGAGTTGGATCTCCCCCCTCAGATCACCCTCTTGCAAGGAGGCAACGCCCAGGGGAAGACCAACCTCCTGGAGGCGATCTATTACCTCTCCGCCGCCACCTCTCCCCATGCAGAGGCGGACCGCCAACTGATCAACTGGCGCGCCTGGGAAGAGGATCTCCCCTTCGCCCGATTGACAACCGATATAGAGGGGGGCTCTCTCAGGAGGTTGGAGATAACACTCCTTCCCTCACCCCAAGGAAGCCTGCGTAAAGAGATCAAGATAAACGGCGTGAAGCGGCGGGTAGCCGACCTTTTGGGCCTGCTCAAGGTGGTGATCTTCCTCCCCCAGGATGTGGGCTTGATAGCCGGCTCTCCCAGCCCTCGTCGCCGCTATCTGAACGCTCTCATCTCCCAGGTCGACAGGGGCTATCCCCGGGCTCTACAGGAGTATGAACGGGTCCTCCTCCAACGGAACCACCTCCTCCGTCGCCTACGGGAAGGGGCCGATTTCGGCCAGTTAGAGTTTTGGGATGAGCGACTAGTGGAGCGGGGTTCCCAACTGATAGCCGCGCGCTTGCGGGCGGTGAGCACCTTGAACGACCTGGCCCAGGAGATCCATCTCTTCTTGACGGGAGGGAAGGAAGATCTCCGCCTCTTCTACAAGTCCAGCCTCCCTTTAGAGGAGGGGGCTAGGAGCCCCTATCAACTGCCCCTAGATATGCTCCACCATCCAGCATCCCAGATGCTCCAAACTCAACTAGCAGCAGAGGAGATCGCTAACCTCTTCCATCAGCGGTTGAGGGAGAGGCGTAGGCAAGAGATAGAGAGGGGGCTTACCCTCGTAGGCCCTCATCGGGACGATCTCCGCTTCTTCATAGGGGGGGTGGATCTCACTATCTACGGCTCTCGGGGGCAGCAGCGCACCTGTGCCTTATCGTTGAAACTGGCTCAGGTGGGGCTCGTCCGATCCCAAACCGGGGAGCAGCCTATCCTCCTTCTGGATGACGTGATGTCGGAACTCGATCCCGCCCGGCGAGAATATCTCCTGGCCTCCATCGGCGAAAAGCAGCAGGTGATCATCACGGCCACGGAACTGGCCCCCTTCCCTCCCGACTTCTTGAAAAAGGCGGCTCTCTTCAGCATCGTGGAGGGGAGGGTGGAGCGATTCTCTGCCCCCTGGGTGATACGAAGAGACAATTGACATCCCTGCTATCAAGGGGTAAATCGCGATATAGGTCGACTTTGTTGGAGTTTTGCGTACATTCTTGCGCAAATTAGACATTAGCCGAAATTCGCCTGCCCCTTTGATAAACTCGCAAGGAGGTTTCTACGATGAGAAAGAATAGGCTATGGCTCCTCTTGTTGGTAAAACTAGGGGTACTCCTCTTGACAGCTTGTACGTCGAAGGCCAGGCCAATAGCCCCGCCGACTCCAGCGCCCGAGGCAAGGCCATCCATAACAACTAAAGTTGGTCTGCTCGAGCAAGACGAGGTTTGGTCTGGCGAGATTTTTATTCCTGGCATGGTTGAAGTTCCACATGGCGTGACCGTAACAATCAAACCGGGCACAGTTGTAAGATTCAGACACGCTCGCGACTACAAAAATCTCGGTGGAGGCTTTTTGTTAGTAAATGGTGGCGTCCTAAAGGCTATCGGCTCTCCCGAAGAACCGATTTGGTTTACATCTGACGCAGAAAAGCCTGTCAACGGGGACTGGGAAGGAATTGCCATCGAGAATAGCAAAGAAGAAAACGTGATCAAATACGCTATCGTTGAATACGCATTCATAGGCATTCGCTTTTGGACATCCTCTGGAACCGTGGCAAATTCGATCGTGAGATGGATAAATGCCGAAGGGCTCTATATGGAAAGGTCTAACGCCGTTGTGGAAAATAACACAATTTACAGCACGGGGTATAACGGCATTGCCATGGAACAATTCAATGACGCGATTATAAGAAACAATAAAATTATCAATAACCAGGGGGCCGGAATTCATGGCGAGGCAACCAAGGCAACCATAGAGAACAACATCATTAGGAACAGTAAAACCGGCATAACCTTTGATGATTTCAGCGATGTCATTTTAAGAAATAACTTAATAGAAAACATTCTCAACGAAGGCCTGCATTTTTACTTTAATTCAAGTGGAAATCTTTCTTTCAATAAAATAAGGACTAACGGAGTTGGAATAAGTTCTTTTGGCAGTAGGTTGATCGCCAGGAATAATGATATTTACAACAACACCAAAAACATAGAACTAAGTTCTATGCAGGAAGTTGATTTAAAAGAAAACTGGTGGGGCACGACAAACAGAAGCGAGATTGAGGAAAAAATTTATTCTGACACCGAAGTACCTTTCGAGCCGTTTCTGAATGAAGAAAGAGTAAGTGCGTATTCCGGTGAAATCGTCCACCGATTCCGGGCATGTCGTCCACCAGTC
>CAYLIE010000016.1:0-59043 GCA_964383935.1 uncultured Anaerolineales bacterium | reverse complement strand
GTCTGTCTACTTCACCCTGCTAGACACTTACCCACATAAATTGGAGAAGAACCAATTTTTTTATTCAACCACCCCCGCTGCCCAGGACGGTTCATTATTTGTCTATTTTTTATATGTAACCTCGCACTTCATCTTGGACGTTACACGATCATCGTTAGTTGGCTATTTGACGGGGTAGGGGGCTGATGTTATCCTTACCCCGTCATGGTCGAGCAGCCATCCTCCGCTGACGCCTACAGCGCCCTGGAGAAGCGCTTGCGTGAGCCTGCCCGGGCGTTCCTTGGGCGAATCTATCACCCCCTGGTGCTCCTTCTGGCCTGGTTGGGCGTCTCTCCCAACCTTGTCTCCTTCTCGCAGATCCCCCTGGGACTTCTCATAGTCATTATGATCACCCCCCACCCCCGCCTCGCCCTCCTCCTCATCATCCTCAGCATCGCCATAGATGGCATAGATGGGGCTCTGGCCCGCCATCTGGGCCGGGCGACGCCTTTTGGAGCCCTCTGGGACGGTTTTTGCGACCATGTAAGGGAAATACTCGTCATAGCCGGTTTAGCCTGGGTAGGCGCTCTAAACGGCTTCTGGGCGGCCCTCTACGGCCTGGCCTATCCGGGGATAAACCTCACCATATCCCTTTGCAATCACTATCGCGCCCCCATCCCCCTGGCCATCAAATCCTACCTCACCGCCTACCCCTTCATCTTCCTCTACCTCTGGTTCGGGATAAACTGGCTCGATTGGGGGATAGCTCTCTCAGTCTTGACTATGGGGGTCACCATCGCCTGGGGGGCATGGCTCCTACACAAAGCCCTGGGGTGAGATGAGAAAAGTGGTAAGACACGCAATTTCATTTCTTATAGGGCTGGCCATCTTGGCCGTCCCCGATGCCTATGAGGGGCCACTACTCCTAAGGCTAAGCCAAGGGCACGCCATTAAACTGGTCGATGCCATCGGGCTAGCCTTCATCATCCTAGCCACAGCCTTCTCCTTGAAGGCGTTCAGAGAGGAGTTGAAGAGTTAATCTCTCTCCACCTGCTCTAGCCACCTATAGACTTCGTAACTCAAAAGCACCTTGGGCACATACTCCCTGGTTTCGGATAGGCCGATCCAGCGCAGAAAATCGGCCTTCTCTTGGATTAGAGAGCTCTCCTTCCAAGCGTTCACGTTCCCTGGCCCGCCGTTGTAGGCGGCTACAGCGTAATCCAGGTCCCCCTCGAAATAGTCCAGCAGGTGGTGGAGATACCAGGCTCCCAGGTGTATATTCATGCCAGGGTCGAAGATCTCTACAGGGTCTATCTCTATCTTCAGTTGCTCGGCGATCCAGTCTCGGGTGGAAGGGATGATCTGCATCAGCCCCTGGGCGTAGGCGTGAGAGATCGCTTCTGGGTCATATCTGCTCTCCTCTCGCATGATGGCGTACACGAGCAATGGGTCGAGGCCGAACTCCTGAGCCGCCTCCTCCACCTCCTGAAGGTAGGGCTTAGGGTAGGCTAACCCCCAAAGGGAGAGAGGAGCGGCGTCCAAGGTTCGAAGCGTCTTGACGGCGATCTCCTGAGCATCTCGCAAGAAGCCTCGCTCCGATAAGGCCTGAGCCATGGCTAACTCCATGGCTGGGCTCTCACTGAAGCGGGCCGCGAAGAGGAGTTCCCTAAGGGCCAAACGCTTGAGTCCCAAGAGTTCCAGGGCTTTCACCTTCTCCAAGATGGGGTCGCCGTCTGGAGGAAGAGGGGCCACGATGGGGGAGAACCCTCGGTTCTGAGCCAAGAGAGCAAAGTAGCTAGGCTCCAACTCCCTGAGGAGAGCGGAGGCTTCATCTAGAGCCTCGGGATCTCCCACCCTCTGGGCCAAGAGGTACATCCGATAGGCGGCATCGTCAGCCAAGGCGGTATCCGAGCGGGCTAGGCGAGAGTAGAGGGGCAACGCTTCCGCTAACTGCCCTTCCCCTTCCAAAAGGGTGGCACCTCTCCACCAGCCATAGGGGTAAGAGAGGTCTTGGTATATCTCCAAAGCCTCTTCTGGATCGAGGGCCTCCAAGAGTTCCGCCTGAGCCAGTAAACTCTGCGAACTCTCCACCTTCTGGTACTCTTCTAGGGATTCCTCGACATAGCCCAGGCGGGCCAGGACCCGCGCCAAGCCCAGGCGCGCTTCCCCATCTTCTGGATTCCCCTCCAGCCAGGCTTGATATTCGGTTCTGGCCTCCTCGTAGCGCCTCAGCCCCTCCAAGGCTCGGCCTCGCAGAGAATTTGGCTCCTCTACCAAGCGGAGGGACTCCAAAGCGTCGCTGAAGTAGAGGGCGGCGTTGAGATCAGCGGCTAGGACAAGGGCATGGGTGGCGGTCCTGCGCATATCCACGAAGGCAGTGGGATAGGAGGAGAGGAGCGCCTTATGTTCCTGGTATGCCTCTTCAGTTCGCCCTTCCTCCTCCAAATATCGGGCGAACTCCAGGCGTAGGGCTGGGGGGCGCTCAAGTTCTAGGGCCTTTTTATATTCGCCTTCCGCTTCTTTGTCCCCTAGGGAAGCGTAGTAGCGGGCCAAGATCAGATGAGCCTCGAAGGCGACTGGGCTGTGGGGACGATAGTCGATTATGCTCTTCAGTTCTTGCACCGCTTCCACATCGGGCATAGCGGCCCGGGCGCTGGCCAGAAGGAAGTATTCGCCTATCTCTGGGAAACCCTCGCTCAAGCGGCAGTAGAGAGCCTGGGCTGTGACGAGATCCGCCTCTTGGGCTTCCTCGTATAGGAGCTGGGGCGGCCCAATGGATGCCCTTTGCATCAAAATACCCAGGCCTAGTAGGGCTATAATAATGATCCGGCGCACATAACCCATCTCATTCCCCCACTACCCGAAAAGCATAGAGCCGAGCGTCGAGGGAACCCACATAGAGGAGATCCTCATAGATAACGGGAGTCGATAGATCACCCCGCGTGGGGTATCTCCAAAGGAGAGTGCCGCTCCTGGCTTCCAGAGCGTACAGTTTGTTGTCGTCGGAGCCGAAGAAGAGCATACCTTTGAAGATGATGGGAGAGGAGCGGATAGGCCCATCGGCGCAGTACCGCCAAAGAGGCTCACCCCCTTTGGCCTCCCAAGCGTAGAGGCAGCCATCGTTGGATCCCACATAGACGATACCCTCCTCGACCAGGGGTGAGGAGTTGATGGCGAAGCCCGTCTCTTGCACCCAGGCCAGGCTCCTATCTTTCACCCAAAGAGCGTAGAGGCGCCTGTCCTCAGAGCCCACATAGAGCAGCCCTTGGGATAGAGCAGGAGAAGAGCGCACAAAGCCTTCGGTTTGAAAGCGCCACTTGTCGTCGCCGGTTCTGGCATCGAGGGCATAGAGGTAGTTATCGTCGGAGCCGAAGAATATAGTCTCTCCCTCCAGGGTAGGGGAGGAGTTGATGGGCCCCACCGGCCCCCAGCGCCAGGCTACCTCCCCGTTCTCGGCCTGAAGGGCGTAGAGGTAGCCATCGGTAGAGCCTACATAGATCAGGTCACCGGCTGCTGTCGCGGAGGAGGTGACCCACCCCTCAGTCTCGTATCTCCACCTTAATTCGCCTGTCGAGACCTCCAGGGCGTAGAGGCTATGGTCCCAAGAGCCTACATAGACCAGATCGCTCCAGACGAAGGGGGAGGAGAGGTTATCCTGGGCTTGAAAGCGCCACTTGAGGTCGCCAGTTGTAGCATCGAGGGCGTACAGGTAATTGTCGTCGGAGCCTATGAAGACCAGACCCTGAGCCACAACGGGGGTGGAGCGGATATAGTCACCCGTCTCATATGCCCAAGCCCACTTGAAAGAGAAAGAGGGAGAGGAGGGTAGGCCGCTCCCACAACCGAGAAAAAGGAAAAGGAGCGATATCAAGAGACGAGATCTCATCTGGTCACCTACCAGACCAGGGGATGAGGCGGTGAATCAGGGGCGGAGGCTCTACAGGTTCCTCACTCCAGACGTAGGCACCCAGGAGGTGCGTTTCCGCTCCCTGGGCCGCCTCCTCGCTCCGGGCATGAACGGTCAAGATCTTTTCTCCCTTTTCCACACGATCGCCGATCTTTCTGTGTAGGACTATGCCTACACCGTGGTCGATGGGCTCTCCTTTCTTGGCTCGCCCCGCCCCCAGCCGCATAGCGGCCACTCCCACCTCCTGGGCATCGAGAGCCGCGAGATAGGCGGCACGAGGTGCAGTTACAGGGTACTGGAGAGGGGCTTGAGGGAGGAGCCTTGGGTCGTCGATGGGTGCTGGATCGCCTCCTTGAGCCGCCACCAGATCCTTGAACTTTTCCAACCCTCGCCCTGACCGGAGGACGGCCCTCAGGGCCTCTTGGGCTGTTTCTTTATCATAACTGCCGGTCAGTATGAGCATCTGAGTAGCGATGACCAAGCAATGTTCCCAGAAATCCGGGGGGCCGGAGCCTTTCAAAGTGCCGATCGCCTCCCGCACCTCCAGGGCGTTTCCCACCGCGTAACCCAACGGTTGGCTCATATCCGATATGACGGCCGAGACCCTTCGCCCTACCCCTGCTCCGATCTCCACCATCGCCTGAGCCAACCTAACGGCTTCTTCCTCGGTTTTCATGAAGGCTCCTCGTCCCACCTTCACATCGAGGACGATGCCGTCGGCTCCGGCGGCCAACTTCTTGCTCATGATGCTGGAGGCGATGAGGGGAATGCAATCTACCGTAGCCGTGACATCTCGCAAGGCGTAGAGCATCCCATCGGCGGGAGCCAACTCCTCCGTCTGTCCCACCACTACGATGCCATACCGAGCCAAGTTACCTAAGAAGCGATCCACATCCAGTTGAGAGGTGAAACCGGCGAACGATTCCAGTTTATCCAGCGTCCCTCCGCTGAAGCCCAGGCCTCGACCCGATATCTTGCCTACGGGCACCCCACAAGCGCTCACCAGAGGGGCTACCACCAGAGTTGTCTTGTCGCCCACGCCCCCTGTGCTATGCTTGTCTACCACGAAAGGAGCCATCCCTTTGAGATTCAACATTCGGCTGGAACGGGCCATGGCGTCGGTGAGGTGTATCATCTCCTCTTTGTCCATCCCCTGTAGATAGACCGCCATGAGCCAGGCGGAGGCCTGATAGTCGGGGATCTCTCCGTGGGTAAACCCCTGGATGAAGAAATCTATCTCCTCTTCCGATAGAGGGAGACCATCCCGTTTCTTAGCGATGATATCTTGAGCACGCATGGCTAAGATGATACCACCTGGCGGGACCTTTGTCCAGAGCGATAGAAGAGGCCACCGTTGGTCCTATCAGGGCTGTTATATCTGTTATAATCGCCGATTTCTCTGATTCCCAGCGGGTCGATGAAGCGGTGCACGAACTGGAAGGGTGTGGATTCAAGAGACAACACTACGACCTGATTTTCGGTGGTGTAGAGGTGGAAGAACTCCAGGAGGCCGCTCCACGAGGCAACCATACTAGTTCGGCTGGATGATGATCGATGTCGCGAGGTTGTCGATCTTCTGGTTCAACTGGGAGCCGAGAAAACGAAGATCTATCTGAGTACCAAGATATACCAGCCCGCTATAGTTACCTCTAAGGCAGAGACCCCAAGCCAAAGGCTTGACAAAAATAAAAAAGTCTGGTAATATATAGACGTATATAAAACTATGGATATATCTGGAGGGTGAATGAGCATCAGTTGTGCGGAGTTCTGTAAGGGCTTATCTGATGAGACAAGGCAGACGATCCTCAAGATGCTGCAAGGGGGTGAGATGTCGGTGGGGGCGATCGTGGAAGCGTTTAACATGAGCCAGCCCACCATATCTCACCACCTCAACGTGCTGAAGAATCTAGGGTTAGTGGAGAGCCACAAGGCGGGCAAACAGGTCTTCTACTCCATCAGACAGGACCGAGTAACAGAGTGCTGCGGCATGGTAATGGCCAAGTTCGCCCCAGAGGAAAAGGAGATATGAGAGGGCTCTTCCTCTTTTTTCCTATTCGTATAGAGGCATTGAAATATTTAGGGATATCGAAAAAAGGAGGGAGGTGAGAAGGTTGGCCGAGAAAGAGCGGGAGGAGCCCATCGTCGAGTGTCGGATCATCCAGACGGAGGATGGCTTCGTCATCGAGGCCAAGGGCGAATGGGCCGTGAAGTTCCGGGAGGCCCTAGCCAAGGGCGAGGTAATCTGCTGTTGCGGGCCAGGGATGGCTGGTAAGGGCGTCGCTTGCTGCTAGGCTGGCCCTGCGTCCTGAGCAAGACGCTAAACTGCTCCCGCGGCAATCATAGGTCCAGATGCGAAGATCGAGAGATCGTGAGAAGGAAGGCAGAATGTCGAGGGACGAGAAGAAGGTGAAAGAGGCGGGCCGCCAGCGGTACGGGGAGATAGCCTCTCGAGTTGCCCAGGAAGAAGCGGTGAGTTACTGCGCCACTTCCAAATGAATAGCCGTATGTAAGTATTCAAGAAGGTCGATGCAAAGCAGGGATAGAGGTGATGAATCTCTATTTATTGGATGAAATGGCTAAAGAGAAGATGAGAGAGGCGGAAAAGCGGGCGAGGGAGGCCAGACTCAAGGCCCTTCTCCGTGAGCGTGTCAGGGCAGGAGGGAGGCCTCGCTTAGGAGTGCAACTAGGAAGGCTGACCATGATTTGGTTGCCCTTACCTGGCTGGTTGAGGGTGTGCTTCCCCGCCGGTGGAAGCCAGGCTATTGCTCTTAGCGGGAGGAGGGAATGGGTAAGAAGAAGATGATCGACAAGAAAGGGATCAAGGAGGTCGTTCGGCGGCGTTACGGAGAGATAGCAGCCCAGGCCAAGGGGGAAGGGGCGACCAGTTGTTGCCCTTCCAGTTGTTCTACCCCAGAGGAGGTTTGTAGCGCTGCGGCCCGCTATTCTCCGGAGGAGTTGGCTGGGTTGCCCTCCAGCGTTACCGATGTCACTCTAGGGTGCGGCAACCCCACCGCCATAGCGGGGCTCAAGCCTGGAGAGGTGGTCTTGGATCTGGGGAGCGGCGGGGGGATAGATGTGTTTTTAGCTGCCCAGAAGGTGGGTCCCATCGGCAAGGTCATCGGCCTGGATATGACCCAGGAGATGATCGAGTTGGCGCAGAAGAATGCCCAGAAAGTAGGGGCCCAGAACGTGGAGTTCCGACTGGGCGAGATGGAGGATATGCCCATTGAGGATGAGTCCATCGACGTAATCATCTCCAACTGCGTCATCAACCTCTCCCCGGACAAAGATAGAGCCTTCGCCGAGGCCTATCGGGTCTTGACACCAGGTGGGAGGATGGTGATCTCCGATTTGGTGACCGAGGGTGACCTGCCCTCCGCAGTGAGGCAGAGCGTGGAGGCCTGGGCGGGCTGCGTGGCCGGGGCCCCGGACCAAAGGGAATATTTGGAGAAGATCGAGGCCGCCGGCTTCGTGGACCTGAAGACGAGGGTAGGGGGGTTCGCCTATTCAGGAGGGGCGGGCACCGAGGAGGAGATCTACCAATGGGTCAAACATATCGATGTGGAGGCCCACAAACCCGCCTAGCGGGGAAAGGGTAGAGTAGAAGGGGGATGGAGATCCATCCCCCTTTGTATTTTGTGGTATACTTATCGTAAGGAGGCGATGTGGAGCGGGTTTTGGTGATCGGTGGGGGGCTGGCCGGTTCCGAGGCGGCCTGGCGGGTGGCCCAACATGGGGTCAAGGCGACACTATTCGAAATGCGGCCCCAGGCGATGACCCCGGCTCATCGGACCGGGGACCTGGCGGAGTTAGTCTGTAGTAACTCTCTAGGCTCCAACCTGATAGATAGAGCCTCTGGCCTCCTGAAAGAGGAGTTACGCCGTCTGGGCTCCCTCATCGTGGCCTGTGCCGACCAGACAGCCCTTCCCGCCGGTAGAGCCTTAGCCGTAGATAGGGAGGCTTTCTCCCGAGCGGTGAGTGAGCGGATATCGAGTCATCCCTGGATAGAGATACGCCGTCAGGAGGTGCAGGAAATACCTTCGCCTGGGCCGGTAATCATAGCCACTGGCCCTCTCACCTCCCAGGCTTTAAGCGCTTCCATAGCCGAACTCACCGGGGAGGAGTACCTTTACTTTTACGATGCTATGGCTCCTATCGTCAGTTTCGATTCTATCGACCTAAGCAAGGTCTTCCGAGCCTCGCGCTACGCGAAAGACGATCACGACTATGTCAACTGTCCTCTAAGCAGGAAAGAGTACTACCATTTTGTGGAGGAGTTGACAACGGCCAAGACCATACCTTTGCGGGAGTTCGAGAGGGATGCTAAGTTCTTTGAGGGGTGTTTACCTTTGGAGGTCCTGGCGCGGCGAGGAAAAGACGCCCTGGCTTACGGCCCCTTGAGGCCCACAGGCTTGGTCGATCCCCGGACGGGGAGGCGTCCCTATGCGGTCGTACAACTCCGCCAGGATGACTTGGCGGGGACTCTATACAACATGGTTGGCTTCCAGACCAACCTCCGCTGGGGAGAACAGGAGAGGGTCTTTTGTCTCATCCCGGGGCTGGAGAAGGCCGAATTCGTCCGCTATGGCCAGATGCATCGCAATACCTTCATCAACTCCCCGGCTCTCTTGGAACCCACTATGATGTTCAGGCACCAGCCGGGCATCTTCTTCGCCGGGCAAGTCACGGGCACTGAGGGGTACGTGGCTGCTGCGGCTGGAGGGCTTATCGCTGGCCTCAACGCCGCTCGCCTCATTCAAGGGGAGCCTCCTTTGATCTTTCCGCTCTCAACCATGCTAGGGGCTCTAAGTCATTATATCTCCCGAGCCCGGAAGGGGGATTTCCAGCCTATGAAGCCCAATTTTGGCCTCTTGCCTCCCTTGAAAGTGCGGGGGAAGCGGGCTAGGTACAACGCATATGCCGAACGAGCCTTGGAACAGGTTGTCTTCGCGTAGTCACGAATAACCACCCAAAACAACAAAAACAAACATAATATGTATCTCAGTCTAGACTATACGAAGGCCTCGGCGATGGAAGGAAGCCCTCCTGCAGATAGTAGGGAGCAATCTTATTGGATTTCCGTCTTTATAGTAGCAATAATAATCACCGCCTGTGCTCAGCCATCCATTCAGGAGTTGGAGATTTCCGAGGTGCCCTTCGATGGCCAACTGGCCTATGAACAGGCATGGGCTCAATGTGCCTTTGGCTCTCGGCCTACCGGTTCCGAAGCCGGAAGAAAGACCGGCGATTATATCGCCTCGCAATTAGAGAGGCTCGGCTGGCAAGTGAAAACTGAGGAGTTCGACTATCGAGATCTCTCCGTTCGCAATATCATCGGCAAGCGAGGAGAAGGGTCGGTAATCATCCTGGGCGCTCACTATGATACTCGTCCCTTGGCGGATCGAGACCCACAAGTCCCGGACCAGCCCATCCTAGGCGGAAACGATGGGGCCAGCGGCGTGGCAGTCCTCCTAGAACTGGCCCGGGTCTTGCCTACCTACCACCTCGAAAACGAGATATGGCTCGCCTTCTTCGACGCCGAGGATAGGGGTCACATCGATGGCTGGCCCTTCAGCGTGGGGGCCCGCCACACCGCCCAGAATCTAGAGATACAGCCCACCTATGTTATCGTCTTAGATATGGTAGGGGATGCTCAACAAGAGATATATTACGAGAGGAACTCAGACCCCCAGTTACGAGGGAAGATATGGGATATCGCCCGAGGGTTAGGCTATGAGGAGTTCATAGCAGAGGAGAAATACTCCATTATCGACGATCATACCCCTTTTCTAGAAGTCGGCATCTCCGCGGTCGACATAATCGATTTCGACTACCCTTTCTGGCACACTACCGAGGATACCTGTGATAAAATAAGCCCAGAAAGTTTGGAGCGGGTGGGGCGGGTGATGGTGAAACTCCTGACGGAGGATTAGGAGGCACTTTTGATAAAGGAGATAACGATTCCTGTAGGGGAGCCTATCGAGCGCGGCTTCTTGGTGGGGGTAGAACTTAAACGGGATAAGTCGATCTGGCGGGTGGAGGATTCCCTTGCGGAGTTGGCCCAGTTGGCCCGCACGGCAGGGATCGAGGTAGTGGGATCTACTATCCAGCGCCTCGATCGCCCTCGGTCTGCTACCCTCATCGGCAAGGGAAAAGTGGAGGAACTCGAGGCTCTTAAGGGTGAACTCAAGCCCGATGTGATTCTCTTCGATGAGGAACTCTCTCCCCGCCAGCAACGGAACCTAGAGGAGGAACTAGACCTCAAAATCGTCGATCGCACAGCCCTCATTCTGGACATCTTCGCTAAACACGCCCGCACTCATGAGGGGAGGCTTCAAGTCGAATTAGCCCAGTACGAGTATCGTCTGCCCCGTCTGACCCGTCTTTGGACCCACCTGGCACGCCAGGTGGGGGGCACCGCAGCCCGTGGCGGCCCTGGCGGCGTGGGGGTGAGAGGCCCTGGGGAGACCCAATTAGAGACCGACCGACGAGAGATAGGGCGAAGGATAGCCCACCTGCGGCAGCAACTGGAGGAAGTCCGCACCCATCGCCGTCTCTACCGCCAACGACGTCGCCGGGCAGCCATCTCGGTGGTAGCCATCGTGGGCTACACCAACGCCGGAAAATCTACTCTCTTGAACGCTCTAGCCGGCTCAGATATCTTGGTGGAAGATAAGCTCTTCGCCACCCTGGACCCTACGACACGGCGCGTACCCCTTCCCAACGGGCGGGTGGCCCTCTTCACAGACACCGTGGGCTTCATCCAGAAACTCCCCACCCAAGTAGTGGCTGCTTTCCAGGCTACCCTGGAAGAGATCGCGGAAGCGGATCTTCTCCTCCACATCGTCGACATAACGCACCCCCACGTGCAGGAGCAAAGCCTAGCCGTGGAGAAGACCCTGAGGCAGATAGGGGCCGATGATAGGCCCCTGGTGACCGCTCTGAACAAGATAGACCTTCTTCCCTCCTCGGAGAACTCGCCAGTTCTATCAGAAATCGCTCGTCGTTACCCCAACTGTGTACCTATCTCAGCCCTCGAAGGCACAGGGTTGGGCCTCCTGCTCAGGCGGGTAGAAGAAGTCCTAGAGGAAGAGTTGCTCCCTCTTAAAGTCCTCTTACCGCACGGCGAGAACAACCTCCGCGGCCTCTTCCATCAGCGTGGCCTCGTCAAACTAGAGAGATACACAGAGCAGGGCATAATCATAGAAGGGAAACTCCCCCAAGAGTTAGAGGCCAGATTCGAGAAATATCTCATATAGCCCTCTCCCAACACCCTCTACATATCTAAAACATGCTCTCCAGTCCTTTTTTCACCCTATACAACACCAGGGTAGGGGGCTGTAACCCATCTCTGCCATCTTCGCACTATATATCTTATGTAAAAACACTACGTCTAGCCCCCCTACAGTTGACATAACTTCCTAAAAGGGGGAGAGATTTTTTGAGATGGCCCTTTACAAAGGTATTAATGATCCGACAACAATTCATTTGACCTATTTAGCTAATTTGCTCCCCATGGCAAAGAGTGATAGAATCTAAAAGAGGACGCCCAGTAATTATGTCAAGGATTCAGATGACAGATAAAACCTTTCAACGACTGGCTTTGATTCTCCTAGTATCTACCGTGGCTGCTGTTTCCTACCTGGTGGGGTTCTCTACCCACGCTATTCCCCCTTATGCAGGAAAGGTAGAAGAGAGCGAGATCTTCCACCCCACAGCAGAAGAGCCGCCTGAGTTCGCGGCCTACTGGGAAGCGTGGAACCTAGTGGAGGAGAACTTCTATGGAGAACTCCCCGATGCCCAGACCCAGACTTACGGCTCTATTCGAGGGATGCTCGCTGCCCTTGGCGACCCCAATACTTTTTTCATCGAACCCCCAGATCGAGAGATAGAGGAAGCCCAGTTCCAGGGTCGGTACGGGGGCATCGGGGCCGAGTACACGATGAGGAGCGGCTACCTAGTCGTGGTGACGCCTTTCGAGGACTCTCCTGCTTCCAGAGCAGGCATCCGTCCTGGCGACGTAATCGTCGCCGTGGACGCGACTGATATCCTCGGTCTCTCTCAAAGCGAAGCCATCCTCCTGATTCGGGGGGTGGTGGGGAGTGAGGTAGAACTGACTATCCGAAGGGAAGGTGAACTGGAGCCCTTGATCCTCCAACTCACCCGAGAGGAGATCGAGCCCCCCACAGTCACCTGGGAATTGAAAGAGGAGGGAATCGGCTATGTCAAGTTATCCTTCTTCGGCGAGCGCACGAACGAGGAGCTAAGACACGCGCTCACTCAACTGCAAAACCAGGGCGCTACCAGCCTAATCATAGATCTCAGGAATAACCCCGGCGGCCTCATCGGGGCAGCAGTGGACGTAGCCAGTCACTTCATCGACACCGGCATCATCCTCTACCAGCGGGACGCCCAAGGGAACGACCAAACTTTTCCGGCCAAAAAGAGCGGTCTGGCTACCGAGATCCCTCTCGCCGTCTTGGTCAACGATGGCACAGCCAGCGCAGCCGAGATAGTGGCCGGAGCCCTGAGCGATCACCAACGTGCAGTCATCATCGGCGAGAAGACCTTCGGCAAGGGCTCCATCCAGACGGTTCGCGAACTTAGCGACCACTCCAGCATCCATGTGACCACCGCCCACTGGCTGACCCCCCAGGGCCACGAGATCGAAGGGGCTGGCCTTATCCCCGATCTCGAAATTCCCCTGACACAAGAAGATATCGATAACCAGCGCGATCCCCAACTGGATCGGGCTCTTGCATACCTGAGAAGCCTCCTCCCCTACCCTGCATCGGGAGGGTTCCAACCCGTGAATATTATGTCAACTAGCAGAGGAGTATAGTGGTAAAAGCGGCCAAACTGGCGGGGTTCACTCTGCTCATGGTTTTCATCGTCGCCACTTTCTATCTTACCGGCTCAGCGAGCGGTTTTATCCTCGCCTCCCCGGTGATGACGGAGAAGAGCATAGTGCCGCCACCAGTCCTAGAGGAAGAGTTCAGGGTCTTCTGGGAGGCTTGGCGGATCGTGGAGAACGAGTTCTACGGAAGGCCCATCGACCCTAAGGAACTCACCTATGGAGCTATCCGGGGCGCTCTCTCCACGTTAGAGGACGAAAATACCGCTTTCATCCCCCCAGAACATATAGCCATCATTCGCGAGGATCTCACTGGAGCCTTCGAGGGCATCGGAGCCTTGGTAAAGATGAACGAGGATGGCTATCTAGTCATCGTCGAGCCTCTGGCAGGGAGACCTGCAGACCTGGCCGGGCTCAAGGCTGGAGATCTGGTCTTGGAAGTGGATGGGGTGGAGATACGGGGGATGAACCTCATAGAGGCCATCAGCCTCATTCGGGGTCCGAAGGGGACAACAGTCCGTCTCACCATCCGACGGCAAGGAGTTCTTGAGCCCTTTGAAGTGGAGATCGTACGCCAGCGGATCGAACTCCACACCGTAGAGTACCGCCTCTTGAATGGCGAGATAGGGTATATCAAACTCAACGAGTTCAACTCCCAGGCCCCTCGACAGTTGAGGACAGCCCTCATAGATCTCTTGGCTAAGAACCCTCGAGGGCTGATCTTAGATCTGCGTGATGACCCTGGTGGGCTGGTTACGGCGGCCATCGATGTGGGGAGCGAGTTCATCGCCCAGGGCGTCATCTTGTCCGAGAAGGGCAAGGATTTAGAAGAAGATTATGAAGCTCAAGGCGGCGGCCTGGCCACGGAGATCCCTTTGGTCGTCCTGGTGAATAGGGGGAGCGCCAGCGCCTCGGAGATAGTTGCCGGAGCCATACAGGACTATGGAAGAGGGATCCTCATCGGTGAGAGGACCGTGGGCAAGGGCTCCGTCCAAGCTCAGCACGAGTTGAGGGACGGCTCTGGCTTACGCATCACCATAGCCCATTGGTTCACCCCCCACGGCCGGCTCATAGAGGGACAAGGGCTCATCCCCGATGTCGAGGTCTACATCACCGACGAAGATCTGGCCAGCGGCCTCGATCCTCAACTGGAACTGGCCCTAGACTACTTGGAGAGGTGATGGACTCCCAAGGAAAGGCCATAGCCGTAAACCGGAAAGCCCGCCACGATTATTTCATCGATGAAACCTACGAAGCGGGGCTGGCCCTCACCGGCACGGAGATAAAATCGATCCGTGCCGGTCGGGTGAACCTTAAGGATAGTTATGTCATGATCAGGGGTGGCGAGGCTTGGCTCGTGGGCGTTCACGTAGCCCCTTATAAAGAGGCCGGTCGCCAAAGCCACGACCCCAAGAGAGACCGGAAACTCCTCCTCCACCGGTATCAGATAAACCGCCTCGCAGGGAAAGTGCAAGCGAAAGGCTACACCATCGTCCCCTTACGCTTATACTTGAAGGATAGATACGTCAAAGTGGAGATAGCCTTGGCCAGAGGGAAGAAACTCTACGACAAAAGGCGGGATATCGCTGAGAGAGAGGCCCAGAGGGAGATGGAGCGGGCCTTGAGTCGCAGGAAAACCAGGGGTGGTAGGTAGCCTTCAGTTGGCCCTCGGCTTCCTTATCCTTGTGGCCTCTTATAACTGGGGCCCAAAAACTGCCCTCTTTCATTTTCACATCATCTTCCCCCTGGGAATCTGGCTCCTCTGCGACGGCCTTAACTTCCGCCTCACCGGCCGCTCGACTCTGCATGGCCCCAAAAGAAAAATGTTGGGAATGATCCTCTGGGGCGCTCTCTTCGGCCTCTTGTTAGATTTCCAGATGATCGCCGTCACCAAGATACTCCGCTATTTGACCGTTACCACCCCCCTCCTGGCCCTAGGGCTTTATATAGGCTGGGGCTTCTGCCTTCCCGCCATCTATGAATCGTATCGGCTGGCTTCCCTCCTCACCCGAGGCTTCGGCAAAAGAGCCCCCCTCCCCGAGAGGTGGCGGAGAGTCATGTTTTCCTCCTCTGGACCGGTGGGAGCCATCCTTTTCGCCCTCCCCCTCTTCGCCTTTCTCTATATGGAGGCCCCCGGCCCCTGGCCTGTCACGTGCCAGGACAGGCTGGCAACTACCGGGGCAGGCTCTGGGCCCCTTATCGTCCCCGGTTTCGCCGGCCTTTGGCTTCTCTTGGAGTACGGGATATACAGAAAAGGGTCAAGAGGGCTTCTGAAAAGCCTCCTAGAGGGGTTCTGGAGTCCCCTAGGAGCCTTGACCCTGACCTCCATGATTTTGACCCTTGCCTGGGAGGGTCTAAACGCTCTCATGGGCTCTTGGCGGTACCAAAACCTCTTTTGGCTCGAACCACGCCTTCTAGGCGTCCCCCTAGCGGCCTTTTTCGGCTACTTTTGCTGGTACGTCCTCTTTCTTTCGCTCCATCAACTGGTTTCCGGAGAGGAAGTCTGGTACTAAGTCAGGAGAGTCACAGTGCCAGAATTCCCCTTTCGCGTTTGTCAAAGGGCTAGACCTGGGCTATACTCCCTCCCATCCCACAGGGATCCTTTACGGACGATCACCAGATAGGAGGAAAAAATGGCTAAGGCCAGGATAGGCGTCATCGGCGGCAGTGGCCTCTACGAGATGGAGGGGCTCACCGATGTAGAAGAGGTAAAGGTGAAAACCCCCTTTGGGGAGCCCAGCGATCTCATCGTCATCGGGACCCTGGAGGGGAGAAAGGTGGCTTTTCTGCCCCGCCACGGGCGGGGGCATCGGATCATGCCCACCGAACTCCCCTCCCGAGCCAACATATACGCCCTAAAATCGTTAGCCGTGGAGCATATAATAGCCGTCAGCGCCTGTGGGAGCATGAAGGAGGAGATCCACCCCCTGGATATGGTCATCCCGGACCAGATCTTCGACCGCACCAGGGGCCGTATCAACACCTTCTTCGGCGGGGGGGTAGTGGCTCATATCTCCTTCGATGAGCCCTTCTGCCCCGACCTTAGCGCGCTCCTCTATCAAGCGGCCCGGGACACTGGAGCCAAGGTACATAAGGGTGGCACCTTTGTGGTCATGGAGGGGCCAGCCTTCTCCACCAAGGCCGAATCGCGCATCTATCGCCAATGGGGCGTAGACATCATCGGCATGACGGTCTTGCCAGAGGCGAAACTGGCCAGGGAGGCGGAGATATGCTATACTGTCCTAGCCAATGTCACCGACTACGACGTCTGGCACGCGAGCGAGGAGCCGGTGAGCGTGGAGATGTTGATGGACAACCTGCTCAAGAACGCAGAGATGGCGAAGAAGATCATCAAGAAAGTCGTCCCCCATATCCCCGAGGCTCGCACCTGCCCCTGCCCTACCATCCTAAAGAACGCCATCATCACCAGCAAAGACCGCATCCCGGAGAAGGCAAAAGAAGACCTGGCACTCCTGATAGGGAAATACCTGTAAGAAGAGTGTGGCAAAATGAAAGAGGGGTCAAATACCCCTCTTTTTCTATGTAGATGACGTCTGGGCTTCAACGCCTCCAAAGCATGGCTCGGCTCTGGGCGTCGTTGAACTCGCCGATTATGACCTTGTCCCCGATATCCTCAGAAAATGCCCTCTTGACAGTGATAGTGTTCTCCTTCAGCCACTGCATCAGGGCCCAGGGAGTTGAGAGTTCGTTCCGGCGGCCGTATTGGGTGGGGCAGGGGCTCAAGACCTCGACGAAGGCGAACCCCTCATGCGCCAGAGCCTGGGTTAGGATATTGATCAGTGCCTTCACATGATAGACGGTGTGGCGAGCCACATAGGTGGCCCCCGCTCCCAAAACCAGGCGGCAGAGGTCGAATGGAGGCTCAGGGTTGCCCTGGGGGGTGGTAACGGTGAAAGTCCCCTGAGGCGTGGTGGGGGTGACCTGCCCCCCGGTCATGCCGTAGATCAGGTTGTTGGCGCAGATCACCGTCAAATCGATATTCCGCCGGGCGGCATGGATCAGATGATTACCCCCGATGGAGGCTATATCCCCGTCGCCGCCGATAACTACCACCTTCAGTTCCGGTCGGAAGAGTTTGGCCCCCGTGGCGAAGGCGATGGGGCGCCCATGGGTAGTATGGAGGGTATCAGCAGCAAAATGGGGGCTGGGGATCCAGCCCGCGCATCCGATGCCGGAGACGAAGAGCATCTCGTCTAAGTGCCATCCTATCTTGTCAATGGATCTAAGGAGGGCCCCTATGAGGATGCCATGACCACAACCGGCGCAGAAAGGGGTGGGAAAGGCCTGGGGCCGAATACCAGGCAGGGCAAAAGAGACGTTATCGCTACTCCTCCCACTCCTCCTCCTCATCCTCCTCCCACTCCTCCTCGTCTTCCTCCCACTCCTCCTCGTCCTTTTCGGGCTCTTCTTCAACTTCCATAGTAACACACCCCTCATCAGGGTAGATCTCTATCTCCGAAGAGGAGCACACCCCCTTCCAGAATTTGCAATCTTCTACCCAACATCTAACTCTAGTCATCTCACTGTCTACCCCCTCTCTTGCTTATTGTCCTCCATGCTCATCATGAGGAGAAAGCGTTTAGCGCCCTCGGTCCCGTGAAGGGTGGAGACAATGGCTCTCACCACCGCTCCGACTACTTGGCGCGCAAATTCGGTTCGTAAGGGGACCTCCTGCCCATCCACGATTAGAGAGAGCCGTGACTCCCTAGGAGCAGAAAGGAACCGCTCCTCTATAAGGTCCGCTAAGCCAGCCACATCCTCAAAACTGAACTGGGGCAGATCCAAATCGAAAGGTTGATCGGTAACCAGGGCTAGAAGTTCCCCCTCGTGACAGAGTAGTTCTTGGCCCCTAGCCCGGCGGGAGACCTCGATCTTGGGCTTGTCGCCGCCCTTGTACCCCTCCGTGAGAACCAAATCTACGTCGCCCATGTAAGCCAAGAGTTCATCCAGGGTTCTCTCCCTATCCAGCCGCTTGATGAGAGCCAGTTTCTCTGGCGAGGAGATGAGGACCGCATCGCTTCCTGCTTGGGCATGGCGCCAAGAGTCCTTCCCCGGCTTATCTATCTCGAAGCCATGAGTATCGTGTTTGATGGTCCCGAGGCGATAGCCTCTCCTTTTCAGCTCGGCGATCAACTTTTCGAGAAACGTCGTCTTTCCCACCTCGGACTTTCCTACGACGGAGATGATGGGGATCATCTTGTACCCTCCGACCAGTCAAGCATCTGGGCTCGCAGCCTCTCCCCCGCTTTAACCAGGGTCGTGCCCTCGGGCACGATGAGAAGGGCGTTGGCCCGCACCATAGAGGTGAGGACCCCTGAACCTCGGGGGCCGGCCACCACCTGAGCATGGTAGCCGTCCTCTTGCCGCCTCACTATCGCCCTTAGGAAACCCCGTCGACCGCTATTTGTCACCTCCTCATCGACTACCACCTCCACCTCTGGCTTCTCCAGAGTCCTTTTTCCCAACATGGTCAGGATCGCCGGCCTGGCGAACTGCTCGAAGGAGATCATGGCCGATGCGGGGTTCCCCGGGAGACCGATCAAGGGCACCCCTCTTATCTGGCCAAAGGCCAAAGGCTTCCCCGGCTTCATGTTCACCTGCCAGAAATCCATCTCCCCCTCAGAGGCTAGGACCTCTTTTACCACATCGTATTCGCCGACGGAGACCCCGGCCGAGGTGAGAAAGAGATCCACCTTGGCGGCTAGCCCTTCCTCGATCTTCGCTTTCAACTCCTCTACCCTGTCCCTGGCGATGCCCAGCCTCACGGGAACCCCCCCGTACCGGATCACCTGAGCAGCGGTAGAATACTCGTTGCTATTCCGGATCTGGCTGGGCCCGATCTCTTCCTCAATGCCCACCAACTCGTCTCCGGTGGCCAAAATAGCCACTCGAGGACGGCGGATCACCTCCACCTCCGCTCGCCCCAAGGAAGCCAGGACACCGACCTCTTGAGGCCGCAAAACCGTTCCCTTCGCCAGGACCAACTCTCCCCTTCGGATATCTTCTCCCGCCGGCCTCACATTCTCCTGGGGCGAGACCTCCTTGTAAACCTCGACCGTGGGCCCCCAACTACCTCTCAGCCCCTCGCTCGTCTCCTCAAAGCGCACCACGGCATCCGCCCCCTCAGGGAGAGGAGCCCCGGTCATGATCCGAATCGCCGTCCTTGGCTCCACCTTCAAATGGGTAATGTGCCCAGCAGCCAGATCGGCCACCACCTTGAGTGTTACCGGGCTCTTCCTGGAAGCGCCTACCGTATCTCCAGAGCGCAGGGCATAGCCATCCATGGCTGAGTTGGAGAAGGGAGGTATATCGATATCGGAGTAGATATCCTCCGCCAGAACCCGCTCCAAGGCCTCCAAGATGGGCACCCTCTCCCCTTCCAAAGGGCTAAAATGCCTCAATATCCTCCCCCGCGCCTCGTCCACGCTGATCATGATAGCCTCTCTCTTCTCCGTCTCGCCTCTTCCTCCACCGCGGTCAAAAGGGCAGCCATCAACCTCTCCCGGAAGCCCCACTGGCAAGCCAAGGCATCGGCCTCATACTCCTCCCTCAGGCGCAGTTGGCGCTTTCCTTCCCAAGATACAAAGCGATGGCCCAGGGCCAGATGGGCCAACTCGTGGGCGATGATGCCCACGATCTCCCCCAGGGACCTCTCCTTCAAGGCCTCGTTGAGGGTGAGAAGGGTTAATCCGGAGGGGAAACCCAGGGTTACCACTCCCCCTATCCGGCTCGACTGGACGATATAGAGCGGACGGTCGCCGTGGACAAGGTTATTATAGACCGAATCTGGAAGCCTGGACAAGGCCTCTTCCAAAGCCTCTCTGATTCGAGGGCTGGATATACAGCACCGATCTTGGTCGTTAAGGAAATCATCCACAATAGGACCTATTGATATACCCCTATCTCCACGTAGTACCACATCCCATCCCGCAGGGCGTGGAACCAGACCATGTCGTCGTTAGCACCGACGTTGAACATGGCCGGCTCGCAACACTGGTTATGGATAACCTCCGTGTAGGTGTAGGGGAGGGTCTGGCCGGCGTAAGAGAGATGGATGGCGTCATCCTGCTGGAAGAAGTAGAAGGGCTGACCGTGTAGCAGGGTAAAGCCAAAGACGCTTTCGTAGCCCAGAGCCTGGCCCAAGTCCTCGCCGTCAATGATGACGTGATCATCGACCTCCAGCACCCAGTGGCCGTCCCAGCTGGAGAGAGAGTGAAGGGGGTTGTAGGCACCATAGCTGACAGCCGTGTCGGTGTAGACAACTTGGTTATCCAGCGCGACTTGATAGGTGAGGATGACCTCAGGCGGGTAAGTGACGCGCGCCAGGGCATCGCCCACGTAGACTGGCGGCAGGTAATTACTATCGCCTGCATTCCAGGCGCGGACGCTGCCAGCCTGTACGAGCACATACATGGGGAAAGCATTGGGCGCGTTTTCTGCCGCGAGGCAGAAATCGGTGCCGGAGGCGTTGACCGTGACCGGCCAGACGTGCCAAAGACGGGGCAGCACGGGCTCTGATTCACCGTTTCGGAACAGGTCAAAGAACGTCGTGTCCCACTCTGCGTCAAAGTGGGGTTCCAGCCGGTAACCAAAGGGTGACAGAGCAGCGTTAGTACGGGCCAGCCAGCGCTCGGTAGTGCGGCCACGCCAGGCCTGGCGCTTGGCCAGGATGGCAGCGTCAATCCGCTCCAGATATTCCAGATGACCGGGCCCATCCACGTTGGCAGCGACGATGGAGTACTCCTCGACCACGAGCAAAGACACCGGTCCGCTTATTGGACGCCAGGCCAACCCCGCGGCTGAGTAGTGGCCAGGGGCACCTTCCGCTTCGGGCTCCTTATATAACCATCTCTCCTCCGGGTTAAACGGATCTACCACGTAAACCAACCGGTCACCCAGATCGATATAGGCCACCCATCTGCCATCCGGTGACCAATTGGCCTGATAGGCTCCATATCTCCCTTCCAGAACCACTTCCTGCTTCCCTTCAACGTCGATCAACGACAGGCTCCCGTTCAAGTCAGTGCGAGGTATGGGCAAGATCGTGAGAAGTAGATAGTCGCCCGAAGGGTTCCAAGGGCCGGGCGAACCGGGACAACCGCCGATATGCTCGCCCGAGGGCACTCCCTCGTAAGCCATCGTCTCCTCCACTATAAACCTCTTGAGGATCACGGAGGTTTGGTTTGACAAGTCTAAGATCGCATACCCCTTCTCCGGAGAGGTCTCTTCTGGTGCCGGTCTAGTGGAGAAGGAAATGGCTATAGTATCACCTCGCGGCGACCAACTGGGAGCGCAGATGTAGAGATCGCTCTCTAAGCCGTACTCCTCCACAAGGACCTTCTCTCTCTGGTCCCTCTCGAGATCGAAGATATAGAGGTCGCCATCGGCATCGTAGGCCAAACGCATGGAATCTGGCGCCCAACTGGGCGACGAGTATGTACTTACCTCCTCATCTGCTACCCGATAATCAGAGCCATCGGCGCCAACGATGGTCAATTGGCCGCCGAAGACACCAAACATGGTAGATTCGGTCTGCCCATACTCCTCTGGCTCCAACTGCCTGCTGGTGAAGGCGATCTTTGTCCCATCGGGCGACCAAGCGGGCATCAGTTCCCAGCGGTCCGGGGTATTAGTCAAGTTGTGACTATCACCTGTCTCAGCGTCCAATACCCATAGGTCTGCTTGCCCCCCATATACGATCTCCTCCCCATCTGGCGACCAACGAAAGTAGAGGTGAGAGAAGGTGGGGAACCAGTCGCCCAGCCTCCTTGGCTCGCCCCCTTCCAAGTCTATCAACCACAACACATCCTTGAGGACGGCCAGTTCTCCCCTTAGCCCTGGGGGTGGGGTAGGCGCCGGCGTAGCAGTAGGCATAGGGGGAAGCGTAGCGGTAGGTGTGGGTTTAGGCGTGGCCGTGGGCGATGAAACTGTCTCCACCGGCAGCGTTGGTGTTGCGGCACCGCCTGCACAGGCCACTACTAGAAAGGCTATGCTCACCAGGGTGGCCATCTTCATAACTTCTCTGTCTTCTCCAACCCGACTACGATCCTCTCTGGCGTAGCCGGCAATCGCCTCATCCGTACCCCTATAGCATCATAGATGGCGTTGATTATCGCTGGACAGGTGGGGATGGAGGTAATCTCCCCTACCCCCTTAGCTCCATAGGGTCCCTCGGAGGTCTCTTCTTCCACGATAATAGGTATTATCTCTGGGACCTCTTTGGCCGTGGGGATGCGGTATTTAGTGAGAACCGTCTTCTGGGGCACCCCTTCTCTCATGGAGAAATCCTCCATCAAGGCGAAGCCCAGCCCCATCAAGACCCCTCCCTCTAGTTGTCCCTCTATAGCCAAGGGGTTGATGGCCCTCCCCACATCGTGGGCCGCCACCACCCTCACCACCTTCACTTCGCCCGTCGTTATGTCAACCTCTACTTGAGCCGCCTGGGTAGCGTAACCATAAGCGAAGTGAGCATCCCCCTTCTCCCCCAGATTGACAGTTCGGGGAGCGGTGTATATGGAGGTAGCGGAGAGCGATCTCCCTTTCTCCTTGGCCAGATGGGCTGCCTCCTCCAGCGTCAACCACCGGCCGTCCTCTGCCTGGATCCGTTCCCTCTCGAAGATAAGACTATCGGCCGGAACGCCGAGGGCCTCACCCACCACACCTGCGAGGGTTCTCTTGACCTCCTGTGCTGCCAGTCGGGCCGCGTTACCGGTGATAAAACTCTGGCGAGAGGCGGTGGTAGCCCCCCCGTTGGGGGTCAGGGCCGTGTCTGCCACCAGTACCTTCACTTCTTCATGAGACAGGCCCAGTTCCTCCGCCACCACCTGAGCCAAGACGGCGACTATCCCCTGCCCCACCTCTGCGGCCCCGGCGCGCACCCCCACTCGCCCATCCTCTAAAACCTCAACCGTTGTCCCCGCCGAATCGGGTGCGCTACCCCCCAGGCCCACATTCTTGTAGGCGCAGGCTACCCCCAAACCCCGGCGTTTGCCTTCTGGGGCTACCTCCATCCAGGCGGGCCAACCCTCGGTAGCCTGGGCCACCTTATCTATGGTCTTCACTAGCCCCACACTTTCCTTCAAAACCTGCCCCGTGGCCGTCGCGGAGCCAACCCGAAGAGCATTTCGTCGTCGCAACTCCAGGGGATCCAGGCCCAACTCGTGCGCCAAGATATCCATCTGACTCTCGGCGGCGAAATGGGCCTGGGGAGCGCCAAAGCCTCGATAGGCCCCCGCTGGAGGGTTGTTGGTGTAGGTGGCGTAGCAATCGACTTTCACATGCGGCACCTCGTAGGGCCCGGTCAAATGAGTCGCTGCCCGGGTCATCACGTAGGGCCCCAATGAGGCGTAAGCGCCAGAGTCTCCCAGGATACGAGCCTCCACAGCTAACAGTTTGCCCTCGCTCGTGGCTCCGGTCTTCATCCAGATGCTGGTCTGATGCCTCTTAGGGTGGGCGATCATCGATTCCTGGCGGCTCCAGACCAGTTTCACCGGCCGGCCGGTGGCTTGGGCTAAAAGGGCCGCGTGGATCTGGACGGAGATATCCTCCTTGCCACCAAAGGCCCCCCCTACCCTAGTCTGTATGACCCGCACCTTCTCCTCGGGGATAACCAGGGAGGCCGCGATCTGGCGGCGATCGGCGAAGGGGATCTGAGAACCCACATAGACGGTTATCCTATCCTCTTCGATGGTAGCCACTCCCGCCTCCGGCTCCAAGAAGCAGTGATCGCCGGAGGGGGTCCAAAACTCATTCTCCACCACGATCTCCGCCTGGGAAAAACCTCGCTCCACATCGCCCTTGCGCACCTTAATATGTTCTAGTATGTTCCCTTCCCCATGAACGGGCGACGCACCAGGCTCTAGGAGGGCCTGCTCCGGCGAGGAGACGATGGGAAGAGGCTCATATTCCACCTCGATCAGTTCCAGTGCCTCCTCCGCTATCTCTTCGGTCTCCGCGGCTACGATGGCGATAGCATCCCCCAGGTAACGTACTTTATCATAGGCTAAGACCGGCCAGTCGGGCCGGGCCAAGCCATGGTTCTTCTCGCCGGGGATATCCTCTGCGGTCAAGACGGCTGCCACACCAGATAGGGCTTTCGCCTCACTGGTATCGATTTTGACCAGTCGCGCATGGGGGTATTTGCTGCGCAGCACCTTAGCGTAGAGCATATCCTCGAAGAAGAGATCCGCCGCATATACAGCCCTCCCCTTCACCTTCTCCACAGCATCGGGTCTAGGGAGGGAAAACCCCACCATGAAGAGAGGCTCTTTCTCCACCAGAGGCGCTTTCGCCTCCACCGGCAAGCCTGCTGCTTCCTCCACCGCCCCTATTATCTTGGTATAGCCGGTACACCGGCATAAGTTACCGGCTAGAGCCTCAACAATATCTTCCCTAGTAGGGCGGAGGTTTCTGTCCAGAAGGGCTTTGGCGGCCATGATGAAACCCGGGGTGCAGAAGCCACATTGTATCGCCCCCCGGCGCACGAACGCCTCTTGCAAAGGGTGAAGTTTATCATCCCTGGCTACTCCCTCGATGGTCTCTATCTTCTTCCCCACCGCTTTCTTAGCCGGGTAGACGCAGGAGTTGACCGCCTTCCCCTCGACGATCACCTTGCAGGCCCCACAAGCATTATGGCCGCAACCGTTCTTAGTACCTGTGAGATGCAACTGATCTCGCAGGACATCGAGCAGCATCGTCTTCTTGGAGACGAATACCTCATAAGATCTATCATTTATGGCCAGTCTACTGGCCTCTTGCTTCATGATCCTCCTTCGCTCTTAGATACTCGACTAGAAGGTCGGCTGGAGGACAAGGATCACAACCTAGGCAACTGTGAACCTCTTGACGGGCTTGCCCACAGGGTGGCTATCTCCTCCCCAAGGCTAGGTTCGGCATCCAACCACACTAAGGCACCTTGGAGACACTCACAGGTACGATGTCTCTCCTGGTCGCAATATTCCCCCAACACTCCAAGCAACTACGGAGCAACGGTTCCGTTGCTCTCTCTTCCCTCACCGACGACTTACGATCTGCCCTGCATGGCGCGCCATACCTTCTCCGCCGTGGCCGGGAGGTTATCGATCCAGACGCCCACCGCATCGTGGATGGCGGAGATGATGGCCGGCGCGGTAGGCAAAGTGGTCATCTCCCCCACCCCCTTGGCCCCGAAGGGGCCCGTGGGGTCGGGCACCTCGACGATAAGGGGGGTGAACTCCCGGGGCATATCGGCCACAGTGGGGATATGGTACTCGCTGAAGCGACGGGTCTTGACCAACCCCTCCTTTTGGATGAACTCCTCGGTAAGGGCATATCCCAGCCCCATATGCACCCCCCCACCAGCCTGCCCCTTCACCATCTCCGGGTTTATCGCCCTCCCCACATCTTGAGCGGCCCAGACCTTGAGAACCTCCGTTTCCCCGGTCTCCATATCTACCTCCACCAGGGCGATCTGGCACGCATAGCCGTAACCGATGTGAGGGTCGCACATCCCGTTATCGTCATCGTAGGGTGTGGTGGGACGGGCGCTCCGCCCATGATACTCGTATTCAGCGCTCACCCGCCTCTCTCCTGTCCGGAGCGCTTCCTGCCGCTTCTGGATCGCCTCCTGACAAGCCCCTATCACGGCGTTGCCGGACATATAGACATGGCGAGAAGCAGAGCAACTCCCAGCGTTGGGCACCGCGGACGTATCCACCAAGGCCACCCTAACTTTCTCATAATCGATCCCCAACGCTTCGGCGGCGATCTGAGCCAAGGCGGTGTGGGCTCCCATCCCCTGATCCGAGGCCCCTAACTTCACTAAGGCCCGAGCGATCTCTCCCGATTCATCTAGGGCCAACTCTACAATCACTTTGGATTTATCATCGAAGCCAAAGGAGTAACCCACATTCTTGTACCCACAAGCCACGCCGATACCCCGCCGCTTGTAAGGTGCTGAAGGAGGGCCTAGGTCTGGCTTAATCCAACCTCCGTCTTCCTCTTTCGATCCGGCAGCCAGGGCGGTTTGCCTAAGGGCCTCCCTAATACCCACGCCTAGCGGCATCGGGTTTCCGGTCAAGGCGATGGAGCCATCGTCGAAAAGGTTTTTCATCCTCACTTCTACCGGACACATCCCTAGCGCTTCCGCCAGTTTGTTCATCTGCATCTCGTAGGCAAAAGCGGCCTGGGTAGAGCCGAACCCTCGCATGGCCATGGTGACCGCGTTATTAGTATAGACGGTATAGGCATCCACCTTGGCGTTGGGCACTACATAAGGCCCGGCAGCAAAACTGGCAGCGTTGGAAAGCACTGGAACGCTTGTAGAAGCGTAAGCCCCCGCATCGGAGATCAACTCGATCTCTACAGCGGTCAATCTACCCTCGCTGGTAGCCCCGGTTCTATATCTGATATAGTAAGGGTGGCGTTTACCCGTGTTTCGAATCGACTCCTCTCGATCGAAAACCATCTTCACCGGTCGGCGGACGCAGTAGGCGCAAAGGGCCAACAGGTGTTGGATATACATATCCTCTCGCCCACCGAAGGCTCCGCCTATGGCGGGCACGATCTCTCGCACTTGATCTAGGGGCAGATTCAACATGTGGGAGATCTGGTGGAGGTCATCGTGGGACCACTGAGCAGCCGCGATGACCGTCACCCGTCCCTCTTCGTCTATATACCCCAATCCGGCCTCGGGCTGCATATAGGCGTGCTCCACGTGAGGGGTGACGTAGTAACTTTCGATCACCACGTCCGCCTCAGCGAACCCCTTCTCTATATCCCCCTTGCGTATCTTGATATGCTTGAGGACGTTGCTATCGCCCCGCTCTTCGTGGATCAAGGGCGCATCTGGCTCCATCGCCTCGCGGGGGTCACTTACCACCGGTAGAGGCTCATACTCTACCCGCACCAGTTGGCGGGCCTCCTGGGCTATCTTTTCGCTCTCGGCAATGACGATAGCTATCCGATCCCCCAGCCAGCGCACCTTTTCCCCCTCCCCCACCAGCACCGGCTGGTCTATGATATTGATCCCATATTCGTTCACCGGCACATCCCTGCTGGTGAGGATCGCCACCACGCCAGACAAAGCCTCCGCTGGGTCAACATCTATCTTCAAAACGCGAGCGTGGGGGTACTCACTCCACACCACCTTAGCGTAGAGTTGACCTTTCATGTTGAAATCCTCGGGGAACTTCCGTTGCCCTCTTACCTTGGTTGCGGCGTCTATTTTGGGCACGCTTTCTCCCACGACCTTCTTGCTCATTCCGTGCCTCCTTTCTCTGCCAGCCGCTCTGCAGCCAACTCGATGGCCTCTATGATCTGATAGTAGCCGGTGCAACGGCATAGGTGGCCAGAGATCCCCTCCTCGATCTCTTTCCGGGTGGGGTGAGGGTTTTCGTCCAACAAAGCCTTGGCAGAGATGATCATGCCTGGGATGCAATAGCCACATTGGGGGGCCGTCTTATCTACGAAGGCCTGCTGGATCGGATCCAGCCGGTTATCCTGCCCCAACCCCTCAATGGTGATCACCTCTCGCCCTTGGACTTTGAGGGCTGGATAGAGGCAGGAATCTACGGCTCTGCCATCCACCAGTACGGTACAAGCCCCACACTCCCCCTCCCCGCAAGAGATTTTAGTGCCGATGAGTCCCAATTTATCGCGCAAAACATCAGCCAAAAGATCCCCAGGTTCCACCTCGACGGTAACCTTCTGACCGTTCAAGACCATCTTAAGGGTTGACATCTTCGCCCCCCTGTAAAGAGGCCGCCTCTATGGCTCGCCAAAGAGCACGCCGTACTAGGACCTCCACCATCGCCTTTCGATACTCTGCGCTGCCTCGCAGCAAGGAGTCTCGAGGTTGAGCGGCCTGAGCCACAAGTTGGGCCATCCGGGCGATGCGGTCTTCATCGGGGGTTTGCCCTACCAGAGCCTCCGCAGCCTCGGCGGCTACAAATGGTGTCTGTGCCACGGGGCCTATCGCTATCCGCGCTTTACCGACTTTATCCTCCTCGAGCCCCACTATGGCAGCAGTGTTCAAAATAGGCAAGACGAGAGTCCGCCGCTTGGCCAAGCGCTCGAAGGCCCCCGCCTCCCCCCTTCCTAAGGCTCGAAACCGCAACTGGGTGATCATGGCGGCGCAAGGGTCGACGGTGCAGAGCCCCACCCCGGCATAGAGAGTAGCGATGGGGGTCCAGCGGCGCCCTGCTCGCTCCGCTACCTCCGCCTCGGCATCCAGGGCGAAGAGGGCTATAGCCCCATCAGCGGCGGGCAGCGCATTCACCACGTTCCCCACCAGAGTCCCCACATTCCGAATCTGTGGCCCCCCCACCGAACCACACGCCTCGGTCAACACCCCCGCTCGAGAGCGGATCAAGGGTGAGGCGGCTACCTGGCCATGGGTCACCTGGGCCCCGATGTATATCAAACCATCTCGCTCCTCGATATGATCCAAGCCGGGGATACGAGTTATGTCTACCATTACCCTGGCCGGGCATCGCCCCCGTTGGCTCTGGAGGACTAAATCGGTCCCCCCGGCGATGATCCGGGCCTCACCCCCGTGGGCCTCCAGCATCTCCAGCGCCTCCTCCACGGAAGCGGGAAAGAGGTATTCATCCCACATATCTTCTCCCTCCCTCTACCGACCATCCTTAGGGCTCTTCATTTTGGAGCAACCCTTCCGCTCTTCGCAAATCTGCTGGTGTGTTGATGTTGAAAAAAGATAGATGCTCTGGATCGAAGATGTCGATCTCTCCCTCCTCGACATAGCGCACTCGCACTCGGGGATAGAAGCTTATGATCCTCAAATCTCCGCTCTCCAGGAGATCCCTCATCGGTTCTAGGCAAACCTTTGAATAGACAGCATGGAGGGGTTGTAGAAGATGTTCCTTGGCAGTTTCCTCTCCCTCCTTAAAACCTTTCAAGCCGCCCCAGGGGACCGCTCGAGGGACTACCACATCGTACTCCGGTGCCATGACCAGCATATACCGAAGAAGAGGGAGTTTAAGAAAGGGCATGTCACAGGCCACAACCAAGCCGTGGGAATGGCTCATGGCGCGGAGCCCAGTATATATCCCCCCCAAGGAACCCTTCCCAGGATAGATATCGGCCACCAGTTTCACCCCTAGGGGCTCATATCTTTGGGTGCGCTTGGTGACCAAGATTATCTCCTCGCTCAACCGTGCCAACTTGGAGAGGATAGTTTCTATTATGGTTCCGCCGCCGGGCATTTCCAAGAACGCCTTATCGGTGCCCATCCGTCGGCTATCACCCCCAGCCAGCACGACGGCGCTCATGGGACAGGTTGCCCTTTCCGCTCCTTCCATGACAACTCTAATTATACCACAACTAGATAAAGAAAAAGGTGTCCTCATCGTAGAGAACACCTCACGATATCTCGGAAGCGAGGAGATCATCCCTGCAAATGTTTCTCTAGATAAGCCACCGCCTCGCCCACGGTGGTTATCCCCTGGGCCTCCTCATCGGATATCTCGCCGGCGAACTCCTCCTCAAAGGCCATGATCAGTTCCACCAAGTCCAGGGAGTCGGCCTCCAAATCCTCCTTGAATCTGGCCTCAGGAGTGACCTTCTCTTCGTCGACGCCCAACTGCTCGACGATTATGGCCCTCACCTTTTCAAATGTATCGTTTGACACCTTCTCACCCCCTATTGGATTCGTCTTCCAAAGTATACCCACCTTGCCCCAGATGTCAACCCGGCTATAGGCCTTGACAGAGATAGGATAGCCGGATATTCTAATGGTACGAACACCTTGTCCCTAAAAAAGTTACGGAGGCTAGATGCATCAGAAGCGAAAAGCCGATCATCTCCGCATCTCTCTGGAGGAGGATATCCAGTTTGAAGGGTTGACCACCGGTTTTGAGCGGTATCAGTTCATCCATCAGGCCCTTCCGGAGATGGAGTTGAAAGAGGTGGATCTCTCCCTCAATCTGTTTGGGAAAAGGCTAGAGGCTCCCCTCATCATCTCCTCCATGACCGGGGGCATCGAGCCCGCGGAGAGAATAAACCGCAATCTGGCCCGAGCGGCCCAAAAGATGGGGGTGGCCATGGGGGTAGGCTCCTTACGCCCAGCTATCGACGACCCCTCCCTGGCTCGCACCTACCAGGTGCGAAAAGTGGCACCAGACATACTCCTCTTCGCCAACCTGGGAGCGGTACAACTCAACTACGGCTATGGAGTAGAGGAATGCCGTCGCGCCGTGGAGATGATCGAGGCTGATGCCCTGACCCTACATCTGAACCCCTTGCAGGAGTGCCTCCAGGAAGGGGGCAACACCGACTTCTCTGGGCTCCTGGCCCAGATAGAAAAGGTATGCCACCACCTTCCCCTGCCGGTGATGGTGAAAGAGGTGGGCTGGGGCATCTCGGAGGAGGTGGCCCGGAGGCTGGCCCAGGCTGGGGTGACGGGCATCGATGTGGCCGGGGCTGGAGGCACCTCCTGGAGCGAGGTAGAGAGATACCGGGCCTCTAACGAAGCGATGAAGAACGTAGCCGCGGCCTTCGCCCAGTGGGGGATACCCACCGCTGACTCCATCCGCATGGCCAGGAAGGGAGCACCAGAAGTGGCCCTCATCGCCAGCGGCGGGGTCCGCACCGGCGTCGATGTGGCCAAGGCTATCGCCTTGGGCGCCGATGCTGCGGCTTTGGCCACTCCCCTCTTAAAGACGGCAAATGCCTCCTGGGAGACGGTCATGGAGAAATTGGACGAGATCATACAAGAGTTGCGGATCACTATGTTCTGCATCGGGGCTCGGAACTTGCGAGAACTGAAGGAGAGGCCCCGCCTCAGGGAGCGAAACCCTTAAATGCAGGCTGTTTTGTACTTGACCGCCGTAGAGGAAGAGATACAAACCCTTCTGGCCGGGCAAGACCCTACCTTGACCTCTTTCTATGGCATGTTGCGATACCATCTGGGCTGGATGGACGAGGACCTCCAGCCCATCAAGGCCCAGGGAGGGAAGCGGATCCGACCCCTCCTCTGCCTCCTGGTCTGCGAAGCGATAAGCGGCAACTACCGCCCAGCCCTTCCCGCCGCCGCTGCTGTGGAATTAGTCCACAACTTCTCCCTGATCCACGACGATATCGAGGATAGAAGCCCCAAGCGCCGAGGTCGGGCCACCGTCTGGCAAGTTTGGGGAATGCCCCAGGCGATCAACGCTGGCGATGGGCTTCTGGCCCTGGCTCACTTGGCCCTCCACCGCCTTTCGACCCCAGGAGGGAGCCCAAAACTCGTGGCCCAGGCGACGCAGATCTTAAACCAAGCCTGTCTCGATCTTTGCGAAGGTCAGTATCTCGATATCGCCTTTCAAGAGCGCACCGATGTTACCCCAGAGATGTATCTCACTATGGCCAGGAAAAAGACGGCCAGCCTTATGGAGTGCGCCGCCCACCTAGGCGCTACCCTGGCCACCAGAAAGAAGAGGATCATAGAAGCCTATCGAGGGTTCGCCCGGAGTCTAGGGCTCGCCTTCCAGATCACCGACGACCTCTTAGGGATCTGGGGAGAGGAAGAGAGGACGGGAAAAGGGGTGGGAGAAGACATAAAGGCGGGGAAGAAATCGCTCCCCGTGGTCTATGCTTTCGAAGAGGAGAGAAGGCGAGGGCTCAGGAGGCTAGAGGAGATCTATGGAGAGGGCTCGCCAGATCTTGATGCTCTCCTTCTCATTCTGGAGGAACTAAAGGTCAAAGAGCGTTGCCAAAAGAGGGCTCGCTACTTTCAAAAGAGCGCCCTGGAGGAGTTAGAGAGGACGGGTATCGATAACCAAGCCCAAAGACACCTCAGAGATCTAGCCCTCTTCCTGGTGGAGAGACGGTTTTAGCCTTTGGGAGGAACCTCTCAAAGACCTCATTTCCCAGAAGTCGGCCCCGGAATGTCAGTCGGATACTTCTCCCGTTCACATCCAAGAGGCCTAAGGCCACCAGTTCCCTGAGTTGTGGCCCATAGAGGGAAGAAAGGTCCCGCCCAAAACGCCGTTGGAATCCCTCAAACTCCACTCCCTCAGAGAGACGAAGCCCCATGAAGAGCGTCTCTGCCATCTCTAGGGGGGGATCTATCACTTCCTCCCCCTCCGTGGTGCTCTCCCCCGCCTTGAGGCGGCGGATATACTCCCCCGGCCAGGCCACATTCCAGAATCGCCGTCCCCCATAATAGGAGTGGGCTCCAGTCCCAAAACCTAGATACCCCTCATTGCGCCAGTAGGTGAGGTTATGTCGGCTTTCATATCCTGGCTTGGCCCAATTGGAGATCTCGTAGTGTCCATGGGCCTCCAGAAGTTCCTCGGCCAAAAGGTACATCTCCGCCGCCAGCTCATCATCCGGGACTTTCACTTCTCCTCTCTGAACCCGCCTCCAAAGAGGCGTCCCTTCCTCCAAGGAAAGGGGATAGAGGGAGAGATGCTCAGGTTCAAGGGCGATGGCCCTCTCCAAGGTGAATCGCCAACGTTTGAGGGTGTGCCCCGGAAAAGCGTAGATCAGGTCGAGGTTTACATTTTCGAAACCCGCTTGGCGGGCCATCTCGTAAGCCTCTCTGGCCTGGGCCGAGGTATGTACCCTTCCCAGAAGTTGGAGTTCGTCGTCATGGAGGCTCTGCACTCCCAGGCTTAGACGCCCCACACCCAGATGGAGGAGACTTTCTAGGTAGCGAAGATCCACCGTTCCCGGATTCGCTTCGCAGCAAACCTCTGCTCTCTCATCGATAACAAAAGCCTGGAGACAGCCGTCCCAGATCCTCTTTAGTTGTCGAGGGCTCAACACGGTGGGAGTTCCCCCGCCAAGATAGATAGTCCGCCCTTGGAGGGGAGAGAGCCGGCCACCTACGATGGCCATCTCCTCCACCAAAGCCTCCACATAATCGTCGTATAGACCTTCCAGCCCAGCGTAGGAGTTGAAGTCGCAGTAGGCGCACTTGGCTCTACAGAAAGGGATATGGATATAAAGGCTGACATTATCCATAGGTTATCTGGCTACGGTCGTGTGTAGGTGAACCAAGACATTTGGTGATAGCAGATGTTACCGTCTGCCATCACTGGAAATATCTTTCGTAGCGTCGCCCTTCAGGGTGACGGCCTCCCTCGTCGGGCTAAAGCCCCTGGCCTACATCAGCCAGGACAGGCCCTGGTCCAACGATGGCAGGGCAGGACGATGCTACTTCGTAGAGTCGTCCTTCGAGGCGACGATCTCCTCGTTGACCGGCTAAAGCCCCTCTTCGAGTTTCGGTAGCGTCGCAGTTTATCTGCGACGTTCTTCGTCCGAGGCAGGCTCGGGTACCACAATTTCGGGACGCAGGTCTGAGGGGAACGCCTCATAGGTGGTCACGATCTATTGGCCTGTTACTCGTGCTGACCGCTACAGGAAGCCCTTTTCCTGCCCCAGGTAGAGGATCGCCTCTAGCACCCCACCACCGATTGCGCGCGCCTTATCGGAGATGGTGAAACAACACTCCACCAAGCCCCGAGGATCAACATCCCCCAACTTCATCCCCTCCACCACCTCCACCCCATCAGCGATTATGCCCCTCAACACCCCTCCGATGGCCGCCCTCACCGGCTGAGAGTCCACATATCCCACTGTGGCTCCTGCCTCCACTCTATCCCCTATGCGTCGAACGGCCTGGAAAGTCCCAGCGGAGGGGGCGCGCAAGACCCGCTGGAAGGTATACCCAGCCACCTCCCCGGGGACACCGGTATCGGGCTCCGCCTCACCGGATAGGATCACCCGCCCCAAGTTATGGCCTCGGGTCGTCTCCACCACCGCGTGCACATCCAACCCCGCCTCGAACCCTGGTCCCAAGCCGATGACCAACGGCGCATCGGTGATCTTAGTCCCTGTGTTCCTCTTAGCCATGATCGCATCGACCACAACGTGTGGCTCCCACCGAGCAACCACCTGGGCTTGGGGGTCGATGAGGATCGGAATCTCCTCCTTCTCATGCGCGACCAAAGCCTTCTCTAAAGAGCCGACCTTCCTGGCTCTCACCCCCTCTACCTCCACAACTCCCGAATAGATGGCGGTGGCGAAAGCCACAGCGCGACGGATCACTAGAGGCCTGGAGAGCTCGGTGATGATGATCCTCATCCCCGCTCGGTGGAGCCGATGGGCTACCCCCGTGCCTAAGTCCCCTCCTCCCTTCACTACCACTTTAATATCCAACTATCTCCTCCCGCGGGTCCCTTACGGTGAGGCTCAAGCCCATGGCCAGAGCGTAGAAGGCCAGCGTGAGAGAGAAAAGGGTGCCGAACCCCGCTACCTCCACGATGACCCCTCCTACCGCAGAGGCTAGAAGGGCCATCCCCAAAAGAGTGTTAGTAAACCCCACGTATATCGGCCGCTCGGCAGCAGGGCTTATCTCCAAAAGGAAATTGATATTCCCGATCAGCGCCCCCGTGGTATAACTCCCTAGGAGGACAAAGACTATGCCGAAGAGATAGCCTAAACTCTCCTGGGAGAAAAGGCCCCATAGATGGGGAATGAAGAGCGCCGAGAGGGGTATGCTCAAACCCACGATGGAAGCGATTTGAATGAGAAGTTTATTACTTCGCCGATCGCTAATGCGGCTCCAGATTAGGTTGGATCCCACGCTCACCACAGTCATAGAGGAGAGATAAAAGCCTACCATCCCTTCCGGGATCCCCAAACGGTCTCGGGCGTAGAGGATGTAAAAAGGTGTAGCCATCTGGGTAGCCATGAGGCAAAGGCGCAGGAAGAGGAACCGCCGATACCGAGCGTCATTTTCCACGATCTCCAAGGCGCGCCGGAACTGTTGGAGAAGAGCCACCTCCCCTTCATGAACTGGCTCCACCGGTTCCACAACCTGGATAAAGAGAAAGAGGGCCACCGATAGCGCCAGAAAGGAGAGGGTGAAAAGGAGGCCGAAGTTGGTGGGGAAGGGGTAGCCGCTTTGGTCAAGGGCGTATTTGACTATGAACCCTCCTATGAAGGCTAGGATGCCACCGAAGAAATTGCGACTCCCAAAGAAAGCCCCCCTCCTGGTTACAGGGATCGCCTTCCCTACGATGTCCATGAAGGATATGCCCGCCACACCGCCCGAGAAACTGTAGATCACGAGAAGGGAGAAGAAGACAGCGAGCAAGAGAAGCCGACTCTCTTCCAGGGTGAAGAGGGCGATGGTGAGGAGCCCCCAACTACCGGCGCGGATGATAGCCGTCGCCGAATAGTATACCTTCTTTTGCGGCCGGTGCTGAACATATCTCGAGGCCACCAGCTGGGGGAGGAACCACCCCGCCTGCTGGATAGAAGGGATGAGGCCCACGAGGAGATGAGAGTCGGTCAGATATCTCACGAAGAGAGGAAGCACCAAAGAGGGGCTGACTAGAGCACTGGAAAACTGAAAGAGGGCCCCGTTTAGTACCCCCAGGATGAAATTCCGCCGTAAATGGCGGATAGCGATGTCACTACTAGCCTCAAGTTCGTTCACCACAAAGATTATATCACCAGACGAGATTTCCCACCAGAGTCCTATTGCCTTCCCTCGGAGCCATCGGTATAATAGCCTTAGAGTATGGATAAAGAGGGTTCAATGGGGGTTTTGGTCCCCTGACAGAACTGTAGGGAGTAGGAGGTGAAGCATGGCCTATACCGTCATCGTACACCTGATGAACGAAGACCCTTTACTGGCCGAAACGGAGCGGCTGCCCGAGCCCAGCGACGTCTCCATGGCCCTCTCTCATGCCCGGCGGCGCGACGGGAGAAGACCCCACTACTTGACCCAGGGCGTTACGGAGATCATCTTGCCCATGCACCGGGTCAGTTTCATCGAGATCATCCCTGAGGAGAAAGAAGAAGAGGAGGAAGAGGTAGTCTTCTACCGCGACTAGGGGCGCAGGGGAGGCCTTTAGGCCTCCCTCATATTGCTCTGCTTCTCGTTGGGCTTTAGCCCAACGCTACATTTGAGGAGTGGGTCAAACCTGGCTCTGGTCTGACGATGCCAGGACAAGCCCTGGATTTGACCTGGCCCCCGGCCTGGCAAGTACCGGGGCAGGCTGGCTGAAGTAGGCCAGGGAATCCAGGGCCAGAAGAAGCAGGAAACGCATATGAGCAAACGAGAGGATACCCGCTGGGGACGCCGAGAGCGGAAATATAAAAAGCGCCGCTACGGGATGCGCGTCAGCGGCCGCTCCATCAAAGCCGTCCTTTTGCCCTTAGTCGGAAAGAAGGGTGAAAAACCACCCTCGGTGAAGCGTAAGAGACGGAAGAAGCGAAGATGATTAGACCATCCCTACCATCTCCCGCGCTATCTCGTTATGTCGAGCGATGATGGGCTCGATCTCCACGGTGGTCAAATGACCTTCCTCCACCACCAGCCGACCGTTGACTATGGAGAAATCGACCTTCGCCGGAGCACAGAAGACCGCCGCCGCAACCAGATCCCCGGCTCCCGCGTACTCCAGCCTATTCACATCGATAGCGATCAGATCCGCTGCTTTGCCCACCTCCAAAGAGCCGATATCCTCTCGACCTAAGAGTTGGGCCCCGCCCAAGGTAGCCATCTCCAAGGCCTCTCTAGCGCTGAGCGCCTGAGGGCCTCCTCTCACCCTTTGGAGAAGCATAGCCATCCGCGCCTCGGCCAACATGTGGCCGGAGTCGTTGGAGGCGCTCCCATCCACAGCCAGCCCCACCTTCATCCCCTCCTGGAGCATCTTTCGCACCGGGGCGATGCCCGAGCCCAATAGCATGTTGGAGGTGGGACAGTGAGCCACTCCCGTCCCCGTCTCCGCCAAGAGCCCTATCTCCTCATCGTTGAGATATATGCCGTGGGCGTAGGATACATCTTCGCCTACCCAGCCCAGATCCGCCGCATACTGGACGGGACGACAACCGTACCTCTCTAAGCAGAACTCCTCCTCATCCAACGTCTCCGCCACATGGGTATGGAGACGAACGCCGTAACTCCTCGCCAACTCGGCCGAGGAGCGCATAAGATCGGCGCTCACCGAAAAGGGGGAACAAGGGGCAACAACCACACGGCACATGGAATAAGGTTCCGCATCGTGGTGCTCCTCTATTACCCTCCGACAGTCGGCCAGGATGGCCTCCTCGTCCTCCACCACCTCATCCGGCGGCAAGCCACCCTCCGACTCTCCCAAAGACATGCTCCCTCGACAGGGGTGGAAACGGATGCCCAGTTGCCGGGCTGCCCGGATCTCGTCCTCCAACCGAACCTTATGGGGAAAGATGTAGAGGTGATCCAGAGAGGTGGTACAGCCGGAAAGTAAAAGTTCCGCCAAGCCGATGAGAGCGCTAATGTAGACCCCCTCTGCGGTCAAATTAGCCCAGATGGGGTATAACGTTTTCAACCAGCCGAAGAGGGGAGCGTTCTGGGTAGCGGGAAGACACCGGGTCAGGGTCTGATAGAGGTGGTGATGGGTGTTCACCAAGCCCGGAAGTATCATCTTTCCTCGGGCGTCGATCACCCTATCCGCCTCCTGGGACATTTCGGAGGTGGGCCCCACGGCGACGATGCGGTTCCCTTCGATGAGAATCGATCCCCCCCTTATCTCTCGCCGTTTCTCGTCCATGGTCACCAAAAGTTCTGCCTCTCTTACCAGCAAACTAGCCATTTTCCACCTCCGCCAAGTTGTGGTAGACTAACTTCCCAAGATTAAGCAGTCCTGGAAAGGAAAAGATAGTGATTGAAAAAGGGCCTCCCGACTTTTTATGGTTAGATGGCCAAATCATACCTTGGGATAAGGCCACGGTGCATACCACCGCCCTAGAGTGGGGAGCCATCGCCTCGGTCTACGAGGGCCTTAGAGCCTATCGCCATCCCGATGCCGGACCCCTCTACCTTTTCCGCCTTGACGACCATCTAGCCCGCTTCGCCGACTCCGTGAAGATGATGCGTATGAACCCTGCTTTTTCACCCCAGGATCTGAAAGAGGCTATCCTGGCCCTCCTCCAAGCCAACAACATCGAGGATGATGCCTACATCCGGCCTTTCGCCTTCTTCGAAGAGTTGTACCTCTTCTACCCCTCTCCAAAGATGGCCCCCACCCATATCCTTATCACCGCTAGGCCTTTCGGCTCCCGTTTGAAAACAGGGTATAAAGTCCACTGCCGCATCTCCTCTTGGAGTCGTATCTCCGACAATGTCATGCCCCCTCGAGCAAAGGCAGTGGCCAACTACCAGAATAGTTGGCTGGCTACCACCGAGGCTGGCTTGGACGGCTACGGCGGCGCCATCCTCCTCACCGAGCGCGGCAAGGTATCCGAAGGGCCTGGGGCCTGCCTGATGTTAGTACGACAGGACAAGGTAATCACCCCTCCCGTTACCAGCGGTATCCTGGAGAGCATCACCCGCCTTACCTTGATACAGCTCCTGAGCGAGGTCCTAGGGATGGAGGTGGTGGAAAGGGAGGTGGGCCGCACTGAATTATATATCGCCCAAGAAGCCTTCTTCTGTGGCACAGGGGAAGAGATAAGCCCCATAGTCTCCGTAGATCGGCTGCCCGTAGGCGACGGAGAGGTAGGCCCCTTGACCAAGAAGGTTATCGATCTTTACCACAACTTAGTGAGAGGGATAGACGAACGTTACCCAGAGTGGCGAACCCCGGTATGAAGCCTATGAGAAACCATCCTGGCGGTCCCCGATTTTAGTGTCACTCGCCAGCTGCCACTCACCTTCTGCAGATCGATCACTCTGCTCACTATCGCATCCGCATGGCGGATCTCGACCCCCACATGGGCTTCAGTCTGGCTATCGTAGAAGGTATCCTTGATGAAGAGATATCGCAGTTTCGCGTTGCGAACCCGCCAGAACTCCTCTTCTTCCCCGGGCTTCAGGAAAAAGACGGTGTCGCCCTGAAAGCCGAAGTCGGCCCTCGCCAGGCTGTAAGCGGACCACCAGGAGATCAACGGCTTTCTTCGCCAGCACCTATTGCACGATGGCTTGGCGAATGGCGTGGTTATCTTCCCTGCCCATACAGCCCACAGAAAGGACAAGCAAAACTAGGAGGACTCTCCTCCCCATCTCTTCCTTCGGTGAAGACGCAGGTTCAGTCTATCACAGGGCGGGATAAGTAGCAAGGTGTATAAACAGCCCTCCCGAATTGAGAGGGCCCTCATTACTGGACTCGGCTCAGGCTCAGTTCCCACAGGGATCCTTTATGGATAGTCAACCACCTATCTTATGCCTTCCCCCATCTTCGATTCTAAGTAGGCCTCTATGAACTCATCTATCTCCCCGTTCAGAACGGCCTCTACGTTTCCCACTTCGTAGCCTGTCCGATGGTCTTTCACCATAGTGTAGGGGTGGAGGACGTAGGAGCGGATCTGATTCCCCCAGCCCGCCTCCACATGCTCCCCTTTCAGTCGCGCCTGCTCCTCCTCCCGTTTCCGTAACTCCACCTCCAAGAGGCGAGAGCGGAGTACCTTCATAGCCATAGCCTTATTCTGGGACTGGGAGCGCTCGTTCTGACAGGCAGCCACTACCCCCGTCGGCAGGTGAGTGACCCGCACCGCGGTGCTCGACTTCTGGACATGCTGGCCCCCGGGACCAGAAGCGCGAAAGGTCTCGATGCGCAGATCATCAGGGTTTACCTCTATCTCCACTTGATCCTCGATAGCCGGCACCACCTCCACCAGGGCGAAGGAGGTATGCCGCCTATGGGCCGCGTCGAAGGGGGAGAGACGCACTAAGCGATGAACGCCCCGCTCGGCCTTCAGATAACCATAAGCGTACCGCCCGTCCACCTCTATGGTGGCGCTCTTCAATCCCGCCTCCTCCCCAGCCGAACTATCGAGGATGCGGGTCTTATAATCTCGCTCCTCGGCCCACCGCAGATACATCCGCAGAAGCATCTCCGTCCAATCCTGGGAGTCGGTGCCTCCCGCGCCAGCGTGGACGGCCAAGATAGCGTCGTGGTCGTCGTACTCTCCACCCAAGAGGAGCCTGAACTCCAAACGTTGCAGTTCCTTCGCCGCCTCTTCCACGTCAGCGGCCATCTCGTTGGTCAGGGACTCGTCTCCTTCGCTGGCTGCCAACTCCAGGAGAGCTCTCAACTCCTCCACGCGATGCGCCAACGCTTTCCAGGGTTCTACCTCCTCTTTCAAGGCGGAGAGCCTCTGCATCGCGGCTTGTGCCTGGGCTTGGTCCCGCCAGAAGTCGGGGTTCTGGGACCCTCGCTCCAGCCTAGCGATTTCCTTCTCCTTGCCCGCTAAGTCAAAGACGCTCCTTTATCTTGTCGAGACGGCGCTCCAATTCGCCTAACTCCTTCTCTAACTCATCCATTTGCTCCTCCTTCGATATCTACGACTCGGCGAAGAGCCCCTCCACGAACTCTTCAGCGTCGAACTCCGCCAGATCCTCCAACCTCTCCCCCGTGCCCACATACTGGATGGGGATGCCCAACTCTTTGGCGATGGCGAAGACTATCCCTCCCTTGGCCGTCCCATCCAGTTTGGCCACAAGTACCCCCGTCACCTCCACCGTCTCTTGGAAGTACTTCGCCTGAGTCAAGGCGTTCTGGCCAGTGGTGGCATCCAAGACCAAGACCACCTCCTGGGGCGCTTCTGGGATCCTACCTGCTGCCACACGACGTAACTTTTTGAGTTCCTCCATGAGGTTGTATTTGGTGTGAAGGCGACCAGCGGTGTCTATGATCAAAAGATCGGCGTCTCGTGCCTGGCCAGCCTCGATGGCGTCGTAGACCACAGCCCCAGGGTCGCCTCCCGGCTGATGGGCCACCACATCGACGCCCAACCGCTGGCCCCAGATCTTAAGTTGTTCGATGGCCGCTGCCCGGAAGGTATCCGCCGCCGCTAAAAGCACCCTCCGCCCCCTATCCTGATGATAACGGGCTAACTTGGCGATACTGGTTGTCTTTCCCGACCCGTTCACCCCCACTACCAGGATCACCCAGAGGCCATCTTCCCAGTATCTAGGGCCCTCTCTATCCAGAGTAACCACCCCTTTGAGGTCGCTCTTGAGCATCTCCCGGATGGCTCTCGCCTCCCGCAACCCCTCTTTATCCACCCGTTCCCGCAACTGTTCGATCAAGGCTACTGTAGTCTCCACACCCACATCGGCCTGGATAAGGAGTTCCTCCAGTTCCTGCCAGAGAGCCTCGTTCACCTCGCCTCGGGCCAAGAGCCCCCTGATCCTCCCGAAATAGGAACGGCGAGTTCGACTCAGGCTTTGCTGAACCTTCCTCTCAAACACCTTCTTACCCCTTACTAATTATACCTCAGATAGGAGTCCACACCAAGAACCCCCGGCTAGTCTCATTAAAAATGTGACGACCGGTGGTGCGGTTCGTCCTGAATCTTCCCAACTATCACTAGGAGTGGCCTCACTTGGGCCTCGATATGCTAACCCCTCCGCCGTCTCTCCTTCGGATGCTGAGGCATCCTCAGAATGCCGAACGCACAGTCGCATACCGTCTATCCCTCGGGATCCCGTCCCACAGGGATCCTGTAAGGACAGCCTGTTTTCATTATAGCCTGGCCCCCGGCCCCTGGCCTGTCGAGTAGAGCCACACCAAGAACCCCTCTAGTCGAGAGCACCATATTGTGCTATAATTTCTGGCGGAGGAGACGCTGTCGGAGAAAAAAGTGACCGTCGATGTGGTGATCCCGGTCTATAACGAGGAACGGGTGCTAGAGCAGAGCATCTCTACCTTGGTGGCGTTCCTGCACGCCCGCTGCCCCTACGATTGGCGAGTAGTGATCGCCGATAACGCCTCCACAGATCGAACCTTAGAGGTAGCGAAGAGGCTGAGTGAGCGGATCCCGGAGGTGGAGTTCATCTACCTGGATGAGAAAGGCCGGGGACGGGCTCTGCGACGCGCTTGGATGGAGAGCGAGGCTGACCTAGTCAGCTACATGGACGTGGATCTTTCCACCAATTTGGAGGCTTTTCCCCCCCTCATCGAGGCCTTGATCAGCGGCGGTTACCATCTGGCTATCGGCTCCCGTCTCCAGAGAGAGTCGGTCATCACCCGACAACTGAAGCGGGAGATCCTTTCTCGGGGCTATAATCTGCTCATCGGACTCTTGTTCTTCAACAAGTTCTCTGACGCCCAGTGCGGTTTCAAAGCCCTAACGCGTCAGGCGGCAAGGGAACTGGTCCCCCTAGTCAAAGATCAAGCCTGGTTCTTCGATACCGAACTCCTCCTGCGGGCGGAACAGAAGGGCTATAAGATATTCGAGGTTCCGGTGGAATGGATCGAGGATCTTGACAGCCGAGTCGATGTCCTCCAGACGGCGATGGATGATCTGAAGGGCCTTATCCGAGTCCGGTTCACAAGAGCATGACCCTTTCCCACCTAGATGCCCAAGGGCGAGCGCGCATGGTAGATGTAGGAGAGAAACCCGACACGAAGCGGGTCGCGGTGGCTAAAGGTCGCGTGGTGATGACCCCCCAGACCCTCAAACTCGTCCGCAAAAACGAGATGGCCAAGGGAGATGTCTTAACCGTAGCCCAGGTGGCGGGCATCGCCGCCGCCAAGCGGACCAGCGAACTCATCCCCATGTGTCACCCCCTCCTCTTAACCAACATAAGCGTTGATTTCGACTTTCAAGACGATGGGATAGAGATCAGGGCCATCGTGGAGGCTACGGGCAAGACGGGGGTGGAGATGGAGGCCCTCACCGCAGTCACCGTATCAGCCCTCACCATCTACGATATGTGCAAGGCCCAGGACAAGGCCATGCGCATCCAGGATGTGCGCCTGGTCAAAAAGAGCGGGGGGAAGAGCGGGGAGATTGTCCTAGAATGAGGTTTGGCTTTCGCTGCTCCAACTGCGCCAAAGAATATCCAGGCGATGTGCAAAGGTGGCGCTGCGAATGCGGCGCACCCTTCGCTTTAGGAAATAGCCTCCCCTTCTCCAGAGAGGCCATCGACACCGATACCCCTGGCCTGTGGAGGTACCGAGCCATGTTGCCCGTCACCGAGATAATCTCCCTAGGCGAGGGGCGCACTCCTCTAGTCGAAGTTGAACTCTACAGACAGAAAGTCGTCTGCAAACTCGAGTACCTGGCCCCCACCGGCTCCTTCAAAGATAGAGGCACAAGCATTCTCGTAAGCGCCCTCGTGGAGATGGGGATAAAACGGGTGGTAGAGGACTCCTCGGGGAACGCCGGAGCCAGCCTGGCCGCCTACTGCGCCCGCGCCGGCATCGAGGCTCAAATATACGTCCCCACTCACGCTTCTCCTGAGAAACTGACCCAGATCGAGGCCTACGGCGCCAAACTGATCCCCATCGCCGGCCCCCGGGAGAGAGCCGCCCAGGTAGCACAAAAAGCGGCCGAAAGAGGCTATTACGCCAGCCACTATTGGAACCCCTTGCCCTTAGAAGGGATAAAAACCGAAGCCTACGAGATATGCGAGGATCTGGGATGGCGGGCCCCAGAAAAGGTCATAGTTCCCGTGGGTCAAGGGACCCACCTATTGGGCCTTTACCGTGGCTTCAGGGATCTCCTAGAAGCCAAACTGATCGAAAAGATCCCCCTCCTCTATGGGGTACAGGTTATGGGTTGCTCACCACTATACGAAGCCCTTCGGGGATGCACATCGATGCAACCACAACCCACGGTGGCCGAGGGGATAAGCATAAGAGAGCCCATCCATGGGAGAGAGGTCTTGGAGGCGGTATGGGCCACGGAGGGAGATATATTGGCTGTCACCGACGAAGAGACCTTGCAGGCTCGAGGTATCATAGCCAGGCGAGGGCTATATGTAGAGCCCACCTCGGCGGTGGCGGTAGCCGCTCTCAAACAGCTCTCGTCCCACTTAGAAGGCGTAACTGTGATCTCCCTCACGGGGAGCGGCTTAAAGAGCCCAAAGGAGTAAGGATGCAGAGACGAGTAGTCATCACCGGGATGGGGACCATCAACCCTCTAGGCCACGACGTAGAGACCACCTGGCGGAATCTGGTGGCCGGTAAGTCAGGCGTAGACCTTTTGACCCGCTTCGACGCTTCGGATTTCCGAACTAAGATAGCCGCCGAGGTGCGCGATTTCGACCCTTCGAAATATATCGCTCCCCGGGAAGCCCACCGTATGGATCTCTTCCTCCAGTTCGCTTTGGTGGCCACAATGCAAGCCCTGGATCAAGCCAAACTGCCCCTGGATTCTGAGGCCGAGGAGGTCGGCGTGCTCTTCGGCACCAGCATTGGCGGCTTGGAGACGGCCCTGACTACCTATGAGACCCTGACCCAAAAAGGGCCACGCCGGGTGAGTCCTCTCTCCACCCTGGCCATCGTTCCCAATATCGCGGCCGGAGTAATAGCCATCAAGACCGGTGCCCGGGGGCCAAACTTCTCTATCGCCTCCGCCTGCGCCACAGGGACCAACGCCATCGGGGAGGCTTGGGAGATCATACGTCGGGGCGATGCCAAAGCGATGATCGCTGGGGCCAGCGAGGCACTCATCCTCCCCCTGGTATTCGGGGGCTTCGATCGGGCTCAGGCTCTCTCTCGGCGCAACGACGAACCGCAAAAGGCCAGCCGCCCCTTCGACGCCCAACGGGACGGTTTCGTCTTCGGGGAAGGAGCGGGAGCGCTGATCCTGGAAGAATTAGATACCGCCCGAGAGCGGGGTGCCCAGATCCTGGCCGAGATCATCGGCTATGGCGGCTCCTCCGATGCCTATCACATCATCACCCCCCCGGAGGGGGGCAGTGGTGCAGCCTTGGCCATAGCCAGGGCCCTCAAGAAAGCCCAGATCGAGCCCCACGGGGTGGACTATATCAACGCCCATGGCACCTCCACCATCCTCAACGACAAAGCGGAGACGGAAGCGATAAAAAATATCTTCGGGGAGTACGCTTACCGTGTGCCCATCAGTTCCATCAAATCGATGACCGGCCATCTTATGGGAGCGGCAGGAGCGGTCGAGGCGATCATATCTGTCAAGACCATACAAGAGGGGATCATCCCCCCCACCATCAACTACGAATATCCCGACCCTGACTGCGACCTGGACTATGTTCCCAACGAAGCCCGCCCCGCCCAGGTGAAGATAGCCCTCTCCAACTCCTTTGGCCTAGGCGGCCACAACGCCTGCTTGCTCTTAAAGGCGTTTGAGGAGTGAATTGTACTTATGTTAACTATTGCTCGAACCGATATTACTTTAGTTAGAAATGGGCTTGGATTATGTCTGCATCAACCGAATTGCAAGAGGTCATAGGTTTCCCCTTTGAGGACGATTCCCTCCTCAGAGAGGCTCTCGTCCACCGCTCCTATCTTAATGAGAACCCCTCCTTCCCTTCTGCCGACAACCAGCGTTTGGAGTTCCTGGGGGACGCCCTCTTGGATTTCGTGGCCGGCGATTACCTCTACCGCCGCTACCCAAAGATGCGCGAGGGCGAACTCACCAGCCTACGGGCCGCACTGGTGAAGGAGGAGACCTTGGCCCGCTTCGCTCAGGTCCTGGATCTAGGCCGCTATCTCTACCTAGGCCGAGGAGAGGAGGAGAGTGGAGGTAGAGAGAGGCCTTCCCTCCTGGCCGATGCCCTCGAAGCCCTGGTGGGAGCCCTCTATCTGGATAGGGGACTCAAGGCCGCCGAGAGGTTTATACTTCGCTTCCTGGAGCCGGAAACGGAACGGATCGTGGCCCAGGGAGAACTGAGGGATTACAAGAGTCTATTCCAAGAGGAGGCCCAGAGAAGGTTCCAGGCCACGCCCCTCTATCGCACCATCGATGAGCGTGGCCCAGACCACGATAAGCTCTTCACCGTGGAGGTTCTCATCGAAGAGAAAGTGTACGGGCGGGGCGAGGGGAGGAGCAAACAGGCCGCCGAGCAAGAGGCTGCCCGCCAAGCCCTGGAGAAGATAGCCTCGGATGAGTAGCCTTTAGCGACGCTTCTTCCTGAGTGTATGGAGTTGACAGCAACGAGAATCCCCCCTATACTATCCACAGCGAAGAAATGGCCACTACATATTGTGGTCTTGGATTCTTGGGCTCTCTATCTAGTAGGTAGTTCTCATGTATCTCAAACATCTGGAACTACAAGGCTTCAAATCGTTCGCTAAGCGGACCATCTTCGACTTCAACGCTGGGATAACGGCCATCGTGGGGCCCAACGGCGTAGGCAAGAGCAACATCGCCGATGCCATCCGTTGGGTGATGGGTGAACAGAGTTACAAGAGTCTCCGGGCCAGGCAAGGGGAGGATCTCATATTCGCCGGCTCCCAGGGACGTACCCGGCTGGGGATGGCAGAGGCGGTTCTCACCTTCGATAATACCTCTGGCTGGCTGCCCATCGAATACAGCGAGGTTACTATCACTCGGCGCGCCTACCGCTCCGGCGAGAACGAGTATCTCCTCAACGGGAGCCGAGTCCGGCGCCGAGAGATCGTAGAACTCTTGGCTAAGGGCGGGTTGAGCAGCAGGGCCCATACGGTGATCAGCCAAGGGCTAACCGACGCTGCTCTCGCCATGCGGCCCCAGGAGAGACGCACCCTCTTCGAGGAAGCAGCGGGGATCAGTGTCTACCAAAGCAAACGGGACGGTGCTCTGCGGAAACTGGAGGCCACCGAAGAGAACCTCCGGCGGGTCAACGACATCATCGCCGAGATCACCCCTCACCTGGAGAGCCTCCGCCGGCAGGCGGAGAGAGCCGAGGAGTACAACGTAGCCTCCTACGAACTGGAAGAGAGCCTCAAGGTCTGGTACGGCTATCAGTGGCAGCGCCAGAGCGCCGCCTTCCAAGAGGCGAAGAGACTGGAGAAGGAAAAAAGAGAGGCCCTTGCAGGGCCCCGAGATAGACTCCAAGGATTGACCCAGGAACTCAAAGTCAGCGACTCCCGACAGGAGGAACTCGCCCAGAGTTTGGCCCTCTGGCGAAGGGATAGAGACGCCCTCCGCCAGGAGCAGGAAGGTCTCCTCAGGGGGTTGGCGGTGAGCCAGGAGAGGCTCCGTCTCCTCAAGAGACAAGAGGAGGAGATCGATGGGGAGGTAGCCTCGCTCACTCGTAGGAGCGAGAATCAGCGACTAAGCGTCCAAGAACTAGATCGGGGCCCACTATTCTCGGCTCTTTCCCTTCAAGAGCGACTCTCCCAGGCCCAGGAGTTGGCCTTCCAGTTGGCTACCCGCTCCGCCGAACTCCGCAGCCAACTCTCTCAAATCCGGGAGAGGGAGAGAGACCTTCTAAAGGAGAGGGATGAAGAGAGAGAGGCTTTGACCGCCCTCCGCCTTCAAATATCCCACTTAGAGGGGATAGTGGCCCAACTGGAGAGGGAAAAGCGAACCCTAGAGGTGGAGAGGGGGACTCTCGCCCAGGAGCGAGAGAGACAAGGGGCCGCTCTCGAGGCCTCTCTTCTGCGCCAAAACAGGCTCCAAGCCCGGGAGGAAGAGGTAGAGGCTCGCCACCAGGTTTTGAGCAAGATGCGGCGAGGTTTCTCCCGGCGGCCTGAGGCCAAGGCGGCCAGCCATGAAACCGTCTTGGGCACCTTAGCCAACCTCATCGAGGTGCCTCCTCCCTTAGAAGCCGCCCTTCGAGCGGCCCTGGGGCCGCTTATGGAAGGCCTAGTGGTGCGAAGTTGGAAAGATGCGGAGAGGCTCATGGAGGATGGGTCCATCCTCTTTCCCCTGGATAGCATAAAAGCCCCCCAGACACCCCCTCCTCCCCGCGGACCGGGCATCCTGGGCCTAGCCTCCGACCAGGTGAAGAGCGCGCAGCGTTTCCGTCATCTCCTCCAGGCCCTTTTGGGCTATACCCTCATCGTTGAAGACCTAGCCACCGCCAAGAGAGCTCATCAGGAAGATGCAACCGGTCTCCAGTTCGTGACCCTGGAGGGCGAACTCTTAACCCCCCAGGGAGCCCTCATCGCCGGTGCCCCCCAGTTCGAGGGGCTCGAACGGGCCCTAGAGCGGGAGATGACTTCTCTTGAAGAGGAGAAGCCGCATATCCAAGAGCAACTGAGAGGGGAGAAAGAGCGACACGATAGGCTGCTATCGGAGATGCGAACCCTGGAGAAGAGAGAGCAGGAACTGGGAGAGCGCCTAGGGACCAAGGAAGGCGATCTCTCGGAGCACAAGAACCGTTTGGAGAGACTCCTCCAAGAGGTGGAATGGCGGCAAACCATCGAGACCAAAGCGGGAGAGGAGTTGGAGCAGATCAGGGCTTCCATCGCCGACCTCTCACTTCAAGTCGAACGATCGGAGGCCCAGGAGAAGGATACCCTGGTGGCACTGGCCAGGCTCCAGGAAGGGATGGCCACCTGGGGGGCCGAAGGGGAAGAATCGATGGCCCATCTAGCGCTGCTCAAGGAGAGGAAGGAGAACCTGGAACAACTGGAGGCCCAGATAGAGGCCAAGGCAGCCCGAAAGAGGGAACTCGCCAAAGAGATCGAGACCCTAACCGAGGAGGTCGAGGCGTTAGAAGCGCGGGCCCAGGAGTTGTCAACTCGCTTAACTACTCTTCAAGAGCTCATCGAACCGGCGGAGGAAGAGTTGACCTCTCTGGAGGGAAAACAACGCCGCCAGGAGAGGGAGGAGGCCCATCTCCGCGATGATCTCCACCGCTGTGAGGTGGAGCATAGCCAAGCCGTATCAGAGGTAGAGAGGTGGAAAGATAGGCTCGCCGCCTTGCAAGGACAGATCGAGACTGACCTAGAAGATCTCCTCGTGGCACCCTTACCCAAGCAACTTACCTTGGATACGGACGCCCGCCTGGTTTCCCTACCCTCTATCTCTCAGATACCTCAGGGGCTAGAGAAGAAGATAAGGAGACTGAAGCGGAGGCTACGCAAGATAGGCCCTGTGAATCTAGAAGCGCCAGCCGAGTACGAGAAGATCAAGAGCCGCCACGATTTCCTCACCTCCCAGGCAGAAGACCTGGAGAAAGCCAGTCGATCTCTACGCCAGATGATCGCCGAATTGAACCGTCTTATGGAGGAGCGGTTCCAAGAGACCTTCTCTGCCGTGGCCAAAGAATTCAGCAACCACTTCACCGACCTTTTCAATGGAGGACGAGGAAAGTTGCTTCTCACCGACCCCCAAAACCCATCCCAGACGGGGGTTGAGATCGTTGCTCAGCCCCCAGGAAAGCGGAGACAGAGCATCGATCTCCTCTCCGGCGGGGAGAGAGCCCTTACTGGTGTGGCTCTCGTATTCGCTATCTTGAAAGCCACCACCACCCCCTTCTGCTTCTTGGACGAGGTGGATGCCACCTTGGACGAGATCAACATCGGGCGCTTTCGGGACTCCCTCAAAGCCCTGGCCCAAGCCACCCAAATCGTGGTCATCACCCACAACCGGTACACCATCGAAGCCGCGGACACCATCTATGGCCTCTCCTTGGGGGAGGATAGCGTCTCCCAAGTCATCTCCTTGCGGCTAGAGGATGTAGAAACCTAATCCACTTTTAGGAGGATATGGTATGGGGGTCGTCAAGATCTTGACCACCGGTGGTACCATTGCCATGAAAGAGAAGAAAGGCGCTGGTGCAGTCCCCGCTTTGACCGCCGAGGACCTCAAGAGTTTTCTGCCCCCCGACATCGGTCCCCTAGAGACGGAGGAGTTCTCCAACCTTCCCAGCGCCCACATGACCGCAGACCTCATCTTCAGATTATCCCAGAGGGTAAGAGATCTAGTGGCCGCTGACGAGGTGATAGGTGTAGTCATCACCCACGGAACGGACGTCATGGAGGAGACAGCCTACCTTTTGGACCTAGTGGTCGATACCCAGAAACCCATCGTCCTCACCGGAGCGATGCGTACCGCCTCCCAGGTGGGCTATGACGGTATAGCCAACCTCAAGGTCGCCATTCGGGTCGCCGCCTCGCCCGAGGCGCGAAATCTCGGAGCCCTGGTGGTTATGAACGACGAGGTACACGCTGCCCGCTACGTAACCAAGAGCCATACCCAAGCCCTGGATACCTTTCAATCCCCTTCCTGGGGCCCCTTGGGCCGGGTGGATGGGGATCGAGTGGTCATCGGTAAAAGAGTGAAAAGAGAGCATATCCCTTGCCAGAGGTTGGCCGCCGACGTTCCCCTCATCAAGTTGGCGGTGGGACTAGATGAGAGGTTCCTACGCCAGGCGATAGAGCGGCAGGCCGATGGGGTGGTGATAGAGGCCCTGGGGGGAGGCCGGGTGCCCCCCTGGTGGATGCCTACCATCAAGGAGTCGATAAACAGGGGGCTGGTGGTAGTCATCGCCTCCCGCTGCCCTGCGGGCCGGGTCTACGACGAATACGGCTATGTAGGGGCCTACCGGGATCTGAAAAAGGCTGGCGTCATCCTCTCCGAGGGGCTGAGCGGCCAGAAGGCGAGGATAAAATTGATGGTGGCCCTGGGGAGCACGAGAGACCCGGAATTTATCCAGGAGATGTTCCTCCCGGTGTGAACGCCTATCCCCAAGGTGGCAAGGTTGATGAATCAAGGCGCTGGGGGTATGAGGCTAATTCGAGAACATCCCTACATTGTGGCGATCCTAATCCTCTTCATCCTCCTCGCTACTCTTTACAGCGTGGTCACCCCCGTCTACGAGGCGCCAGATGAGATCGGCCATTTCCAGTACATCAAGTATATAGCCGATCATAGAGCCTTTCCCGTTCTCACGCCAGGTGCAGAGGAGGATTGGCCGGTCCAGGGCCACCAACTGCCACTCTACTACATCATCGGCTCCGTGGCCATTTCGCCTCTCGATACCAGCGACGCCGACCAACTGTGGCATTTCAACCCCCATGCTATCATCGGAACTTTCAAAGGCGCAGGGAACAGGAACTGGGTGGCTCACACCAGGGAAGAGGCCTTCCCCTATCATGGCACTGTACTAGCCATTCACCTGGTTCGTTTTCTCTCCACCCTCATGGGGGCGGCTACGGTGCTCATCACCTACTTCATAGCCTTGGAGATATTCCCGCAGAGGAAGAGATTGGCTGCTGGCGCGGCACTCCTTGTGGCTTTCAACCCGGAATTCCTCTTCATCAGTGGGGCTGTAAATAACGATAATCTGGCCGCTTTGCTCTCCTCTGTTGTTCTTTTATCCATCCTCCGCATCCTGCGGAAGGGAGCATCCACGCCTCGCCTCATCTATTTGGGCATCGCCCTGGGCTTGGCCTCCTTGTCTAAACTGCATATCCTAGGGCTCCTGCCTTTGGGAATTCTGGCCCTTCTACTGTTGGCTGTAGAACAACGCTCGCCTACGCTTTTCCTAAAGGGCTTGGCTATCCTTCTGCTCTCAGCCTTCGTAACCGGCGGCTGGTGGTACTTGCGAAACTGGGCTCTCTACGGAGAACCTACGGGTGTTTACGTTCACCGTGCAGTGCACGGACGAAGGGTAAGACCTCTAACCCTGCGACTCATCATCTGGCAAGCCAAAGCCATCAAGTGGTCCTATTGGGCAACCTTCGGCTGGTTTAACATTCGAGCTGACCCCTTTCTGTATAACTTCTTCGATCTCCTGGGAGTGCTGAGCGCTTGCGGCCTCATCCTAGGGGCGATAAGACAGTTGAAGCACAGGCTATCCCTCCCCCTCGCCAAGTTGTTCATCCTCTTCGCCTGGATACTCATTTTGGGGGGTACGATCCTAGGCATGATGTGGGAAGACTCAGTCCACCAAGGTCGGATGCTTTTCCCCGCCATCTCGGCCATCTCCTTCTTGCTCTTTTTCGGGCTCAGTCAGTTGATCCCCCGACGGTACACCACCCTCCTAGCCAGCCTCCTGGGAGGTATTATGCTCCTCATAGCTATCATGACCCCCTTCCGCTACATCGCTCCCGCCTATGCCAAGCCGCCTCTTATCTCCGAGGACGAGATAGCCTCCATCCCCCACCGGTTGGACGTAACCTTCGGCGGCCAGATGAGGCTCCTGGGCTATGCCATCGACCAACCCTCGGTGAAACCTGGGGGCGAGGTGGCCGTAACCCTTTATTGGCAATCGGTGGCCAAAATGGATAAGGATTACTCCCTCTTCGTTCACCTCTTGGACGAATTGGAGACCGTGGTGGCTCAAGTGAACAGTTTCCCTGGCCTGGGCTCCTTCCCCACTCGAGACTGGGAAACAGGAGAGGCTATAGCCGAGAGATATATCTTGCGGCTGCCGGGGAAGGTTCTCTCGCCCAACTCCGCTCAATTCGAAGTCGGCCTCTTCGACCCCTCCACCGGCGACAGACTGCCTGCTTACGGCCCCAACGGCCAGTTTATGGGCGATAACATCCGCTTCTACCATATAGAGATCGAGGAAGGGCCGGTAGGCCGAGGGCCGATTGGCGTTTTTGTGAATTTCGAGGACACTATCTCCATCGCCGCCTACCAATTGGAGAGATGGGTAGTCAGCCCCGGTACTACCATCCATCTGACCCTTCACTGGCAAGCCCTCACCGATGTTGATGAGAACTACCTAGTTTCCATCCGCCTATTGAGTAGGGACGGAGCCCCCAGGGCTCAGGTGGAAGACCAACTGACGGCTTCGCCTGCCTCCCCTTGGACTCAGGGCCAGCCGGTGCAAGCCACCTATGACCTCCCCCTCAGCCTCGATATCGCTCCCGATACATACGAGATCGAGGTGAGGCTCCAGCGGGCGGCAACGGGCGAGATGCTGACCATCCTAGACGCGGAGGGCCAACCCCGAGAGGATCGTGCTCTTATTAGCAGAGTCCGAGTAGAGGCCCCCTAGGCTCCTAGAAAGAGAGCACAAATCCGACTTTTAGCCGCTCTGGGCAGCATTCGAGATAGAGGGACTATTCAAAGGATGGTTCTCGATATACAAATCGGGAAGGAGATTACTTATGGGCATCTTCGGCAGATTGAGAGGCATCGCCGCCACACCGGGCAGCATCGATCTACAACTGGCCAAGGACATCTTTCAGCCGGGTGAAGAGGTGGAGTTCACTTTCACCGTAAACGCCACCGGCCAGGTGAAGGGAAAACAAGTAGCAGTGCGCCTCCGTGCTCGCGAAGAGGTGTATCTGAGCGTCACCGACGAAGAGGGACACACCAGCACCGAACAAGAAACCATAGAGACCTATAAAGACGATCTGCAACTCTCCGGGCCCTTGGAGATGGAGGCCGGAGAGAGCGCCTCTTTTGAGGGTAGAATGCGCGTCCCCTCCAACGCTCAACCCACCTATGAGGGGAAAAACGCCAGCCATCGCTGGTACATCAGCGCCTTCGTAGACATCCCTATGGGGAAAGATATCGCCGAGGAGCAGGAGATATTCGTGAGGTAGGCAAACCGCTCATCGTGCAGACGGCCCCCTCTCCCGACTCTACTCGGGCGCTCCCGATCCACTGCAGATCGATTGGCCTCTCTCCCCTGCCCCAAAATGTAGGCGGGGTTCGAACCCCGCCTAGGTAATTACGCGCAATCGAACATCACTACTATACGAAGGCACTCTGCCAGCCCCTAATCATAATCCACCTCCATCTGCTGGGCACTGATGCCCGCACGCACTTCCCCTACCAGTCTCTTGTGGAGATCGGAGTTTAGGCTGGCAAAGGCCTCAAGCGAAGCCTTCAGGGTCTCCACCTCTCCGGCCAGGGGCGCTATAGCCTCCTCGTGGGCCGACCAGTGGACTTTGTCCGGCCGGAAGCGGCGCCTCTCCACTTCCCGCCCCAGGCACCCCGCCTCCACCAACCGCTCCATCACGTAACCCACCACCCACTTCCAAGGGTCGGCGCGCTCTCCCCCTATTACCCTCTCCACCACCACTTGCACCCAATCCTCCTTGGGGTCACCGCTGAGCGCACCCATAATAGCCCTCTCCAGACTGGGGGGCAGGTCATCTCCCCCCTTCTCCTGAGCGATGGTCACTACCTCCCTAGTCAGAACCAGAAGGCTCTTCCTCCTCTCCGTCCCCAGAGAAACGTACCCTTCCTGTGCCAGGGAGACGAAAGCGGCCTCGCAGAGCCTGTTCGCTAGGTCCTTGCGGTCCACCTTTTGGCCGCTGTAGAGCAGCGTCTCGCCTCCGACAAATCGCCCCGCCGGTTTGATAAACTCCTCGCCGAAGAGATAAACCAAGCCGCTAGCGGTCACACGCCTGGCTTCCATCCCCACCCCCCTTTCAGTTTTCACCACTGTATCACCACCATATGACGCGGTCAAGTCCTTATGTCAAAAGTCAAAGGCAAGTAGGAGCGCCAGATGTTATCATCCCTGGCCCCCGGCCTCTGGCCTGTCCCATCCCTTCCCTCGGGATCCTGTAAGTAAGACCCTATCGGGTTCGGCTCAGTCCTGGAGGAAGTGGGCCAGGGGACAGGGCGCACCAGGACAGGCTGGCAACTACCGGAGCAGGCTAGCATCAACGGGCCAGGGGGCAGGCTGACGCCACCATAATAACCGATCATAACCAAATCTCAATCTACTTATGTCAAAGGTTAAAACCACGTCTCCCCTAACTCCTCCAAGAACCCTGTCTCCCGCCACTTGATGATCGCTTCATTCACCTCCTCCAAGAGGAGGGACGCTTTCAAAGGCACGGCGATAACATAGGGTTCCTCGGTCACCTGCTGCACTATGCGAAGCCCGTCCTCCTCCCGAATGAACTGATAAGCGGAGACACCGTCCACTATAGCCGCATCTATCTTCTCGTCCTTGAGCCCTTCCAGGGCTTCCTGGGCGGTCAGATAGGCTTTTCTCTCCAAGGCCATCCTTTGCTCCAGCCGCCGAGCCTCCAAATCCCCCATAGAACCCAACTCCAACCCCACCCTCCGCCCGTTCAGGTCTTCTACCTTGGCTATACTCGTCTCCTCCTCCCGCACCACCAACACCTGCCCAGCGTCGAAATAAGAATGTGAATAAGCCACATCCTGGGTCAGAAGCGGATCGTAGGGGAGAGCGGACATGATTATGTCAACCCTCTCTACTTTGAGGGCGTCATAGAGGCCATCGAAGGTGATATTCTCGAAATCGACCTCCACACCCCACTCGTTCCCCAAAGCCAGCGCCAAATCGACATCGTAGCCTCGCAACCCCACCTCATCCCACAATTCGAAGGGCGGATAACTGGCGTCCATCCCTACACGAAGGACCCCTTGCCGCTCGATTCGCTCCCAGGTCCTATCTCTCAGTTCGCCGCCTGGGAGACGAAAGAGGAAAAAGAGAGCTAGGACAGCCAGGGCGAACAACACTATAAACGCTAGCCAGCGCCTTCTAACAGCCATCTACCGCTCCACAGGCATTCCCTCAAGCCAGTCGGTAGCCCCCTGGGCGTAAGCCTGCACCTCCTCATAGATCGGCTTCAGGATGAACTCCGGCGTGACGAAGGAGAAATAATCCCGGAAGTTCCGCTGCGGCCAGGGGGTGCGGAAGGCCCAGAAGGCCACCGCCAGGCACCAATCCCACTCCACTCGTGCCTCCTCATAGGCCTGTATGGTATAGGCGATCCGTTGAGAGGGGCGCACCGCCTTCGTCCAGCGGGGATGATCGTTCCAGCCCCCTTCAGTGATGATTATCTTCTTATCTCCATCTCCGTTTTGCACCATCAGTTGGTGGAGTAACTCCGTCCGGGCGAAATTTATCTTATCTCTGGCGGGAGGGTCGTCAGGGGGGAAGACGTTGCCGTAGGCGTGGACGGCTAAGACATCGAAATACTCTTTTGCCCCAGCGTCATACATCCTTTGCAGAAAGGCCAAGTCCGAGAGGGCGAACTCGTCGCCCTCATCGGCCACGTTAGGAGCCAGCCCTGCGGCCAAGACCTGGATATCGGGGTCGGCATATTTGGCCCTCTCATAGGCTATCTTGAGAAGTTCCACATACCCCTCCGGATCCACAGGGCGGAAGCCCCAAGAGGAACTCAGGTTCGGCTCGTTCCAGATGACCAGGTATTTTATTCGACCTCGGAAGTGGCTAGCGAAGGCGTAGACGAAGTCGCCGAAATCCTGGTAACGCGCTCTCTCTAGGTAACTGTTAGTGGTGTTCTTGGGCCGCGCCCATTGGGGGACGAAATCGAGCCTGGCGATGACTCTGAGCCCCTGGGCGTTGACGTGGTCAACTACCAGGTCGGCGTGGGTCCAGTCGAACTGCCCCTTGAGGGGCTCGTAGTAGGCCCAGGGGAAATACTCCACGATCCAAGGGGCCCCCATAGCCCGCACCAACTCCAAGGTGCGCTTTATCTTCCACTCCTCCACCTCATCGGTGAGCCGGGTGTGCACCCCCATCTTGGGATTTACGGTTTCGACCTTCTGTTGAGGGCCCAGGGTGACCAAAGGCTTAGGGAGGACGCCCGCTATCAAGATAACGAGGAGGAGGAGGGCTCGGGATCCGTATCGTCGGAGATGGGATTCGTTCACAGAGTTTCACCCCAGCGAAGCGCCTTACATTTAAGGGGGCTTGCGCCCGCCTAACCGGACAAGCCCCCTCTCAAGGCCAAGAACCACTGCCTTTAAGCCCAATACGGCTTCCTGATATACTTATAGGCCGAATTCACCGCCGTGGTCGCCTCACCGCAGGCGGTGGTGATCCGCTTCGTCTTCCCCTCGTAGGTGGCTAGATCACCACAGGCGAAGACCCCTCGCAGGTTAGTCCGCATCTCGGGGTTCACCACCACCCCCTTGCCTTTGAGTTCCAGCCCCCACCGCTCTACGCTCTCCAAATTGGGGATGAAGCCGATGCTGATGAGCACCACATCCATGGGCACCACCCTCTCCTCCCCCGTCTCGTTGTTGATCAGGTGTACAGCCTCGACTTTCCCTTCCCCCATGATCTCCTTCAGTTCGGTGCGGAAGACCACCTTGATGGGACTCTTCTCCACCCTCTCCACCGTTATCTCGTCGGCTCGAAAGTAGTCCTTGCGGTGTATGAGGGTAGTCTCGGCGGTGCAGTCGCAGATGGTGAGGGCCATCTCCAGAGCGCTGTCCCCTCCGCCCACGCAGAGGACCTGCTTCCCTTCAAAGGGCTTCGTATCCAGGCAGTTGTAGTAGACCCCGTCCAAGCCCTCCTCCCCAGGGACACCCAACTTCCGGGGTTCAAAAAGCCCCATCCCTAGAGCCAGGATCACCGCCTTCGCCTCGTAGGTCCCCTTCGGGGTCCTGAGGGTTATCTTCTCCTCCTCGACATTTAAGTCGGTGACCTCCTCCCCTTCCCTTATCTCGCAACCCATCTCCCGAGCCTGGGCGGCCATCTTCTCGGCCAACTCGCGGGCCACGATGTCGGTGTAGGAAGGGAAGTCATGGATGCTCTTGTGGGGATAAAGGCAAATCAACTGCCCCCCTATCTCCTTCGCCTCCAGGATCACCGAAGAGAGCCGCTTGGTCTGGGCATAGATACCGGCCGTCAGTCCGGCCGGCCCCGCCCCCACGATCACCACGTCGTACATCTATCCTCCCTGAATATGATCTCTTTCCCACTATGGGGAAAGGGTGATTTGCAGAGGCTATTATAGGGCCTGAGAAGAGCGGTGTCAATTATCTTTGACCCATCTCCGCTATCTGCCGTAGGAGCCCCATGATGAGAGGGGCGAGCCTGGCCACCTGTCGCCACTGGAGGCCCCGTCGCCCTGGCCCACCCTCCTCCGTCCATTGGCGAGCGTATATCAAGGCCGCCAAACCGCCCACCAGCCCCCCTATCAGCGCTCCCAAGAGCACTATGCGCCCCGCTCCCCGAAACACGGATAACTACCTCCTCAAGAACACCTTCAAAATCTCTAGAACGAACGCGCCAGCACTTATGGTGCGGATAATAGGGCTCACTAAGAACGAGGAGAAGGTACGAATTCCTTTCTCCACCCGCTCTGCCCTCTCCTGGACAGAAGTTAGAGCCGGGAGCAGGCTACCTTTCGCCCGCCGCAGCCCCCGAAGGGCGTAAACCATGAGGAAAAGTGCCGGCAGGATGAGGATGAACCCTTCTGCCACTAAGAAGATGAGAGCCACATCTCGCCAGAGAGCCACCGTTTTTGGGTCCATCACCCCTCCCAATCCCAGAACCAATAGGCCAAAAACCGCCATTTGCCCCAGGGGGCGAAGACCTCCTGCACCTCTTTATCGGCCACCGGTGCTCCATCGAAGAACCGCTTCGAGACCAACTTGCGAGCCCAGGTATCGACCCCCAGATAGTCGTAACGGCCCAAAAAGGTCAAGATGTGGGCGGCTGCATATTGCCCCACCCCCTTAATCGATTTGAGCCTCTCATAGAGCTCCGCCGTCTCCAAGGGAGAATCCTTGAGCCCTTCCAGGTCTAGGTCGCCGCTTGCCACTTGGTGAGACAATCGGGCGATGGATGAAGCGCGATACCCCAGTTTAACCTCCTGCTGTAGATAGTTCTCGCCCGCCTCAGCCACAGCCTCTGGCGTCGGGAAGGCTCTGAGCGAAGGCTCAAGGGGATAAGACTCTCCCAACCTCTCCACCAGCCGACCTACCATCCCCTCCGTCTGCCGCCAGGTGCAGTTGGTAGTGCAGATGGTCTTCACCACATCCTCATAGACCGTAGGAGAGCGCAAGACCCGCCCCTTCCCCTCCTCCACCACATGCCTGAGCGCTGGCTCCCCTTCACATAACCCGTAGAAATCGGTTAAGTCCTCCTCCAGCCTGAGCATCCAACTCACCCTACCCTCTATCTCGCCCCGTTCCCCATCGGTTAGAGCATCGTTTGCTCTTATGTCAACGATCACTCCTGTCAACTCATCACTCCCACCGATGGCTAATGTCACTACCGGCCCAGTGGACAGCCGTTCCACGCGCCCCAACCTCTCTTCATCCCAAGAAAAGGGGAGCAGACGACGCCACCCATGGGAATGAACCGTGGCCTGAAAGTTGAAGGGCGGCCGAGCAGAGAGTTCTAACCTCATCATCCAGAGCACCCTCTTCTCCTCACACTATCTCTATCTCGTAGTCGGCCACCTGGGCGTCGAACCGCCCCTTCTCGATGCTCCTCACCGCCTTGGTGAGGAGCCTGTGGACGTGACCTTGGTCGTTGGAGACACAGGCCACCCCTAAGACCGCATGTTGCCAGGCATCGTTCCTTTCCACCTCGGCGACCGACACATTGAAATCGTTCTGCACTCGGGCCAGGATCGACTTGACGATGCGTCGCTTATCCTTCAAAGAATGGCAACCTGGCAAGTCTAGATAGATGGTACAAACTCCAATGACCATGGCGCGGATATTTTATCACACTTTAGGTGGTCACGCATTATCATCAGACAACCGAGGTCGCAAATTGAAGAGAGATCTCCTCTTTGTTGAACTGATCCCCCAAAGGTAGTATAGTAGATTTTGAAGGGTAACCGTTCGGTGGGGAAAAGCGCTAGATCGCCTACCTTTGGCTGACCTATAACCTGATGGACATCATCTCCACCCATTGGGGCTTAGAACGGGGTCACATGGAGCGCAACCCCCCGCTTTGGTTCGTCTAAAATGTTACCGAAGTGGTATAGTTCGCTCAAATGAAAAT
>CAYLIE010000015.1:0-61921 GCA_964383935.1 uncultured Anaerolineales bacterium | reverse complement strand
GTGTCTGTCTACTTCACCCTGCTAGACACTTACCCACATAAATTGGAGAAGAACCTCAAAGCCCGAGGCGTAGGGGAGCCCCTCGTCGGCTCCGAGAAAAGAGAGGCCTTCTACAACACCTGGTCATGTTCTACTGAACAGCAGAAGGTGCCAGCAAGGCCTCCCTTACCTCGCCCTTCCATACTTCCGCCCTACTATCGCCTGCCCCGCCGGGCTGAGGCAGAAGTCGATGAAAGCCTGGACTTCCTCATCTGGCCGCTCCTTGGTCACTAGGAGAAAGGGACGTATCAAAGGGTAGTCGCTACTGACAACACTCTCTGGATTCGGCTCTACCCCCTGGATGAAGAGAGGTCTTGTGTCCGGAGGGACGAGCCCCATGGATACATAGCCGATGGCGTGAGGGCTCTGGGTGATGTACTCACCTACCGCTTGGCTAGTGGGCATCACCACCGCCGTGGGGGTCACTCGCTTACCTTCCATGGCCAAAGCCTCGAAAGCCCTCCTCGTCCCTGACCCCTCCTCTCGACTTACTACCTGGATATCCCCTTGGACTGAGCCTTCGGGATGAACCCCTTCCTGGCCTCCTACCTCTTCCCAAGACAAGATCTCCCCGGCAAAGATCGACCGCAACTCCTCCAAGGTGAGAGCGCCAATAGGGGTCGCTTCGTTGACCAAGATGGCTATGCCCTCCCTGGCTATCGGTGTAGCCAGAAGTCCACTCATCTCCTCAGGCCTTATCTCCCGTGAGACCAAGGCGATATCGATGGCTCCAGCGCGCAGAGCGTCCAACCCCACCTGCGAGTTGCGACTCTCCAGGGCGAAGGTCACGTACTCGTACCGTGAACTATAAGCCTCGGTCAAGGCTTCCATTAGGGGTTGCATGGAAGTGGAACCAGCAAGCCGGAGATGGACCGGGGGGTGGGGCTCTATAGTGGCTATAGTGGGGGCGCAACCGATCAAAAAGGAACCGAAAACGGCCAGTAAGATGAGATGGCGCCTGAGCCAAGTCGAAGGAGACATCTTATCACCGAAGGAGGGCTATAAGGAACGTGAGCGTGCCCAGGAGCCAGCAGTAGAGAGAGAAGAGGTAAAGAGATCGTCGCTTAAGGAAACCCAAGAAGAAACGGATAGCCAGATAGCCGCTGACGGCGGCGGCCAGGAAACCCAAGAGAAGCGTGGATGCCACCTCCCCAGCACCTGACAGTTTAGCCAGGTCCCAGAGTTGGAGAAGGTTAGCCCCTAAAATAGCGGGAGTGGCCAAGAGGAAGGAAAAACGGGCTGCTTCCTCACGTTCAAGGCCTCGCCAAAGCCCTGCGCTGATGGTGATCCCGGAGCGGGATATCCCCGGGGCGATGGCTACCCCTTGCGCCAAGCCGACAAGAAGAGCATCGAGCCAGGTCAGACTTTCCATCCGGCTTTCACTCTTCCGCATCCCCTCGCCCAGGAATAAGAGCAGACCTGTCACCAGAAGAAGGATCGAGACCCAAACCGGCGCAGCGAAAAGCCGTTCGAAGAGACTCTCCAAGGTGAGCCCCATGACCGCCGCGGGGAGTGTGCCCCAGATGATGAGCCAGGCGACCCGGGCTTGGGGGGCGCCCAAACTCCGCTCCCGAAGGCTACCGGCCCAGGCCAGGGCTAGACTCCAAAGATCATGCCGAAAGTAAGCCAGGACAGCAACCAGGGTCCCTAAGTGAAGAAAAGTGTCAAAGGCCAAACCTGGATTCTCCCAACCGAGGAGCCAAGGGACAAGCACCAAGTGGCCTGAACTGCTTATGGGTAAAAACTCCGTGGCCCCCTGGACGACACCTAAGATTAAGGCTTGAAGCACGCTATCCCCCCCGCAGCCTGGCCAACCAAGCCTTCCTGTTCCTCATGCGGGCCTCGTAGTCCACCACCTCATAGGAGGCTAGAAACTCCTCCTTGAGAGCCATGAAATCCCCCCTCAATATCGCCTCCCGTATCTCCCTCATTAGGTTGAGCATGAAATGTAAGTTATGAACGGTAGCCAGGCGAACCCCCAAGATCTCCTTAGCCATCACCAGATGCCTCAGATAAGCCCGGGAGAAGTTCTGGCAAGCGTAACACTCGCACCCCTCCTCAATGGGCGCCGGATCATCGGTGTACTGGGAGTTGCGGATATTGAGCCTCCCGTGCCGGGTGAGGAAGGAGCCGTTGCGAGCGATGCGGGTGGGCAGGGCACAATCGAAGATATCGATCCCCAGGGCCGTGCACTCAAATAAGTCTTCCGGAGAGCCAACCCCCAGAAGGTGCCTGGGCTTATCCTCGGGCAGGAGGGGCACCGTCACCTCCAGCATCTGATGCATCATCTCCTTCGGCTCCCCCACGCTCAACCCCCCGATGGAATAAGCGGGGAAATCTAAGTCGGCAAAGAAGCGGGCGCTCTCCTCCCTTAACTCAGCATACGTTCCGCCTTGTACGATACCGAAGAGGGCCTGGTCGGATCGGGTATGCGCCTTAAGAGACCGCGCTGCCCAGTGATGGGTCCGCCCCAAGTCGGCCTCGCTCTGCTCTCGGCTGCTGGGATAAGGGGTACAGATATCTAAACAAAGGACGAGATCGGCCCCTAATTGCTCTTGAATCTCTATCACCCTCTCTGGCGTGAGATGTTGCTCCGAGCCGTCGAGATGGGAACGGAAGGCCACCCCCTCGTTATCCACCCTCCGGAGATGCTCCAGGCTGAAGACCTGGAAGCCACCGCTATCGGTCATGATCGGCCCTTCCCAGCCCATGAAGGGATGTATCCCCCCCAGGCCGGCTACTACCTCTGGGCCAGGGCGGAGGTAGAGATGATAGGTATTGGCTAGGATGAGGGTGGCCCCCAGTTCTAAAAGTTCCTGCGGCGAGACAGACTTCACCGTCGCCTGGGTGCCCACGGGGGCGAAGACAGGGGTGGGGATCTCTCCATGGGGGGTACGTATCACCCCGGCCCGAGCCCAACTTTCGGGACAACGACCTACCACCCGGAAAGCGAAAGCCTTACTCTCTTCCATAGATTGGGATTCTATCACAGAGGCGAACCGTTGACAAAAAGCGCCAACTGGTCTAAGATGGGGAATAAGAGCGCGGACGCATGTCCGCGCCTACACGAGGTCAACCGCAAGTAGCGCAACTATCCGCCGAGCAGGCAGCACAGGAGTTGCCGCCCAAGGATCGACCGGCTGTCTCCCCGCCGGTTTTGCTGAAAGCGGCGAAACGGGAGATGGCTCGTTTGGTCCTTTTGCTCTGGCAACGGGGACAAGGCAAGAGATCATCGGCCTGACTGAAAGTGCGCAAGGTCTCAAATCTCATCTGGCAATCATCACAAACATATTCGTAAAGGGGCATCGATGCCTCCCTTATCTCTGCTATTAGTATACGTCTCGTATCGGTCGTTGTCAAATAGCCTATCCAGGAGGGGACCTTGAAAGAGTTAGCCCATCGGGCCCTAAACCTAGCCCAATTGAAGGGAGCGGCTTACGGCGATATACGGATCATCCACCTGGTAACGGAGAGGATAGATGTCAAAAACGGCGTGGTAGAGGGCCTCTCTTTGAATAGGGACCAAGGCTTGGGCATACGGGTCCTGGTCGATGACGCCTGGGGGTTCGCCTCCAGTTCCCGCCTCACCTCCGAGGAGGTAGAGAGAGTCGCCGCCCAGGCGGTGGAGATAGCGAAGGCCAGCGCCTTGGTGAAGCGAGAAGGTGTGGAGTTGGGCCCTCCGGAGGTCCATAAAGACACTTATCACACCCCGGTCAAGATCGATCCCTTCTCCATCCCCCTGGAAGAAAAGATAGCCCTGCTCTTGGCCGCTGATGGGGAGATGAGGAAAGTGAAAGGGATCGCCGTGGCCGAGAGCGGCATGATCTTCATCCGGGAGAACCAGATCTTCGCCAGCACAGAAGGGAGTTACATAGAACAAGAGATAATAGAGAGCGGCGCCGGCCTGGAAGCAATGGCTACTAGCGAGGATGAGGTGCAAACCCGCTCCTATCCCAACTCCTTCGGCCGTCACCAGGCGACGGCGGGCTACGAATTCATCGTGAGCATGGGCCTGGCGGAGAACGCTCAAGGGATGGCCGAGGAGGCGGTATCCCTACTCACCGCCAAACAATGCCCCAGCGAGATAACCACTCTCATCCTGGGGGGGACCCAACTGGCCCTCCAGATCCATGAGTCATGTGGCCACCCCATCGAGTTGGATAGAGTGATGGGCACGGAGGCGAGTTACGCGGGAACGAGTTTCCTCACCCTAGAGAAGTTGGGCGATTTCCGGTATGGCTCTGAGATAGTAAACATCACTGCTGACGCCACCCTCCCTGGAGGGCTAGGAACTTTCGGCTACGATGATGAAGGGCTTCCGGCTCAGCGTACGCCCATCGTGCAGGAAGGCCTCTTCGTCGGTTACCTCACATCTCGGGAGACAGCGGCCAAGATCGGCCAGAGGAGCAACGGTGCTATGCGGGCCGATGGCTGGAACCGCATCCCCCTCATCCGCATGACCAACGTCAATCTAGAGCCCGGAGAGTGGACCCTCGAAGATCTCATCGCCGATACCGAAGAGGGGATCTTCATGGATACCAATAAATCGTGGAGCATCGACGATAAGCGGCTCAACTTCCAGTTTGGGACGGAGATCGCCTACGAGATAAAGAAGGGCAAATTGGGTGCTCTTCTGAAGAACGCCACTTATACTGGCATCACGCCGGAGTTTTGGGGCTCCTGCGACGCCATCTGCAACAGGGATCATTGGCAGATATGGGGCACCCCCAACTGCGGCAAGGGGCAGCCCAGCCAGTCGGCCCATGTGGGACATGGAGCCACTCCCGCTCGCTTCAGGAGTGTTCGTGTGGGAGTGATAAGATAGGCATGCTCCCCACCCAGATCCGACGAGCCCTTTCAACCCTCCTAGAGAGGCTACCGGGCTCCTCCATCGAGTGGAAACTCGGGGGGAGCGTGGCGTTGGCTCTGCAAGGGCTGGAGATCTCGCCACGCGACGTCGATCTCTTCCTACCCAGCGGTGACGCAGCCCGCCTCACGGCTGAAACCCTGGGGGAATTCGTGGAGAGCCTGCCCCACTGGCGAGCCAGTGAGCCCTTCGCCAGCTACTACGGCCATTGCCGCATCGAGGGAGTGGAGATCGACCTCATCGGCGAGTTAGTGATAGAGACTCCCCAGGGAAGTGTGCAACTGGGGGTGGATTCCTTGCTCTGGCGGCGGGAGTCTTTCCTTCCTTTCCAGGGGCGGAAGGTGTCTTCCATCCCCCTAGAGATCCAACTAGTGACCTACTACCTCATGCCTAAGAGAGAAGAGCGCGTCAACCAGATAACCTCGTTGTTGAAAGCCCGAGTGGATCTTGAGTTGCTCGACACATTCCTCTCAGAGCAGAGGATTAAGCCCTCCGTGGCAAGTGAGATTCAGAGCCTCTTGCGAAAGGAGAAGTGATGCTTGGCGAAGCGAGGATAAAGGAGATCGCGGAACGGGTGCTGGCTCTTTCCACCGCCGACCAGACGGAGGTGGTGATATTGGGGGAGGAGAATGAGTTGACCCGCTTCGCCAACTCCTATATCCATCAAAACGTGGCCGAAATGAACGCCCAGATTCGAGTGCGGGCAGTGGTAGGCAGGAAGATAGGCGTGGCCACCACTAACGACCTGAGAGACGAAGCGCTGACTCAAGCGGTGGAGTCTGCCATCGAGACGACCAAACTCCAAAGGGAAAACCCTGACTTCCTATCTCTGCCCTCACCACAGCCCATTCCCCAAGTGGGGGGATTCGTGGAAGCCACGGCGCTCTTTAGCCCCCAAGAGCGAGCAGAGGCCGCAGGGATAGTCTGTCACCAAGCTCAAAAGAAGGGCCTAAGCGCCTCGGGGGCTTTCACTACCGCCAGAGAGGAGATAGCCGTGGCCAACTCCCTAGAGGTCTTCGCCTACTACCCTACCACCCTTGCCGATCTGGAGATCGTGATCATGGCCGATTCCGGCTCTGGCTACGCTCACGCTACCTCAGTCGATGTGACCCAGATAGATGCTCAAACCTTAGGCCAAGAGGCGATAGAGAAAGCCCTTCGTAGCCGAGACCCTGTAGAGATCGAGCCCGGAGACTACACGGTGATCTTGGAGGAGCACGCCGTGGAGGAGATGCTCTTCTACCTCACCTACCTGGGCTGCGGGGCGCTGGCCGTTCAAGAGAAGCGGAGTTTCATGACCGATCGGTTTGGAGAGAAGATCGCGGGAAAAAATATCTCCCTCTGGGATGATGGGCTCGATCCCCAAGGGCTGCCCATGCCCTTCGATTACGAGGGTGTCCCCAAGAGGAAGGTGGATTTCATAAAGGAAGGCCTAGCCACCGCCGTGGTCTACGACACCTATACCGCGGGGCGCGAAGAGGGGAAGGAATCGACAGGCCACGCCACCCTTCCCGCTCCTAACCCCTATGGCCCCTTGCCCGCGAACCGCTTTATGGCCGCTGGCCAGGCCACTAAGGAAGAGATGCTCGCCTCTACAGAACGGGGCATCTGGGTCACCCGCTTCCACTACATGAACCCCGTTCACCGCTTTAAAACGATCATCACCGGGATGACCAGGGACGGAACTTTCCTCATCGAGAAAGAAGAGATCACCCGCCCCATCAAAAACCTCCGCTTCACCCAGAGCATCCTGGAGGCTCTATCCTCCGTGGAGATGATAGGGAAGGAGCGAAAACTCCTTCTCAGTAGCCACCTGGGGTGTGGCTGCGTACCCGCTCTCAAGATAGATAATTTCACTTTCACCGGGGTGACGGAGTTCTAAAGAGCCGGCCCCTCCAATATAGCCCGCAATTTAGGTGGGATCTCCCTGGGTCTCCTACCCTCGTCTATAAAGACCTGTACTGTAGAGCCGGTGGCCAACAGTTGGCCACTCTCCTTATTGTACACCTCGTATTCGAATACGAAACTCCGATTGCGAATCTCGCCTACAGATGTCCTCACCACCAGTTCTTCATCGAAATGAGCGGGAGCCTGGTATTGGCAGGTCGCCTCGGCGATGACAAAGCCCAAGCCGTCGCGCTCCAGGGTGGCGTAGTCGTAGCCGATGGCCCGCAAGTAACTCATGCGAGCCACCTCGAACCAGACGAAATAGTTGGCGTAGTAGACCACCCCTTGAGCGTCGGTCTCCGCGTATCGGACGCGCACCTCCGTTGCCACCACCCTCTTTCCCTCACCCATCCTTCTCTAACTCTTTCAGCCTCTCATCCCCTATGCCAAAATGGTGGGCTATCTCATGCATCACCGTCTCCCGCACGAGGTTACGGATCTCTTCGTTCGTGCGGCAGACAGCCTCCATAGGCCGCTGGAAGATGGTTATCTTATCCGGCAGAACGAGATGATACCCCCTATCCCGCTTGGTGAGGGGCACCCCCTCATAGAGGCCGAAGAGGGTCTGGTGGGGGGCTATCCCCGCTCTTTCGATCTGATCCCTCGTCGGATGGGCAGCCACTACCACGTCAACGTTGTCCAACCTTGTTTGGAACTCCTCGGGGAGCCCCTTCAGGGCTTCAGCCACCAGCCTTTCGAACTCTTCTCGCCTCATCCTACCCTCTAAGGCTACGGGAGCGGCCGATCATGATCCCCGGCTGGCAACTCCGGCAGAAGTTAGTGAGCCGACCCCGAGCTCTCACCTCGGAGATGAGGATGCCACAACGAGGACAGGGAGAACCTCCCTTTCCATGTACGGCTAAGAAATCGCGGAACTTGAGGTGGATCTGATCGCCCATCTGCTTCCGGATGATAGCAATGCTCTCCTCGAGCACCGCACGCATGGCCTCATAAAGTCTCCTTATCTCCTCTCCAGTGAGGCGTGGTCGTCTTCTGAAAGGGTATACCCCGGCTCGAAAGAGGATCTCGTCCGCGTAGGCGTTGCCTATGCCGGCTACGAAGGCCTGATTGATCAGAACCCTTTTTATCTCCCCCCGATGCCGCCTCAAACGCTCTTTGAAACTCTCAAAGGTCACTTCCAGGGCTTCAGGCCCCTGCCTAGCGAAGCCGGGCACCAAAGATAGATCAGGGGTTAGATATACCTTTCCCATCTGCCTCTCGTCCACATATCGAAGGTCGATACCATCTTGCAGGTGCCATATCACGAAAGTTTTGGCCAGGCGCCGTTCAGTGGAAAGACAAAAGTAGAGCCGCCCGCTCAGCATGGGGTTTATCACCAGGTAGAGGGCATCAAGGGAAAAGATAAGGTACTTACCTCGACGCCATACCTCAGTAAAAGCCTGACCCTCCAGAGAAGTGAAGTCGAGATCAGCGAGGTTACGCACTACGATAGGCCGCAAGACCTCTACCTTCTCTATCCTACGACCGACAACGTGCTCTTGGAGGAACCCCTTTGTTACCTCTAACTCCGGGAGTTCGGGCATTGCTTTATGTCAACTCTTGCTTCGTTCGAACAGCGTTGAGCACGTCACTGCGCCGGAGTAAGCCCACCAATCTTCCCTCTTCCAAGACCGGCAACTGCCTAATATTATGCTCGCTCAGGGCCTTGATAGCCTGGGCGCAATCGTCTCTTGGAGAAACGATGACCAGTTGAACTCGAGGGGTCATCGTCTCTCTCACCGTGGTGGTGAGCCACCTCTCCCGAGACACCGCCTTAACATCGTGGAGGCAGATGATGCCCAAAAGTTCCTCCCCATCGACCACTGGGTAGGCGTGATCCCTCGACCTTAAGATATACTCGTCCACCAGCCTATTGAGGGGGATACCGCTCTCCACGAGCTGAAAATCCCTGCTCATGAGATCTCCCACCTTCATCTCCCGCAAGATATCTCGCACAACCAGTTGACGGTAACTGGCGCTGGCCGCATCGTGGAGGAACCAACCGATGAAGACCAGCCACAGCCCGTTACCCAAATCCCCCCAAAAGAGGCTCCAAACCCCGGAGAAGATGAGCAAGAACGCCACCCCTTGACCGACACTGGAAGCGAGACGAGTAGCCCCCCTCAGGTCCCCGGTGAGCCACCATACCCCAGCGCGCAAGATCCGTCCTCCATCTAGAGGGAAGCCGGGGATGAGGTTGAAGAGAGCCACCATGCCGTTGATCATGAAGAGGTAACGAGCCAAAGCAGCCAGGGGTGGGGCCATGAAGAGGTGGCCGAAGGCCCAAACGAAGGCGAAAAAGGCCGAGAAGGTGAGACTAGCCAGGGGGCCAGCGAAAGCCAGAAGTATCTCCGTCAAAGGGCTTTTCATCTCCTCTGTTATGCGGGCCACGCCTCCGAAGATGAAAAGGGTTATGCTTTCCACCTCTATCCCTTGCCAGAGGGCCACCAGAGAATGGGCTAACTCATGCCCCAAGACGGAGGCGAAGAAGAGGAGACTGGTAGCCAGGCCCAGGCTCCAATAGAGAAAGGAAGACCACCCTCGATATTGCTGAGGAAAATAAGAGACCGCCAGGCTCCAGGTCACCAAGGCGAAGATGATCACCCAACTGCCGTCGATCTGTATCGAGACGCGACCTATCTTTGCGATCCGCCAGGAGATGCCCATCTAACTCACCTCCGCGCGAAGCATCTCCCTAACCTCCTTGGGGATCGATCTCACACGGCCCATCTTATCGGTACAGATATGCTCAGTATGGCCCACGGCCAGAACCTCCCTCGTACTATCTTTGACCACCTCATAGGCGAAGGTTATCTTCCGACTCCGGAGTTCCTCGAGCCAAGTTTTGACCGTCACCAGGTCGCCGTACCGAGCCGGGGCCAGGAAGCGAGCCTCCAATTCAGAGACGGGGAGATAGTACCCCCGAGCCTCTAAGTCGGCGTACTCCCACCCCTTCTGTCTCATGTATTCTCCTCGCCCCACCTCGAACCAGACTATGTAGTTCGAGTGGTAGACGATGCCCATAGCATCTGTCTCCGCATACCGTACCGGGAAGGTGATCTCGGTGCAACTCCGAGTGATCATATCCACCCTTTCCGTACAAGATTCCCTTTACCCGAGACGACGCCCTTCCGACAAGAGTTCGCATACCTTTTCCACTATCTCCTCCAACTCCGCCAGTCGCCCTCTCCCCTCGATCCCTGTGGCTAAGACACCCACCCCCGGCTCTACAAAGGTGTAGCCCACCCCTTCCAGTTTCTTGATATTCTCCTGTACGATAGGGTTCTCATACATATTGACGTTCATGGCTGGAGCGATCACCACCGGTGCCCTGGTGGCCATCACCGTCAGAGAGACCATATCGTCAGCGATCCCCGAGGCTATCTTACCGATGATATTGGCCGTGGCCGGGGCGATCAAGACCACATCCACCTTTTGAGCCAGGATCACATGCTCGATCTGCCACTCCGTGGCCGGCTCGAACATCTCCACCAGGACCGGGTTCCCAGAGAGGGCCCTAAAGGTCAGCGGCGTGACAAACTCCGTGCCCGCCTTGGTTATGGCCACAATAACGTCGGCTCCCAGACTCTTCAATTTCCTCAGGATAGCCGGCGCTTTATAGGCAGCGATGCTCCCTGTGACCCCCAAAAGAATGGTCTTACCTTCCAGGTCCTTGGCCATTTTGCGGCCTCCTTAATCTCTTGTGATGATTTCCACCAACCTCCTCGCTATCTCTCTCTTGCCCTCCGCCCGAGCGACAACCTCGCCCTCTGGATTCACCAAGTAGCCCACATGGTTCCCCCGCTCGATCTGCAAAAGGTCGTTGGCCATTACCAGATCAGTCTTATTGGCCAAGAGCCACCGATGGGCGATCCCGATCAGTTCCTCCTCCCTGCTTCCCACCTCCAGTTTGAACCCCACGAGAAAAGCCTGGGGGGCTAGATCTCGGATCATCTTTATCACCTTGGGAGTCTTAACCAGCCTTATCTGCCACTCTTCCTTCCCCGAAGGCACCTTCTCCTCCCTGGGGGCCTCAGGCACATAATCCAAGACAGCCATAGCATGGATAATGGCCTGGTAGTCAGTCTCCTCTAACTCCCCTCTTACCCTCTCCATCAACTCTGGCACCGTCTCCACCTCCACCAGGTGCAAGGAAGCGGATTCCGCGACTTGGGGGAGTACGCTCCCCTTGCCATAGATATAGGTCACCTCCGCCCCTTCCCTAAGCGCCTCCTCTGCTATCAGGCCCCCCAGCCGGCCGGTAGACTTGTTGGTGATATACCTCACCGCATCGATAGGGGCTCTTGTGGACCCAGATGTGACCAAGACCCTTTTCCCCGAAAGTTTGCCTCTTTTCACCATGAAGAATACCTCTCATACTCGCTATTACAGGGGTGCCCCGTGGCGAGAAGGAATTCCCTTCTTCCCGGTTGACAGATGAGGGACCAGATAGTGCCGAAGACACCGTCAAACCCTCCCCTCTCTTCCATCGAGGGATGGTCTCCCCGGCATATAGGAGCCTCATGATCCCGCAGGATCGCCTTGATAGCCTCCAAATCGACCTCCCTTGACCTCTCTCCCACCATTTGGTGCACTTTTTTGTAACGTGTGAGGGATCGTCTCTGGCGAAGCCTTTCTACCTCCGTCAGTTCCTCCTCGGGAAACTCCCTTCCTGGCAAGTGATTGGTAGCCACCAAGAACCCGCCCTCTGGCTCCCTGATCAAGACTTTATCGGGCATGGCCTCGGCCACGATAGCCTGATGCTCATCGGCAATGAGGTAGTTAAAAGCCTGCAGATGGGGAACCGAGGTGATGAACTCGCGCGCCTCCTCCAAATGGCTGCAGGTCTCCATCAGGATATCGATAACCAGGTGCCACTGTAATCCCGGCTTCTTGACTTCCCTCTCTGGCAAGACCGAGAGAAACACCGCAACCCCTCTCTCATTGAGGGCATCGGGACTCCCAGCCCAATGGTGGGTTACCGAGATGTGGGAGTAGGCTCCTTGGGGTCGGATCACCCTCACCTCCCGCCATTCCCTGGCCGAGTAGAACCAATCGTAGTTGCCGCTTAGAAGGAGAAAGCCTTCTTTCGTATAAGGGGGCAAGATGGCCAAGTTGGTGCAGCCGATCTGGGGTGGCCCGCCTCGGGTATAGAAATAGCTCTTGAAATCATGGACCGAAAGCCCACTCCCCTCGATGAGTCCCTCCACCTTCTCCGTGATGGGAGGATAGATCTCCTGAACCATGGCCTCACACCGGGCAGCGAACTCAGATCCCTGGCTGTCGCTCTCCGGTATATAGAGGGTAGTCAAGCCACATCCCAACCGATAGCCGATCTCGTAATGGGTTCCTTCGAAAGCTCTCAGAAGCAAGTCTCGCACTCCAGACCATACTTGGCCGCTGCCCGCCGCGCCCGCTCTCCCAAGAGAGAAGAGTAGGCCCTTCTGTCAGCGGCCAAGAGGCGATAGGCCTCCAACAGGTCAGGGTAGTGGATGGAGATAGTCCGCTTCACCCTTCCCCACATGGCTCCCTTCAGATTGAGGCTGTCCACGAGAACCCGCTTCACCCCCGCCTCCTTCAACTCCCCGAAGAGGGCCCCGATCTCTTTCTCCCCATCGGAGATGTAAGGGAGAGCAGGGCCGAAGAAAGCCCAAGTTTTTAGGCCTGCCTCCGAGAGCCGTGCCAGAGCCTCGATCCGAGCCCGTGTCGGCGAGGCTCGGGGCTCGAATATCCGCCGCGCGCCCTCATCGAGGCCGGTGATGGTGAAGGCCATTTCCAGATCCTCGATCTGGGACAAAAGATCCAGGTCTCGCAGTGCCAAGGTCGACTTGGTCAGTATGCTGACCGGGAACTGGGGATATTCTTGCAGTATCTCGAGACAAGCCCGCGACAATTGATACTCCCTCTCCAACGGCTGGTAGGGGTCCGTCACCGAAGAGAGGAGAACCTCTCCCGGTTTGGCCCGCTTCAGTTCCCTAGCCAAGACCTGGGGGGCGTTCACCTTCACATCGACGAAGGTGCCCCACTCCTCCCCATGCCCGGTGAACCTCTTCATGAAGACCGAGTAGCAATAGACGCAACCGTGTTGACAGCCCACGTAGGGGTTGAGGGCGTAGGTCACCTCTGAGATCCCCGACTTGCTGAGAATCGAGCGAGCCTCGATCTCCCGCTGGAGGAATCTAGCCGTCTCAGCCTCCCTCTTCCCTCTCCCGATACCAGCGGTAGACGATCGCCGCCCCGATGACCACCAAGATGAGCGGCCACCACCTTAGGATGGAGGAGAGGGACTCCATGGTAAGCCCAAGGACCCCGTACTCCGCCATCCAGAAGAGGAGGCCCAACCCAGCCAGGATGCCCCCAGGATATAGGGGCCAGGGGTGTTGCCTCTGAGGCATAGTAAATGTAGGCCAGATAGCCAGAAACCCTAACCCCAAACCAATAAGGATGAGAGGCCAGTTCTTCTCCTCTGGGGGAAGAAGGGTCATCCCTGCCAACCCCGCTCCAAGACCAAGAAGGATGAAACCGGGGATGTATAACCCCGGGTTACGAGTGATGGGGGCGCTGACCACGAAGATGAGCCCCACCAAAGCGAAGATGAACCCCGGCCCCCAGGGGCGTTCCACGAATTGCAAGACCAGAAACGCCAGCCCCAGAATGATGAGGATCAAACCCGGCACCAGGCTTGACCTCTTCTTGCCCTCTTCCCTCTTCTCCTCACCCATTTTCGCCCCCTTCCTTCGGGTGGTGAATATCCTCAAGATGTGAACCATACACGATTATGGGCTCTTGGAGCCCAGGTGAATATATCACAATCTCCCCTCCAAGACAAGCCTTGACAAGGCCCGGCACTCTTGCCAGAATAAGACCATGATAGAAGTCGAGGGGGTGGGAGAGGTGGTCAAGATTCGCCTAGCGAGGTCTATCCTAGGCCACCCCCTTTATTATACCGCCGCCTACTGGGTGGCCGGACTCCTCATCGACACTGGATGCCCTCACACTTCCCGGCAACTCTTATCGGTTATCGAGAAGTTAGGACTAGAGAGGATCGTCAATACCCACAGCCACGAGGACCACATCGGCGGAAACACCATCTTGCAAGAGAAGTTCGGGGTGGAGATATTGGCCCACCTCCTGGCCCTCCCCATCCTGGCCGACCCCAAAAGGTTGCGTCTCCAACTCTATCGTCGCCTCATCTGGGGGAGCCCAGCCCCTTCCCAGGGAAACCCCATCGGTGAGGTGGTGGTCACCGGACACTACTCCTTCCAAGTCATCCCCACGCCCGGCCACAGCGAGGATCACGTCTCCCTCTATGAGCCAAGAATGGGCTGGCTTTTCACCGGCGACGCCTACATCGGCGGGCTAGATAAGGCTTTGCAGGCCGGTAGCGACATCTACGCCATCATCTCTTCGCTGAAGAGGCTGAGCGCTTTGTCTGCCAAGCACCTATTCCAGGGTTCAGGGACCATTCGGGACGACCCTGAAGAGGCCATCGAGAAAAAGGCAGAATATCTGGAGGAGTTGGGGAAGAAGGTGTGGCAACTTCACGGCCAGGGCTTGAGCCCAAAAGAGATAAGGGATCGCCTCCTGGGACGGGAACTGCCCATAGCCTACTGGACCCTGGGCCACTTCTCGGGGGTCAATCTGGTACGGTCGTATCTCAAGATAGAGGGCGACGAATAGTTTAGTAGGACAGGTTTCCGCCTCAATCTGAGAGATGTCAGGTGCCGCAAATGTAGCGACAGAGCCCCGTATCTGTCCGAAGGTAGTGGGCGAGCCTGCCCTGAACATTTAGCGAACACGTCACATGCATTCGCATCCTGTCCCACGGGATCCTGTAAGGAAAGGATGCTTTCCTTCGGGACCCTGAGGCCCCTCAGGCCCGAAGGGCAGTATAGTTAGATAGGGCAAGCTTCCATACCTGCTCTATGCTGCACCATAAAGGTCGGGTATGGAAACCCGACCTCCGTTTTCGCTTTGAAATCCGGGTAGCAGGGGTTGCAGATGACCTGCAATGCCACACCAGATTATCCCTTGCGCCTGGCCTTCAACTCCTCGATGAGGGCCGGCACCACCTCGTGGACATCCCCCACGATCCCCACGTCCGCCAGTTCCATTATGGGGGCCCGCTCATCGGTGTTGATAGCCACGATATACTTCGACTCCTTGATGCCCAGATAATGTTGAATGGCTCCAGAGATGCCGCAGGCGATATACAAATCTGGCTTCACCGTCTTTCCGCCAGCACCTCCCACCCAATGCTCCTCCCCTATCCACCCCTCATCTACCGCTCCTCGGGAGGCTCCCACGGCCCCGCCCCAGAGTTCGGCCAACTCCCGAAGCATCTCGAACCCCTCCGGGCCTCCCATGCCCCGGCCTCCCGCAACTACCACCCGCGCCTCTTCTAGCGTCGGTGGAGGCGTTTCAAGCCCTCTCCCCACTATCTTCACGGCGGGTTTAACCTCTTCCAGGCTCACCTTTTTCACGCTTCCCGTCCGCCAATCGTCCGGGGGGAAAGGCTCTATGGCCCCTGGGCGCAGAGTGGCCATCTGGGGCCGCCCTTGAGGGACAGAGGAGGTGACCATCAGTCGATCACCATAGGCCGGGCTGGTCCCCAGAAGAAGCCATTCTGTCAGGTCCATCTCCAGGCGGGTGCACCCAGAGATGAGGCCCGTCCCCAAACGCTGGGCCAGACGGGGAGCCAGATCCTGTCCCATCTCCATATCCCCCAGGAGGAGGACCAGGGGGCGATTAGCCTCCACTAAAGCGGTCAAAGTTGCCAGGTAACCCTCCGTTGAATAATCGGCCAACGTGGGGTCATCGGCTAGGTAAACAAGATCGGCTCCCCGACGGATCAACTCCTGAACTTGATCCTCCACCTGGTGACCCAAAAGGACCACCTCCGCCCGCTCCCCCATCCGGTCGGCTAACTCTCGGGCTGCAGCCACCAACTCCAGGCTAACAGGGCTGAGTTCCCCTTGCCCCACCTGGGCTATGGCCCAGACGTTCATATACTCTTGGGAAGCCATACTACCTCCTCAACTAAGACCCTTCTGCTTCTCGCTCGATGATCTCCCTCAATTTGGCTCGCCTTCTCCCCCCGCTGAGACGCTCCAACTCCCGGATACTCAGGGGGTCTATCTCCTCTCTCAAAAGCCTCACCTCCTCGGCGGAAGGAGGCAGCGTCTCATGGAGATCTGGCGCCATAGCCAGAGGGAACCCGGTCTTCTTCTGTATCCGCTCCACGCTCACTCCCGGATGATAGGAAAGGAGCCTCATTCGCCCCCCTTCGAAATCGAAAGTGCCCAGGTTTGTCACCAGGTAGCGGGGACCGGGACTGAGGATGGATAACTCTCTACGCTGCTCCTCCTCTAGCACACCGACGCCGCTTACGAAGTCGAGCCGCTCCACGAAGACGGCCCGGCTATGGCGGGGCACGTAAAGGTAAACTTGGGAAGAGTAATTGGTCACATCGGCGATCCCCCCACACCCTGGCAGCCGCAACTTGGGAGCATAGTAGTCCCCTAGAACCACATTATTGAAATTGCCTCTAGGGTCGACCTGCGCCGGTCGGAAGAACTCCTTGGGCTGAAGGGTAAACATGAGGGTTCCAGCCACTTCATCGAAACCGAAAATATACAACGGTTTCTCCAGATTAGCCTCCTCAGCCCTGGAAATGGAGAGGGGCGCCCAAGAGTTGGTGGTGCAACCCCCCGTAGCCACGGCGAAGACGAGATCCGGAGCGTGGGTCAACTTAGCCAGGATATAACCGGCGACCACCAAAGGGGTGGCTATACCTTGGGCCATCAGGTCCCCGTTTTTCGCCTGACGTGATATGCAAGTTACGATCAACTCATCGATGGTGTAATAGTCAGCGGCCCCCAACCTCACCTCCATCTAGAAACTGCGTCAGGTACTCCTCGAACTCGCCCTTGGAGCAGGCGTCTACATAATCTAATATCTCCTGGCTAGCCAAGCGATAGTAGGGATAACAAGAGGTGGGGTAAGCGCCTTTGGGAGCCAGGACGACGGCATCCACCCGAGAGGGGAAAGTCCCAATCTCCCCCTCCACCCCCTCTATGAGCCTCTCAGTAGTGATGATCGCCCGCTTGGCAGCGAGAGCCATCTCCCTATCCAGGGCCAAATTGCCTTTCAGGATAGCGGTGCCCTGGCGGTCCGACTCCTGAACGTGGATCACCGCCACATCGGGCTTAATGGCTGGGAAGGCGACATACCACTCCCCAGTGTAGGGACAAGAGATAGCCTTCACATCGGGCCGCACCTTTAGGAGATCTGTTCCCTGCCAGGCGCGAGCTGGTTGGAAGCCTATCCCGCTCAAAGTGGCTCGAAGCCCCAGAGCCAAAGAGATCTCCGTCTCCTCGATTATCTCCAAATCCCTTGCTTTCTTGGTGAACATGGGAGCCAACCCGAAAATCTCCAGCCCGAAGTAACAGGTGCGAATCCGCCTGACAGAGCCAGCGCCCACTAAGAGATCGCTTTCATACCCCGCCGTGAGGGCCAACAGAGTCAGATCCTCAACCCCAGAGCGGATCAGTTCCCGCACGAAGGCTACCGGCCGACGGTAGAGAGTCATGCCCCCTAAGGCGATGGTGTCCCCAGGTTGCACCAAGGCTACAGCCTCAGATAGAGTTACGACTTTGTCGCTCATGCTCTCTTCATTATCCTCTTCAACTCGGTCACCCTGGGGATCACAAAATCCACACCCTCCTTCTCCCCCAGGGATCCTTGAGGACCATCGCCCACCAGGACGGTCACCATCCCTAGATCCTTCCCTGGCTTCAAATTCCTGGCCAAGTCATCAACAATCAAGCAATCCTGGCCCTCGGTTTCCAAGACCTCTGTAACCTTGAGGTAGGCCCGCTTATGGGGTTTATTGATCTGCTCCAAGAAATAGATATCGAAGATGCGGTCAAAATGGCGTTCCACGCCTAGGGCCCTGAGCACCCGCTGAACGTACTCGCGAGGCGAGTTGGTGAAGACCACCTTCTCTGCCTCGATGCTACCCAGCACCTCGTCCAAGAGAGGGTCAGGTAATAGATACTCCTCCACCGGCAGATCGTGAACATAGATCAGGTAATCATGGATGTCTAGATGGTGATGGAGATAGAGGCCCCGGCTGGTAGTGCCATAGCGGCGATAAAATCGCTTTCTCAGTTCCGGGATCTGGGAAGCGGGTATCCCCAGCCGTTGCCGCATATAGTCGTTGATGCGCTGGCTAACAACCGCCATCAACCCCGTCTCCTTGGGGTAGAGTGTCTCATCCAAGTCGAAAAGTATATGGTTTATCCCTCTATCGTTGACGCGCATCATTTCCTAGACAACCGATCGAGATGACAGGTGTCGTTCAGGGTTTCTATTAGCACCCTTTCTCCATCAGACCGTAGGATGTGCAAGGAGGCGTTATCAGCCGCGAATCGGCTGGCTATCTCTATGGCGCGGTCCGCCCTCACCCCCAAGGCATCTAGAACCATGCATTTTATATTTCCACCATGGCCGACGATGAGCACGGTCTGATCGGGGTGAGCCTCCACTATCTCTTCTATGGCTGTCCTGGTCCTCTCGAAGAGTTCCAGATAGGACTCCCCCTCCAATCGTTTCACCCTTAACGGGTCGGCTCGCCACTCCCTGAGATGCTCTGGGTACCTACTCTCCACCTCCTGGAAAGTAAGACCCGTCCAAACCCCGGTATCTACCTCCCTCAGCGATTCGAGGGGCTTCACTTCCAGGCCAATAGCCTCCGCTATGATCTCTGCCGTCTCGTAGGCACGGGAGAGGTCGCTGGCATAGATAGCCTCGATCCTCTCACCCCTTAGCCGTTCAGCCAGGAGTTTGGCCTGCTTCCTCCCACGCTCGTTCAAAGGGAGATCGGCCTGTCCCTGATACCGCCCCTCCAGGTTCCAATCCGTCTCCCCGTGCCGCACCAGAATCAAGCGAGTGGTCATTTTACGGGGACAACCTCGACCACTTCTTGCCGTGAAGCCAGGTAGATGCCGGAAAGGATCATCACTCCGCCTATCATTTTCAGAAGGGTGGGAACTTCATTAAGTATGAGGTAGGCCAAAATCGTGGCCCCTACTGGCTCTCCCAAGATAGTGACGCTGACGAAAGGGGCCGAAAGATACCCCAAAGCCCAGTTGAAAGCCGAATGACCGATCACCTGGGGCAGCAGGGCCAAGAGAATGAACATGAGATAGGTGGTAGATGAGTAGCCGGTGAACCGCTGTCCGGTGAGAAGGCAGAGAAGTAGCGTCACAGCCGCGGCCACGGAATAGGTAAGAGAGACATAAGGCAAAAGCGAGAGCCCCTGTCTGAGCCTTCGGCCAGCCATTAGATAGCCAGTGACCATCACCGCTCCCCCCAAGGCCAGGATGTCCCCCCACAAGGCTCCTCTCCCCAAAGCGAAATCCCCGTAGCCAATGACCGCACTCCCCACCACGGAGAGGAGTATCCCTCCCAGCATCCACTTGGCAACTCGATCCATCCCTAGGAGATGGGAGAATAGTCCCACCAGGAGGGGGCTCATGGTAACTAGGATAACAGAACTGGCCACGGTAGTATAGGCGAGAGAGGCGATCCATAGGCCGAAATGGAGAGCCAGAAATACCCCGGCTATCACGAGATAGAAGAGATCCCTGCAGTTCAAGGCCCTCAACTCCTGGCCAGACCTGATTAGAGCCACGGGCCCTATAACCAGAGAGGCCAAGCCCAAGCGGTAGGCGGAGATAATAAGAGGTGGCGCCTCCGCCAGCCTGATGAAGATGGAGGCGAAGGAGACGGCTACCACCCCCACAAAGAGCACCAAAGTAGCCTTCATCCCCGCCTCTCATAGACAACGCGCCCATCGAAGATGGTATATACAACTTCCGTTTCCAAGATCTCCCCTGGCGGTATCTCAAATATATCGCGCGACAAGACCACCAGATCGGCCGACTTTCCCGGGGCTATCGACCCCTTGGCCCTCTCCTCCCCCGAAGCGTAGGCCGCTCCCAGGGTGTAGGCGTGCACCGCCTCGGCCACGGTGAGTCGCTCCTGGGGGTACCAGCCCCCTTCCGGCTCTCCGCTGGCCCTCTGGCGGGTGCCCGCCGCATGGATGCCCATGAACGGATCCAGGCTCTCCACCGGGCAGTCGGAGCCGAAGGCCAAACGAGCGCCAGAGTGGAGAAGAGAACGCCAAGCGTAGGAATATCGTGCCCTCTCCCCCCAATATCTATCGGCCATCACCATATCGGAAGTGGCGTGGATGGGCTGCATGGAGGCGATGATGTCCAATTGCTTGAACCTACAAACATCGTCAGGGTGCAGCAACTGAGCGTGCTCGATGCGGTGACGCAACCCCCCTCTCATCTCCTTGGCGCGCAACTGGGCAAATATATCTAAGACTTTCCGGTTGGCCGCGTCGCCTATGGCGTGCACCGCGCAGGCGATCTCCGCCTCGTTAGCCCACCCCACGATATCCTGGAGTTCATCTCGAGAAAGGACAGAAATCCCACAATTATCTGGCTGGCCGCAGAAAGGCTCCAACATGTGGGCCGTCTGCGAGCCCAAACTCCCATCGGCGAACAGTTTGAGATCTCCCAGACGGAGGTAATCGTTGCCGAAACCCGTTTTCAACCCCACGGTTATGACCTTCTCCAGACTCCCCTGAGGGATCATCATGTAGATCCGCAACCCCAGTTCGCCCTGGGCTAGAAGGGTCTGAAAATCGGCCAGGGCTTCGGAACCCTCACAATCATGGATACCGGTGAGCCCAAACTGTTGCGCCTTACCTATGGCTTCCCTCAGCGCCTTCTGGCGAGTGTGAGGAGAAGGTTTAGGGAGTATCTCCTCTACCAGTTCCAGCGCCCTCTCTTTCAAGATCCCCGTGGGCCCCTGCACGTCACGCTCGATCTCGCCACCAGGGGGATCGGGCATCCCTTCGTCTATTCTCACTCGCTCCAAGGCCAAGGAGTTGACCCACATGAGATGGCCATCCTTTCGGGTCAAGGCCACGGGGTTCTCCGGCGCCACGCGGTCTAGATCCTCCTTGCGGGGAAGGCCCCCCTGCCAAAGGTGATGATCCCAGCCGAAACCGGTGATCCACTCACCCGGCCCGCTCTTCCGAGCACGCTCCCCCACCAACTCAAGCGCTCCCTCCAAGGAATCCACTTCCTTGAAGTCGGGCCTCTTCAGCCCCAGAGCGAAGTCTAAGAAATGGACGTGACAGTCGATGAAGCCGGGCACCACCGCTTTGCCCTCTAAGTCGAGTCTCTCCCAGCCCCCACCTCTGGTCTGGGCTCTCACCTCTTCATCGGAGCCCACGGCCAGGATACGGTTCCCCTCGATGGCCACCGCCTGGGCTCGAGGCAGGGTTCTATCCATAGTGTGGATTTTGCCCTTGAGGAGAAGGAGCCTAGACATTCATAGCCCTCGCCATCTGAGCCGTTCTAGCAATATACGAACCGCCTGAGCCGCATCCCCGGTTATCCGCTCCCCCTTCCCTCGCTCTTCAGCAGCATAGATCTCCCGCACCTCGGTTCTACCATCTCTTTCGCTTAAGGTAGCCTGATCCAGGCCCAAATCTGCCATTGTCCAGGCGGTCACCTCCCGCTCCCGGTAGGCGGATATGATGGCTGGAAGCGCAGAGTAGCGAGGCTTATTGGCCTCTCCATCTACGGTCAAGAGCGCGGGTAGAGGGGCCTCTAAGAGGGCGTAACCGTTCGACCTTCTGCTTTTGACCTTGGCCTTCCCATCGGCGATCTCGGCCTTTGAAGCCCTGGTTATCTGGGGAACTCCCAAGAGTTCTGCCAGTCTGGGGCCCACCTGGCTGGCCCCGTAACCGGCCACCTCATGCCCGATGATAACTAGGTCGAATTCTCCCAATCTGCCGATAGCCCGGCTCAAAACCAGGGTCTCCAGAGACTCGTCTGGCGACTCGCCTGAGATCAGCACCGCCTCATCGGCCCCCATGGCCAGCGCCTCCCGCAAGGCGTCCTCGCTCTCCGGAGGTCCAAAACTTATGGCTACGACCTTGGCCTTCCGGCTCTCCTTCAGGCGCAACGCCTCCTCCAAACCGTTCTTATCGGTGGGGTTGATGTACTTCCTCGCCCTGCGGGTGTCGAGTGCGCCCCTGGTGCGACTCACCCTTACCGTCTCCGGGTCGAACCTCTCCCTTAAGATAGCGATTATCTTCATTGATTCTCCCCCCATTCTAAGGTCTAATACGCACTCCTAATTCTCGGAAGAGGTCAGCGGCGATAACATAGCGTTGGATCTCATTAGTCCCCTCGAAGATCTCGCCGATCTTAGCGTCTCGGTACATCCGCTCCACGAAGTAATCCCGCATGTAACCCATACCCCCGTGGATCTGTACCGCCCTGTCTGCAGCCCGGGAGGCCACCTCTGAACCGAAGAGCTTGCACATGTCGGCCAGTCGGCGGAACCCATGCCCCCTATCGGCCATCCAAGCGGTGCGGTAAACCAAGGAGCGGAGGGCCTCTATCTCCGTGGCCATATCGGCCACCATAAACTGGATGGCCTGCTTGTGAGCGATGGGCCCTCCGAACTGCTCCCGATACTTGGCATATTCCAGGCTCTTCTGGAGAGCCACCTCCGCTCCACCCAGGGAAGCGGCCCCTAGGCCCATCCGTCCTATATCCAAGGTCTTCATCGCGGTGATAAAACCGGCCCCGAACTGCCCCAGTACGTTATCCACAGGCACCCGGCAATCCTCGAAGACCAGCTCCCCCGTGGCCGAGCCATGGATCCCCATCTTCTCGTCGATGGTGCCGATGGAGAAGCCGGGGTACTCTTTCTCCACGATGAAAGCGGTCACCCCTCCCCTTGCTCCCAAGGCCTTGTCGGTGACGGCGAAGAGGGTGATCACGTCGGCGATGGGGCCATTGGTGATCCAGATCTTACTGCCGTTAAGAACATAGTGATCCCCGTCGCGCACAGCGGACAACTGAATAGAGGCTGCATCGGAACCGGCTCCCGGTTCCGTGAGGGCGAAAGCAGCGATCTTCTCCCCCTTAGCCAGAGGAAGAAGGCACTTCCTCTTCTGTTCCTCCGTCCCGTCGAGGTAGATGGCCATGCTCCCGATGCCGATATGAGCCCCCAGGAGGGCCGCCACCGAGGTGGAGACCTTACCTATCTCCTCCATCATGAGGCAGTAGCCCATCTCCCCGGCCCCAGCCCCCCCGTACTCCTGGGGGAAAGGGACGCCAAAGAGCCCGAACTCCGCCATCTCCTTGATCAGATCTTGTGGTATCTCCTTCTTCTCCTCAATCTCCGCGCTAAGGGGGACGATCTCCGCCTCTGCGAACTCCCTTACCGCCCGCTGAAGAAGTTGGTGTTCCTTGCTTAATTCGAAATCCATACTTACCTCCTCTGAAGGAGAAGGGGAGGCTACCTGGGTTCCAGCGGATTTGTCCCTCCCCCTTGCGCATGGTCAGCCCCCGGCCTGTCATCGCCGGGACAGGCTGACCATCCTGTAGGAAGGATAGCATCGAAATCCCACAGTGTCAATAGCCGCCCAGGCCAGGGGGTGGGACGGAAACAGGTCACACTAACGTTAAAACCCCTTCGAGTGAGGATGGAAGGGGCTATCAGATGTGCGTTTGCTACCCACGGCACTCATGTTTACATCGCATTGCTTACCTCTCCGGCCCGGAAAGTATGCCTAGAAGCTCCTTTGCACAATAGACGCGATCGCGCTTCCGGCCTGTCACTTCCTCAAGGATGTTATGTTCTGCTAGTTTCTCGATCGCTGAACGGGCGGTAGGATAGCTAATGTCCCATCTCTCACTCGCAGCAGTTATCGTCACATAGGGGTTAACGAACAGTTCATCCACGATTCCGTGGGTGCCCTTTGGTACCTTCCTCCCTAGCAACCGCTGGCGATACTTCTCATGAAGCTCCATCAGCTGTGCTGACCAATCAATCGCATCTTTGGCCTGAGTGGCTACTCCTCGCAAGAAGAACTCCAACCAGCCATGCCAGTCCCCTACAGTGCTGACTCTCAACAATCGATCATAGTATTCGGCTCGATTCCGCTCAAAATAAGCGCTAAGGTACAGTAATGGTTGTGGCAAGTATCCGCGCTCGCACAAGAAGAACGTTATCAATAGCCTCCCCACACGTCCATTGCCGTCGACGAAGGGATGTATTGCCTCAAACTGATAATGCATCAGCGCGCACTGCACAAGCGGTGACTCGCTCGGCTCGGAATGAAGATACTTCTCCCAGTCGCTCATTGCGTCTTTCATTTCCTGCACCGGAGGGGGCACAAAGGTCGCCTGGTTCAGCAGGCAACCGGGTGGGCCTATCCAGTTCTGTCTCGTGCGGAATTCCCCGGGTGTGGAGTGGCTTCCACGTACCCCCTCCACGAGGCACTTGTGAATTTCCTGCACTAGGCGACAACTGATCGGTAATTCTTTCACCCGTTCGAGCCCGTATTCCATCGCGCTAACATAGTTGTGTAGTTCCCGCACATCCGATTCCAGACGCTCCCTCGAAGGAACCGCTTCGAAGAGAAACAGGTCGTCTAGGCTTGCCTGTGTACCCTCTATCCGGGAACTCAGTACCGCCTCCCGCCTCACGCAAGGATGGATCAGAAGATGCGGATTCGGAAGTAGCCTCCCCATCCCAGACAGCTCGCCCAAGGCACGCTCTGCGTCCGATAATAGGTTCACCAAAGATAATGGATAGTCGATTTTGGGGGGCAATGGCTTTGGGACAAAGGCCCAATAGCCCTGCGGTGTTTTTATACACTGCCCGGCAGTACTCTTTGTGAAGTCTTCTGGTTTCACCGTAGTCTATCCTTATTATTCTTTTCTTTAATAGCGCTGTTGCTTATTAAAATAATATACCATTTTCTTTAATAAGTCAACTCCATATTGAAGTTGTCAATGCTGTATTCCTTCTGGTCTTCTGGTTTTACTTGAATCTATCCTTACCATCTTATCGTTTTCTTTAATAGCACTGTTGCTTATTAAAAGCATATACCATTTTCTTTAATAAGTCAACTCCATATTGAAGTTGTCAGAAACAAGACGGTTATGTTCTATAGTCATGACCGTCCTGGTGGTGGTCGCTTGACTGCTGATCACCACCAGCCAGCGGACGCCGAAGCCGACGACGACCACCACACTGCCGACGACCAGCTAGCCGCCGAAGCCGACCCAACAACTGACACCGTGGTCGTCGTCACCATAACCACTTCCTCCCTGACCACCAGGTGCACCACCACCATCACCATCACCACCCCCAGAAACGTCAACGACGCTACCTCCGTTGAATACGTAGGCCAGCGATGATATAATAGGGTTATGAAGAAAGGGGCCTTCACTTTCGTCTTACATACCCACCTCCCCTATGTGCGGGAGGCTGGGCGATGGCCCTTCGGCGAGGAGATGCTCCACGAGGTGGCCGCCGAATGTTATATCCCCCTTCTAGACGCCCTCTATGACCTCAAAGAAGAGGGGCACAGACCTCGCTTAACCCTGGGCCTCACCCCCATCCTTCTGGAACAACTGGCCGATCCCGGTATCCTCTCCCGCCTAGAGATATATCTCCAAGAGAGGCTGGAGTTAGCCAAAGGCGATCTGGATAGGTATGAACGAGAAGGGCATGGTCACCTCTCCTATCTATCCCGCTTCTACCATAACTGGTATGAAGAGCTCCTGGCCTCCTTCCGAGAGCGGTATGATCGGGACCTAGTGGGCGCTTTCCGTCGCCTGCAAGAAGAAGGCGACCTGGAGATCATCACCAGCGCTGCCACACATGCCTACCTCCCCCTCATGGAGCGGGATTCTACCATCCATGGCCAACTGAAGGTGGGGGTAGATAGCTATCGCCGCCACTTTGGCCGAATCCCCCGAGGGCTCTGGCTTCCCGAGTGCGGCTACCGACCGGCATATCTAAAAGAGAGGCGCTACAAACCGGGGATCGAGGAGTTCTTGGATGACCTCGGACTCCGTTATTTCTTTACCGATACCCACGCCTTGGAGGGTGGGCCGCTGTTAGGAAAGGCAGCGGGAGACGTGATAGGGCCCTATGGCGGAGTCCCGCGGCGGAAACTAGTGATCAGCGAAGAGCCTCTAGCCACCAAAGGTACAACCTTTCGGCCCTACTTCGTCCATGGCACGCCTGTAGCCGTTTTCGGCCGCAATCAGCGGACGGGCTTGCAGGTCTGGTCCGCGGCCCATGGATACCCCGGGGACTACATATATCGGGAGTTCCACCGCAAAGATTCCAGTTCAGGGCTTCGGTATTGGCGGGTCACAGGTGGCGTAGACCTAGGCCAGAAGGAGTTTTACGACCCTTACTACGCCGCTGGGAAGGCGAAAGAACACGCCAACCACTTCGCCCATTTAGTGAGTGAAGAACTCAACAAATACCACCACCTCACCTCTGAGTTGGGCATCGTCGTCTCCGCTTATGATACGGAACTTTTCGGCCACTGGTGGTTCGAAGGGGTAGCTTGGCTGAAGGAGGTCCTGACCCTCTTGGGAAAAAGCGAGGAGGTCGAACTCACCACCGCTGGGGCTTACTTGGAGGAGCATCCTCCCACTGAAGCCTTGGCCCTGCCTGAAAGTTCTTGGGGCCAGGGAGGGACCCACTGGACCTGGCTCAACCCGGAGACGGAGTGGATCTGGCCCCTCATCCATCATGTGGAGCGGAGGATGGAAGAACTGATAGAGAGCCACCTGAGGGAGAGCGATTTACGCCGGGTCTTGGAGCAAGCAGCGCGGGAACTTTTACTTCTGGAGTCCAGCGACTGGCCCTTCCTCATATCTACCAGCCAGGCCAAAGAGTACGCCACCTCCCGCTTTCAAGGCCACCTGGCTCGCTTCAACCATCTGGCCCATTTAGCCTCGGTGGGGAAGTTGAAGGAGGAAGACACAGCATTCCTTGACCTCCTGGCCCAGGTGGATAACCCCTTCCCCCATATAGACTACCTAGCCTTCGCCAACCGAGAGGGGAGATTTGGACCAGGGGCAGGAGGTGGGGTATGATAAAGCCATGGATGGGCTCTTCTTTTGATGTGAGGGGAAGTTGGAAGAGTACAACGAAGGGCTAGGTGTGGTATATGAGCGGCTGGTGCTCAACGACTACCTTCACTACCTCCGGGAGCGATACCATATCGAAGAGGTCCTCGAAGCCCCTATCTACGGCATGGCCGGGGTTACAGGGATAAACAGCGTTCCTTTAGCCCAATGGGGCTGTCAGGTGACCCTGATCGATACGGACACTCAGCGATTGAAAGGGGTAGAGGGGGTCTGGCAAGAATTGGGGCTGCCCTGCAAATTGGTATATCTCCCCCACCTGACCTCCCTCCCTTTCCCAGATGGCTCTTTCGAACTGGCCTGGAACTGGGCTGCTCTCTGGTATCTGGATGATGTCCCTGCCCTTCTTGGGGAACTAGCCCGCGTCTCAAGGAGCCTGGTCTTCGTGTCTATGCCTAACCGGTGGCAGATCGGATACTGGTTGCGCAAGCACCTGATCGACAAGGAGTTCTTCACCCGGGTAGATGAGAGGTGGGTGGAGATAGAGAGGGTGAAGAGTGCCCTGAGACAGGCGGGACTCAAGATAATCGAGGAAGGTGTTTTAGACATCCCTCCCTGGCCAGACACGGTGATGCCCGCTGCGGAGGTCATAAAGCGCTTGGGCATCAACTCCAAACGGCTGGAGGAGAGGTTCACCGGCGAAGGTTGGCGGTGGAGCACTATGGACTATTACCTGGGTCGCAAGCCAAACCTGATGGAACAGGTACGCCAGTACACATGGCTAGAGAGGCTTCCCCTACCTTGGCGTCTGAAACTCCTCTGGGCCCATCACCGATACGTATTAGGAAGGAAGGTCTGAGTATGAGAGTCCTGGTCACCGGAGGGGCTGGCTTCATCGGCAGCCACGTCACGGAAGCCCTCTTAGCCCGGGGCGATGAGGTGGTCTGCTTCGACAACTTTAACGATTATTACAGCCCAGTCCGCAAGCGGAAGAACGTGGCCCCTTTCCTAGCGAACCCTTCTTACCGCCTCTATGAGCAGGATATCCGCGACCTGGAGGGGATGGAGTCTATCTTCGCCTCCGTAAAGGATCCCGAGGGACAAGAGAGGATAAAGAAGATAGTCCACATGGCTGCCTTGGGCGGTGTCCGCCACTCCATCGAAAGCCCTCTCGATTACCCTTCGGTCAACGAGCGGGGGACCCTCGATCTTTTGGAGTTGGCGCGACGATATGGGGTTCGGGATTTCGTCTTCGCCTCCAGTTCCTCCGTCTACGGGGCCAACAAGAAAACCCCCTTCTCGGAGACAGACCCCACAGATCGGCCTTTAGCCCCTTACGCCGCTTCCAAGAAAGCCTCGGAACTATTGGTTCATGTCTATCATCACGCCTATGGCTTAAGATGCATCTCTCTTCGCCTTTTCAGCGTCTACGGCCCCCGAGGGCGGCCAGATATGGCTCCCTATCTCTTCACCCAGCGCATATCAGAGGGGAAAGAGATAACCCTTTTCGACGAGGGACGACCCCAGCGGGACTGGACCTATATCGACGACATCGTCCAGGGAGTCCTGGCTACCTTGGATGCCGATTTCGAATACGAAGTTATCAATCTGGGCTACTCAAAGCCGGTCTCCATGCGGGACTTTGTGACCATCATAGAGGAGTTAGTAGGAAAGAAAGCCACCATCGTCTCCCACCCCTTGCCTCCCAGCGAACTCTTCATGACCCATGCCGATATCTCCAAAGCCCGTTGCCTCCTGGGCTATGAGCCGAAGACCTCCTTGGAGGACGGGTTGCCCCATTTTGTGGACTGGTTCCGATCCCATAGGGATACTTGACGTGCGCGAGGTGGAAATTGTTTAATCTCCTGCCCCGTCTCCCCCTCTATACCGCTTTCCGAAAGTTCGGCAGGCCCCGACTCCTCCCCCTCAGCCTGGTGGTGAGCGTCACCTACCGGTGCAACTCCCGTTGCCTCACCTGCAACATCTGGCAGAAGCGAGCGGAGGAGATGAGTCTGGAGGAGTGGCGGAAGGTCTTCGCCAAGATAGGCAAGACGCCCTACTATCTCACCTTCAGCGGTGGGGAGCCGTTCCTAAGAGAGGATATAGTAGAACTGGTAGCCGTAGCCTATGAAGAATGTCGCCCGGCGATCATCACCATCCCCACCAACGGACTGGCTTGGAGGGTCATCCCCAAAAAGGTAGAGGAGATACTCAGGGTAGCGCCGGGGGCCCAAGTGGGGATTAACCTCTCCCTCGACGATATCGGCCCTCGCCATGATGCTATCCGAGGCGTAGAGGGGAACTATAAGCGGGCCCTCAGAACCTATGAGAATCTGCACAGCGTCAATCACCCCCACCTCACTCTGGGTATCCACACCGTCGTTTCCCGTTTCAATGTAGAACGTCTGCCCAGCATCTACAAAGACCTCAAAACTCTGGGAGCGGACATCTACATCAGCGAGGTGGCCGAGGAGAGGGAAGAACTGGGCACCGTAGGGAGCGACATCACCCCCTCACCCCAGGAGTACGCCATAGCCGCCGACTACCTCATAGCCGAAGCCCGAAACTTTAAGCCCTCGGGGCTGGCCAAGACCACTCAGGCGTTCCGGGGTTATTACTATGAGTTGACGAAGCGGATCCTAGCGGAGAGGAGGCAGGTGATCCCTTGCTATGCCGGCTGGGCCTCGGGACATATAGCCCCCAACGGCGATCTCTGGACCTGCTGCACCCGCGCCCAACCGGTAGGAAATCTGCGGGAGAGCAGCTACGATTTCGTCTCCCTCTGGTTTGGGGAGAAAGCGGCCCGGCTGCGCCAGAGCATAGCCGCTGGGGAGTGCTACTGCCCCATGGCCAACGCCAGTTACACCAACATGCTCCTGCATCCCCCTACCCTTTGGCGTGTAGCCCGAGCCCTCATATATGCTTCGGCATCCTGAGGAGAAGATGAAAAGAATCCGAGAGATATACTCCCAACATCAGGATTTCGTTCTCCTCCTCATCCTCTTCGTCGCCTTTCATCTTATGGCTCTTCTCCTCCTCCGGCCTGGAGGGTACATCGCCGATTACTCCGACTACAACACCAGTTACCTCCCCTTCGCCCGATGGTCAGATAAGGGGCTTTACCCCTTCATCCACTATTGGCTAGAATGGCCCCCCCTCTTCCCCTGGCTGGTGGTCGGTGCCTACCGCTTGAGCCTGCTGGTACCCTCTTGGGTCGACCCTCGACTATGGTATGATATCTTCTTAGGCCTGGCTCTTCTCTTCTTTGAGACCGGCAACCTGGTGGTCATATACCTTCTAGCCTTAGAACTCTACGACAAGGCGAAGGCCTTCAAGTCTGCCTTGATCTACACCCTTCTCTTCGCACCTCTCTACTTTTGGTTGGGGTGGTTGGATTCCATGCCTCTCTTCTTCCTCCTCCTGGGCCTCTACCTCCTCATCAGACAACGAGCCACCTCCGCGGGGATAGCCTTAGGACTGGGCTTCATGACCAAGATCACACCAGCCATAATAGTAGCCGTAGGGTGGAAAGCCTTGAACACTATGCGGCGCAAAGTGGGCCTACTTTTGGCTTTCGGAGTCACGGTGTTGGCTATCGCTGCCCCTTTTCTTCTCACTCGCCCTCACTTTCTTATCGCCTCTTTCCGTAGCATGGTGGCTCGCTCCTCTTGGGAGACGGTTTGGGCCCTTCTGGAAGGATATTACTCCTATGGCGTGGTAGCCGGGGACCGCTTCGATCCCCTAGCCGACGTGGTCACCCACCCCTCCACCCTCCCCTGGCCCCTGATCAGTTTAGCCTTCGCCCTTCTATATCTCTGGCTTTTCACCCGACCTTTGGGTGAGGAGAAGAGCCGTATCGTGGCCTTCGCCGGCCTGACGGTGAACCTCTTCACCTTGTATAGCAAAGGGTACAGCCCCCAATTTTTAATTCAGCTTATCCCCTTCGTAGTTCTCCTCCTTCCCCATCTGCAAGGCGTTATCTATATCCTCCTCCTCGATACCCTGAACTTCTTGGAGACTACGGTCTATTTCATCATACTTCCGGACGAAAGATGGCTTCTGGTGGGAACGGTGCTTTGGCGCACTCTGATCATCTTGATCTTTTGCGCCGAATACTCGACCACCTTCTTCTCCCTCTCAGAAGAGCGGATCGCCCATCTTCGGCGCCGGGCTTTCGCCGCGCTGGTCGTAGCCTCGCTACTTATGGGCCTCCTGGGAGGCTACCGCCTGATGGGAGCCTACCATAGAGCCCGCTATGCCCAGGAAGAGTATCGGCCGGTGGTGGAGTTCCTCGTGAGCGCCGTCGAGCCTGGAGAGGCGGCTCTCATCCTCCCCGACCACACCCTCTACCAAAGGCTATACCCCTTCTTGAGGAAAGAGATGGCCCTCTACGTGGCGGAAGAGAGAACGCTGCCCCAAATCGTAGAAGGTTACAGCCACATATGGCTTATAAGCCAAAAGGGAGAAGTCGAGACCTGGCTGAAGAGTAGAATGGAGTTGGTGGCGACTCACGACCTGGCAGGGATGAGACTTATCCACTTTGAGAGATGAAAAACCAAGTGAAAATGATCCTCGACTACGACGGGACATTGACCAGGGAAGAGGCGATGGTCGATGACCTGGCACGGCTCTCCCTGGATACCCTATCCCAAGAGATCCTAGGGGTACCCCGTCCCCAACTGCAAGAAGAGTATGAGAAGACGAGAAGGCTCATCCTCTCCCGACCCCATGAGTTCGGCTGGGAGGTGAGAGGGCTCCTGGCTTGCTATAGCGACGAGGGGGCCTTCATCCTCAATACTACCACTCTCCAGGTGATGCTGAAGGTGAACCCTCTCTATAGCCGCAGGGTGGCCAACCTTTTCAGAGATGCGGAGTATGACCCAATCAACGATTGCACCAACTACCTCTTTCACCGCCACACCGCCCAACTGAAACCTCGGTTTCGCCAAGGAGCCAAGGAGATCCTAAACTACCTCCTTCGAGACGAGAGATTTATTCCCCTCATCCTCACCAACTCCAAGGGGGATAAGGTGGAAAGGAACCTAGAGACTTTAGGTCTAAGAGGGTTACGGATCTTGGGAGACACCCGCCAATATGAGATGGATCCCTCCTGGGAAAGGCGTTTCTTCGACTCAGAACAGGGGATGATCCAAATCCTAGAGATAGATGAGCGCCATAGAGTGGACCTCCGTCGTCCCGTCTACTACCGGGCTCTCATGAGGGAAGCCGAGGGGGCCGAACAGATAGTAGTGGTGGCGGATACCCTCTCTCTGCCGGGGGCCCTTCCCCTTGTGATAGGGATGCGGTTCTATCTCCTTAAGACGAGTTACACCCCCTTCTGGTGCGAGGAGTTCGTCAAGAAACATGAGCGGGGAGGGGTGCTGGAGAGCCTCTCTTCGCTGATGGAAAGAGCATAATTTGACCAGGGTGGGAAGGTTTGCTAGACTAGATATAGGAGTGGCGCTGATCGCTTTCTCGTAAAGGGTCGGCGTTATTTTTGAGGAGCGTCGAATGGAGAGAAAATACTTGGATTTCTTGGCGCGGGAAGATCTCTCAAAGGTGGATCCCGATACCGACCTCATCATCGGCTTCGAGGAGGAGAGACAAGCCCAAAAAATAATCCTCATCCCTTCAGAGAGCATCTGTCCTCGAGCCGTACGACAGGCTTTGGGGTCGGTCTTCACCAACATCTATGCCGAGGGGTATCCACCCTTACGCATGACCAGGGACGAGGAGGAACTGCTCTTAAACTTCGGATACGAGTTGGCCTATTACCGGCGGTACGCCGATAGAAGGTTCTACAAGGGGTGTGACTATGTCCATTTCTTGGAGGCCTTGGCCCAGCGGCGGATAGCCAAATGCTTTGCCACCGATAAGATAAGCGCCGATGAGATATACGTGAACATCCAACCCCTCTCCGGAGCAGCGGCCAACAACTCCGTCTATGAGGCGTTCGTCGAGCCTGGGGAGACGGTGATGGGGATGGCCCTGCCCCACGGTGGCCACCTCACCCATGGGAGCGAGTTCAACCGCTCTGGCAAACGGTACCATATCGTCTCCTACGAGGTAGACCCGGTGACCGAGAGACTAGACTACGACCAGATAAAAAGGCTGGCCATCGAGCACAAGCCTAGGATGATCATCGCTGGGTATACCTCCTACCCCTGGGCTGTGGATTGGGAGAAGTTTAGAGAGATCGCCGATGCTGTCCCCGGAGGGGCTATACTTTTGGCCGACGTGGCCCACCCGGCGGGGATGATCATCGCCGACGTCTATCCCACCCCTCTAGGCTATGCCCATGTCATAACCTTCACCACCCACAAGACCATCTGTGGCCCCCGAGGGGCGGTGATCCTCACCACAGATGAGGAGAAGGCTCAACTCATAGACAGCGCCGTTTTCCCCGGCGAACAGGGCGGGCCCCATGTCAACAAGTTCGCCGCGATAGCGGTGGCTTTCAAGATAGCCCAGACAGAGAAATTCAGGAGGCTCCAGGAGAGGATCGTGGAGAACGCCCTGGCTCTAAGCGATGCTCTCGAGAAGCGCGGCCTCAGGATAGCCTACGGAGGCACAAACACTCATCTCCTCTGTGTCGATCTCAACGTCATCCCCACGAAGACCGGCTTCCCCCTCAAGGGGGAGACGGCGGCTCGCATCCTGGACCTCTGCGGTATCGTGGTCAACAAGAACACCATCCCCGGCGACACTAGCGCCGCCGATGCCAGCGGCATCCGCCTGGGCACCCCCTGGGTCACTCAGCGAGGCTTTGGCCCAGAGCAGATGGATAAACTGGCGGGGCTCATCCATAAGGTGCTTACCAACATACAACCCTTCAGTTACATAGGGTTGCGGGGATATCTCCCCCGGGGGAAGATCGATCCGGCGATCATAGAAGAGGTGAAGCGAGGGGTAAAAGAACTGGTGGCTGAAGCGGGCGATAAGGTGGCTCGGGAGAGCGGATACCCCCATTACTACATCCCCACCAAAACGGCTATCCAAGAGACCCCTTTGCTAGGAGAACACCGAAGGTTAGGCGCCAAGGTAATCGAACATCACGGTTGGAAGATGCCCCTACACTATGGAGATAGAGCCAAGGAGAGAGAAGCGACCAAGAATTCGGCCGCCCTCTTCGACCTGGGGGATATGGGGCTCTTAGAGATCAGTGGAGAGAGGGCTAAGGCCCTCCTCCAAGGGGTGACCGCCAACGATGTAACCAGGCTCAAACCTGGAGAGGGGCAACGCTCCCTCATTTTGGAAGAAAAGGGCAGGGTAATGGACGATCTTCTCATCTTCCGCCTAAAGACCGATCGGTGGGGCTGGGACCACTATCTCCTGATGACCAGCCCCGCCAACACCGAGAGGGTGAGAGAGTGGCTGCGAGCCCTCTCTGACGGATATACCCTCTTCGACCACGAAGATGTCAGGGCCAAGATCGAAGGGCCAGCGGTGGTGGAGGATCTCAATGAGGGGGCCGAGGAAAGACGAAAGACCGCCTTGGGAGTTCACGGCCCTCGCTCCTTGGAGATCCTACAAAGGGTGGAGGCTGCCCTTCCAAAATTAGAAAGGTTCCACGCCTGGGAAGGGGAGATAGCCGGCATCCCAGCCCTCCTCTTCCGCACGGGATACGGCGATGACGACCAGAGGTTAGAGATCATCCTTCCTCGAAAGAGGGCGCCTGAACTCTGGAATCTACTCCTGGAGGAGGACTTAGTCCCCGCTGGCCTTCAGGTTAGAGAGGCGCTAAGAGAGGAGGCCGGCCTTCCCTCCTATGATGGCTCCCCAGTAGATGGACTCTCCCTATATAGAGGCGGATACGCTTCCCTCTTCGCCCTCTCCAAGCCCTACTTTGTGGGCCAGAAGGCGATCGTTCAAGAGGTAAGACCCAAGGCTGAAAAAAGGGAGTTTGTACACAAACCGAAAGAAGGCGAACCGAGACGGACTTCCCTTTACCCCGAGCATTTGAAATTGACCAAGAAGATCATACCCTTCGCCGGCTGGGAGATGCCGGTCTGGTACGCAAGCATCGCTGAGGAGCATAAGGCTGTACGAGAGAGGGCGGGCCTCTTCGATGTGGGGCATATGGGGGTGCTAGAGATCGCAGGCCTCCATGCCACCCGATTCCTGGACGTGGTGACCAGCAACTATATCAGTTGGTTGAAAGATGGCCAATCTATGTACGGCTATATCCTCGATTCCGACGGCCATGTGATGGACGATGTCATGGTCTATCGACGAGCAGGAGACCTCTATATGATGGTCACCAATGCCGTCAACCAGGAGAAAATCCTGGCCTGGCTTTTAGCCGTTAATTCCCGAGAGTTCCTCATCGATCGGGATTACCCCTTCCGAGAGATCGAAGGGAGCGTCACCATCAAGGACTTGAAAGACCCCTCCTGTGGGGAGGATCAAAGGATCGACATGGCTCTTCAGGGCCCCAACTCTCTAGCCATACTGAGGCGCCTAATCGAGGACCCAAGGTTAGAGCGAACCCTCTCTCGCCTCCGAAGATCCGAATTCATAGAGACGGAGATTCTAGGCCTGCCTCTTATCATCTCCCGCACTGGTTACACCGGCGAGGAGATCGGTTTCGAGTTCTACATCCATCCCCATGATGCGGTGCTCCTCTGGCAGAGGCTCTTGGAGGCGGGAGAGGAGTCAGGTATCAAGCCTGCTGGTCTAGGAGCCAGGGATTCCACCAGGACAGAGGCTGGCCTGCCCCTCTACGGCCATGAACTGGCCGGCCCCCATGATATCTCTCCCCTGGAAGCCGGTTATGGTCCCTTCGTCAAATTCCATAAGCCTTTCTTTATCGGGAGAAAAGCTCTTCTAGAGAAGGAAGCCAAACGGGAAATGGAGATCCTTCGCTTCCGGATTAACACCAGGGGTGGCCGGATGCTCAAACAGGGCGATTTGGTGGTAGATAAGAGGGGTCGGTACATCGGCACGGTCACCAGTTGCGCTCTGGTCGACGGCTACCAGTTGGGGATGGCTTACGCCGAGAGAAAATACAATAGAGAAGGGACGCAGATAGGGCTCTTCGCCTTGCCTAGAGGGGAAGGGAAGCTGATAGGCGATTTGGCCCTAGGGGAGACCGTACCTTTGCACCAAGAAGCCACGGTCCTAACTCGCTTCCCCGAGCCGGGTGAGAGAGTTCCGCGACCAGGGGAGGAGTAGAGAAGCCCCCAAGATAAAAATGAGCCAAAGGATACCTTTGGCTCACCACTTTACACCACCTTGAGGCTATCAATTAGGATCAGTCTCCCGATTCCTGCGACAGCGCAGCCATCCTTTTCAGTGCCTGGTGGATCTCTTCCTTGCCACTCACCACCGGGAAGACGCGAAGGCCTGTGAGTTGGGATACCACCCGGATAGCGAAGCCCTGGCTGGGGTCGGCCAAAGCCAAAGTGAGATCTCTACCCTCTCGACCCACGGGCACGCATTCCAGCCTTCGCGCCACCTCCAAAGGGAGAAGGGAAGCCAACTCCCGACTAGGCACCTCCGGGGGCAAAGCAAGGTAGGGAACCCTCTCATCCTCGGGAAGTGATGCCTCTGGCACCGTCGGCGTCGCTTCAGCCAAGCACATCTGAGAGACCTCGCTGTACTTGGCCTCGTACATGGCTCGGTCTGCCTGATCCACCAACTCTTGCTTGCTGGTGGTGATCGCAGGGTAAGAGGAGACTCCCACGCTGATGCTGAAATGCCTGGGCCCCTCCCCCTCCAAGGTGTAGGGGGTGGCTGCTACCTGCTGGCAGATTCTGCCTGCCACTGAGAGGGCTTCCACCACATCGGTGCGGGGCAAAATTACGGCGAACTCGTCCCCTCCATAGCGGCAGACTATATCCCCCGTCCGCACAGCAGAGTTGAGGGAGCGAGAAATGCCCCGCAAAACAGCATCGCCAGCCGTATGCCCATGGGTGTCGTTGAAGGCCTTGAAACCATCCACATCGATCATGAGAAGGGACAAGGGAGCCTCGCTCCGCTGGGCCCTAGCCAACTCTTCCTCCAGTCGCCGCTCGAAGTGACGGCGGTTCCAAACCCCGGTGAGGGGATCGGTGGCCGCCAGACGAGCGACATCATCCCTCAACTTCTGATTCTCCACACAGAGAGCCATGTGCTCCACCATGATAAGGAGCGCCTCTAGGTCAGACTCATCGAAAGGTCGGCCATCGGCTCGGTCGGCTACGTTTACCACCCCGATCACCCGTTTCCGCAGGAAAACGGGAACGCTGATAAAAGAACCGGTCTGATAGCCAGGCTTCGGATCGATGAAGCGAACCTCTCGCTTCAAATCCTTCACCAAAAGAGGCTTTTTCATTCGGGCGACCCATCCAGCAACCCCCTCTCCAAGAGGCACTCTTTTGCCCAGAGCGATCCCCTGAGGGAGCCCGAAAGCCCTTTCGATCACCAAAGCGTCCCCGCTCAAGGCCATGTAGGAGAGACGCCGGCCTCGCAACGCCTCCTTGGTAGCCAGAAGGGCTGAGCCCAGGAGATCCAGGCCCCGGCCCCCGGCCTGGCACGTACCAGGCCGGGGGGGCAGGCCTCCTTGGGCCATCTCTTCCCTTTCCCCCAACTCTTCTCCCACTCCCATGGCTGACCTATGATGAGCCGGTATCCAAAGATCTGAGGATGGAAGGCCCTTTGCCCAGTTCGTGGTCGGAAGGCTCCTGCGAGACGGGACGCAGACGGGTCATGGTATACCCCACGCCGGGTACGGTGAGCAGATAGCGGGGGGCATGAGGGTCAGGCTCTATCTTCTGGCGAATCTGGTGGATGTGAGTCTTTACCAACCCAGCCTCCCCTCGCCCCCCAGGCCCCCAGATCAGTTCTCCGAGCCTCTCCTCGGCGACTACTACCCCCTTGTTGCTGGCTAGGGTATACAAGATCTCGAACTCCGTAGGCGACAGGCGGACAGTGCCCTGTGGCCCCGTAACCTCTAACCGGCTAGCATCCAAGGCTAACTCCCCTACCTCTAACCTTTCCCGGGAGACCCCCTCCACAGGAGCGGCGATTTTCCTGGCTGCTGCCTCGACTCGGGCCATGAGGATGCGGGGACTAAAGGGCTTAGCGATATAATCATCCGCCCCCGCCGCGAACCCTTCAAGGATATCTTTCTCACTAGCCCGCTCACTCAAGAGGATGAAGAGCGCAGGACCGCTTTCTTTGACGATCTGACACAACTCATAGCCTCCCATCTCGGGCAGATCAATCTCCGAGATCACAAGATCAGGCTTCTCCACCCGGCAACAGGTCAAAGCCTGCTGCCCATCGCGGGCCGTGACTACGCTATGTCCTTCCCGGGTAAGGAGATAGGTCAAGAGGTCGAGTATGTATTGGTCATCATCTACCACGAGAATCCTCATCGACTACCTTTCGCTTCCTTAGGGGTCCCGGTTAGTGAGGATTAAACCTATTATAGCACGTACTCTTCTCGACTGCAATAGTAAACCTGTAGGTGGATCGTGTCACATCGGTTCAGGATTTTCTGTGAGCATCTATCATTACGTTCGAGACCCTGAGGCCCCTTCCCTCGGACCCCGAAGTCCTCGGGGCGAGGGACAGGACCGAAGGGGAGGAGTTGGTGGTGAAGGAACGGAAAGCCACCAACTCCGGCCGCCTATCCCGTCATATTCAGCCACGTGTTAGTGATACATCTGACACCTGGTAGGGAGGTCCAAGAGGTTTGGGGAGGGCAAGATCCCCGCGTTACAGGGCAAGCGGAGACAGAACTTATGGTATAATGAGATGCTAGGGATGGTCCCCTCCTCACACGATCTCACAAATTGATATGCGTAATGACAGAGGGCGAAGCAAGGGCACGCTTTCGATTTTTAGAAGAAAAGCCGCCTTTCAGAGAATTCGCATTTGGATGCCGACAGCCACCATATGAAGAGACTCAAGGTATTGATGATCACCCCCACCTCCTTTTTCGCCGACTATGGGGGCCATGTTCGCATCTTAGAGGAGGCTTTGATCCTTCAGAAGATGGGACATGAGATCACCATCTGCACCTATCACAGCGGTCAAGACGTGGAAGGGCTAGATATCGAGCGCACATTGAGCATCCCCTGGCGACAGGAGTATGCGGTGGGTTCCTCTCGCCATAAGATCGCTTTCGACCTCCTTCTTTTCTTCAAGTCGCTATCTGTAGCCCTGCGCAAGAAGCCAGAAATCATACACGCCCATATCCATGAAGGTACCTTGATCGGCTATCCTATCAGCCTCCTCCTGCGCATCCCTTTGGTCTTCGACCTTCAGGGCAGCATGACCAGCGAGATGATCGACCACGGTTTCCTGAAACCCGATGGCTTCTTCCATCGCCCTGTGCGGCAGTTGGAGAAAATCATCGATCGCCTGCCCAGAGCGATCATCACCAGTTCACAGCATGCCGTGAACATCCTCTGCAATGAATTTGGCTGTGACAGTCGGCGGATCCATATCATCCCCGATTGCGTTAACGCTGAGTTTTTCCGGCCCCCCAATGAAGAAGAGGATAAAGCCCTATTGAGGTCTCGTTTGGGAATTCCTGCCGGCCATAGAGTAGTGGTATATCTAGGGCTTTTGGCCGAGTGGCAGGGCATTGGGCTACTTCTAGAGGGCATAGCGCGACTCCGTGAGAACCTCCTAGACGCACATTTCCTGATCATGGGCTTCCCCAATGTAGAGTACTATCAAATGAGAGCCCAACAATTGGGTATCGAGGATCGGGTCGTCTTTACGGGGAAAATACCCTATTGGGAGGCACCGCGCTACCTGGCTTTGGGTGATGTGGCGGTGGCTCCCAAGATATCAGCCACCGAGGGATGCGGGAAACTTCTGAACTATATGGCCATGGCTCTTCCTACGGTGGCTTTCGACACACCGGTGAGCCGTGAGTACCTGGGGGATTGGGGTGTTTATGCCCAGCCGGGGAATCCCGTGGCTTTAGCCCAGGCCATAAACTCCCTGCTCGGCGACGAAGAACAGGCCTTAGAGTTAGGGCGCCAGTTGCGCGAGAGGGCTGTTGAACACTATTCGTGGAAGAAAGCGGGAAAAGAGATCGTCAAGATTTACAACGCTTGCCTAAGATAATAGCCTCCGGTGGGCGGTTCGGCATCTACACCTACCTGAATCGGTCCGGGTTTCCCTCACTGTCCCCGTTCCCTTCCTCCTGCATAGGGGTCAGGAGAAGCGGTTAGTCTCATTAACAATGCGACAAGCCATACTGTTGTTCACCCTCAGAGCTCACTCTCTAAAGGAGAGTTGGACGAATCACCAACCAACCTACACACACAGCGGTACGATCTATCGCTGGCGACAGGCAGTCTTAGTGGAGGTACAGAACCTGGGAGAGTCAAGGCAAGGATCCTCCTCAGGTTAATCTGCCAAGAAGGCTCTTCTAGTATGAGCCGTGGTATGGAAGCAATCTAGCGATTAGAACTCCTCAAAAAACCGTCTCTCCTGGGCGCTGAACCTCAGGGGATGAGGTTCTTCCCACCTACTACTGAGCCGCGGTAGAAGCTGCCCTGCAGTAATAGGCCCACCGATCTCATCCTTGTATAGGTTTCTTCCTTTCGTTCTTTCCACTCCCTGTGACGGAGCAGGGCTTCTATGCGTGCGACTAGTTCTTCCGGGGTCAGAGGCTAGGCTAGACAGTCATCTGCTCCCATCCGCAGGCAACCCAGGGGATCCTCCTCATTGGTCCCATCGGTTATGACGGTGATGGGAAGATCAGAGACCTCTCGAATACGACCACAGGGCTCCCCACCGTTCAGTTGCATGGACAGCATTCCGCTCTCAACTAGGACTAGATCTGGCGAATAGCGGAGCAGGTTCTGAACGGCCTCTCTCAAAGAGGACGCCTTCTTAAGGCTCTAACCCCTCTCTTCTAGTGCAACCCCGATCTGCCCTGATAGCGCCAGATCCGCTCCGGCGGCCGATATCTTTTACCCTTTGGTGAGACCATCTTGATTCTACCAGAGAAGTTTCTTCACGAAATATCTCACTTAGGCGTTCAACTGGGGTAAGAATGGGGTTAATAATCGGCAAAATTACAAAAGGGCATCCTCAGTTAATCATCTATGCCTAGAGGAAGATAGGAGAGGCTTCGCTGGCGTTTTCATATGGTGTCGGGGCGGGCAAATTTTACCCCTTTTTTACATAGGGCTAACGGAGACCTAACATGGAGGCTTTATAATCTGGTCAGAATTGAGAAAAGGAGGTGAAAAGATGAGAAGGTGGTTCTTGGTTCTGGTGGTTATGCTCCTCCTGGCCAGTCTAGCCTTGGCCACCGCAGCCTATGCCAAAGAGATCGAGGGCACGGGCACCCTATGGGCCAAAGGGGCCGGCGTGGCTGTGCTGCGGGGCGACGGAGAGGTGACCATCGAAGGGCGCGGAGTAGGGGTGGTAATCGTGACCGGGGCCGAGACCCTTACCGCACAAGGCCATGGGCGCAGATTCGAAAGGCCTAGAGGGACCATTCTCTTCGGCTGGTCAGGCCAGATCTACGCTCAAGGTGAGGAGATGGTAGTGCGGATGCTGGGGGGAAAGATCGAGTTCACCGCCGAAGGTACAGGCACCGCTTTCCTCCGCGGCCGCGGGGTCTATACTATAGACGGCCACACAGGGAGGTGGAGTCCAGAGGGCATCCGCCTGGAGTGGGGTGGTTCAGAAGAGTAACTATACCCTTCCGCCATGCAAGGAGGCAGCGCCTCAGGAGTGCTGCCTCCTTGTTAATGCTCTGTGAGGTTCCTCTGACCTACAGGCTTTTCACCCCAAGGTGGATGAGCGGTTTTCCGGCTTGCTATGGGGAAGACGGCGTGCGATAATAGGGACGCGCTTCGAAGAGGAGATTTGGCCCTAGTGCAAACCATCCTCGTTGTGGATGACGAAAGGAATATCATCGAGTTAGCGCGGCTCTACCTCTCCCAAGAGGGGTACAAAGTCCTGACCTCTGGGAACGGAAGGGAGGCGCTGGAGATCGCTCGGGAAAAGCGTCCGGATCTGGTGGTCTTGGATATAATGCTCCCCGAGATGGACGGGTGGGAGGTGTGCCGACGGTTGAGCCAGGAGAGCGACGTGCCGGTCATCCTGCTCACGGCTCGAGGCGAGGATGTAGATCGGATAGTGGGGCTAGAACTGGGGGCCGACGATTATGTGGTAAAGCCGTTCAACCCCCGGGAACTGGTGGCCAGGATCAAGGCGGTCCTGCGTCGCTCTCGAGCCGGGGTGAGGACTGGTCAGGTGCACGAGATAGAGGGTATTAGAATCGACCCGGCCAGTAGGGAGGTTTGGGTGAAAGGGAAGCGGCTTGGGCTTCGCACGAAGGAGTTTGACCTCCTTTTGGCCCTGGCCGAGCATCGGGGGATCGTGTTGACACGGGAACAACTACTGGCTCGGGTCTGGGGTTTCGATTATTATGGCCAAACCCGTACGGTGGATGTACATGTGGCCCAGTTGCGGAAAAGGCTACGAGAAAGCGGGGTGGTGATAGAGACCGTGCGGGGGGTGGGTTATAGGCTACGGGAGAACGATAGTTCTTCCGTATAAGAGTGGGTTATGTTCCGAACTCTGCGGGGAAAGTTGATCGCCTCTCACACCTTGGTAGTGGTGATCTGCCTTTTGCTCGCCGGAGCCAGCATGGTGGTGATGCTCCGAGGTTACCGGCAGAGACTTGTTTTGGCCGAACTTCAATCACGGGCCGGAGTGGCTTCTTTTCGCCTAGGCAGATATCTAGAGCGATACCCCCTTTCTGAGCGTGCTCCACGATTGCGCCAAGCGGCGGCGGAGTTGGGAGTGCGCTTTCTCTTGCTCTCCGAGAAGGGGGTGGTGGTCTATGATTCAGAAGGCGGTATCGAGGGCCAGAGGATAACGACCGATCTGGGTCGGGCCCTGAGGGCCCCAGAGAAGCCACCCCTCTTCCTGGTTCGCGACAGAGATGGAGAGGGGCTATATGTGATGCCCCTCCCTCTTACTTTCGGGAAGGAGAGATTTGCGGCCTTGGTGGTCCCCGCGCGGGAGATGCCGGGGGTGACACGAGAGATCTCCCTCCGCCTGGTGGGCGCCGGGCTAGTGGGACTGTTCATATCGGTGGGGATAAGCGTCTTCCTCGCGCGCTCCATAACCCACCCCTTGGCTACCCTGACGCGGGCCTCGGAGGAGATGGCTCGAGGGCGGTATGACCAAGTGATCCCCGTGGAAGGTGAGGATGAGGTAGCCCATCTGGCCGAGAGGTTCAACGCTATGGCCAAGGAGATCAGCCGGGCCCGGAGGGCGGAGCGGGATTTTTTAGCCAACGTCTCCCACGACCTCAAGACCCCCCTCACCTCGATAGTCGGCTTCTCCCAAGCGATTGTGGATGGTCTAGATGAAGAAAAAGCAGCCCAGGTGATAAATCAGGAGGCCGCGCGGATGAGTCGGATGGTTGACCAACTGCTGGAGTTAGCCAGACTGGAGGCTGGAGTGGCCGCCAAGATGGAGAGCCCGGTTGACCTTCTGGCCGTTCTCCGACGGTGCGGGGAAGATTTCCGCTCTCGTTTGGAGAAGAAAGGGGTCTCCTTTAAGGTTGACCTGCCAGAAAGGTTGTCCCAGGTGAGGGGAAACCCCGATATGCTGGCCCGACTCTTCGCCAACCTCTTGGATAACGGCTTGAAATATACCCCCCAGGGGGGTCGAGTGACGCTTTCCGCCAGGCTCGCTTCACCGAGGATGGTCGAGGTGGCCGTGGCGGATACTGGGCCAGGGATACCCCCCGAGAGCCTCTCTCGGATTTTTGACCGTTTCTATCGCCTGGACGAGCATCGACCAGGAGGGGAGGGGTTAGGTCTGGGCCTGGCGATCGCCAAGGAGATAGTAGAGGCTCACGGCGGCAAAATCTGGGCGGAGAGCGAGCCCGGCCAGGGAGCCAAGTTCACCGTCTTCCTACCTCTGTCCTGACTCTGCGGTTGCCAAGTTAGCCCTTCGGAATTTTCCAACCGATGAAAAATGCACTCGGTGTGGAGAGGGTAGATGAGCAGGAGCGGAAAACGAACCTCCTGGCAAGAGAGGGTCATCTCCATAGCCACAGAGCGAGCCAGAGAGGAGTCGTGGGAGTTATGGAGTCAGTCTTCAGATGAAGAGCCGCCCTTCAACTACCGCCTAGAACATCTAAAGGCGGTAGCGCGCATAGCGGAGGAGTTGGCTTTGAAGTTAGGAGCCGACCTGCAGATAGTGCGAGCCGCGGTTTGGCTCCACGACCTGGCCAAGGAGGGGATCGCTGAGATGGTTGAGGACGGACACGGCGTGAAAGGGGCGGAAGAGGCCAGGCAAATATTGAAAAGGACAGACTTTCCAAAGGAGAAGATCGCTGCCGTCTACCAGGCTATCGCCGAGCATGTGGGGCTCTATAGAGATCATCCCCTCGAACCGTTGGAGACAGCGATCCTTTGGGACGCCGATAAGTTAGCCAAGTTGGGTGCCATCTCCCTGATTCATTTCCTCTGCCTGAGCCCCTCTCTTGGCCAAGTGACCACTGAGTCCCTCCTGGCGGAGGGTCGCCGGTGGCTGGGGCTCCAGGCCAAAATGGTAGAGAGCATGAATACGCCTCTAGGGAAAGAGGTGGGGCGGGAGAGGTATGAGGTAGTGAGGGGTTTCTATGAGCAACTGGAGAGAGAACTTAGAGGAGGGTGACCGATGGGGCAGAGGATGGTGGTTCTGGGTTCAGCCTGGGCCCTGAGCAGCGCCACCCGGGATAATACCTTTCTCTTCTTCGACACCCCAGGGGGAGGGCTGCTCATAGATTGTGCGGGGAGCCCCTTCCACAAGTTGCTCAAGGTGGGTGGCGACCCAGGGAAGATGCGAGGGGTGATCCTGACCCACGCCCACCCAGACCATATCTACGGCCTGCCATCTCTGATCCACGAGCTTTGGCTCTGGGGCCGCGAGGAACCCTTCTATATCTACGCCAACGTCCGCAGCCAGAGGGCCTCTCGGACCCTCATCGGCCTCTTCAACCTCTGGGACAAGCCCTTGCCTTTGGAGTTGGTTCCCATCCCCCAAGAGGAGGGCTTCCTTCTGGTGGAGAACGATGAGTACGCTATCCACACCACCCCGGTGCGTCATCTGGGCCCCACGAATGCGGTGAGGGTCACCCCCAAGATCGGCAAAAGGGTGGTCACCTATTCCAGCGATACCCGCCCTTGTGAGGAACTCGTTACCTTAGCCAAGGGGACAGACCTCCTCTTCTTGGAGTGTACCGCCGAGGAGCCCCATAGGGTCCACCTCACCCCAGAGCAGGCGGGGGAGATAGCCCAGGAGGCTGGGGCCAAGGAGTTGGTCCTAGTCCACTATCTGGAGAGCATGGCCCAGGACCCGGAGGGGACCGTCGCTAGGGCGAAGAAGTTCTACGAGGGACCGGTGCGCTTGGCTCAAGATCTTGAGACCTACGAACTTTGAATCTTCACACGTAGGCCTAAATGTGATATACTGCCCGCAACAATCTAGGGATCAAAGACTAAGAACGGGAATAGTAAGCGTAGGGTGAAGGCGCAGAGAGTCGGGGCAAGGTGGGAGCCCGATGCTGGAGCCCACGCCGAATGGGCCCGGGAGTTGCAGGTTGAACGTGACCTAAGCGGTCATCAGTAGGCTTCGCCGGATGTCGCCACCGTTATCTAGGCTGAGGATATCGGATCGTTCGATCCCGTATCTGCTATGAGTGGGGCTGGCTAACCCGCCGTTCACGGCGGGTTTTTGCTAAGCCCAAGAAGGGTGGCACCGCGAGGAGAACCCCCGTCCCTTTGGGACGGGGGTTTTGAATCAGGAGCGTTCGCCTAGAAAGGAGGGGGTATGAAGAGATAGGAATAGAGCCGTCATCATTTTGAGAAAGGAGAGCGCAATGGAAGAGTATAAGATCTCGTTGGGCGAGGAGGAGATCCCGACCTATTGGTATAATGTCTTAGTTGATCTCCCCTTCGAGTTGCCGCCGCTTTTGGATCCAGTCAAGGGAGAGCCTACTCGCTTACCTCCTCCCCTCTTCCCCGAAGCCCTCAACGAGCAGGAGCGTAGCAAGGAGCGATACATCGAGATCCCAGAGGAGGTGCGGGAGGTGTACAAACTCTGGCGCCCCACGCCCCTCTACCGGGCTAGGCGCTGGGAAAAGGCGCTGGATACCCCGGCCAAGATCTATTACAAATGGGAAGGGGTGAGCCCCCCGGGCAGCCACAAGCCCAACACCGCCGTGGCCCAGGCCTACTACAATAAGAAAGAGGGGGTGAAGCGTCTCACCACAGAGACGGGAGCCGGACAGTGGGGTAGCGCCTTGGCCTTTGGTTGCCGACTTTTTGGGCTGGAGTGTAAGGTCTATATGGTGAAGGTGAGCTATCACCAAAAGCCATATCGCCGCGTGCTGATGGAGACCTGGGGCGCCGAGGTAGTTCCCAGCCCCAGCCAAGATACCGAATCGGGAAGGCGGATCTTAGCCCAGGACCCCGAGACCTCGGGAAGCCTAGGCATCGCCATCAGCGAGGCGGTAGAGGATGCGGGTAGCCGGGACGATACCAAATACTCCCTGGGGAGCGTCCTCAACCATGTCCTCTTGCACCAAACGGTGGTGGGGCTGGAAACAAGGAAGCAGTTGGAGAAGGGGGGGGATTACCCTGACATCTTAGTGGGCTGCGTCGGTGGAGGGAGCAACTTCGCTGGTTTCTTCCTTCCCTTCCTCAAAGATAAGTTGGAGGGAAAGCCTCTGAGGATGATCTGTGCCGAGTCGATGGCCTGCCCCAGCCTGACCAAGGGACTATACGCCTACGACTACGGAGATACGGCTGGGGTGGCTCCCATAGCCAAGATGGATACCCTGGGCCACACTTTCGTCCCCGCCCCCATCCACGCCGGTGGCCTCCGCTACCATGGCATGGCCCCTCTGATCTCCGCCCTCTACGAGGAGGGGCTCGTCGAGGCGGTGGCCTTCTATCAGAACTCTGTCTTCGAAGCGGCGATCGATTTCGCCCAGGCGGAGGGTTTTGTCCCTGCGCCCGAGTCGGCTCATGCCATCAAGGCGGTGATGGAAGAGGCTCTCAGATGTCGGGAGGCTGGCGAGTCGAAGGTGATCGCCTTCAATTTCAGCGGTCACGGTCACTTTGACCTGGCGGCCTACGAAGCCTATCTGGCTGGCCAACTGGAAGATTATGAGTACCCCGATGAGAAAGTAAAGGAGGCGCTCAAAGAGTTGCCCAAAGTGGCGGTCTAGTGCGTTCCTTCGAGACCCTGAGGAAAAGATGCCCAGGTGCAGCCCCCGACTCGTTCACCCCCTGTCCTTGTCAGGGGGTGAACTTGTTACTATAATGGGGGACACGACGTTACAGCGTGGCTAGCCAGGGAGGAAAAAGGAAAGGAGTGGCCAGTGGGCGTAGTTCACAGGTTCATCGGTCGAGAGGGAGCCTTCGAGTGGGTCAGTTCTATCTCCACCGACTTCCGGCTAGCTGCTCTAGCGGGGTCAGCATCCTTTATGCTGTATTGGCTGACCCTCTCGCCAGGGGTAGAAGGCGGTGATGCGGGAGAGTTTCAGTTTGTGCCTCATGTTTTGGGCGTGCCCCACCAGACCGGCTACCCTCTATACGTTTTGCTGGGCAAGTTGTGGACTTTTCTGTCGATAGGCTCTATTGCCTATCGGATGAATCTCCTCTCCTCTCTCTTTGGGGCTATGACCGTGGCTGTGGTTTACCTGATTGTCCGTTCCCTGGACGCTCGATCTGTCTCGGCTCTAGCGAGCGCAGCCAGTCTAGCCTTCGTGGAACTCTTCTGGAGCTGGGTCACCGTAGCCGGCGTTCGAGCGCTAGCCACTCTTTTCTTCTCCCTTACCTTCTGGTTAGCCTTCAAGTGGCGACGCAGGGTGCTGAGCGGGAATGTAAGAACCCGGAGTTGGTTGCTTGCGTTGGCCTTTTTGATAGGGTTGAGCCTGACCCATCACCGTACTACGATTCTCGCCCTTCCATCCCTGGCTCTATTCTTGCTTTGGACCGACAAAAGTCTGCTTCGTAACTACCGAACGCTTTTTGCCGGTTTGGTGCTGATGATCTTACCCCTCTCCCTTTATCTTTTCATCTTTCTACGAGCTCCAAATGCCCCTTTTTCGGCGGTGCAGATAAGGAGTGTGGGAGACTTCTCAGAGTTCATCTTGGCAAGCAATGTGCTGGCCACCTTCCTTCCCTGGAGTGTAGGAAGAGTTTTGTCGAGGAGCAGCGACTATCTACAAGGCGTGGTGCGTGCTTTCACTTGGCCAGGCGCGCTCCTGAGTTTGTGGGGTGGCTTGGCCCTTTTGGTTAGACAGAAAAAACCCTTCGTCACGTTACTTTTCTTCCTCAGCCTAGTGCTGATCTTTGCGTACACCTATGGTGGGTATGGCTTGGCCCCAGCCGGAGGGGAATTGATCACCTATCTCCTCCCTTCTTATCTTGTTCTGGCCATCTGGATAGGCATGGGTGTAGATTGGCTTTTCGACCTATTAGAAAAAACTAGGCGCAAGAGGTGGTCTTTCTACCTCTCTGCGGCTCTCTTGACTATCTTGCTGTCAGCGGTCTTTTTGGAGGAGGCAAGAGCAAGCTATAGGGCGCTCGTTGACCTCCGTAACGCCCCTTTGGATATATACCGTCAGCAGTTAAGGGGCGAAGGGGCTTCCCGATTCGCCTACGCTGCCCTAGCTTATGTTGAAAATGGTGGAATCGTGCTCAGCGATTGGGAGCAAGCAACCCCTCTCTTGTATCAACAACTGGTGGATGGGGAGCGGCTGGACATCACGGTGCACTACCCCATATACGATTGGCAGGAGTGGCTGGCTAGGGCCCAAAGTGAGGAGCATCCCTTCTACTTGACTAGGCATCTGCCGGAACTCCTGGGCACTAGGAACTTGACCTGTGCGGGTCCTCTAATCCAGGTCCAGGAAAACCCTTCTTTTGGAGCGCCGACCTATATTGAATATGTTAGCGCAGATTTGGATGGGCAATTGCAATTGGTTGGATATACGCTTCTCAATCAGGGCCGGGAGGCCAGCGGAGGTGCCCTATCCCCAGGAGATGTGGTACAGATACTTTTGTATTGGAGAGCTCTAGCCTCTATGGAGCGAAACTACTCTATCTCTGTACGCCTTGTCGGCCCAGAGGGATACAATATGGCTCAGGTTGATGCTTTGCATCCTGTTCTCTCTCTCTATCCGACCTCGCTTTGGCAGGAAGACGAAGTTGTTGCCGACTATTATGAATTGCAAATCCCTAGAGGGTCTTCGCAAAGTAGCCTTGACCTCGAGGTTGTGGTGTATGAGAGGTTAGCTGAGGGGAAGTTTCGAAACTTGAGCGTTGTAGACTCACAGCCACCGACAGATAGTGTTAGGCTGACAACTTTTGAGGTACAATAGTAGCCTTTACCAGGGCTAGAAATGGATCTTCGTAGGAGGCTAAGGTGGGCGTAGTTCACAGGTTCATCGGTCGAGAGGGAGCCTTCCAGTGGGAAGGAAAAACCCCGGAGGAGTATATCGCCGAGACAGCCAAGGGCGCTTCCATTAACTGGCTTATCGGCCCCCGAGAGGCGGCTCCCCACTTCGCTATCAGGTATATCGAGGTGGAGCCGGGAGGCTATACCTCCTTAGATAACCACGAACACGAGCACGGGGTGATGATCCTTAGGGGAAAAGGCAAAGTGCTTATGGGCCAGGAGGAGGTGGAGGTGGGGTTCGGCGATATATTGTTCGTGCCCGGCAACGAAAGACATCAGTTCAGAAACGCAGGGGATGAGCCGTTTGGCTTCCTTTGCGTGATTCCCAGGCTTTAGCATGGTTAGGGGGAAGATGAAGGCAGCGGTCTATCGGGGGCCGGGTCAGTTGACCATCGAGGAGGTGGAAACCCCTCAGATCGGCGAGGGGGAGATACTGATTCGGGTCAGGGCGGCTCTCACTTGCGGAACCGATGTGAAAGCCTACCTTCGGGGCCACCACCTCTTTGTCCCTCCGACCCTCTTTGGGCATGAGTTCGCTGGCGATGTGGTCGCCGTGGGGGAAGGGGTAACCCACTTCTCTGAGGGGATGCGAGTGGTGGCCGCCAACTCCGCTCCTTGCAACCGATGCTTCTTCTGCAAAAGGGGCCAGCATAACCTCTGCCAGGATATCTTGTTCAACCGTGGCTCCTTCGCTGAATATATAAAGGTGCCCGCCCCCATTGTGGAGCAAAACACCCATCCCATCCCTGAGAGGCTCTCCTATCAAGAGGCGGCGCTAGTGGAGCCCCTGGCCTGTGTGGTACGAGGGAGCGAGGCGGCGGGGATCGAGTTGGGAGACAGCGTGGCTATAGCCGGGGGGACGGGGCCCATCGGCCTTATCCACCTGCAACTAGCCTTTCACCGGGGAGCCAAAGAGGTGATCGCCATAGGCTTGAGGGATGAAAGATGGGCTGTAGCCGAGGAGTTGGGGGTTAGCCACCTCATCGATGCTGGGAGTGAAGACCCTGTAGAGCGGATTTTGGAGTTGACAGAGGGACGAGGGGCTGACGTGGTCATCGAGTCTGCGGGGTTGCCCCAGGTGTGGGAGATGGCGCTGAAACTGGTGCGCAAAGGCGGCACTGTGGTTTTCTTCGGTGGATGTCCCTCGGGGTCGAAGATCGGTCTAGATACCTATAGGGTCCACTACGACGATCTGACTATTAAGGGCTCTTTTCATCATACCCCCCGCGCGGTGAAGAAGGCCCTAGACCTTCTGGCTTTCGGCGTGGTGAAGGCTAAACCTCTCATCACTCATGAGTTGCCCTTGGAGAGGTTAGAGGAAGCACTTCTGATGATGAAGGAAGGTCAGGCCGTCAAAGTAGCCATTCTGCCTTAGGTGACACAGATGAGGGTGGCTAAATACTACCGTCACGACGATATTCGAGTGGAAGAGATGCCCGTGCCCAAGGTCGGGCCCGGTGAAGTGCTCGTTCAGGTGAAGGCCTGTGGCCTCTGTGGGAGCGACGCTATGACCTGGTACGCCGACGAGAAAGCGCCCACGGTCCTGGGCCACGAGCCTACCGGTTTGGTGGCTGAAGCGGGCGAAGGGGTAAGGGGGTTCGCCATCGGCGCTCGGGTCTTCATCCATCACCATGTGGCTTGCTTGGTCTGCCACTACTGCCGACGGGGCGACTACCCCATGTGCGATACCTTTCGAGCGACTCATATCGACCCTGGGGGGTTCGCGGAATATATCCGCGTGCCAGCCCTTAATGTGGAACGCGACGTCTTACTACTCCCGGAGGAGGTCCCTTTTGAGGCGGGTACCCTCATCGAGCCTGTGGCCTGCGGCATCCGAGGGATGAGGCGGGTAAGGGTCGAGCCGGGAGATACAGTTTTGGTTTTGGGAGCCGGGGTATCGGGGCTCATCTTCGCCCAGTTAGCCAGACTTTGGGGAGCGGGCTTGGTGGTAGTCGTCGATTTCGTCGAGTATCGGCTGGATGTGGCGAAAAGGTTGGGCGCTGACCTGACTATCGAGGCGGGAGAGGGAACTCGGAGTCGGCTTGAAGCCTTTAACGAGGGGCGAGGTGCCGACTTGGTGATCGTCACCCCAGGGGCCATCAAGGCTATGGAGGAAGGGATCCGATTGGCGGGCAAGGGGGGAACGGTCCTTCTTTACGCCCCTTCCTATCCCGGTGAGCGGTTGCCTTTGGATATCAACGACATCTTTTGGCGGGAAGTGACGCTCACCACCACCTATTCTTGTAGCCATAAAGATACACGAACGGCGCTGGAGTTCATACGTAGAGGGAGGGTCCAGGTCGAGCCCCTCATCACCCATCGGTTGGGCTTGGATCAGGTGGCCGAGGGGTTGCGGCTCATGGCGGAAGCCCAAGAGTCTCTCAAGATCGTGATAGTGCCTTAAATTGCCATCCTAGCAGGCTCGACCGAAAGGTGGAAGCATCTAGCGGGAGGTGACAGGAAATGGAGATGGGGTTGCAAGATAAGGTAGCCCTCGTGGCCGCCTCCAGTAGGGGGTTGGGGAGAGCTATCGCTTATGGGTTGGCTAAAGAGGGAACAAGGATAGCCATCTGTGCCCGCGAAGAGGAGGCGCTGGCCCAGACAGCGGCGGAGATCGAGGAGGCTACCGGCTCCCCCGTTTTGGCTATGGTGGCTGACCTTACCAATAAGCAAAACATCGAGAATCTGGTGGCTAGAGTGGTAGAGGAGTTCGGAGGTCTCGACATCCTGGTCACCAACGCCGGAGGGCCGCCACCTGGCCTCTTTGTGGATCTCACCGAGGAGAACTGGGAGGAGGCGTTCCACTTGACCTTGTTGAGCGCCGTCCGACTCTGCCGGGAGGTGATCCCCCATATGCGGAGGCAGGGGGGCGGGCGGATCATCACTATGACCTCCATCTCGGTGAAGCAGCCCTTGGAGAACCTGATGCTCTCCAACTCCCTGCGATTAGGCGTCGTCGGCCTGGCCAAGACGCTGGCTAACGAGTTGGCTAAAGATAAGATATTGGTGAACAGCGTCTGCCCCGGTTGGACGAGGACGGAGAGGGTGGAGCAGTTGCTGCAAGATCGCGCCCAGCGCCAGGGCACCTCAGTGGAGGAGGAGCTCGCCAGGATCGAGAGTGAGATCCCGCTGGGAAGGATGGGAACCCCTGAGGAGGTGGCTAACCTAGTGGTCTTCCTAGCCTCGGAGCGAGCCAGCAACATCACCGGCACGGCTATCCAGGTGGATGGGGGACATGTGAAGGGGATATACTAGGGAGCCCCTGTTGTGGCGTTGGATGTTACCATCTGACGCTCGTTGGCCGGCAGCCTGTCCTGGCATGGTCAGGCCAGGGAAGGTAACTTCTGCCAGCACCGAAAGAAAGGGGTGAATTCTCCATGAAGAAAGAGGAGACCATAACAGAATTGCTTCTTTTATGTTGTAACAAATTTTACGATATTGAGGAAACCCGAATCGCCGACCAGGCGGTAAAGATGGTTTTCGATCTTTGGCCTAGAAACACTTGTCGGGAGCAAGTGCTCACGAAGGTAGTCGTTCTAAACTCGCTGTATAACACTGCTTTGTACGATGTACATACTATGGCTGAACACATCATCAGGCAGAGGGTAGATCCGAAATTCTCGCAAGGTGACATTACGGTGGTCGATGATATCCGCAACGGCCATGGGATCCGGAATAGAAAAACGGGCAAAGAGCGGGATTTCTATTCTTTTGCCACCAAATATAGCCATTGGCACGTTCCTTCAAGATATGTGATTTATGATACATTCGTTGATGCAGCGCTCAAGGATTTGAATGAGCGGCTTGGATTCTATAGATCATTTTCATCTGCAAGGTTGAAGCAAGAATATTCAATGCTCAAGGAGGTTATAGACAGTCTGGCTTCCATCCCTGGCTTGACTAGCTTGAATTACAAGAAGCTAGATCAAGCGTTATGGATGTATGGTAAATATCTGAAGAATAAGCTGCCTGGTGGTATCAAGGCCCAGCTGGATGTAAAGCGGTTTCAGAAAGATAGCCCATGCTAGCGTGTGGTAAGGATAAATCGTGATACGCAGGCTCGACTTCAACCTGATACTCATACCGCTCTTGGTTATCTTCGCCATCGCCCCCCTCACTCGGCCCGGTTTCTTCCTGGCCCATTCGGGCTTTCTCCCCATGCTTAACCTCTTCGACCTGGAGAAGGCGCTTCCCAGCCTGGGCTGGGTGCCCAGGATAGGGGAAGAGTATAACCTCTTCACCAGCGAAGGCCCCTTGCCCTACGCCCTGGCCGAGGCGTTTCGACTCTCGGGTATGAACGGGGCTCAGGCAGTGAAGGCGACCTACGCTCTAGGCTTCCTCCTTTCAGGCTTAGCCATCTACGCCCTGACTCGTCGCCTTTTCGGCCCTTCCGGTGGCCTCATCGCCGCCCTCGTTTATACTTACTTGCCCTATCATCTGGCAGTGGTCTATCTGCGGGGGGCCTTCGCCGAGTCGGTGGCCTTTATCCTTCTCCCTCTCCTCCTTTGGGCGTTGGATGTGGGGCTTATGGAGGGTGGGAGGTTCGCACTAGCGGTATTGGCTCTTCTATTTGCGGCCCTGGCCCTCACCCAGGCCGGACTAGCCCTCCTTTACGCTTTATTCCTCTGGGCTTACATATTCGCTCTTGGCCCTTCCCGAGAAGCCAAAGTGCGCACCGCCTCAGCGCTAGGCCTGGGGGTCGGCCTAGGGATTCTCCTTCTCCTGCCCCTCATTTTGAAAGGCGGCTACGTTGTGGGCCCCGGGCCCGATTTCTCCCGCCATTTTCTCTACCCCTTCCAACTCTTCTCACCGACCTGGGAGTATGGTCTAGATATGGGTTGGAAGGGCGGTTTCCCCTTCCAGTTGGGGGCGGTAGCCACGGGTTTAGCCCTGCTTTCGCTCTTTGCCCTTTCTAGAGGGGAGGAAGAGGTTAGGGGGAAGATCCTCTTCTTTTTGGCTGGGGCCGGGGTTATGGTCCTTCTCACCCTGGGGCCGGCATGGCTTTTCTGGGAAACAACTCGCCTCTCTTGGCTCTTAGCCTACCCCTGGCAACTCCTGGCCCTCATCGGCCTCTGCACCTCGGCGGCGGCCGGGGGGCTTTTGGCTTTAGAGCCTCGCTTGGCCCGCTTTCCCTGGAGGGCTGCCCTCATAGCCCTTATCGTCTTAGGGAGTTATAACTACCTCTCCCCACACTTCACCGACTTCGAGGTCAGAAAACCAGCCCAGGGCATCCTGGGAGATAAGGTAGTGCTTCTGGACTACAATCTGGAAGGCCCTCTCCGTCATGGGGCTACCATCCACCTGACCCTATATTGGCAAGCCTTGAAGGAGATGGAGAAGGATTACACCGTCTTCGTTCACGTGGTCGATGAGGAGAGGACCGTCTGGGGGCAGTGGGATAGCCAGCCGGTTTCCGGTGAGCGGCCCACCAGCGGTTGGGAGCGGGGAGAGGTGATAGAGGACGCCTACAAGATAAGCATCGATGTGAAGGGGCCAAGAGAGGGGTATAAGATCAAGGTGGGGATGTACTTGGTGGAGACGGGAGAGCGGTTGCCAACGGAGGGTGACACCTTCATATTGATAGAGCCGAAAGTGGAGGGAAGCGATGGCTGATGCTCCACCCCGGCTCTTAAGGCGGGTCGATCCTTATTTCGTTTTGCTCCTCCTTTTCTCCCTCTTCGCCATAGCGCCCCTATTCCAGCCTGGCTACTTCTGGAGTGCTCATGACGCCCGCCACAGCGTCTACTTCCTCCTCGAGTTCGACCGCTCGATACAAGATGGGATCTGGTACCCCCGTTGGTCGCCAGATTTCGCCTTCGGCTACGGCTACCCCTTCTTCAACATCTATGGCCCTTTGGCCTTCTACTTGGGGGAGGCGTTCCATCTTCTGGGACTAGGGTTCGTCTCCGCGGTAAAAGCGGTCTTCGCTTTCTCGCTGCTCTTCTCTGGGGTCACCATGTTCCTCTTCGTCCGCCGTTTCATGGGCTCTCGGGCGGGATTTCTGGCCGGACTGGTCTATATCTATATCCCCTACCACATCGTGGACGTCTACGTTCGTGCTTCGTTGGCCGAATCTTTAGCCTTGGCTCTTCTCCCCCTCAGCCTTTGGCTCTTCTACGAGACGGTGGCCACGCCCCGCCTGGCCGCCGTTTTGGGCGCTGGCCTTTCCTATGCCGGGCTTATGCTCACCCATAACGGTCTCGCTCTCCTTTTTTCGCCTCTTCTGGCCATCTATTTGATATTTCTGATCCTCAGCAGGACCTTGGCCGGAAGGAAGAGGGGGTTGTCTTGGTCTGAACGCCTCCCGGGCCTAGTCAGAGGGTTAGTCCGCTCCTCCCTCCCCCCCATTTTTGGTTTGCTTTTGGGCCTGGGGCTGAGTGCCATCTTCTGGCTCCCTATGGCCCTGGAGTTCAAGTATGTGCGTCTCGACCAGTGGATGGGTGGTTACTATGGCTACCGGGATCATTTCGTCTACCTCTTTCAACTCTTCTCCCCCTTCTGGGGGTACGGGTTGAGCGAGCCGGGCCTCGAGGATGGGGTATCTTTTCAATTGGGTGCTATCCCCGTGGTTTTTGGGTTTCTCTCCCTGGTGGCTCTGAGGCGTGTAGAGAGGGGAGAGTTGCGAAGGCTCCTCCTCTTCTTCCAAGCGACAACGGTGGTCATCATCTTCCTCATGCTCCCGGCATCTATACCTTTGTGGGAGGTGTTGCGCCTGGTGACCTTCGCCCAGTTCCCCTGGAGGCTTCTCACTTTGGTCATTGTGGCCCTTTCGTTCCTGGCCGGCTCCATACTGGTAGGGGCTGCCTCTTCCTCTCAAGGGGTCTCTCCCCTGGCTGCGGTGGCCTTAGCAGCCCTGGTGATCCTGGGGAGTTACCCCTACCTCATGCCCCAGATAGTGGAGCCCGCCGAAGGGCCCGTCTCCCTTCAAGGTCTCATGCAGTTCCAACGTTCGGCGGGAGAGATGACCGGCTCCACCACTTGGGTACATGAGATACCCACCTGGTCACCCATGGCGCAATATATGGTGAGCGAGGATAAGCCCATCACTACCAAGGTGGATTTCGAATCCCTCCCTAGGAGGGGAGAGAGGATAATAGTGGGCACCAAAGGGTACGGCACAACCTTTGAGAAGGTTATCTTCCGGGCTCGAAAGGAGGGGCAGATCACCTTTAATACCTTCTATTATCCCGGCTGGCACGCCTACCTCTTGGAGAGCGAGGAAGGGCCCATCGAGCGGGAACTTAAGATCGTCCCTCATGGCACCTGGGGAAAGATCACGGTGACCGTTCCAGAGGGGGATCATTACCTGTTGTTGCGCTTCGAGGATACGCCGGTGAGAGTAGCCGGGAGATACATCACCTTTTTGAGCCTGCTATCAACGGCTCTGGCTATGGGGTGGGGAAGAGGTAGTCGACTTCTGGCCTCGAAAGGTAGGTGACGGGAGATGCGACGTTTGACAGTGGGGGTAGATTGGAACGTGCCCCTCATCATCGCGTTCTCCATCTTCGCCTGGGCGCCCCTTTGGGGGCCCACCTATTTCTTGGAGGCCCATGACGCCCGCCATAGCATCTTCTTCCTCACCGATTTCCACCAGGCGATCGCCGACGGGGCTTTCTATCCCCGCTGGGGCACCGACTTCGCTCTGGGCTACGGCTACCCCCTCTTCATCCTTTATTCCCCCTTGGCCTTCTACGTGGCCGAGGCCTTTCACCTCCTGGGGGCTAGCCTCACCGCCTCGGTCAAGGCTACTTACGCCTTGGCCTTCATCCTCTCGGGACTCTCCATGTACGCCTTCGCCAAACGGATCCTGGGGAAAGGAGCGGGACTTCTCGCCGCCTTGGTCTACATCTATGTGCCCTATCATCTGGTGGACATCTACGTGCGGAGTGCCTTCGCCGAGTTCTGCGCTTTCGTTTTTCTCCCCTTGGTTCTGCTCTTCTTCTATGAACTGATCGAGACCGGAAAAGGGCGTTATCTCGCCCTCTTTGCTTCGACCTACACGGGTTTGATCCTCACCCATGCACCAACCGCCTTCGTCTTCACCCCTTTTCTAGGGGCTTATATGCTCTACCGTCTCCTTGCTCAGGGGAAAGGGGATAGGCGTCCCTATGCATTCAGCATCTCATGGGAGAGGTTGCTTCGCTCATCCGCCTTGACCGGAGTGGCTATTCTTCTCGCCCTGGCGTTGAGTGCCATCTTTCTCCTGCCCATGCTCACCGAGAAAGGGTACGTGGTGCAGGAGCAGTGGACGGGGGGCAGTTACAACTATGCCAAGCATTTCGTCTACTTCTCCCAGTTATTCTCCCCCTTCTGGGGGTACGGCTATGCAGGGGAGGGACTCACGGACGAGATGTCGCTACAACTGGGGGCTGTCGCCACTCTTATGGCTATGATGGGCATAGTTTTCAGTTTTATCAAGCCATCCAAAGGTAGAGGTCACACCTTTTTCTTCGCTGTGGCAGCCTTGGTGCTCATTGCAGTCATGACGCCCCTTGCCGGACCTCTCTGGAGCGCACTGCCTCTGACAGCCTTGATCCAGTTTCCTTGGCGGCTCCTCTCCATCGTAGCCTTCACCCTCTCTTTTCTGGCGGGCACCGCTGTCTTAGTCCTAGATGAAGAGAAGGGAGGGTGGCACCCGGCTTTAGCCGTCTTGCTCCTCATAGTTATCCTGGCCAGTTATGACTATTCCACTCCCCAACACACCAAGGTTTCGCCCCGTGCCGAGGAACCGGTAGCCATCATCGATTTCGAGATCTTCCACCCCTCCGATAGGGTGGGGATGACTATCTGGACTCAGGAGCAACCTCAGGACTCCCCCCTTGTTCCCCAGTATCTGGCCGGGGAACCACTGGTGAAAGCCCACCCTCTTACAGAAGGGGCTAGGGTAGAGATGGTGCGGCATGGGGGCGCTTCGGAGGAGATCAAGGTGACTTCTCCCCAGGAGGCGGAGGTGGAGTTCTATACCTACTACTTCCCCGGCTGGCGAGCCTACGTCGATGGCCAAGAAACTCCTCTTTATCCCACCGAGCCCTATGGGCTCATCGCCCTCCGGGTGCCGGCGGGGGAACATAGGGTACGCCTCCGCTTTGAGGATACTCCCGTGCTGAAGGCAGGGGCTCTTATCTCTCTCCTGGCTTTGCTTTTCACAATTGGGGTCTTGGCAAGGGAGCGAAAATCTGCTATAATGGGGGTCAGTCGAGGAAACGGTCCGGCTAAAGGCCGGTGAGGGAGAATATGAACTGCCCCAAGTGTGGGGTTGCGCTTTCGGGAAGGCCCGGTTTCTGTTCCCAGTGCGGTCACCAGTTACCTTACAAGCGCCGTGTAAGACGCTGCCCTTCCTGTGGGGTGAGGGTAGCCGAGACGGCCAAAACCTGCTTGATGTGTGGTACGCCCTTGGAAGAGGCGCGTACTCTTTTGCCTTCTTTCTCCTTGGTTTCGCTACTCTCGCTACCTGTCTTGGGTGCTCTAGGCATCTTCATCATCGTCGCGGCTGTCTGGCTGCTGAGGCCCTGGGAGAGCATCCGGATAGTCGCCTACCAGACCCCCACCCCCACAGCCACCTTTACCCCCACCCCTTTCCCTACCTCCACTCCCACTTCCACACCCACCTCAACCCCTACCGCCACACCGACGCCAGAGGTGTTCACCTACAGGGTGCAGCGGGGTGACACCCTGTTGTCCTTGGCTGCTAAGTTCAACACCACCGTGGAAGCGATCAAATCAGTCAATAGCCTCACCGGCGACGAGATTCAATGGGGCATCGACATCCTGATCCCGGTAGGGCCTGTAGGAACGGGCGAGGGAGGGGGCCTTGAGCCTACGGAGACGGTCGTGCCCATCGGAGGGGTGGAGACCTATGTGGTCCAATCAGGGGATACTTTAATCACCATAGCGGCGATGTTCGGAACTACGGTGCAGGCCCTGACGGAAGCTAATGATATCTCCAACCCCGAGGCGCTGCGAGCGGGCCAGGAACTCGTAATCCCTAGAGGCACGCCCACCCCCACCAAAACCCCCACGCCGACGCCGACCAACATGCCAGGGTCGATATTTAGCGCGCCAGTGCTTCTCACCCCGGACGGCAAAACGTTCGGCGGAGGGGTGGGGATGGGCCTGAGCCTCACCAGTGCACCGGAGGTTCCGGTGCTCCTCAACTGGATGTCGGAGGGGCTCCTGAGTGAGGGCGAGTGGTACATGGTGAGCGTACGGTACGTGACTGGAGCCGGGACTGCTCAGCAGATCACAGAGTTAACCAAAGCCACCAGTTACCTCGTGCCCCTGGAGATGCGGCCTCCACGGGACGTTTTAAGCCACCTCTTCGAGTGGGATGTAGGTCTGGTGAAGGAGACAGGCACCTTCCCCGATGGGACCCTCAAAGTGGAATCTATCAGTCCGAGGAGTGAGACTAGAACGTTTTACTGGTATTAGAGCGCAGAGTGAGCGAAGGCAGCCTTCGAAAGAAGGCTGCCTTTACTTTAGTGGCTGGAGTTTCGCCTTTTTGGCTAAAATGGGGGGTTGACTGGCATCTAACAACACAAAACCCACCCTGGTCAGAGGTATTTTTCAAAAGATAGAGTCCAGAGCTCTGCTTGCACCTGCAGGCAATCTTTTTGTCAAGGCTTGATGTACCGCAGCGATAACCGATGATAATCAGCAATAGTCGCCTATACCTAGAGACGCCTGCCGATCGCGCCTGACCGATTTCTCGCCCATCCTTATCTACAACACATCTTGTATCAAAAGGCAAAGGGCTGGCGAAACTTCAGATCGCAATATACACGAGAAGACAACTTACGTGACCGAAAGAAAGCAGAACTGGATAAAACGGAACTCGCTGGTCGCATATTTCGTTTTGGCCTATGGCATCACCTGGATTTTATCGATTATCGCGACGAAGGATCTACCCCTCTTCCCATCACCTGCTGCCATCAGAACCTTTAGTTCCATCCTTTTACATTACGGTCCGGCGCTGGCAGCGATCATCGTGGCGGGGATTGTTGGCGGAGGGGCAAGTATCTGGGAATTGCTTGGCCGATTTCGTGAGTGGCGGGTTGGGCTCCATTGGTATCTCTTTGTGTTGCTGTATCCAACCATTGCAAGACTGCTTGCCGTTGGCCTGGACGTTATGCTTGGCGGAACAGCCCCCGCTTTCTTCAGGGCAAGGGATCTCCCCGAGGGGGTTACCCCCATCGTCTTGTTGATACCGGTGTTCGTCGGTGTTCTCTTCCAAGCGGGGATTGCGGAGGAGATTGGCTGGCGGGGATTTGCCTTGTCCAGACTTCAAGCCCGCTACAGTGCACTCAACTCGAGCCTGATCCTCGGCGTGCTATGGGCCTTGTGGCACTTCCACCCGCAGAACTGGCCCTTTTTGGCTCCCATCGCTTTTTGGTATATACTCGGGGTACTTTCCCTCACAGTCATTTTCACCTGGGTATATAACAACACTAAGGGGAGTTTGCTTATCGCCGTCTTGTTTCACACAGCAAGCAATACTAGTGATTGGATTGTTCCCATAGCGCCCCTTATCACAGGTGCAAGCGACGCTAGAGCCTTTGTTCTACTTCATGTGTTTTACTTGATTGTGGCCATTGCTGTCATCGCCGTATTCGGACCGAAGCACCTTTCCCGCGGCTCCCCTTTTCAAGAGTAGGTCGTGGCTTAAATTCGCCGGGAGTCATAGACTGCACTTTCGCCAATCTTTGAAAAAAGGCGAAACTTCTGTAGTGAATTTAGTACTCCCAGGAGTCGGCTCCTGGCAGTACAGCGTTCAAGAGGATTCACCTTGCGCTGCGGCGAATTCGGCCAGGGCTTCGGCGGTCAAGTTGTTCTTTGCCATCTCCTCTATCACTTTGAGAGGGGCAGTGATATGATGAGCACCACTGAGCAGAGCCGAGACGACCTCCTGGGGACTTTTCAGGCTGGCAGCCACTATCTCGGCCCCCGATTCAGAGACGATCTCTCTCATAGTTTTTATCAGCCCGGGGCCGTCGCCGCCCGCCTTGGTTAGTCGGTTGACGTAGGGGATTACGTATCTGGCTCCCGCCTGGCAAGCGAGGTAGGTCTGGGCGGGGGTGAAGATGGCGGTCACCGCGCAGGGTATCTCTTCTCCGATTTGGCTCACCAGACGTAGACCCTCTAGTGTGCAAGGTACCTTAACCACCAGCCTCCGGGGCAGAAGGGCGGAGAAGGCTTTAGCCTCGGCCACCATCTCCTCCGTTGAGCCGGCGGCCACTTGGTGGAAAATGGGCCCGGGGCAGATCTCGCTCAATTCGGCGATCACCTGACGGGCCTCTTTCCCGGCGCGAGCGATGAGGATGGGATTGGTGGTCACGCCATGGATGAACCCCAACTCCATGGCTCGCTTGACCTCGCTTATATCCGCTGAATCTACGAAGATAGCCATTTTTCCTACCAAATAATAATGGCGACGACTGGATTTGAACCAGTGACCAAGGGCTTATGAGTCCCCTGCTCTACCGCTGAGCTACGTCGCCACAAAACTATTATAAACCAAGATTTGGCCTTTGACAACCCCCTTGATAGGGAAAAGCCGATGGCTAACTGCCATCGGCTTTGGTAGCGGGGGTTGGATTCGAACCAACGACCTCCGGGTTATGAGCCCGACGAG
>CAYLIE010000014.1:0-62882 GCA_964383935.1 uncultured Anaerolineales bacterium | reverse complement strand
GGCCAACAGCCGACATTCGGTCAAAGAGGTACACTACACGCCATATGGCACAATCTCTAGGTTTGCGCTTCATCTTGCTTCATTTCGCTATCGCACTAGGAATCTGGGAGGAGTTGTAACATGTCTAAGACTTGGCTATGTATGCGAAATGACTTCCTGCAGTCCCCTTTATATGGTTCAATCAACAGTCCTGCGATGGAGAAGGTGCCAGTAGTTCTGGGCCTCCCCCCTTCGGCAGAGCGACGGTTCAACATAATTCACTTCTTCCAATACATTGACAAGGATCTCGCCGCGGAGATGAATCAGCACCTTGCCCAATCATCGCCCATGCGACTTGGCGAGACAATAGCGCAGGGTTGGGCCAAGAATAAGCCAACCTTGCTGGCAACATCAAGAGGGATAGATAGGCTGGATTATGACCGATACAGTATCGGGGACAAACTTGGACTGGTGTTGGAATGGAGTCAGGCCAACGAGGGTGCTTTCCCTTATCATCCAGCATCCATTATCCTGGCGGACGTACTATATGAGGTTCTCAAGTCAGCGCTTGTCCAAGCCGCTCCTTCTCTCGAAGACCAGGCGGAGCCGATCTGCCGTGATCTTCTCACGGGACTGGCGGATGTAGGAGTAGTCATCTACGAGGCCAACTATCTCTTGTGGGAGATCGCAGAGGTTGTGCGGCGCGACAGCAAGCTATTGGAGTTTGTTCGAGGAAACTCCGACGCTGCGTCTTTGAAGGTCTTGTCTCAGCTTCCCCTGTACCGCGAGTTTCTAGGCAAGTATGGTCATCTAGGTGAGATCGATCCCTACTATCCCCGATGGAGTGAAGATTCAGGGTACTTGCTAGCTGCCATTCGCGGATACCTTAAACCCGAAGCCAGAGGGCCCAAATCCATGGCAGACTACGCCACTGATCGTGCCCGAGCTCTTCACAAGGTGCGGCAAGCAGTTCACCGACGAAGCAGGAGCGAATTCGAGAGCCTAACGGCTTTCGTCCAGAAATTCATTGCACAGAGAGAAGAGCAGCACTCCGTGCTGATCGAGGCAATTGCATGCCTTCGGCGCTTGGCGTTGGCGATCGCTCGAGATCTCAGTAGTACCCGTGGAGTGTTTGGAGACTCAGATCTCGTCTTCTTCTTAACCATTGAAGAACTTGAGCGTGTTGATCGAGCTTCCAAGGCCACTCTCGTCCGTATGCAAGCACAGACACGCGAAGTGCGAGAGCATTTCCTGGGCAGTCAGGATCTGATTCCTCCGCCTGTGGTGGAGGAAGGGAAGGAGGAGGCAGAGGGAGTCCCTCGGTTACATGATCTGGAACCGCCGCGCATCATTCACGGGCTTGGGGCAAGTCCAGGTGTCGCCATTGGACCGGTTAAGATAATCATCCGTCTCAGCCAAGAATTCGGCCGCATATCTGCAGGCGACATCGTGGTTACTCCCTATGCAGCTCAAGAGCTTGTCCTATTGCTGCCCAAAGTCGGCGCAATCGTGACGGACGAGGGCGGAGTTACTTGCCATGCTTCTAACATGGCGAGACAGTATGCAGTGCCAGCTGTACTAGGAACACATGTCGCTACCGCTGTATTGAAGGAAGGCATGCACGTGCAAGTCGACGGCGACCAGGGCGTTGTGCGCATTGTGCAAGGCCTGGATAGCGGGAACAAAAATCACCTAACCGAATGAATCTGCGGGCTGCCGCAATGGCCAGCCATTCGATATTGACGGGTCGCTGGTGAAGCTCCTAGATACGTCAATTCAAAGACGTTGAAGCAATCCCTTTTGTTGGTGCGACACTTTGCTGGCCGAATCTCCTTCAGCCTCGCAAGACTTTGCGGAGTTGTCAAGACGTTGAATGCGCCCACTCCGGTTGGTCTTCGCGGTCCTGTTCATGGCTAGAACGAGCTCCTCGGATAGCACTGGCCTAACAGGATCGTGTACTACCACCTAGCAGCTTGGACTATAGGCATCACCAAGCGGCTTTGCCGAGTCGGTCAAGCGGGCTGTGTGGACGGTAGAGCCTGCCGACCTCTTGCGAACAGAGGGCAAAATATCTTCTCACCATCTCCAGGCTAGAATGACCGAGGATCTGTTGTAGGGTGAAGACATCGCCGCCATTCAACAAGAACCGCTTGGCGAAGGTATGTCGGAGAGTATGAGGAGACAGCGGACTCCTCTAATTCCTGCACGCTTGCTGCATCTGCGCATCATCTCTAGAACCCCCCTGGACCTGAGCGGTTGGCCATGGCTATTGATGAACAGTCTGTCTGACGAGACATTTGGTCTCTTCGCATTGATGTAGCGCCAGAGTAAACGACGGCACCTATTGCCGAAGAAGACGGACCTCTCTTTGGCCCCTTTGCCCTTGACCTTTATCCTCCCCTGATCGAGGTCCACATCGCCAAGGTGCAAAGAGGCAAGCTCTGTCACCCTGATCCCGGTGTCGACGAAGAGCCCCAATATGGCCTTGTCTCGTGTGGACTTGGCTGAGGCCAAAAGTTGCCGCAACTGTTCCTCGGAAAAGGTTGGGATGATCTTCCTTGGGGCGCGGGGCACCTTGAGTCTGCTGGCGATGTTGGTCTCCAGGTAGCCCTCCTCTTGGGCGAATCTGAAGAAGGTCTTCAAAGTACGGGCTTGGCCTTGGACCGTGTATGGGGAGAGGCCCCGCTCTTGACCATGGTGGAGCCATGCCCTGAGGTGGTTGATGCCCAGTTGGGAGATTTCGGTGGGATGCTGGTGCTGCCGAAGGAAGTCAGTGAAGTGACGGAGGAAAGCATCGTACCAGGTGATCGTTTTGGGGCTCAGACCCTTGCAAGAGTTGAAGAGTCTGAAACCTTCAATCAATGTCTCAATTTGCACGAAAAAGCCTCCTCTTGTACCTAGAGGAGGCTTTAGCCTGCACTCAATGATTCGTAGTAAGTCGCTCACTCCAGTTGAGCTACAGGCGCATGGCGGAGAGGGTGGGATTTGAACCCACGAAGGAGGTTTTAGCCCCCTTAGTCGCTTAGCAGGCGACCGCACTAGACCGGACTATGCGACCTCTCCACATGGCGGAGGGAGAGGGATTCGAACCCCCGGTGGGCTTAACGCCCACTGCGGTTTTCAAGACCGCCGCAATAGTCCACTCTGCCATCCCTCCAATCAAGTATAACACGTCTGTCCGGTGGTGTCAATTGCGGGGGAGCCGCTTTATTCGCTCTCGGGCTCAATAGTCACCTTAAGCCTGGCAGGAGCCTTACTCCCTACTATCCATTTCTGGATATAGATCGTACCCACCTTCGGCGGATAACCCGGCTCGACTACCTCTTGATATCGAAAGGTGTTCTTCGTTGCCCTCTCGAAGGCGAACTCGATGGTGATTTTTCTCTTCTCCTCCACACTTCCCTCCTCAAAATGGTGAGGTGGGTCACTTCCATATATTACATATCCGCTGATCTATCAGCAGGGATCTTCTCCAAGTCGCCCATGTATGGTCGTAGGACTTTGGGGATCACGATGCTCCCGTCGGGCTCTTGGTAGTTCTCTAGGAGGGCGATCATGGTGCGGGGCAAGGCCAACCCTGAGCCGTTGATGGTATGGACGAACTCCGGCTTAGCGCCCGGCTCCCGGCGGAAGCGGATGTTGGCCCGGCGGGCCTGGAAATCCTCGCAGTTGGCGCAAGAGGATACCTCCACCCACTCCCCTATTCCCGGAGCCCACATCTCGATATCGTATTTCTTGGCCGCGGAAAAGCCCAGATCTCCACTGCACATCTGGATGACCCTATGGGGTATCTCCAGCCGACGGCAGACCTTTTCGGCGTCCCTCACCAATGTCTCCAACTCTTCATAGGAGCTCTCCGGCTCTGTAAACTTGTACAGTTCTACCTTGTCGAACTGGTGGCCTCTCTTGAGCCCCCGGGTCTCCCGGCCGGCAGACATCTTCTCCCGTCGGAAGCAAGGCGTGTAGGCCACGTACTTGATGGGAAGGCTGCCCGGCTCCAGGATCTCCTGACGATGGAGGTTGGTCAGGGGAACCTCGGCGGTGGGCACCAGCCAAACGTCATCCTCCACATCGTGGTAAAGGTTCTCATAGAATTTGGGTAGCTGGGCTGAGCCCAGCATCATTTCCTCCTTAACGACGAAGGGAGGGTAGATCTCCTTGTAGCCGTGCTCCTTGGTGTGCAGGTCGAGCATCCAGGTGATGAGAGCCCGTTGCAGCCGGGCCCCCAGCCCTTGGAGGACATAGAAGCGGGTGCCAGATAACTTCACCCCCCGCTCGAAATCTATGATCCCCAAGGTAGGGCCTAGGTCCCAATGGGGCAGAGGCTCGAAGTCGAACTCTCGCGGTTCGCCCTCTTGGCGCACCAGGACGTTCTCGCTTTCGTCTTTGCCCACCGGCACCGAGGGGTGAGGCATGTTGGGCACCTCCAGGAGGAGCCTCTCCAGTTCCTCCTCTACCTCCTGCAACCCTTCCTCCAGGCTTCCTATCCTTTCGCTGACCCCCCGCATCTCCTCGATGAGAGTGGGGTCCTTCTCCTCCATCTGGCCTATTCTTTTGGAGGTGACTCTCCTCTTATGCTGTAACTCCTGAACCTCACTCAAGAGGGAACGCCATCTCTTGTCCAGGGAGAGTAACTCATCGATAGGGGCGGTAGTATTGAGTTTCCTCAGTCCCTCTTTTACCTCGTCGGGGTGCTCGCGGATATATTTGAGATCTAGCACAGCCTTCGGCCTCCCAGATATGCTTGTTTGTCATTATATCGCCTTTCTACCTGACTGGCAAAAGGAGTAAAAGCGTGGTCAACACCTTATTTGACAACTGAACCTGGTGAGGGTATAATATGATATGTCATACAAATCGTACTATTCTTACCCGTCTTTCAGGAGGCTATCATGAGGAAAGGGAAACATCCGCCTGGGTTTGGCAAGTGCTACGGCTCGACGACGGTGAGCGAGCGGGGGCAGGTCGTCATCCCCGCCGAGGCCCGGCGGGAGATGGGGCTGGAAGCGGGCGCTAAACTCCTCATCTTCGGCGGTGGACACGAAGGGGGGCCTTTGACACTCATGACCGCGGAGATGGTCACCAAATTCGTACGCCACGCCATGGAGCGACTCAGCGAGTTGGAAGTTATGTTGAACGAGGTCCCTGGAGCCGAAGAAGAGTAGGCTATATCTGATCGCGGAAGATAGGCTCTGGATGAGAGACAGAGCCTTTATCCCTATTGAGGAGAGTTATGGCTATCATCGAAGTGAAAGACCTGACTAGAAAGTTCGGCGACCTGACGGCGGTGGACGATATCTCCTTCACCGTGGAGGAGGGGGAGATATTCGGCTTCTTGGGGCCCAACGGAGCGGGGAAGACAACTGCCATCAACGTCCTCTGCACGCTGCTCAAGCCCACCTCTGGGGAAGCCTGGCTCAACGGCTACCATGTGGTCCGGGACCAGGCGAAGGTGCGCCGTTCGATAGGGCTCGTCTTCCAGGAACCTAGCCTGGATGATCAGTTGACCGCCGAGGAGAACCTGAACTTCCACGCTATCCTCTATGACATCCCTGCGGGCGCAAGGGCTAAGCGGATGGAAGAGGTCCTCAAGATGGTGGAGTTATACGACCGGCGCAAGGATTCTATCAAGACCTTCTCCGGGGGGATGAAGCGCCGCCTAGAGATCGCCAGGGGTCTCATGCATTACCCCCGAGTCCTCTTCCTCGACGAGCCCACGTTGGGTTTGGATCCCCAGACACGCAATCTCATCTGGGAATACATCTTGGAACTAAGGGAACGGGAAGGGATAACCATATTTTTGACCACCCACTACATGGACGAGGCAGAGCACGCCGACCGCATCGCCATCATCGATTATGGCAAGATAGTGGCCCTGGATACCCCTGATAACCTGAGAGGCTTGGTGGGAGGGGACATCATCACCGTCAAGACGACGGATGATCGGCTGGCGGCGCAGGAGATCAGCCAGCGCTTTGGCTTCCAGGTGAATGATGGCCAGAACGGCCTGCACTTCGAGGTGCAGAAGGGCGAAGAGTTCATCCCTCGCTTTGTGGAGCAGTTGCCGGTGGAGATCCTCTCTATCAGTTTGCGCCGTCCTACCCTGGATGATGTCTTCCTGAAGTTCACGGGTCGCCGGATCAGGGATGAGGAACTGAGTGCCAAAGATCAATGGAAGGCGCGAATGAGGAGGAGGCATGGTGGGCGAGGGCATCCATGAGGTCTCCAGGAGGTTCATATGCATAATCTGAGGGCTATCTATATCATATGGTATCGGGAGGTGTTGCGTTGGTGGCGCAATAAGAGCCGCATCGTAGGCTCGTTCGGTATGCCTATACTCTTTCTCTTTATCTTCGGGAGCGGCCTCTCGCCGGCTATGGGGGGTCTCACTCAGGGGATCGCATCGGCCTCGCCGATGGCCCCCAAGGATGCGGGCATCGACTTCGTCAAGTTCATCTTCCCGGGCATCATCGGGATGAATGTCTTGATGGGTTCCGTGATGTCAGGTATCTCCATCGTCTGGGATAGAGAGTTTGGCTTCCTGAAGGAGATACTAGTGGCTCCCATTAATCGCACGGCGGTGGCTCTGGGCAAGACCCTGGGCGGAAGCACCACGGGGGTGGTTCAGGGACTGCTCTTGCTCATCTTGGCTCCCCTCATAGGTGTGAGCATCAGCGCGGGGATGGTGGTTAGACTTGTGCCCCTCCTTTTCCTCATCTCCTTCAGCATGACCTCTTTGGGGGTCCTCATCGGTGCGCGGATGAAATCGACCGAGGGGTTTCAGGTGATCATGCAGTTCATACTGATGCCCATGATCTTCGTCAGTGGAGCCCTCTTCCCTATGAGGGATCTCCCCGTCTGGATGAACTTCTTGGTGAAGATAAACCCGGTGACCTACGCCATCGACCCTCTCCGCAAGATCATATTCGAGGCCCAGGGGTTGCCGGCATTCGTGCTGGAGATGCTGCCTCAGGCCGGGCTAGGGGTGACCCTCTTCGGTCATGCGGTGACCATGCAGGAGGATATAGCCATCATCGCCCTCTTCGGGGCGGTGATGATCGCGGTCGCGGTCTGGATGTTCAATATCCAGGATTAGAGGAGACTTTGTTGTGGGGGTTAGGTACGCTGCAAAGGGTGGATGGCTAATTCTTAAAGGCAACGCGGGTGTGGGTTTGAGACTCACAGCAGGCAAGCGAAATTTCCAAAGATTGGATCGCCGCATCCTACTTTTCTGGGCGCTAGCCCTAATACTCAGCGTACTGGCAACATCTCTGGTCCCTGGCCCACTGTATGCGCAAGGGGAAGGGCCCGGGCCGACGGAAGTATTGCAGCAGGGAAGCGACGTTCCCTTTGAAGTCTGCTTCGAGGATGATCCGTGGACTCGTCCCACCTTGGAAGAGCAGCGGCAGAGGGTGTGGTCGGACCCGCGATATGCGAGCGCTGGCGAAGCGTATCTCGCTAGTCACCCGCTATGGACGGACGATTTCCTGCAGTACCCTGGGGGAGCAGATGCGCACGGCACCATGAAAAGGCTGGGCGGCCTTTGGTCGGCGGATTTCACGTCGCGTGGGGACGGCCTCTGTCGGCAGCGCCACCACGATGTATCCATAGGTCGTCAGGCTGAGATCTGGCTCAAGTATCACCGTGCTGTGAGCTTGAGGAGGTTAGAGAGCAGTTACGTCTTGGTCGTGGAGCCCAGGGAGCAAGGCTTCCAAGTAGTGGATTTTCTTCGACCTGATAGGTGTCCCATAACAATATTCTTCCTCACCCCTGGGGGGGAAGAAATACACCGCCTAACCGAGGGGAGAGAGAGCCCGTGGGGAGATATATGCCCAAGCCCGTCGGAACTACCAGTCACTGGGGTTTCTGAACAGCACCAGACAGATGCATGGCCCTTCCTCGGCTTTGTCCTGGTATTGAGCGGGGCATCGATGGCGATTTACCTTCGTTTGGCAAGCAATCGCATGGAGGAAAAGGGTGGCCAGTCAACCCGCCTCTAACCACCGGCGAGCTGTTCAAAACTTATCTCTTTCCAGCAGTTCTAGAATGGCTGGGGCCATATCATATAGATGAGCCACCTGCGAGGCGAGGGTCTCGCGCCCTTGTCCTACAAAGAGGCCAAAGACGGGGTTGAGGGTGTGGCCCTTGACGCTCCAATCTTCCAGGTTGCCATGGTCGCTGGTCACGATCAAGAGGTGTTCTTCCGGTTCGAAGTTGGCTAGGACTCCGCCCAAAAACTCGTCTATCTCCTCAAGAACGGCCAAGCTCTCAGTGCGGTGGCCCTTATGCCCACAGATATCAGAGCGGAAGTAATCGAAGATGGTGAAATCATACTCCCTTGAGAGACGGTAGAGCCTCTCGCCAGCCTCGTGGGTTGAAATGAGGGGCAGGTCATAGCCAAAAAGCCGCCAATGTTCTTGGGTGAGGTAGGCGGACAACGCTCGTCCCTCCTGGAGTTCCTTTTCCCCGTTGAGGGGTACCCCGGCCAACTGGAAGGCTAAAGAGATGGTGGTGCTTCATCCTGTGCCCCGGGCCAACCGCTCGAAGTAGATAGGGGGAAAGGCGTTGGCGTAAGAGACGGTAGAGCCATTTTGGAGCAGTTTCTTAAGGATGCTCTCTCGTTTCAGGATCTGACGGAGGGGGCCGTTAGGGTAGGGGCCGTAATGATAGCCTAAAACCTCAGCCGCATTGATGCCGGTGAGAAGAGTGGTTTGTCCTGTGGCGCTTTGGGGAAGACCTGGCACCCCTAGGGTGGCATCGATGGGGACGAGGGAGGCTTGATCGCCCCTAAGAGTCCTCTCCTCCAAAGTGGGCAGTTGCCCCTGGAGGAGAGTCCTTATGTTGGGCATCCGAGCATGTAAAAAGGGGTTGATCTCTGGGTCAGGGGGCCCGATGCCTACCCCGTCGAGGAGGATCAGAATCACACCCAGGGGTTCTCGTTTCAGTTGGGCCTCCTAGGGCGAGAAGGTGCCCAAGAGCCACTTTTCTAACTCTAGAAACCAGAGCTGAAAACTGATGGGCAGATACCGGTTGAGGATGGTTAAATTTCCCGTAGCCATGAGGATGCCCAGGCCTACGAAAAGCACTCCGCTTATGAGGTTGGTCGTGTGGAGGTGGATCTCCTGCCCCGCTAGGCGAAGGTGCCAACCCTTGCCCCGTAAGACCCGCCAAACTGGACTCTCCCTGTCCGCCTGACCGAGGAAGGTGGAGACCAATATCAAAGGCAACCCCAGGCCCAGGGCGTAGATGAAGAGGAGTGTCATCGCTCCATAGACGGTCTCTGTCGTCCCGGCCAGGACGAGGAGGCTGCCTAGGATGGGGCCGATGCAGGCTGTCCAACCTAGGGCGAGAGTGGCTCCGAAGATGTAAGAACCGCCCAAGGTAGCGGCGGGCTCGTTTCGAAATCGGAATCCTTGGAACCCCTTCCCCAGAATGGTCATCACCCCGAAGGCTATGATCGCCGACCCTCCTAGGGTGACCAGTAGGGGAAGGTTAGCCCGTAGGAGGTTTCCCAGAAGCGTAGCGCTGGCCCCCAAAAGGACGAAGATGGTAGCCAAGCCCAAGAAGAAGGAGACGGTCATGGCCGCTATCTCTCGTTTCCCCGACTGGAAGGTGAAGGCGAAGTAGGCGGGGAGAATGGGCAGGGTACAAGGGGAGAGGAAACTTAGGACCCCGGCCAGAAAGGCCAGAGGGGCCATGAAGAGCAGGTTATTGGTGGGAGTTTGAGCGCTCTCAAGGCCCGAAGTTATAGGTTTCGCTTCGACCGAGAGGGCCAGGATGAATAGGCAAGCCAAAGCAACGAATAGGATCCTCAACGGGATACCGCTTCTCACTTTAAGCCCCGGGTGAAGGTCTCTCTCCTGAGTTCAGGTATGTGACGTAGGAATATCACTCCTCCGGTCAGGATACCTAAGAGCAGTACTTGGGGTGGGCTCTTGAAAGCCCAGAGCACGAAGGGCGCAGTAAGGGCGATGGCCGCCTGGGAGCGGGGGAAGTGGCGGAGGATGGCTACCCAAAGCCCCCAGATGGCGACCATAACCAGGGCGGCACGAGGTGCAAGGTAGAAGATCATGGCCATTCCCGAGGCTATGCCTACCCCTCCTCGGAAGCCCACATAGATGGGCCAGCAGTGACCTGCTACAGCCATGGCACCGGCCACCGGCTGGGCCCTGCCGGTGGGATCGAGGGCCTGGGCTATCTTGATGGCCGCTAAAGCCTTCCCCATGTCACTGAAGGCCACGAGGACGGCGGGAAAGAGGCCCACCATGCGCCAGGTATTAAGAGCGCCCATATGCTTGCTCCCCCCACTTCGCACATCGACCCCCTTGAAGAGGTGGCCGAAGATCACCCCAAAGGGGATGGAGCCCAGAAGATAGGCTATGATGCCCGCCAGGGCCAGGCTTAGAAGGTTCATTTTAGGTTATCACTGGCAGGCGACGGGGTATGATCTCTATCTCTAGATGGTGGGCATCGGTATAGAGGATCTCGCCGTCAGCGTGAACGGGCAGAGGGTCTGGGGAATCGAGGACCACCTTCTTCGCCTTGGCCATGGTGACCGGCTCCTTGTCTACATGAGTGCCCCGCATCACCTCGGGCAGCAGGCGAAGTATACCTAGACGCCCCAACCCTCGGGCTAGGCAGATATCGAAGAGGCCGTCGTCGTTCTCCGCATCGGGTGCGATGAGAAAGCCGCCTCCCTCCTGCTTCCCGTTGGCGACGACGAGCATAGTCATAGGCATAGAGAGCCGTTGGTCATCGAATTGGGCGGTGATATGGGGGATCTCGTATTCCCGCAAGGTTATGAGGACGGCTACTAGGTACAAAGGCATGCCACTCAGAAAATGCTGAATCTTGAGGGCCTCCACGGAGGCCCGGGCATCGAACCCAATCCCCAAAGCGTTGATGAAGTAGCGATCGCCGACTCTCCCTATGTCGATGAACCGGGTCTTCCCTTCACGTAGTCTGCGTGCGACAGCCTCTAAGTCAGTTGGTGTATCAAACATGCTGGCGAAGTCATTTCCGGTACCTATGGGGATGAGTCCCAGGGCCACTTCGCTGTTGCCAGACGAGAGGAGTCCGTTAGCCACCTCATTGGAGGTGCCATCCCCTCCCAAGGCTATCACCAGTTCACACCCTTCCTCAGCCGCCCGCCGGGCTATCTCCATCGCTTCTTGGGGCCTTGAGGTTACCTTCGTGGCGAATTGGAGACCTTGGCGGCGCAGGGCTTCCTCTGCTGCCAGCAGGGCCTCTCTCCCTCTTCCTCGCCCCGCTATGGGGTTGACGATGAGTTTAATCATGTCTCTGTTCCCTCCCCACAGTCACCCTGGTCTCTCTTTTGGTGTCTTGCCTATTTAGGCAACGGCTGTTCCGAGTTCAGTTCGTAGTATCTATGGGCACCACGGCTGCTCCGTATGAGGAGGCCACTCTTGATGGCCTTCTTTATCATCTCCTTGATCTGGGAGTTGGAGAGGTCTATAACCTCCTGGTTTCGGAGGCCGCGCAAGGAGTTGTATATGTGGACGAAGAGCACTGGGTCATCGAACTGACGCATAGCCTCTACAAAGACCTGCCACTCCCGCTGGCCGATCCCTGCCACCTCTTCCGCTTCTTTTTCCTCTTCCTCGGAAGGGGGCTTGGAGGCGAAATGGCTCAATTCATAGGGGTCCTCGCCAGGCAAAAATACCTCGTTCACCGTGCCGCTGGTGAAGATCTGCACCAGCCCCCGCCTTTCAGCCTCCTTCACGAAATCCTTGAATTTGGCGAAGGGACGCCCTTGAAGGTCTTTGTACTTTTTCTCATCGAAGCCCCCCATGATCTCCATCATGAGGAGTTTCAGAGAGGCCAGAGTACAGATGTTCCCCCTGCTCCTGGCTAGTTGCACCGCCTCTACCAGAGTCCGGTAGGGGTCCTTGGGCGGTTCCTCAACAGTCTCCTTTTTGTCTATCAACTGTTGGTAGAGGACGAATTCGTCGGCGCTCTGGGCCAGATGGGCGGAGGCCGCTCCTCCAATGCCCATCACCACTACCCACTTGCCATGCTGACGGATAGAGTTCACCAAGGGGATGAAATCCCTATCCCCTGTGGCGAAGATGTAGGTAGTGATATTGGGATAATTGTAGAGGGTCTTCATAGCCTCGATGCAAAGGTGGATATCCACGCTATTCTTTATCGCTTTGCTACTTTTGGTGTCGTCTCGGTCATAGTAATAGGTGGGTACATACATCGGCTCTATGCTGTTGGCATAGAGGGCGCTGGTCACCCGGGGGTACCGGTACCAGTCAGCATAAGCCCGGGCGATGATAACCCTTCCGTAGTCGTTGCATTTGTCCATGATCGATTCGAAGTTGGGATCTGTATCGTATTTGTTGTGCACGGAGATATAGATGTTCTCGAAGTCGATAAAGACCGCCACATCACCTTTCTCAACCATCGTCTACTCCTTTGCCTATAGACTTATCTCTTAGAAACCTACCCCCATCATAGTCAGGATGGCTACCACCAGGGGAGCGATCAACAACGCTGGTAGATAGTTGGCTACCCGCAACCTCTTGATCTCCAGAAGCACAACACCGAGCCCCATGATTAGCACTCCCCCTGTCGCCGATATCTCGCCGATCATGGGGTCGGTGAGGAAATCCCCCAGGTAGGCGGCTAGCAAGGTGAGAGCCCCCTGATAAGTAAACACCGTTAAGGCCGCTAAAGGTACGCCCACACCTAGAGTGGAGGCCAGGGCCAAGGAGGCGAAACCGTCGAGCAGAGACTTGGTGGCTAGAAGGCTGAACTCACCCGTGAGGCCATCTTGCATGGAGCCCAGGATGGCCATGGGTCCCACGCAGAAGAGAAGACTGGCCACCACAAAACCACGGCTCAGGGGGATGTTACCCTTTGCGCCCTTCTTGGTCAGCCATCGTTCCAAACGGCGACCCAGATTCTCTAACCGCCCTTCTATCCCCCACCATTCCCCTAGAATACCACCCAAAAGAAGGCTACCCAAGACGATGAGGATATTCTTGCTCTCTAAAGCCAACTGGGCCCCGATGACCAAAGTCACCAGACCGAGGCCATGCATCACCGTCTCTTGAACCCTTTCCGGCAAGCGATGGCCCAGAAAGAGGCCTAGGGTGCCTCCCGTGATGACGGTGGCGGTATTCATAAGGGTGCCCATTTTACACATTATATCATTCCCGCTTGGATGAAAGCAACTCTTTATCCCTCTTAAAGACGCCTATCTCTCCTACCGCCATTCCGGCCAGTATGAGGGCGCACCCTAAAAGCCCTCGCCACCCTAGCCTCTCTTGTAAGAGTAGATAGCCGAAGATCGCCGCGAAGACCGGTTCCGTAGCGAAAATGAGGGCTGTGTGGGTAGGGGAGGTGAACCTTTGGGCCTTGCTCTGGGCGAGGAAGGCTAAGGAGGTGGCCATGATCCCGGTGAAAGATATGACGAACCAGAGGTGGTGGCTCATCTGTGGGGGCGACCCCTCCCTGGCCCAGGCGAGGGGGGCACTCAGAAGGGCGACCGTGGCTACTTGTATGGTGGCCAAACTACCCGTCTCCATCTGGGGGGCGAAACGGCCCAAAACCACGATCTGAAGGGCGAAGGCTACTGCACCTCCCAGAACCCATAAGTCGCCCCAGGCCATGCTCAGGCCTCTTAGGGTGAGGAGCCCCAAACCCGTCGTGGCCACAAGAACGCCAACGAGAGCATCGAGGTTTGGCTTTTGCCTCAAAAGAAGGGTAGAAAGGAAAGGGACGATCACCACTGATAACCCGGTGATGAAGCCCGCCTTGGAGACAGAGGTGTACTTCAGCCCTACGGTCTGGAGGGCGTAGCCCCCGAAGAGGAAGAGGCCCACTAAGGCCCCGGCTAGGAACTCCCTGGGCGAAGAGGCGCGGAGACGAGGCCAAAATATGAGGGCCAGGACCAAGGCGGCGAAGAGGAAGCGAAGGGTGAGGAAGGTGAAGACACCTATCTGGGATATCGCCTCCTTCACCATGACGAAGGTAGTTCCCCAGATGAGGGCCACAAGAAGAAGGGAAAAATCGGCGACTATTTGGCGTCTATCCATCTGTTAAAGATGGTATTACGGGATGCGGCTGGCGTCAAGGTTGCCAAAGCCCCCCTGGCCGTGTTAAACTAGTGATACTATGGAGATCGTGGAGGCGAAAAGGGAAGCCATCGAGCCCTTCTTGGATCGAAAGTGGAGAGAGGTAGACCTAGAGCAGTTCGGCCGCGCAGACCCCGAGATGTGGAAGGCCCAAGAATATGCTCTGGCGGCCTATGAGGGAGGGGAGATGGTGGGCGCTCTGGTTTTTAAGATCAAGGCCGGGGTGGGGAAGCTCTCTCAACTCTTGGTGGCCGCCGGACATCGCGATAAGGGGGTGGGAGGGAGGCTCCTTTCTCGCTTCGAGGAGGTCTGCCAAAAGGAGGGGTGCCATAAGGTGCGGCTCATAACCTACGCCGACTCCAGGGCCGAAGGTTTCTATAGCCTCCATGGTTACGTCAGGGAAGGGCTCTTGCGTCGTGACCTCCACGGGGTAGATATGAGCCAGATGGCCAAGTTTCTCCATTAAGAAGAGAGTTGAGAGACATCATCGATTCTAAGCAGATGGAGTAGGCTAAACTCTTCAAACACCCCCGATAATTACTAGCGAAACGGATGTCACCCTCAGCCTACGCCAGATCAGGGTGGAACCAAGAGCGGGTATTGCCCCTCATACCCCAGAGAACCAAACGGAGATCTTCTTTCGGCTCTCTGGGAAGGAGGTACTTGTCCTAGGTGGGGAAGAGGGCGCTTTTGGGCCCGGCTGCTGTGGGAGAGCGCCAGCGGGCTTGGTGCATGGCCCCAGAAACAAGGGGAGCGAGGATCTGGAGGTTCTTTTGAGGTAACCTATGAGACTCACCATCTCTTTGGCCCAGATAGATATAGCCCTGGGCAGGCCGGAGGAGAACCTAACCAAGGTGGAGGGGATGATTGCCGAAGCCAGCCAGAGGGGATCCCAGATCGTTATTCTCCCCGAACTCTGGTCCACGGGCTACGACCTAGAACGCGCCAAGGAGCACGCCCCAACGACGGAGAGGGTTCTGGCGCGGCTGACCGATTTGGCGAGGGAACGCTCTCTCTTCATCATCGGCTCCCTCATTTCGGCGAAGGAGGGACACCTCTATAACAGAGCCACTATCCTCTCCCCCCAGGGCATTCTAGTTGGCGGATACAGTAAGATACATCTCTTCCGGCTGATGGAGGAGGAGAAGTATTTCGCGCCAGGCAACGAGACCCCGGTTTTTGACCTCCCTTGGGGGAAGGGCGCCTTAGCCATCTGTTACGACCTTCGCTTCCCGGAACTCTTCAGGAAATACGCTTTGGGAGGAGCGAGGGTCGTTTTCCTTCCCGCCGAGTGGCCTTACCCTCGCTTGGAGGCTTGGCGGATACTATTGCGAGCCCGGGCCATCGAAAACCAGTTCTTCATGGTGGGGTGTAATAGGGTGGGGGAGTCTAAGGGGGAGGCGTTCTTTGGCCGTTCGAGCATCTATGATCCTTGGGGGGAGCCCATTGTTGAAGGAGGGGAAGAGGAGAGGTTGCTTACGGCGGAGATAGATCTGGATGAGGTCGATGAGGTCCGACGGAAGATGCCCATCTTCGAAGACCGGCGGGAGGAACTGTATCGATGAGGGGTTGGTTCGAGGCCCAGGAGGTAGCGCCGAGGGTATGCGCCATCTGTGAGCCCGGTCATTTCGAAGAGGTGATCTCCTACTTGGTTGAGGGGGAGGAGCGGGCCATCCTTTTCGATACTGGGATGGGTATAGCGAACATCCGGGAGGAGGTGATGGCCTTAACGGAAAGACCTATCACCGTAGTGAACTCCCACTCCCATTGGGATCACGTGGGTGACAACGACCGCTTCCCTCTCATAGCCATCCATTACGCCGAGGCCAATCTTTTGAGGGGGGGTGTCTCCAGCGAAGAGTTGCGCCGGGAGATGCGATCGGAGATGTTTCTCCGGCCGCCGCCAGTGGGGTTCGACCCCAGCCAGTATAAGATTTCACCCTCTAGGGCCAGCCTGCTCTTGGACGAGGGGAGCCTCTTGGGTCTGGGGAAACGCACCCTTACCGTACTCCATACCCCTGGCCATTCCCCGGGGAGCATATCTCTCCTTGACGAGAAGGAGGGGCTTCTTTTCAGCAGCGACACCGCCTATGCGGGTCCCTTGTACGCTCAGTTGCCGGAGTCAGATTTTGATCTGTACCGGCAGAGCATGGAAAGGTTAGCCGGGCTCGTGCCCCGGCTGAGCCTTCTCCTCCCCGGCCACAACGTAACACCTCTCGATCCGGCCATCCTTCTGGAGATGGCCGAAGGTTTTGACCAGATAGCATCAGGGGAAGCGACCTGTGAATTTCAGAGTTCGAGATGGGGCCGGATCAGGAACTATCGATTTGAGAGGTTCTCCGTCTATCTTGGCGAATAGGAGGAGGAGATGAGCGAGGTATACGATATCGTGGTTCGGGTCATCAGTCAAAAGGGGACCTGTGGCAACGAGCACCAGGTGGGGGATGAGGTGCTCTTCACCGGGGATTTGGTGCAGGGCAGGATATGTCTTTCGGCTCTCTACTCCATGGTGCCCAAGGTTTACGCCATGCGCTATGGGGCTCACTTTCCCTGGCTGGAAGACCAGAGCGTGATGACCCACGCCTGTCCTGACTACAAGAACCCGGTGGTCTTTGAACTGCGACGGGTGAAAAGCGGTTAGGGCATGAGATGCATCGTTGGGCCTTGACATTGATGACCTTCCAGTGAGTTAGCCGAGCCACTCAGTGGAGCCAAGCCCGACGTTGAATAACCCCCTTTGCGGTGAGATCGGTTTCTCCACCGTCTTCTGAAAAGAGAATTGACATCAAATTCATGATGTGGTATATGGAAAAGGCAGATGCAGAGTTAAACAGGAGTGCCTGCCAGTGAGTGTGTTGCTGCGACATACGATTCTAGTCATCTTGGTTCTGCTGTTAGTAGGATGCGGGGGGGGCCGCGGCGAGCAACAAGTCATTAGCCGTGAAGAGACCATTGCCATAGCCTTGCAAATTGCTCGCGCGCCGCAACCAGAACTCAGCGGCGCGTTGACAGAGCCCACGAATGTCCAAGCAGAACGGATGAGGCTTATTGATGCCGTTCGGCGCTTAGATGAAACGACTGAACTTGGTGCCGGCTCTTACGATAATGAAGCAGTGGTGTGGCTGGTTATAATGGAAGGCGTCTGGACAGATGAATTTCCACGACCAACCGATGTTCCTGAGCCAAAGCCATATCGTTACTACGCGATCATTCTCGATGCCACCAGTGGGAGTGTAATCATGGTTTCGGCACGTCCATAAACAGCGTTGTCGTTGGCATCGTCAAAGATTCAGACCACTGATAAATGGTACTGGTGCTAGATGAAACCAATTTCCGGTGCACTTGAAACCAAAAGTCGATCAGCAGTTACAAATCCGTCAAGCGGATGGCCGAAGAGGCTCTCTTCGGATATGGTTGGTAAGAATTGGAGAAGGGATGATATGTTCACGAGGGGCTTCGCCGGACTTGTTGTAATTATCACAATGGTGATTGTTGCCTCCTCTTGCGGGGGAGCCAACATTCCAACTCCATCGGGTCCCCATGTACCGCCCCACGTCAAGCTGGTTGTACCTCCTGACGGCGTAACCGTCGCTCACAAAGCTGTTATAAGTGTGACCCTCGACCTGCGGGCCGGACATGGCATCTCGCCAGATCCTGAAGTTTCCGGCGTATCGCTCTACTTGGATGGCGAACGGATTGCTGATGTGGACTGGACTCCTGAAGGACAGCCGCCTGCCACTGGCTGCATCCAGGTCCGCACGGAGCCGTTTACTGGCTACCTACTCGGACCGGGAAACCATATCTTTGAGGTTCGCTACAAGGACCTGGCCGGACAGCAATTCTCCTACGCTTGGCAGGTGGCAGGTTGGGACGTACCAGGAGACTAGTCCACCCTACACACCCACGCTGGCATTAGCAAAGGCTTCTAAGCGTCTATCTTTCCTCTGCGAACCTCTCTATCAACTCCCCGATATACTTTATCCCCTGAATGTAGTCAGCGATCTTGATATTCTCATTGGGGGCGTGGATTCTGGACTGCGCGTGGCTCACCCCCATGCCCGAGGCGGCTGGTATCCCCAGCGCCATACTTAGGTGATACATGGGCCCGCTCCCGGCCATAGTGGGGTAGACCACCGGCTCCTGGCCGTAGATAGTGCGGGCGGCCTCCAAAGCCGCTTGCACGATGGGAGCCTCGAGGGGCGATTTGGCGAACTGCTCGCTGGTCACCTCCACGATTTTGATATCCTTGAAACCACGTCGATCAAGGTGCTTGCGCAAAAGGCCCAACACCAGGCGGGGCTCAAGGTCCGGCACCAGGCGAAAATCTAGTTTAACCATGGCCTCGCTGGGGAGCACCGTTTTCGGCCCTTCGCCGATGTAACCGGATCGGAAGCCGCAGATGGTACAGGTGGGCCCATAAAGATGCCTCTTTAGCGCCTCAACCCCTTTTACCCCTCCTACGAAGCGGGGAATGCCGAAATCGGCTTTTAACTTCTTCTCCTCGAAGGGGATCTTGCGCAAGAGATCCCTTTCCTCTGGTGGCGGCTCTCCTACATGCTCCATCAAGCCATCCAGAGTGAGGCGATCGTTCTCATCTTTGAGGCTAGCCAGGGCCCACACCAGCCGCCAGGCCGGGTTGGGTACCAAGGTAGCCCAAGAGGAGTGGAGATCCCTCTTGGCCCCCTTAGCCCGCAGTTCCACATAGAGTATCCCTTTCAGCCCCAGGTATATCACCGGCCGTTCGGAGAGGTCCTTGGAGCCCCCCTCCCAGATGCAACCATCGGCCTTCAGAAGCCCCCTATTCTCTTCCACAAATTGGCCTAGATGGACACTCCCTATCTCCTCTTCCCCCTCGAAGACGAATTTTATCTTCAGAGGTAGTTCGCCTCTGGTGTTTTGATAAGCCTCGACAGCCATGAGGCGGGCCACTAGATCTCCCTTATTGTCGGCGGCCCCTCGGGCGTAAAGGACTCCCTGGCGAATCTCCGCGGCGAAGGGGTCAGATTCCCACTCTTCAAGGGGCTCGGGGGGTTGGACATCGTAGTGGTTATAGAAGATGAGGGTTCTTGGCCCCTCGCCGATGGTGCCATAGACCACAGGCGACCCCTCGGCTACGGGGATGAGTCGAGCCTGGGACCCGACCCTCTGGAGCATCGAAAGGACCATCTCCGCCGTTTCCTCTATCCCCACCTTCTGGGCCGCTATGCTCGGCTGTTGGCACAAGCGTTGCAATTCGGCGACGAAACGGTCAGCGTTCTCATCAACGTAGGCTTTGAACTCTTCCATGGAGCCTCCTTTCATCATCCCCAGTATAGCAGGAGGCAGGACCCTTGACAATGCTCTCCGTGAGGCGTGCACAGGGATAGAGTTCTTGCTTTGTGGGCTCCAGAGGTAGGTGATGAGGCCCACGAAGGTGGCGGGCCTGAACAAGAGGTTGAATGCGTCCCAAATGAGGCTCAGGGACAGACTGCCAGGCCGGTCTAAATTTTGGATCGCCGGTCTCCAATCTAAGTCCTCTCCGCTGAAGGGAGTCCCCTTCTCTTGCCTCCACAGGGGGTAGGAAGGGACGCAAACGATCCCCGAAGATTGAAGAGTTGGTCAAGGGAGACAGCATATGGTATATTCTAAGGCACGAAGGGGTTGGTTCTCTTCTCCCGGCCTATGGTGGTTGCGGGGCCATGGCCGGGGTAGACCACCGTCTCCTCGGGAAGGGTGAAGAGGTTGGTTTTTATGCTCTCTATAAGGGTCTTGAAATCGCCTCCGGGGAGGTCGGTGCGGCCGATGCCCATGTTGAAGAGGGCATCTCCGGTGAAGATGACCCCCTCCCCCAGGAGGGAGATACCACCCGAGGTATGGCCAGGGGTATGGAGGACCTTCAAACTGACATTGCCGAACCTCACTTCGTCTCCCTTCTCTAGGAGGATATCCGCTGGAGGGCCTGGGGTGACTCCCAGGACTAAGGCTAAGCCGCCCTGAGGACTGGTAAGCCAAGGAGCATCGAGGCGGTGGATGGCTATGGGGGCGCCGGTGGCCTCCTTGACCGATCTATTGGCCGCCACATGGTCAATGTGGCCATGGGTGTTGACGATATAGGCGATATTCAGCCCCAAGGCCTGGATCTGGGAGAGGATCACCGGGGCGTCGCCGCCAGGGTCGATGACGATCCCCTCTTTAGTCTCTTCACAACCTACGAGATAACAGTTGACCTGTAAGGGACCTACAACGAGGCCTTTAACTAACATGGGAATATCCCTTTCCTCTCCTTCGGATGTTTCCTTTTCCTCGGGGTCGAAGACAGGATGGCGAAGGCAAATCCTGCGGGGATGATTCTATATCTTTAGCGCTCTCTTCGTCAAGTGGAGGGGAGGTTGCCTTGTCCGAACCTATACTTTCGACTATGTGGGCTCAGAGCCGCTTCACTCATCTGATCGACTTTTTCGCCGCCGCCAGAGAGATGGGTTTTAAGCGGTATGAGTTGAACCATCAGGTAACGGAGACCATGCTAGAAGGCATATCCCCGGGCGAATACGAGATCGCTAGCCTCCATGCTCCTTGTCCCCAGACCATCGATCTGGTCGCCCAGACCCGTAACGATCTCCTCCCCTCCTCGTTGGATGAGGGGAAACGGAAAGAAGCGGTCTCTATGGTTCAGAGGAGTGTAGAGTTAGCGGCCTATCTGGGAGCCTCTTCCGTGGTTCTCCATCTGGGCCGGATGGATGCGGACTGGAAAGTAGAGCGGGAACTGCGGGAGGCTTTCCGGCAGGGGAAGAAAGGGAGATCCCGATACCGAGCCCTGATGGAAAGGCTAAAAGAGGCCCGGGCTCTCCAGAAAGAAGCCCACCTGGAAGCGGTGACTAGGAGCCTGGCGGAGATCGCCCAGCACGCTCGTTTCAAAGGGGTCAAAATCGGCCTAGAGAATAGGTATTACTATCTGGAGATCCCGAACCATGAGGAGATGGGGAGGTTATTGAACCTCGATCCTGTCCTCTACTACTGGCACGATACCGGCCATGCCCGGGCTCTGGAGAACCTGGGCTTCACCCCCCAGGAAGAGTGGCTTTGCACCTATGGGGAACGGATGCTGGGGGTTCATTTCCACGACATAGTTGGCCTTTGCGATCACGGCATCCCCGGCCAAGGGGAGATAGAGTTCGGGGCTCTGGCCCCCTATATCCCGACCGAGGCCCTACGCGTCTTTGAGTTCGATTATCCTTATTCGCCAGAGGAGATCGTGGCTGGGTGGAGACATCTGGAGAAGACAGGGTGTCTCTAGTGAGCGAGGGGTTGGCCTCCTTCGAGCCTCTATGCTATACTTTTTATGAGCGGACGAGGGGAGATTGGCCATCTTTCAGATTTGTCTATCTTGAGAGCCCTACCTCACCAGACCGAGGGTCTGGATAGGCGTGCGGGATAATCTGCATCTGGGCCGGCTTTCCAGACCGAAGGCCGGCTAATTTTATAGGAGGCGATCATGCGCCTTTCCAAACTCTTCGGTCGAACTCTACGGGAGGTTCCCGCCGAGGCGACCATGGTTAGCCATCAACTTTTGCTTAGGGCGGGGATGATCCGTCCCTTGGCGGCGGGTATCTACAGCTATCTACCCCTGGGCTGGCGAGCCCTCAAGAAGATCGAAGGGATCATGCGCCAGGAGATGGACTCTATCGGCGGCCAAGAGATCCGGATGCCCTCCGTCCACCCGGCGGAACTTTGGCAGGCCACAGGAAGGTATGAAGAGACAGAGCCGGTGATGGCTCACTTCCGCGACCGGACGGGACGGGAGTTGGTGCTGGGGATCACCCACGAGGAGGTAGTGACCGACCTGGCTCGGCGGGAGATCAACTCTTACCGGCAACTTCCCTTCATGGTCTATCAGATCCAGACTAAGTTCCGCGATGAGCCCCGCTCTCGAGGGGGTCTGATCCGGGTGCGGGAATTCACCATGAAGGACGCTTACAGTTTTCATGCCCACGAGGAGGATTTAGACGATTACTATCCTCAGGTCTATCAAGCCTATCTCAACATCTTCCGCCGATGCGGTCTGGAGCCGTTGGTGGTGGAGGCGGATCCGGGTTTCATGGGGGGCTCGGCCTCCCATGAGTTCATGCTCCTTAGCGAGGCTGGGGAGGATGCCTTGGTGCTTTGCCAAGCCTGTGACTGGGCTGCCAACGCGGAGGGGGCGGTGGCTATGAGAGAGGAGGTGATTGGGCAAAAGGAGCAACCGTTAGAGGAGGTGGCTACTCCGGGGATGATGACCATCCAGGAAGTGGCCGATTACCTAGGAGTCCCCACCAGGGAGACCCTTAAAGCCATCTTCTACATCGCTCTTGGCCAGTTGGTTTTCGTGATCATCAGGGGCGATCTGGAAGTGAACGAGGCTAAGTTAGCCAGGTTGCTCGAGGCTTCGGAGTTGCGTCTGGCCAACGAGGAGGAGGTCAAAGGAGCAGGCATAGTGGCTGGTTACGCCTCGCCCCTAGGGTTGAAAGGCAAAGTGAAGATAGTAGCCGATCCCTCCATCCGTGAAGGGGCCAACTTTGTAGCCGGAGCGAATAAGGAGGGGTACCATCTAAAGGGCGTCAACTACTCTCGTGATTTCGAGGTGGATCTCTTGGCCGATATCGCTGTGGTGCGCGAGGGCGACCTTTGCCCTCGTTGTAAGAAACCGCTTTGCCTCACTAGAGGTGTTGAACTGGGCCATATCTTCAAACTGGAGACCAAATATAGCGAAGCCTTGGGGGCTACTTTCTTAGATAAGGATGGTCAAAAGAAGCCCCTGGTGATGGGCTGTTACGGCATCGGGACGGGACGCCTCTTGGCCGCGGTCATCGAGGAGAGTCACGATGAAAAAGGGATCATCTGGCCCCCAGAGATCGCCCCCTATCAGATTCATCTAGTGGCCTTAGATAGTAGTCAGGCGGAGGTTTCCGAGGCGGCGGAAGGGCTATATGGGGCTCTTTTGGCTCGAGGGTATGAACTGTTATATGACGATCGGGAGGAGAGCCCGGGGGTGAAGTTCAACGATGCGGATCTCATAGGTCTGCCCCTTCGGTTGACGGTGAGCAGGAGGACCTTAGAAGTGGGTGGGGTGGAGGTAAAGCGCCGGGGCGAGGAGGGTTCAAAAGTCCTAGAGTTGCCCCATCTTTACCGCTTGCTGGGCGATATGTATAGGGTTTAACTTGCACTGAGTGTGAAAAGGTGATATAATAAGTTTAGGCGCTTCTATGAAAAGTGGGAGTTTCCCACTTTTCTTCTTATGGCGGCCCTAGATCAGTGGTATGGAGAGTGGCTAGATGAAGAGCGACTTTATTAGAGCCATCAACCAAGTCTGTGCTGAACGAGGCCTCTCGGAAGAGGTGGTATTGGAAGCCGTGGAACAGGCTTTGGTCTCGGCCTATAAACGGGACTTTGGCGGTCTCGCCAATGTCACCGCTAAGATCGATCCCGACTCTGGGCAGGCGAGGATCTTCACCGAGAAGGAGGTCGTCGAGGAGGTAGAAGACAACTGTTCGCAGGTCTCCTTGGTTGAGGCCAAAGAACTGGTGGAAGAGGCAGCCCTGGGGGAGACGGTCTTGGTGGAGACGACCCCCTCGAACTTCGGCCGGATAGCAGCCCAGATGGCTAAACAAGTGATACTGCAACGGATCCGGGAAGCGGAGAGGGATGCGTTATATGAAGCCTTTGCTGATAAGGAAGGGGAGATACTGAACGGGATGGTGCAAAGCATCAATTCCCAGGCTATCACCTTGAGCCTGGGGAAAGCGGAGGCTATCCTGCCTCGTAGCGAACAGGTGCCGAGCGAGAGATACCGCCCTAGGCAAAGGTTACGGGTCTACGTGTTGAGTGTAACTAAGACCAGCCGTGGCCCTCAAATCATCGTCTCCCGCACCCATTGGGCCATGCTCCGTCGCCTCTTGGAACTGGAGGTGCCCGAGATATATAACGGAACGGTGGAGATAAAGGCCATCGCCCGCGAACCCGGTTCCCGTTCCAAGGTAGCCGTGGCCGCCCTACAGCCGGGAGTGGACCCGGTAGGGGCCTGTGTGGGGATGCGCGGGGTGAGAATCCAGTCTATCGTCAACGAGTTGGGTGGAGAGAAGATAGATATCGTGGAGTGGAGGCCTGACCCCAAAGAGTTCATTGCCAAAGCGTTGAGCCCGGCGCGGCCGGTGAGTGTAGAATTGGTGGAAGACAAAGAGATGGGGAAGACGGCTATCGTGGCTGTTCCGGAAAAACAGTTATCCTTAGCCATCGGCCGAGAGGGGCAGAACGCCCGTTTGGCCGCCAAATTGACCGGCTGGCGGATCGATATTATGAGCCCCGCTGAGGCGGCGGAGAGGGCCGCCCGATTGGCCGCGGAGGAGACGGCCCGCCTAGCTGAGGCTCTGGCTAAGGGCGAACTCGAGCCGGGAGAGATCATCGAAGAGACCCCTATCCAGGTTCTAGACCTCTCCACACGGTTCCAAAACGCCTTGCAGCAAGCGGGAGTGACCCAGGTGGGTGGGCTCTTGCAGCGGCTGGAAAAGGGTGAGGAGGAGCTCTTGGCTATCCCCGGGCTGGGCCCCAAATCTCTGGAGGAGATAGAGGAGCGGTTGAAGATGGCAAACCTCTATCCGGTTGTTATCGAGGAGGTTGAGGAGACTGTGTCAGTGCCTGCCCTTGAAGAAACGGTGTTAGAGATAACGGAGGTGGTGCCTGAAGAGGTTACACCGGTAGAAGTGGGGGCTGAGGAGGCAGAAGAAGCCGAGGTTATGCTCGAAGAGGTTAAACCGGCGGAAGTAGAGATAGCTCCTGAAGAGATACCCCTGGAGGAAGAGGAAGAAGAGTGGGAGGAGGAAGAGGAAGAGGAAGAGGAAGAGGAGGAGTGGGAGGAGAAACTTATATTCGCGGGGAGGGAAAAGAAGCCCAAGCGGGATCTGGTTTACGATGAGAGGTTGGGCGAGGTGGTGGCTCGGAAGTTGCGCAGACCTAGCCGACGTCGTGACGATTGGCAGAGGGAGATCGAGCTCTGGGAGCAGGGCGAGTATGATTACGATCTGGATCTGGAAGAGGAGGAGAGTGAATAGGGTCCCAGACTTGGGAGGGCAGCCATGAAGCGGGCCAGACGCATTCCCCAGCGGACCTGTGTGGGTTGCCGTCGTATCAGACCCAAGAGGGCGTTGGCGCGAATAGTGCGCCTTCCTGCTGGAGGTGTGGAGGTGGACCCCACGGGCAAGAAAGGCGGCCGAGGCGCTTATCTTTGTCTCGATCAGACCTGCTGGGAGGCCGCCCTAGAGAGAAGAGGGTTGGATCGTGCTTTGAAGGTTGCCCTTGGGCCTGAGGAACGGGCACGTCTCCTGGAGTATGGTCGTGCCTTGGGCAAGGAACAACCTAGAAGGGCACAGCAGGCGTTTAGATAGGAGTGCGGGCAAGGGGGTGAACATGGAAACAAAGGAGGGTCGTAAGGTTGTTACTATACCTGATCTCATCACTGTCAGACAATTAGCAGAACTGTTAGAGGTTAGCCCCATCGAGGTGATCAAGGAGTTGATCGCCGATGGGATCATGGCCAATATCAATCAGACTATAGACTACGACACAGCGGCCGTCGTGGCTAGTGATATGGGTTTCGAACCGCGGGAGGAGGCACCGCCTCCTCTCCCGGAAGTCGAGGCTCCTCCTGCTCCCCTTACCGAGGTCCCCCTGAGAGAGATCTACGCCCAAGAAGCGCCTGAGGATCTGGAGCCTCGCCCCCCGGTAGTAACGGTGATGGGCCATGTGGATCATGGCAAGACCACCCTCCTAGATGTCATCAGACAGACCAACGTGGTAGCCGGCGAGATGGGGGGGATTACCCAGCATATAGGCGCCTATCAGGTGGAGAAAGAGGGGAGGAAGATAACCTTCATAGATACCCCGGGCCATGAGGCTTTCACCGCTATGCGAGCCCGGGGGGCCCAAGTTACTGACATAGCCGTGCTTGTGGTAGCCGCCGACGACGGGGTGATGCCCCAAACCAAGGAGGCGATTGATCACGCTCGGGCCGCCCGAGTGCCTATCATCGTGGCTCTAAACAAAATCGATAAGAAGGATGCGGATCAAGAGAGGGTCAAACGGCAACTGGCCGAACTCGGCTTAACCGTTGAGGAGCAGGGTGGAGAGGTGATCTGCGTTTCCGTCTCCGCGAAGGAGAAGAAGGGCTTAGATGTCCTTCTAGAGATGGTTCTCTTGGTGGCAGATCTCTCGGAATTGAAAGCCAACCCCCATCGCCCAGCCATGGGGACGGTGATCGAGGGCAAACTGGATAGGAGTCGTGGCCCCATGGCTACCGTCTTGGTCCAGAATGGAACTTTGAAGGTGGGGGACAATTTAGTTGTGGGGAGCATCTACGGCCGTGTGCGCGCCATGTTCGACTATCAAGGGGAACCCGTGAAGAAGGCCGCCCCTTCCACTCCGGTAGCCATTCTGGGCCTCTCCTATGTCCCCAAGGCCGGGGATACCTTCGAGGTTGTGCCCGGTGAGAAGAGGGCGAAAACCCTGGCTCAGGAACGTGCGGAGAAGGAGGCCGTTGCGGGACCTCGGCTTCCGCGCCTCAGCCTGGATGAGATATACGATCAGATCCAGGCTGGCAAGGTCAAGGAACTTTTGGTCATCCTCAAGGGCGATGTCCAAGGGTCCCTGGAGCCGGTGAGGAACTCCTTAGAGAGGTTAGGGGATGAGAACCTCAGAGTGAGGATCATCCATGAGGGGACGGGGAACATCACCGAGTCGGATGTGAACCTGGCTATCGCCTCGGAGGCGATCATCATCGGCTTTAACGTTCAGGTCGAGCCCACTGCCCGCTCTATGGCTGAGATGGAGGGGGTGGAGATCCGCCGATATGAAGTGATTTATAAACTCATCGAAGATATGGAAAAGGCTCTAAAGGGGCTCTTGGAGCCGGTATACGAGGATGTGGTTCTAGGCCGCGCAGAGGTACGAGCGGTCTTCCACATCAGTAGGCGAGGGAAGGTGGCTGGCGTTTACGTGGAGGAGGGGGAGATCCGCCGCAACGCTCAGGCCAAGGTGATCCGGGATGGAGAAGTGCTTTATGATGGCCAGATCGCCTCTCTGAAGCGGTTCACGGAGGATGTGAAAGAGGTAGCCGCAGGCTTTGAATGTGGTATAGGCTTGGATGGCTTCGAAGATTTCGAGGAAGGAGATATCATAGAAGCCTACAAGAAAGAGAGAGTGGGATAGGTATGCCCAGCCGCAGGCAGAGAAGGGTGAACGGGCTCCTCAGGGAAGAGTTAAGCGAATTGTTGCGAAGGAAGGCGAAGGACCCCCGCCTAGAAGGTTTAACGGTTGTCGCCGTGGAGACAAGCCCCGATCTGAAACGCGCTCATGTATATATCAGTGCCCTGGGTAGTCGGGAGGAACGGCAAGAGGCGCTACGGGGTCTCGAGAGGGCCGGGGGTTTCCTGCGCCGGGAGTTGGGAGCGCGGTTATCGTTGCGGTATATACCGGAGATGTTCTTCCATCTAGATGATTCCCTGGAGCGGGGGCAGCGGATCGCCGACCTACTTCAGCGGTTGGAGGGCGAATGACCCCCCTGGAGTTGCTTCGGGGTACGAAGCGAGTCTATATCATGGTTCACCAGGCACCCGATGGGGATGCCCTCGGGTCTGCCTTAGCCTTGGGCCGAGCCCTGGAGAAGATGGGGGCTCAGGCCACCCTAGCCTGTGAGGATCCCCTTCCCTCGATGCTTGCCTTCCTCCCGGGAGGCGAGCGGTTTGAAGCCCGAGAACCTGGGGATGAAGATTTGGCTATCGCCCTCGATGCCAGCGACCTTGGCCGATTCGGCTCCCTGGGGGAGAAAGTGGCGCGGTCGGGCTTGCCCCTTCTTAACATCGATCATCACGTTACCAATAGGTTCTTCGGAACGGTCAACCTGGTGAAGAGCGAGGCCGCGGCCACGGCGGAGATCATATACGCCCTCTTGCCCGATTTAAAGATATCGCTAGATCCTCTTCTGGCCACCTATCTCCTCACCGGCCTGGTCACCGATACCCAAGGTTTCAGGACGGCGAGCACCACGGTCCAAACTTTGGAGATAGCCGCCCAACTTATGAAGGCCGGGGCTTCGCTAAACGAGATCATGGAGAAGGTCTTCCGCTGTTGGGACCTCTCCACCCTTCGTCTTTGGGGCACGATCATCGAGAGTCTGAGGCTGGACGGGCGAATGGTTTGGGCTACCGAGACTATGGCTATGCGGAGTCGTTACGGGGCCAGCGCTGACCGGGGAGATGGGGTGGTTAACCTCCTGGCTTCCGTGGGCCAAGCGGATATAGCTATCGTCTTCAGGGAGAGGGAGGACGGCCTGATAGAGGTGAGCCTTAGATCCAGACCAGAGGTCGATGTCTCCTTCATCGCTCAATATTTCGGGGGCGGCGGCCATCCCCAGGCCGCGGGCTGCTCCCTGGAAGGGAAACTCGAGGAGGTGATGAAGGAGGTTCTGGCCAAGGCAAAGGAGAGGCTCTCTTCGTCCCGTGAAGGTTGAAAGTGACAAAGTCGCCACAGCGAGACTTTCAGACGAGGGAACCATGCCTTGCCTGTGGTTTTGCTTGTCCAGGGAGAGAGGCCTATCTATGTCCCTGTTCGGGTGTCCTCAATATCGATAAACCCCAGGGTTTTACCTCCCACGATGTGGTAGCTAGAGTGCGGCAGGCCTCAGGGATAAAGCGAGTGGGTCACGCTGGCACCTTGGACCCTATGGCTACCGGAGTGCTCATAGTCTGCTTTGGCCAGGGGACCCGGGTTACCGAGTACCTGATGGAGAGCCCCAAGGTATATCGGGCCCAGGTAAGGCTGGGGATAACCACGGAGACGGGTGATGCGGAAGGGAGGGTTGTCTCGCGCTCTGACCCAGGAGGCATCGCTCTTCAAGAGATCGAACACGCCTTAGCCTCCTTCCAGGGACGGATTCAGCAGATCCCGCCCATCTATTCGGCTCTGAAAAAGGAGGGGGTGCCCCTCTACCGGCTGGCTCGCCAGGGGGTGGCTGTAGAGCCTACCCGCCGAGAGGTGGAGATCTTTAGACAGGAGGTGCTCGACTGGGCTCCCCCTTTCTTGGAGATAGAAGTGACCTGCTCCCCTGGCACCTACATACGGGCCTTGGCACGGGATCTGGGGGAGAAACTGGGGTGTGGCGCTCACCTCTCCAGCCTAACCCGTTTGGCTTGCGGCCGTTTCACCCTAGAAGAGGCGGCCACTCTCCAAGAGGTGGAGGAGGCCTTCCATGGTGGGTTCTGGGGGCTTTTGACCCACCCCATCGACGAGGCCCTTCTCCAGTTCGAGGCGCTTAGCTTGGATAGGGAGAAAGAGAAGAGGGTTCGTCATGGTCAGAGCATACCAGGGGAGCCAGCAAGGACGCCTTTCCTCCGCGCCTATTCGATCTCCGGGGAGTTTGTAGCCCTTTTGGCTTTCGAGGAGGGTCTGTGGCGGCCCAAGAAGGTTTTCCAGCCCCTATGAGAGTGATCACCGATCTGGGCGAAGCGGAACTGGAACGAGACTCTATCCTTACAATAGGCATCTTCGATGGAGTGCATTTGGGTCATCGTTATCTGATCGAAGGGATGGTGAAGAGAGCCAGGGAGAAGGCTTCATTGGCGGGGGCGGTGACCTTCGACCCTCATCCCCACGAGATCCTCTTTCCTCATGAACCGATCTTATATCTGAATACTCTACAAGAGAGGATACGGCTCCTTGGAGCGCTAGGTCTGGATTTTCTAGTGATTATCTCTTTCACCCCTCAGGTGGCTTGTACCACCGCTGAGGCTTTCATCCGCTCCCTTCAAGATCATCTCCGCCCGCGGGAGATGTGGGTAGGGCAAGGATTTGTCTTCGGTTACCGACGTGAGGGGGACGTGAGTCAACTTAGGGTATTGGGCTTCCAGTTAGACTTCGAGGTTCATCTGGTGGAACCCCTCCGAATGAGGGGGGAGCCAGTGAGCAGCAGCAAGATCCGGGCCCTCATATCCGAGGGGCGAATCGAGGAGGCCGCTGAGTTCCTGGGACGGTATCCTACCGTTACGGGGCGGGTAATCGTGGGAGCCGGACGGGGACAAGAGTTAGGTTTTCCCACCGCAAACCTAGAGGTGCTAGGGAAGCGGGTGATCCCCGCTGATGGAGTATATGCCGTGCGCGTTGAATGGGGGGCTGAAAACCATCCCGCAGTGGCTAATGTGGGGACTCGCCCCACCTTCGGCGAGGGGAAGCGGCTGGTGGAGGCCCATATCCTCGATTTCGAGGGTGATCTCTACGGGGAAGAGTTGCGGCTGGAGTTCATCGAACGGCTGCGTCCTGAGAGGAGGTTCGCCGCCGTTGAGGAACTGGTGAGCCAGATGCATCTGGACGTCTCTCAGGCTCGAAGGATCCTGGGCCAGAGAAGAAACCCGATGGCCGGACTTGGAGTGAGGCGGTATGAAGAGGTCGAGCATACCGCCGATGCTGCTATCCGGGCCTATGGGCGGGATTTGCCCGAACTCTTCGCCAACGCCGCCCATGGGATGTTCGACCTCTTGGCAGATAGGGAAAAGTTACACCCTACTATTGAGCGAGAGGTTTCTTTGGAGGCCCCAGACCTTGAGACCCTGCTTGTCGATTGGTTAGGCGAACTCCTATATCTTCGTGAGGCTCATGGTGAAGTCTATAAAGAGTTTGAGATCAGCACCTTATCGCTCACGGAGTTGAGGGCCGTGGCCAAAGGGGGAAAGAGGTTCGTGCCGCGTATGGATATCAAGGCTGTCACCTACCACGACTTGAAGATAGAGAAGACGGAAGAAGGGTATGTGGTCACTATGGTCTTTGATGTATGAGGTAGGAAAAGGTACTGCAAGCCTGGCTTACCAGTAAGCAACCACGATGTTGCAAAATCTTGGTTCGTAGTTGACATCCAAACACCCGGTTTCTACCCTCCTTCATGGCTTTTATGGCATGGGCCACGTCCTATCTTACTAGGAAGGTTGATCGACTTCACCAATTCAATTTGAAGCGATCCATTGTTGACTTGACCCGTTTAGCATATTGAGGGCGATAGGCGTAGTTTTTGATGTGTGAGGTATAATTAAAGGAGGGGCAAGATGGTCGAGCGAAAAGATATAAAACAGGTAGATAAGTATCTTTACGAGATCTCCACCTCCTATCGCTCCGATATGCGGGTGCCGGCCCGCATCTACGCTGACAAAGAGTTGCTGGAGGCTTCTTTCCGGGATCGCTCTATGGAGCAGTTGGTGAACACCACCACCCTCCCTGGTGTAGTCCGTTTCACCTTGGCCATGCCGGATATCCATCAGGGGTACGGCTTCCCCATCGGTGGAGTAGCTGCCACCTTGCCGCCTGAAGGGGTCATCTCCCCCGGAGGCATCGGCTACGATATTAACTGCGGCGTGCGGGTGATGGCCTCTGATATTCCTATGGAGGAGTTAGCGCCTTACATGGAAGAGTTGATCCCCGCCCTTTACAACAGGGTGCCCAGTGGCCTGGGAGCCGGGGGGATAAAGATCTCGGCAAAGCAACTGAACGAGATCCTGGCGCAGGGCGCTAGGTGGACGGTCAAGCAGGGGTATGGTACCAAGCAAGACCTGGAGCATACGGAGGAGGGGGGCTGCATGACCGCCGCCGATCCCAGGCAGGTGAGCCAGCGGGCTAAGGAGAGGGGCCGTAAGCAGGTGGGCTCTCTGGGTTCGGGCAACCACTTCCTCGAAATCGATGAGGTGGTGGAGGTCTATGACGAAGAGGTGGCTCGCGCCTTTGGCCTCCACCAAGGCCATGTGGCTGTTCAGATCCACTGTGGCTCGCGCGGCTTAGGGCATCAAGTATGTAGTGACTATGTACGCAGTCTCCAGAAGGCGGTGCGAAAATACAACATCAGCCTGCCGGATCGAGAGTTAGTTTGTGCGCCCTTCGATTCGCCGGAAGGACAGGCCTACTTTGGAGCCATGGCCGCGGCGGCCAACTTCGCTTGGGCCAACCGGATGGCCATCGCCCATTGGGTGCGGGTCACCTTTGAAGAGGTGCTGGCGGGCAGGGTGAAGGACTGGGAGTTGGCCTCCGTCTACGACGTAGCCCACAACATCGGTAAGGTGGAGGAGCATCGGGTGAATGGTCGGCGGGCTAAGGTCGTGGTCCATCGGAAAGGGGCTACGCGGGCCGTGGGGCCCAGTTTTCCTGGGTTGCCGGCGGATTATCAGGAGATCGGTCAACCGGTACTCGTCCCAGGGAGCATGGGGACCGCCTCCTATATCTTGGTGGGCACCGATGAGGCGTTGGATCTCACTTTCGGCTCTACCTGCCACGGGGCGGGGCGAGTGATGAGTCGCAAGGCAGCCAAGAGGCGGATCTATGGCCAAGAGTTGCGCAAGGAGTTGGAGGCGATGGGCATCGTCATTCGGGCAGGGAGCATGCCTGGCCTAGCCGAGGAGGCCCCTCAGGCTTACAAGGATGTGGAGCGCGTGGTGGAGGTGGTACACGGGGCGGGTATCGCCTACAAGGTGGCTAAATTGGAGCCCCGAGGGGTGATAAAAGGTTAGTCTAGTCCCACCAGATATATGGAGAGCCTTCCTTGATTGGAGGGCTCTTTGTTATCAGATGTTAATACCTAACAGTTAGATGTAGCGTCGCAGATAAACTGCGACGTTTTCTCTTGCCATTTCAATCGGTAGGACCCCGCTCTGCCCAAGGCTCTCGTGGGCCCACATCGCGGTCGAAAAGGAGTCGTCGCATTAGGGCCTGGCGCCGCTTGGCTCCCGGAGGGGGTAGGGGTAAGCGGTTGGCTTCCAGCCGCTTGGTCACGGTCAAAAGCAGCATCCCCCCACAGGTCCAGGCTACTTGTGGAGGTTGTTCAGTGATCCAACTTAGAAATGGAAGCGTGGCTACTCCCACCAGAGCCGCGAGTGCCGTGTAGCGGAGCAGCCCTCCAAGGCCCAGTACGGCCAGTAGCCAGAGAGCGCCCCAAGGAAAAGCTACCAGGAGCATCCCCGTCATGGCGGCTAGCCCGCGGCCGCCTTTGAACCCTAGGTAAAAGGGCCAGTTGTGGCCGACGACCGCCGCTAAGCCCGCGGCCAGGGCCACCCACAACCCCCAGCCCAATCTAAGCCCCAGCCAGGTGGGCAAGGCACCCTTGGCGACGTCGAAGATACTTACCACTACCACAGCCCATCTGGCCACGTGCCGGTAGACGCCGGTACCGCTGACCGTGCCACTGCCGTAGCGGCGTAGGTCTATCCCCCTGAGCCAGCGGCCAGCCAGGTAGGATGGGGAGATCGAACCGGTAAGATAACCGAAGATCACCAGGAGAACCGCCATCGGTCCCTCCGCAAAATAGTTGGGCAGGAAGTTAGCAGCCTAATGGGTACAGATTGTACTTGACCCGATGGATGGGGCGAGCAAGAAAGTCTCCTTCATAATTCCAGATCATCGGCGATCCCCTGCATTGCCGAAAGACAGATGCCGATGAACTCTTTCAATGCTATGCCCAGTTTTGGCTTGCAGGTGAGGATCATCTCTCGGTGGGCCCCCCGAGCGAAGGCCTTCTCTTTGAAGCGGCGCATGATGAAATCGACATCCAGGGGGCCTAACTTCTTATCGGGGTGCACCAGGGCCGCGGCCACGATGAGCCCGGTCAACTCGTCGCAGGCGTATAACGCCTTGGCCATCAGGGTATCGCGGGGGACGCCGCTGGCGTCAGAGTGAGATTGGGCCGCTCGAATAATGGCCTCATCCACGCCTTTCTCCCGCAAGATTTGGCCTAACTCTAAGGTATGGCGCTCCGGGTCTTTCTCCGTGATCTCGTAGTCCGCATCATGGAGCAGCCCCACCAGCCCCCAGCTCTCTTCATCCTCGCCGAGATATCTAGCCAGAGCCCGCATACAGGCCTCCGCCGCCAGATGGTGCTTCACTAGGTTCTTGTTCTTGATGAGTTCGTTTACCAAGGCTAGGGCTTCGTCCCTTCTCATCTCATTCTCCTTTGGGTTCCATGATCTGCCATCCTCTCTCTTGGGCTATGGCGTGTAACTTCTCCTCCGGCTCCACCGCCACCGGGTTGCCCACCCACTCTAGAAGCGGCAGGTCGGAGATGCTATCCGCATAGACGAAACTGGAGGGTAGATTGATCTCTAGCCCCTTCTCGTTTATCAGTTCTTGGATGCGCCGCACTTTCTCTAAGCCCATACAGGCTGAGCCTATGACTCGGCCGGTGCAGCGGCCCTCCCTGAATTCTACCCTGGTGCCCAAGACGTGTTCGACCCCTATCTTCTCTCCAAAGAGATATAAGAGGTCTTCGAAGGTCCCCGAGACGAGGACTACTATATGGTTCTTCGCTTGGTGTTCCTTTAAGGTATCTAGGAGATCGGCGCGAATCTCTTGCTCCAGTTCGTTCTCCAAAACGGTGGAGAGTATATCTCGTATCTCTTCCCTCTTTAGGCCCTTGAAGATGCCAGCGAAATCCTCCATCCATTTGACCCGGAACTGCACTTCGTCCCAAAGGCCGAACTTGGTCAAGAACCACAAAGGGTAATGGGTGAGGGCGAAGAGCCAGAGGAAGAGGCGTTTCATCTTTCGCTCCCGATGGTAGTTGATGAGGGCTCTCCATACATGTCCCTTGATGAGGGTTCCGTCTAGATCGAAAGCAGCAAGAGCGGTCACGATGATCCTCCCAGATTCACTTCGTGGCTTAAGCCGTCCAAGCGTACCTGGCTTTCCCTTCTTCGTAGGCGTCGCCGCCGTAGATATCGTTCACCACGATGGCAGGGAAATCCTCTACCTCTAGGCGGCGGAGGGCTTCTGGGTCCAGGTCCTCGTAGGCGATCACCTGGGCGCTCTTTATTCGTTTGGCTATGAGCGCCGCCGCGCCCCCCACCACGGCGAAATAGACCGCCTTATATTTTTGCATCGCCTCCCTAACCTTTTGAGAGCGGTTTCCCTTGCCCATCATCCCCTTCAGTCCCTCGGCTAAGAGGCGGGGGGTATAGGGGTCCATGCGATAAGATGTAGTGGGCCCGGCGGAGCCGATGGGCTGCCCCGGCTTGGCGGGCGCGGGCCCCATGTAATAGATGATCTGTCCCTGGGGGTCAAAGGGGAGAGGTTCGCCCTTATCTAGGGCCTCTATCATCCGCTTGTGGGCCGCGTCCCGCCCCACGTAGATGGTGCCGGTGATGGTCACCTTATCTCCGGCTCTCAGTTTTTCGATTACCTCATCGGTAAGAGGGGTGGTTATTTTCATGGTTTCCACTCTCCTATAGCGACAATCGTTTCCAGATCCCATCTTTCTCCAACAAGAGGCAAGGTGTATGCCGACGGGGGCCTCGGTTCCCTCCTCTTGATGGAGGCTGGAGCCTTTAGACGATAGATACTACAATCACAAAATGGCGCTCTTGTGCCTGGCGCTGTGGCATTGGAGGTTGATGGCCACGGGCAAACTGGCGATGTGGGTGGGGAAGGTCTCTACATGGACGGCCAGGGCGGTAACTCGCCCCCCGAACCCCATAGGCCCTATCCCTAATCTATTCACCGCCTCCAGGATCTCCCGCTCCAGTTCCGCCACCTCTGGGTTGGGGTGGGGAGTGCCTACCTCCCGCAAGAGGGAGCGCTTGGCCAAATCCATCGCCTTATCCGCCGTCCCCCCTATCCCCACCCCTACGATAGTGGGAGGGCAGGGGTTGGCCCCCGACTTCTCCACCGACTCCACCACGAAGTCTATCACCCCTTGGCGGCCAGCCGCCGGGGAGAGCATCTTGAGGCAACTCATATTCTCGCTCCCCCCGCCCTTGGGGAGAACGGTTATCTTCAGCCTAGCGCCGGGGACTATCTCCGTGTGGATCACCGCCGGGGTGTTATCTTTAGTGTTTATCCTGGCTGAGAAGGGGTTTTCCACCACCGACTTGCGGAGATACCCTTCCTCATAACCCCGGCGCACCCCCTCGTTGACCGCCTCGGTCAGGTCTCCCCCCACCAGATGCACCTCCTGACCTAACTCCAGGCAGACCACCGTCATCCCCGTATCCTGGCAGAGGGGCATCCGTTCCTCTGCCGCGATCTGAGCGTTCTCTAAGATCTGGTCTAGGACTTCGCGTCCCAGGTGGGATTCCTCTTGCTCCTTGGCTCGACGCAGGGTAGCCAACAGATCCTCACCTAGGTAGTAGTTCGCTTCCATAGAGAGGCGAGCCACGGTATCCACTATCTCCTGATAACCTATCTCTCGCATGGATATATGCCTCCGTCTAACACCTATGGCTGGTAGGGGAATAAGTCCATTCTACATGGCCGCCCCGTCGCCGTCAATCTTCACCCCAGCGGAGGGCGTGGGGCTTCACTCCTTCTTGGGGAGAACGTATCCCAGGCGGCGCAGCGTCCCTTCGTCTCGCCGCCACTTCTTGCTCACCTTCACCCAGAGTTCCAGATAGACCCGCTTGCCCAAGAGGGCTTCTATCTCTCTTCGGGCGGCGGTCCCGATCCGCTTTACCGTCTTCCCCTCTTGGCCCAAGACGATCCCCTTCTGGGAAGTCTTCTCTACATAGATAGTGGCTGAGATATAGGTGAGATCCTCTCGCCGCTCCTGGAACTCCTCCACTACCACAGCCACCGAATGGGGCACCTCCTGGTGGAGGAACTCCAGCGCCTGCTCCCGGATCAACTCGGCAGCCATGAAGCGCACCTCCTGGTCGGTCACCTGGTCGGGAGGGTAGTACTGGGGACCCAAGGGGAGATATTCGATGATCAGTTCCAGGAGCCTCTCTCGGTTGTCTCCCCGAGTGGCGGAGAGAAAGAGCCACTCTTGGAACTCTCCCAAGGCTAGATAGGCCTCCCGGTGAGCCTCTTCCCTCTCTGGCCTTAGGAGGTCTACCTTGTTCAAAACCAGGATAACCGGCGCTGGGCGGCCCTTCCCTACAGGATCTCGGGGGATGAGCAGCCTGGCTATCTCCTCATCTTCTTTTGTGGGGGGTTGAGAGACATCCACCATGAAGAGAGCCAGGTCGATATCCTTGAGGGCCCTGGTTGCCGTCTTTACCATATATTCTCCCAGTTTATTTTTGGGGAAGTGGATGCCTGGGGTATCGATGAAGATTATCTGCGCCTGGGACAAGGTAAGGATACCTCGCAGGCGACGCCGGGTGGTCTGGGGTTTAGGGGAGATGATGGCGATTTTCTGCCCCACGAAGGCGTTGATGAGGGTGGACTTGCCCACATTGGGCTTGCCCAAGACGGCCACGAAGCCCGAACGGTGATCTTCTGGTAGTTCTTCAGATATGAGGGATTCGGAATTAGGCGTTGCCAAAGTTAATCTACCTCCTTTCTATTATACACGAGGCTCGGACGCCTCGCTTGGGAGGGAGGGTGATCGGTGGTATAATCCTGGCCGTCAGCGGAAGGAGACGGAATGGCTGTATCCTTTAAGCGGGTGCGAGGGGAGTACCCACGTCAGTTCTGGATACTCTTCCTGGGGCAACTGATAAGTTCCAGTGGCGGCAGCCTGGTTTGGCCTTTCATGACCATCTATCTTAGACAGAAGTTGGAGATCCCTCTCACCACAGTGGGGTCCCTCTTGGCTCTTAGTTCTGGCATGGGGCTTCTCTCTCAGTTCGCCCTGGGACCGGTCGTCGACCGCTTCGGCCGCAAGGTGGCTATGATTGTAGGGTTGGCCAACGAAGTGGTGGTGATGGTGGCTTTCGGACTCGTCGGTCGCCTGGAAGCCTTTGCGCTCTTGATCGCTCTCAGCGGCCTCATCGATCCTGCCTTCAGGATAGGCCTCAACGCCATGGTGGCGGATATCATCGAGCCCGAGAGGCGACCGGAGGCTTACGCTCTCCTCAGGATGATCGCCAACCTGGGGGTGGCCATCGGCCCGGCGGTCGGAGGGTTCATCGCCACTCGTTCCTACCTTTACTCCTTCATAGCTGCGGCCACCAGCGCTGCTCTCTACCTGGCTATTGTCATCTTTTCCATCCGGGAGACTAAGCCAGAAAGAGCGGCATCGGAATCGGCGAGGGAGGTTGAAGGGGGTTATGGGAAGATCCTTAGGGATTACCCCTTCGTGGCTTTCTGTGGCGCATACTCCATCACCACTATGGCCTACGCTCAGATGATGGTCTTCCTCCCTGTCTACATAAAAGAGGTCTACGCCATCCCCGAGAGCCGATACGGCTTCATCATGGCTACCAACGCGGCCATGGTAGTCCTCTTCCAGTTCGCCATCACCCGGGTCACGGAGCGATATTCCAGCGCGCTAGTCTTGGCGGTGGGAGCCTTTTTCACCGCTATGGGGGTGGGGAGTGTGGCTTTGGGGAGCGGTTTCCCCGCCTTTCTCCTGAGCATGGTGATCCTAACTATCGGAGAGATGATCATCGTCCCTACCTCCGTCGCTTTTGTGGCTGACCTGGCTCCCGTGACCATGCGGGGTCGATACATGGGGATCTACGGCCTCACCTGGGGAGTAGGCTTCGGGTTGGGGCCGGTGCTGGGTGGGGCCCTCAGCGACAACCTGGGCTCCCACTACATCTGGTACGGGGGGCTGGCGCTGGGGCTCCTCTCCATGGCTGCCTTTTTGATTATCAACATGAGGAGGAGACCCCTTGAGAAGGCCGTCTCCTCGATGGGAGATGGTGAAGGGAGGGGAGAATGGCGTTAACCGGGGTTCATCTGCTTTTGACCTACAAGTGCACCGCCGAATGCGACCACTGCTTTGTTTGGGGGAGCCCCTTCTTGGAGGGGACGACGACTTTGGAAGGGATAGGGGCTATCTATGAGGGGGCTAAGGAGTTGGGCACGGTGGAGCACGTATATTTTGAAGGAGGGGAACCGTTCCTCTATTACCCTGTCATGTTAAAAGCGATGGAGGAGGCGAGAGCCTTAGGCTTCGAGTGTGGCATCGTTACCAACGGCTATTGGATAACGGCTCTCGAGGATACGGTGGAGTGGTTGCGACCTATCACAGAGATAGGGGTGATGGACCTCTCTATCTCCAGCGACCTCTTCCATGGAGAGGAGGGACCGGAGAAGCAGAAGGTCAAAGTTGTCGGAGAAGCAGCCAGACAACTGGGGCTCCCCGCCGGTGTCATCACCATCGAGGAACCCTGCGTGGAAGAGGCCCCTGGGGAGAAGGGGGAGCCCATTGTGGGGGGGGCGGTCCGTTTCCGGGGCCGGGCGGTGGCCAAACTGGTGAAGGGGTTACCCCGTCGTCCCTGGCAAGAATTGAATGAGTGTCCCTACGAAACATTAGATGACCCTAAGCGGGTCCACATCGACTACCTGGGGTATGTGCACCTTTGTCAGGGGTTGACTATCGGCAATGCCTTAGAGAGATCTTTAGCCCAACTGCTGAGCGAGTATGATCCGACCTCGCACCCCATCGTGGGGCCACTTCTTTCTGGTGGGCCGGCAGCCCTGATCAAAAGATATGGCCCGCCCCACGAGGAGGGGTATGTGGAGGCTTGCCACCTCTGCTATGAGGCCCGGGGGATGTTGCGTCCCCAGTTCCCGGAAACCCTGGGCCCAGGGCAGATGTACGGTGAAGGGCTCGAGTGAGAGAGGGAGGGAAGATGGCTATGGTTCTGGGTTTGGTGGGTTCAGCCCGCGTCTGGGGCAACTCGGAGATGGTGGTGCGGGAGGCTCTCTTGGGGGCTCAAGAGGAGGGCGCGAAGATAGAGATGCTGCGCCTCACCGATCTTTTTATTAAACCCTGTAACGGCTGCCTTCGCTGTGCCATCAGGGAGGAGCCCTGCCCCCTGGACGACGACATGGAGTGGTTTCTGGCCAAAGTTCGGGAGAGCGACGCTTTGATCCTGGCCGCGCCTACCTACCTCTTCGGCCCGGCGGCCATCACCAAACTGCTCCTGGATCGGATCCTGATGTTAACGCCTCACTTTGAGGAGGAGCAAACCAGGGCAGGAGCAGCCATCGCCGTCTCTGGGCGGCGGGATTGGCGGGGTGTCACCCAACCCTTCTTGAACGGCTTGGTGATGGGGTTGGGTTTTCGATTGGTGGATAGCCTCTGCGTCCATCGGCCTGGGCCGGGGGAGGTCTTACTAGACGATGGAGTGATGGCGCGGATACATGAATTAGGGCGGCGGGTGGCCCGCGGTGAAAAAGGGGAACTGCCGGAGGGGAATATCTGTCCCCGCTGTTACGGCGACTTCTTCGTATTAGAGGGAGGAAAGGCCACCTGTCCTCTCTGTGGGCTTGAGGCGGCCATAGAACTGGTCGATGACCAGGTACGGTTATCCTTCGACTTGGAGGTGGAGCCGTTGCCTTGGAGTTACGCCTGGCAGAAGGAGCATGTGGAGGAGTGGATCAGGCCCACGGCTCCCAGCTTCTTGGCCCATCGGGAGGAGATAAAGGCCCGACGAAAGCGGTACAGAGGGATGGGCGAGATATGGTTGAGGCCATCAGGAGAATAGGAGGAGAGGGTATGTCAGACAAACTATCGCGAGAAGAGGCCATCAACTTAGCGACCGAATACTTTCGCTCTGGCTATTCTTGAGCAGAGGCAGTGCTTATGGCTCTCGGGGAGAGCCTAGGGATAGAGAGCGAACTGATGCCCCGCATGGCCACCGGCTTCCGTGGTGGGGTAGGGGGTAGCCACCGCTGGACTTGCGGTTCCCTTTCGGGAGGGGTGATAGCGGCGGGGATAGCCTTCGGCAGAGGGAAGCCAGGGGAGAGCACGGAAGAGGTAGGCGTCCTTGTTCAGCGATTGCTTGACGACTTCGAAAAGAGGTTCGGGAGCGTCAACTGTTATGAGTTGGTGGGCATCCCCTATGAGGAAGAGGAGTGGTCCGAGAAGTGGCACGCCATGAATATGAGGGATAGGTGCGTGCACTTCGTGCGCTTTGCGGTGAGGCGATGGTTGGAGTTGACGAGGGGATAATATGTCCTCTTTAGATGAATATCGCAAGAAACGGGATTTCACCAAGACCGCTGAGCCGGAAGGGGAACCGATAGAGTCAGGCCAGAGCCGTTTCGTAGTGCAAAAGCATCAGGCTCGAACCCTCCATTACGACTTTCGGCTGGAACATGGCGGGGTGCTTGTCTCTTGGGCGGTGCCCAAGGGCCCGCCGGAGGCCACCTCCCAACCACGGTTGGCCATCCAGACCGAAGACCACCCCGTGGATTACATCGACTTCGAGGGAGAGATACCGGAGGGGGAGTACGGCGCGGGCACGGTGGAGATCTGGGATCGGGGCCATTACGACCTGCGCCTGTGGACGGAGGAGGAGATAAAGATAACCCTCTACGGCCAGAGGCTGAAGGGCAACTACGTCCTAGTCCACACGGACGGAAACCGCTGGCTGTTCATCAAGGAGAGGGAGGGGTAGAGTAGGGTGGGTCTAGAAACCCGCCCTACTTCCGACAGTGCAGAGCAGGGAGTTGGAAAGCTATGTAGCGTTGCAGTTTGTCTGCGACGTTTCTATACCTCCGAGGCGATTCGGACGCTACCCCTCCAGCGCCTTGATTATCTCCTGGCAGAAGGCGGGCAGGTCGCTAGGCATTCGTGATGTGATCAGGTTCCCATCCCGTACCACTTCGGCATCCACCCACTGGGCGCCGGCGTTTATCATATCGTCCTTGATGGCGAAGAATGAAGTCATCTTCCGCCCCTTGAGTATCCCCGCCGAGGCGGGAAGCCATCCGGCGTGGCAGATGGCGGCTACGATCTTGCCTCCTTGAAAGGCTTCTCGGACTAAGTTGACCATAGCCGGATACCTGCGCATGAGGTCGGGAGCGTAACCGCCGGGGATGATGATGGCGTCGAAGTCGGCTGAGTCGACCTCATCGGCGGAGGCGTCCACTTCGACCTCGTAGCCGTGCTTGCTGGTGTAGGTCTTGGCGCTCCCCGTGCCCACCACCTTCACCTCCGCCCCGGCCTCCCGCATCCGCAAGAGCGGATACCACAGTTCCAGGTCCTGGTAGAGGTTCTCCGCCAGAACGGCCACTCGTTTACCCTCAAGGCTCATACCTTCCTCCCTTCATAAATAAGACGGCGAACCCTGAACTCTAATGGTTCATCGTCAGTGTACTCCAAAGGGTGGGGGATGTCCAGTTATGGTTCTAAGCAGAAGGGGATGGAGTTGCTCTGGCCGGTAGGCACCTCGGTTTCCCCATCAGCGTCGTAGATCTTGACGAAGTCGATTTCGTCGAGCTGGAGGAGGTTGGCAAGGAGCGGTTGGGCGATAGTGTAAGTGGCTCCACCGGAAGCGCAGGGGCCGATGAGGTAAACGTGGGCCACACCATCCTCGATCCGCAGCGAAGCGAAGCCGGTGAAACCGCTGGTGATGACATCCAGGCCCTGGGCGTGTTCCTCTTCGGTTGGGCCCTTAAAGAACTCCGTTAGAACCGCCTCTGGAAGGTTGGAGGTAGAGGCTACATAACGGGTGACAGCGACTTCGAAGGGTGGAGTGGCTGCGGCATAACGGTTGGAGTCAGTGAAATAGACGAAGATCTCGACCTGAGGGGGCTCGGTGGGCGTGGGCGTCGGCGAGGGCGCCGGGATGGCAGCCAGCGTGGAACCTCGCCACCAGTCGAAGAGGCCATCCCACTCCACGTGGCCGTAGTAGCCGAACCACCCCGGAGCCGGACCTGGCAAGGGGGTTAGTTCGTCCACCACCTGCTGGGGGTCGCCGCCCTCGGCGGTGATGAGCCAGAGCGAGGCCCGATCTTCTGTATCCAGCCGAGCGAAGAGGATGTGGGAGCCGTCGGTTGACCAGAGGGGGCGCTCATCCCTATAGTTCGGGTCATCGGTGAGTTGCTGGGCTTGGAGTTCGCCTTTCACATTTATCACCCAGATGCGGCGCTGCATCAGTCCCTGGCGGGCCGGTTCTCCACCGACCAAATCCCCTCGGTCGGGCATAGCGACATAGGCGATTCGCTGGCCATCAGGCGACCAGGCAGGGGAAGAGGCTGCCAAATCGGACGAAGTCAGCACCGTCAGCACCGTATCTCCCCCGGTAGATATCAATAGAATGTGAAGGACCTTATTCATCCATGCGCCGCGATAACTTCCCACGAGGGCAGCGACCTCGGAGGCATCGGTTGGGCCTGGGGCGACGAAATCCCGATAGGCCAAAACAGCATCGGCAAGTTGCACCGGTGTGCCGCCATCCGCAGGCAGGGCGTAGAGGGGTGAGCCGTCAGCTAGTAGGGAGGCGGAACCCATATCGCTCTGTAAAAGAAGGAAGCGGCCATCGCCGGTCCATCCGACTAGGAGAGGTCCTCCTATTTCCGATGCCCCGCTGGGATAGCTGGGATAGAGTGCAATCCGTTCTCTGCCGTCGGCCGAGGCCTTCACCAGACCCTGGTAGGTAGGAGGCTGTCCAGGCTGTTGCTCCTGCCATTCGTACGCGATCCAGGCTCCGTCATGGCTCCAGGCGATCTGCCCTATCTGGCTGTAGGGGCTTTGAAGCACCAGGACAGCCAGGCCAGTTGCGTCGGCGTTGATCGCCTGCAGTTCATTATCCCCAGCGACATAAGCCAGCCGATCCACTCCAGGTGCCCAGGCAAAAGCACTCACGGTTGCGCCTTCGTTCAGAGGGTGGGCCTCGCTTCCATCAGCCCGCATGCCCCAGACCTGGAAGTCGCCTTTTCGAAAGGCCAGCCATTGGCCGGAAGCAGACCAGCGGGGCTCGCGGTTTTGGCCATCGGTGGTGAGTCGTTGGGGCTCTCCATCAGGCAGGGCCTTGACCCAGATGTCGCCGCCCTGAACATAAGCCAGTTTCCCTAGGTTAGCCGTCGGGGTGGGAGTGGGGGTGCGCTCGATACCTACTTCCAGGGTGCCTCGACAGGCCACGAGCGCGGACAGAAGCAGCAGGGTAAGCAGAAGGAACCTGTACTTTTTCATTTCACACCTCCACAGAGAATGGTTTCCAACTGCTGCTTCTATCCTACCACAGCCGTGTTACACCCCTATGGCGAAGGGGTAGCGATTTCGAAACATCGTGTAACAACTCTGACACCTAGCGGATCACCGGGAGCCGCAGGGTGACTACCGTCCCCTGCCCCAGGCGGCTGCGAACGGCCACCGTGCCCTGATGGCGGGCCACGATAGCCTGAACAAGGGCCAGTCCCAGACCGCTCCCTTCCACGCTACTGGTCCTGCTGCCTCGGTACAACTCTTCTCCCAGGTGGGAGAGTTCGTCTTTGTCGATGCCAGGGCCAGTGTCGGCTACTTCTATGACCACCGACGAGCCATCCTCGAAGGCGCGGATCTCGATGGTGTCGTCCGGCCTGGAGAACTTGAGGGCGTTATCCACCAAGTTGTGCAGGGCGAGGAAGAGTAGGTCTCGGTCGCCGGCCGCCGGCGGCAGGGGCCAGGGAGCCCGGGGCAGGGACAGCCGGAGGTGACGGATGGTGGCCTCCGGCCTTTCTTGAACCAACTCCAATAACTGGGTCAATAACTCGCCCAGGTCCACCGGCTCTTGTTCTACTGGCTGCGCCTCCAGGTCGGCCAGTTTGCGAAGGTCAGTGCTCAGGCGGGCTAAGCGGTCCACCTGAGCCCGCACGCTAGTGAGGGTAGGGCCATCGCCGCGGTCGGCCAGGTTGGCCAGCCCGACGCGGATGGCGGTGAGGGGGTTCTTGAGTTCGTGGTCCAGGCGACGGATGAAGCGGCGGTGGGAATCGGCCTGTTCCTGGCGTGAGCGAGCCAGGGCCTGCTCACGGCGACGGTCAGCCAGGGCCCACAGGGCCCACCCCATGCTTCCCAGAAGCCCTAAAAGCAGGAGGAGGGTGCCCAGGTCGGCCCGCAGGTAGAGGATGGGGTTGGCCCAGAGGCCGGCCTGCCACAGAGCGGCCAGGGCCACTCCCAGGCCCAGAAGGAGAAGCGACAGCCCGTATCTCTTCATCTCCCCACCTCTACCGGCGCGATGAAGCGATACCCCTGGCCGATTACCGTTTCGATGAACCGGGGGCTCTCAGCATCGTCGTTCAAGGTTCGGCGTAGTTCGGCGATGCGCGTATCTACCGCCCGAGTAGCGGCTGGGTAGTCCCAGCCCCACACGGCATCCAGCAGCCGTTCCCGGCTCAACACCTCATCTGGGTGGAGCATCAGGTATTCTAAAACGGAGAAAGCCTTGGCCGTGAGGGGAAGTTCACGCCCCGTCAAGGTGGCGCGGCGGGCCTGCCGGTCCAGTTCCAAGGTGCTGGAACGCAGCCGACGGGCCCCGGCCAAGGGCTGGCCGCCCCGTTGGGCCCGGCGCAAGACCGCTCGGATACGAGCTATCAATTCGTAGGGCTCGAAAGGTTTGTTCAAGTAATCGTCGGCCCCTTCCTCCAGGGCTATGGCCCTTTCGGCTGGCGAGCCCACCCGGGTGAGGAGGATAACCGGCGTCCAGTTCTCGGCCCGGCGCAGGCGGCGTAGGGTCTCCCGGCCATCCAGGCGCGGCATGAGCACATCCAGGACGATGAGGTCAGGGTTGAAATTGTCCACCCGGCGCAAGGCCGCCTCTCCATCGGTAGCCACGGCCACGGCGAAGCCTGCCCGCTCCAGGAAGGGAGCCAATAGGGCGGTGATGGCTTCCTCGTCGTCCACCAACAAGATGCGCTGTGGGCGTTTGGGGTCATCCATGCCCTGTCTCCGGGCCATCATCTGTCATCGAACACACTCCTCAGCCACTAATCATGCTCCTTCCCCTCGCGCAAACTCAGGATATCTACCCTTTTTCTCGAACTGCCTTTGAAAAACCTCCCTCATAGTTTGGATGGTGTCCGCCTCTTCTGGACTCTTATCGTCCCGCAAGCGGGAGATGCGGGCGAACCGCAAGGCTAGTCCCGAGTCGTAGTGGGGGCTCCTTTGGATCTCGTTGAAGAGCACTTCCACCACCGTCTCCGGCTCTACGTAGACCGTAGCCCCCTGGCGGTAGATCTCTAGGGAGAGGAGGTGAGCCGTCATCTCCTCGAACTCCTTGTCCGTCAACCCCTTGAAAGTCTTCCCCACCCCTAAGAACTCCCCACTCTCTTCGTCCCGGGCTGCCAGGTGGTAGTTGGACAGCCAGCCGTGGCGCCGTCCGTACCCCCAGTCGGCGGCTACGATCACCAGGTCCAGGGAGATGGTCTGCTTTATCTTAAACCAGGCCTTACCTCGGACGCCAGGGGTATAGACGCTATCCAGTCGCTTGGCGATGAGTCCCTCGTGGCCGGCATCATAAGACGCTTGAGCGAAGGTTTCTCCCTCTTGAGGGTCCTTGGGAGTTAGGCGAGCAACGGAGTTTAGGTTCTCTTTCACCTCTTGTAAGGCTCGCCACCGTTTACGGTTAGGTTCATCAACTAGGCTCGCACCGTCCCGGTAAAGTATATCGAAAAGGTAAAGTTGGATGGGGACCTCGCGCATCAGTTCTCGTAAGTTATGGATGCGGCGGAAGCGGCGCATCAGATGCTGGAAGGGGAGGGGGCGTCCCATCTCGTCTGCGGCGATCACTTCGCCTTCCAAGATGGCTGAGTCAGCCCTCACCTCTTCCCGCACCTGGTCGACCACCTCTGGTAGGCTAGGCGTCACCTCGGAGAGGTTGCGAGAGTAGATGCGCACCTCATCGCCTGCCTTGTGGATCTGAACTCGGGCACCGTCGAGTTTATATTCCAGGGCTATCTTTCCCTTGTGCTCTTGGAAAGCCTGGGCCACGTCGTCGGCCATCTGGGCCAGCATCGGCTTGAGGGGGCGGAAGAGTTGGGGCTTAATCCGCTTCAGGCCCTTTTGACCCTCGGTGAGAGCGATAGATGTTACCTTTCCCAGATCGCCACAGAGCATGTTTGCCCGGCGGGCTAGTTTTTTGGGGACTCCTGCGGCCTGGGCGATGGCGTCTAGAAGTATCCCCTCGCTCACCCCATGGCGCATCTCCCGCACCACGTTCTTGACGATGTACTTGGCCTCCACGGGCTGGGCTCGCAAGAAAAGAGAGTTGAGGAGTTCTTCCTTCTTTCGGCGGGAGCCGGGCCCCGCCGTCTCAGCGATCTCCTCGAAGGTGCGATAGACCTCCAATAGGAGTAGGGGCGGGGGCTGAGGGGGCTCGATTCTGGCTCCTTCCAGGAGGAGACGGGCCCATTCGCCACCATCCACGGCCTGCGCTCGGACGGCCTCTAGGTCGCTCTGGCTGGGAGCGGTCAGCCCTTGCAGGATCTTGGAGACGGCCCGCCAACTGAGATTCAGGGCTCGGCTATCCCATTCGGGGAAGACCTGGCCGATGAGAAGCCGAACGCCGGGGCCTACCTCCTCGGGGCCGAGGCCCTTCAGGAAATCGGCGATGAGGGCTGCCAGTTCTAGACGTTTCCTTGTCTTCTCTAACCTCTCGCCCAGAAGAGCCAGGGCGAGGAAAGGGGTCTCCGTCATCTGAACCTCAGGCTATCTGGACTAACGTCTCGCGGCTTTGCCAAGCGCCACGCCAACGGCGTCCCTAAACAGGCTTTTTGGTGCTGTAACGCGCAGGGTCATCTGATCTCCTCGGGTTTGCAGAAGATACGGCTCGAATTTAGTCCTTCTCACTGCAAACCGAAACGTAAGGACGTCGGCTGCAACCGATGTTAGGCAGCGCAACTGTATTGAACAGCGATCATGCGGCATCTGCCCGTCTTTGCCTGAAACGGTTCCAGCGCTCATAGCCGCTTCGAAGCATCGCGGCAATGGTAATTACAACACTCCAATAGAAGACAAACTCGAAGATGCCGAAGACTAGGGCAGAAGCTGGGCTTACGTCGTGCAATATCGGGCATTTCTGCAGTAACCCCCTTCCATAAACTCCCCAAAGATGGCCTGGAAGCGAATGTAGGCCCCCCAGGATGCAGAAATTCACGATGGAATTCCCTGGTAGACGAAGGGCAAGCCACCAGAATAGGAGAGCAACACCACCGAGGAAGAAGCCATAAATGGGCACAAGCCAGCGGACCCAGTTTGGAAAGATGTAGCCGTAGCATGAATCCCAGAAAGCCCAAGCCGCAGTTGTTAAAAGAAGGCTCCAGAAGATTGCTGAAACGATGATAAGCATTACGGGGAGTTGGCGAAACCGTAATCGTCGGATGCGCCAGGCCAAGAGAGTGACAAAGACAGAGTCGATGAGCGCGGTGATGATAGCACTCATCCAATAGAGGTCTGATGTGGCCTTGATATCTGCGGACATGATCTGTACTCCCTCGCAGTGGATCAAGGAGGTGGTAGATGGTCCTACCTGCGCTACCTAACTGATTATATACTCCCGGGCTAAAGGTGGCAACGCTTGCCTCTCTCGGGGGTATAGGTTAAAATGATAAGGCTTTGGAGGGCGTTATGGGAAGAGTGGGTCAACTTTTGCAGAGGAGGCGGGAGGAGAGGGGTCTCTCCTTCGCCCAAATCAGAGAGGCTACGGGGATCGAGGAGAGGTATGCCCGAGCCTTGGAGGGGGAGGAGTATGACGCCTTTCTGAGCGAGGTGGAAGCCAAAAGTTACCTGCGGATCTATGCACGCTTCCTTGGCGTTAGCCCGCGGGAAGCGGAAGGACTTTTCCCAGCGGAGAGGGTAGAGCCTGTGGGCGTCGGCCTACCCAGAGTCTCCGAGAAGGAAGCGGTCTCTCCTTCACCGCTCTTCATCCCTCTAGTTAGCGCTCTCACTGCCCTTCTTCTGGTGGGCCTCTTGGCTCTGGCCTATCTGATCCTCTTCTATGGGTCTTGATGGCATGGCGTGTTTGACCAGGCGAGAGTTTCTGCTCTGGGGTGGAGTGGCCCTGGGTGGCTTCCTCGCTGGCTGCGGGAACGGTAAGCCTTCGGTTGTGGCGGAAGCGACACCCACCATGAGCACCAGGGCAACCCCTATCCCCACCAAAGCACAGGTGCTCCCCTCCCCTACGGTTACCAATACCGCAACACCGACATCCACCCCCTCGCCTACCCCTACACCCACCCCCTCGCCTACCGTCGCCCCCCCGAATCCAAATCTCCCCTTGCAAGCCGTGGTTTTAGAACACGGTCCTTCTCGTGTTCTGGTCTTGGATCGTCCCTTGGCCCAGAACGGGGTTTCCTCGTTTTCCGTCCGGGTCTACGAAGACGAGCCCATCCCCGATTTGGTGGGGTATGATGCTTTGATCCTGAGCGGAGGCGAGCACTCTCCGGAGGAGTTCGAGGCGCCATTTTTCCAGAAGGAGCGGGATCGAGTGCTCTTAGCCGTTGACGAGGGCGTGCCCATATTGGGGGTCTGCTTAGGCCACCAACTGCTGGCTCATTGGCTGGGGGGGAAGGTCGAGCGCGGGCAGTGGGAGGTGGGATGGTACGAGGTCACGTTGACCCCGGCGGGCCTTAACGATCCCCTCTTTGGAGGTATCAGCCCTCAATTCTACGCCTTTCTGTGGCATAGGGATCAGATCAGTCAGTTGCCTGCAGGCGCTTCAAATCTGGCCTCCTCAGAACTTTGCCCATTTCAGGTCTTTCGCTATGGAGACCTGCCGGTGTGGGGGGTGCAGTTCAACCCTCAGTTCGATCCCGCGTTGGCGGAGGGGGTGCTACGAAGCGCCAGTTGGCTCTCCAACGTGGGGATCGACGGCGAGGAGATGGCTGCCAGAGGTTACCAGGTTTACGATGGTAGCCATGAGAAGATCTTCCGCAACTTCTTCGCCGAGGTAAGACGCCTTGTTTCTTGATGAGGGGAGATGGATCTGGGCGATCTCCCTCCCGATCGCTTTAGCCCTTCTACTTATTGGCTGTATGCAGCCCGAGACCAGACCGGGGCCTTCGGCCACCCCCGAGCCATCAGTCGTACCTATTCCCTCTGCCCCCTCACCCACCCCCTCGCCGACCCCGACCCCTACCAGCATCCCTTCTCTCAGGCCCTTGGAGATAAGGCCACTATGGAGGTATCCCACCGATGAGGTGGTTTGGGATTTGGCGGCAGGGGATATAAATGGGGATGGCGAGAGCGAACTGGTAGCGGGCTCCCAGGACAAGAACGCCTATCTTCTTGCCAGTGGAGGTGATCTCCTTTGGAGGTACGCCGCCCGAGCGGCCATCTATACCGTAGCCCTGGCTGATCTGGAGGGAGATGGCCAAGGAGAGGTCATAGCCGGCTCCGATGACAACAATATATACGCTTTGAGTTCTGATGGCCGACTCCTTTGGCGGTACACTACAGGGAGTCGGGTGACGGAGGTATCCGCCCAAGATCTGGATGGGGATGGTAGCCAGGAGATCCTGGCCGGTTCTTGGGATGGGTATCTCTATCTTCTAGGTGGTGATGGAGAGTTGCGTTGGCGGAGAGCCGTGGGTGGGGGTGTGACCAGCATCCGGGTTGCCGATTTGCAAAGCGATGGTCGAGAGGAGATAATCATAGCCTCTGAGGAAGGAGGGGTAACCGCTTTCACTTCTGAAGGAGAGCGCCTTTGGATTTATGAGGCTGGAGGCTATATACGTAAGATAGGTATTTACGACTTTGAGGGCCAGAAGAAGATAGTTGTGGGCTCCAGCGAGGGCGTCCTCTACCTTCTGTCCAGCGACGGCCAACTTCTCTGGTGGCGCGATATAGGAAGCAGTATACCCACGCTTGACATCACCGACATCGAAGGTTCGCCCAAGATCCTCTTTGGCACTGGATACGACGATGGTCAGATCTATCTCTTGGAGAACGATGGCCAGGAACTTTGGGATTTTGCCACTGGAAGCGGGGTCTGGGCTCTGGATATCTTTTTTCTCGACGGAGAGGAGACTATAGTCGCAGGTGGAGACGGGGGTACCATCTACCTCTTGGATCGATACGCGCGGCTGCTGGGCAGTTACCATGTGGGGGGCAGAATCCATGGCCTCCTGGCTCATGATCTGGAGGGGGATGGGCGACCGGAGATTATCCTTCGCTCTGGGGTCTATCTATACGCTTTGGAGATGACTCCAGGCGGGGCAGAGACTGAACCTCCCCAGATAACCCCTTACCCCTCGCTGGCGTTTTCCGCATTCCCAACCCAGGATGCGGGTCTCGTCGAACTTGTAGCTGTGGGCGATATCTTCCTTTGTCGCACCGTGGAGGAGAGGATGAACCAGTATGGGGTGGAGTTCCCCTTCGCCGTTACAGGGGACCTTTTGCGTTCTGCGGATATCGCCCTAGGGAACCTAGAGTGTCCCCTCTCCACTTGGGGAGAACCGATAGATAAGCGGTTCCTCTTCCGGGCCCATCCTCGAACCCTGGTTGCCTTGTCTCGGGCGGGCGTTGATATCGTCAGCCTAGCCAATAATCATCTCCTTGATTTCGGCGAGGAGGCGATGAAAGATACCTTGGAGGGGTTAGAAGATAGTGACATTCTATATATGGGGGTGGGTCTCTCGGAAGAAGAGGCCCATCGGCCGGTCGTAATTGAAGTGAAAGGGGTAAAGATAGCCTTCTTGGCCTACGCGGCTATCAGGTGGAAAGGTTCACCGGAGGTGCCCACGGAGACGAGAGTGGCCTTCGCTGAGATCGCTAGGGTACGGGAAGATATCAGGCGAGCGAAGGAGCAGGCCGATCTGGCGGTCGTCATCATGCACCTGGGGACCGAGTATCAAAGCCAGCCCGACGCGGAGCAGTTGGCGGTATCTCAAGCGGCTGTGGAGGCGGGGGCCACCTTAGTGATCGGCCACCACCCCCATCTTGTCCAGGAGACGACCCCCTATTTGGGGGGCTTTATCGCCTACAGCCTGGGTGATTTCGTCTTCGACATGCCTTGGGAGGAGGAAGGAGCCATACTTCGGGCCTTTTTCACCGCTGATGGGTTAAAGCGAGCAGAGATCATCCCGGTAGAGATCGTGGATGGCGTTCAACCCTGCCCCCTGCTTGACGAAGAGAGGGATCCGATCGTCCATACTGTCTATTTGAAAAAGTAATGAGATATTGGCTACTTTTCATCGTCTTGATGATTTCAGCGGTCAGTTGCGCGGGGTCCTCGGGATCGGTGGAACCTTCGGTTTTGCCTTCGCCTACCTTGGTGCCACCCACCCGGTCTGTAACCCCGCCCACGCCAACAGCGAGGCAGCCTCTTCCTTCGCCCACGCCCCAGTTCCACGAGAGGAGGCTTCTCGGCTACTCGCAGGAGGGCCGCCCCATAGTGTCCCATTGCTTCGGATGGGGCGAGGCGAAATTGGTTCTCTTGGGGGATATCCACGGGGGGACGGAGGAGAACACCTACCACCTGATGAGCGAAATCGTGGCTTACTACCAAAAGAACCCTGGCCAAGTTTCCCCCCAGGTCACGCTATGGGTGATTCCCACCATCAACCCTGATGGTCTGGCTCACGGGACGAGATTCAACAGCCGAGGCGTCGATCTCAACCGTAACGCCGATACCGACCACGATGGCTGCCCGGAGAACGACTGGAGCCCAGACATCTTTGACTCGGAGGAGCATGCCCCTGGGGGCGGGGGGAAGCATCCCTTCTCCGAGGTGGAGACTCGAATCTTGCGTGACTTCCTGGTCGATGCACAAGTCGTGATCTCATATCACAGCCAGGCGGGCCTGGTTCTGGCGGGGGGATGCGGCGAAGGCCCTTCTCTCCAGTTGGCCCATCTCTTAGCCGGGGCTACAGGATATGGGGAGGCTGAATCGATAGGCTATCCCGTCACCGGCAGCATAGTGGACTATCTCACCTTTCGGCGAGTCGCTGCCGTTGATGTGGAACTCACCAACAAGATAGATACCGAACTGGAGAGGAACCTGGAAGGGATCGAAGCGGTGATGGGGTCTCTAGCGGAGATAGTGTCCCATGAATATTAATTGGAGAGTGGCTTGGCTTCTTGTGGTCTTGGCCTTCATCGTCGGCTGTGCTAGCGAGGGTTTGACCCCTACCCTCACTCCTACATCTACGCCTAGGCCGACGCAGACTCCTACGGTGACGCCAACCAGTACGCCTACGCCAACCCGTACCCCCATCATACCCACTCCCACTATCCAGATGACCGGCACCATCTTTCTGGATGAAGAGAACGCTACCATCTACCGGTACGCCCCGGGAACTTTTGCCCATCCCTTGCGGATGGTAGTCTTAAATGGTACGGCCTATCTGGTGGATAGAGGGCTCCTCAAGGCGGTTGACTTGGAGAATGCGGGGAGGTGGCAGATCGTGAAGCCGTCAGACAATGCCGTTGAAGGGGTTCCCATAAAGGAGTTGGGCGATCTCGCCCTTTCAGGTGAGAGTCTGCTCCTCCTTGACCGCTCTGGAGACGTCTATCGCTATTTCCCGGAGGATGGAAGGTGGGGCCTGGAGAGAGCGGCCACCATGCCCAGCGCTCAACCCCGTCAATACCTGGCTAGCGTGGCCTCCTACGAAGATGATTTCTATCTCTTGGATATCAATCTAGGTCAAATCTGGCGCCACCAAGGCGAGAAGGGAGAGGTGGTCGCCGAGGAGTTGGGATTGGAGGAGGCTATAGACCTGGCCGTGGACGAGGCTCTCTATCTTTTGATTCAAGAAGGGTCTCAGGCTCGTCTGGTTAAGTTGTCGGGCTCTCCCTATGAGGTGGTTCAGAGTTTTGACCCCCCGGGATTAGTGGCGCCTACTCTTCTCTTGGTGAAGGGGGATTACCTCTATCTGATAGACGACTATCGCCGTCTCCTCCTCTTGGATAAAGAGAGCGGTGAGATGGTGCGGGACTATTATCTCCGCGGAGGGGCTGAGATCCGTGCCCTCTACGCTGAGGGGGATAGGCTTTACCTCGCCAGTCGCGATAGCCTATACTTCTATCCCGGGCGGACGCCTCCCGGGTGGTCGGAGTTTACCTCTCCAGAGACACCCCCCCTCGATACCCCGGAGACCCTGGAGAGCGTTCCTCCCTTCATCATGCCCATCGAAAGGGTACACCTTCCCGACATTTCCTTCCGCCTCCCTGGGGCTCCTCGCTCTTACCGCTACGGGGTTCATGAGGGGATAGATTTTTTCAGGGGTGAAGGGGGGACAGTGACCAGAGATACGCCACTTTTGGCTATAGCCGATGGCGTAGTGATCAGGGCTGACGATGAATACTCGGAGCTGACGGCGGAGGGGATGGAAGGGATGCTGGCTGAGACTCAGGAGGCCGGTTACACGCCGCCAGAGATCTTGGAAAGGTTGCGGGGGCGACAGGTTTGGATCGACCTTGGTGGCGGCATCGTGGTGCGCTACTGCCATCTGAGCCGCATCGCCGAGGGGCTGGAGGTGGGGCAGGAGGTGGAACGAGGGACTATTATCGGCTACGCTGGGAACTCCGGGACCCCTCAGGCCCAAGCAGGGCCCGAGGTGGGGGTACACCTCCACTTGGAGGTTCGCCTGGGCGATGGCTACCTAGGGCAGTACCTCCGCCCCTCCGAGGTCAAAGAATGGCTGCCCCATATCTTCGAGTAGGTTGACAGGACTCCAGCACAACATATAATGACCTCTGGAGGTCCCCCGTGGGCAAGAGGATCGTAACCTTCTTCGTAGTTCTTCTCCTCATGGTGGGGGGCTTTTTGGCCTTCGAGTTCGCCCGGTACCGCACTTATCTAAGAGGCATCCGCCCTGGAATCACCGCAGGAGGGGTAGATTTAGGAGGCATGACCCCTGATGCCGCTCTTCGCACCTTGGAGGAGATGGTTGTGGCTCCTCTATCTAAACCCCTCCACCTGAGGTATGAGGAAGAAACGGTGGTTCTCATCCCCGTTGACATAGGCTTTCAGGTGTATGGCGAAAAGATGGTGGAAGAGGCTTTGCGGTTAAGCCACGACCCACAGGCGATGCCGGGATTCGTAGAGTTCATTGTGCACGGCCCTCAACGACTGGAGGCGGAGATCCCACTCCAAACGGAGCTCGACACGAACGCTCTGCGCTCTTTTTTGGTGGGGGTGGCTGAGAGGAAAGACCAGCCCCTGCGGGAAGTGCAGCCTATAACCGGTACCCTTTCCTTTTATCCTGGCCAGGCAGAGAAAAGGCTTAACCTAGATCTCTCGATAGTGCGCATGGAAGAGGCTTTGCTCTCCATCGATGATAGGGACGTAGACCTGGTCGTGGAGACAAAAGAGCCCCCCAAGCCCAGTCTCGACCTTCTGCGGGGGATGGTGGAAGATCGCATCCAAGAGTTCGATGGTATCGTGGGGGTCTACATCTCCGATCCAGGGACCCAGGAGAGTATAGAGATAAACTCTCAGACCAGTTTCTCGGGGATGAGCGTGGTGAAGATAGCCATCTTCCTGGAAACCTATCTCCATTTCGCCGGGGAGGAGCCCGACCCAGAAACCAAGGGATGGATGGATAAGGTCGTCACCGACCCGGTAGGCAGCAACTATTGGGCCAACCTTCTTTTGAGTCTGATGGGAGAAGGGAGCGCCACGGAGGGAGCACGGAGGACCACGGAGATGATGCGGGCCCTGGGACTGAACAAGAGTTTCATAAAAGGTCCCTATCGGTTGGAGACGGAGGAGGTTGGGAGGCAAGGGGGGAGGGGACTCGCTTCTCTATCTCTGAGCCTATGGGCCGAATATACAAACCCTGACCCCATCATCCAGACCTCCCCTCAGGATATGGGGTTACTCCTTCAGATGATCTATCAGTGTGGCTATGGAGGAGGGGCGATTCTCGAAGCCTTCCCAGCCCAGATAACCCCCCAGGGCTGTCAGGAGATCCAAGAGATTTTGGCGCAGAACCCAGTACGGAGTATGATAGGGGCCGGGATACCGGAGGGGACACCCTTGGCCCATAAGCATGGCTTCGCCGACGACACCCACGCCGATGCGGGGATCGTTTACTCCCCTGGGGGCGATTACGTCATCGTCCAATTCCAATACGCTCCTACCGAATGGCTGGTTTGGGCTCTCAGCCAGCCGGTTTTCGAAGATGTCTCCCGAGCCGCCTATAACTTCTTCAACATCGGCCATGAGTAAAGTAGCGCACCATTGGTGGTGTTTCGTAGCGGTGTTCGCTCTCTTTGCAGGTGGCTGTTGGGGGTCGACCCCTACCCCTGCCCCCTCGCCAACCGACATTCCCATTTCCTCGCCTACGCCGTCACCCCCCCCCATAGTGGAGGTGGGGTTTCTAGCCTTCCAGTCTGATAGAGAGGGCAACTGGGAGATATATTTAGGGGATAGGCTGGGAGGGCCAACCGTCAACTTGACCAACGACCCGGCCGAGGATCGAGCTCCGGCCTTCTCCGCCGATGGTCGGTACCTGGCCTTCGAATCCCACCGAGATGGCAACTGGGAGATATACATAATAGAGTTGGAGAGCGGGGATGTTAGGCGGGTCACTAATCACCTGGCTTATGATGGCGCCCCCGCCTGGTCCCCCGACGGTCGATATCTGGCCTTCGAATCCTACCGGGACGGGAACCTAGAGATCTACACCCTAGATTTAATAACCGGTACTCTCCGTCGTCTAACCGATGATCCGGCAGGTGACTATGCCCCCGCTTGGTCTCCCGATGGTCGATGGATCGCCTTCACCACCTGGCGCGAGGGGAACAAAGAGATATATCTGATGGGTGCCCGAGGGGGAGATCAACGGAACCTCACTCAGCATGAGGGTGACGATGAGTACCCGGCCTGGTCTCCCGATGGCCAACGGTTAGCCTTCGTCTCTTGGCGGGATGGCAAGGGAGAGGTTTATACCCTCGACGTTGACGGCGGGGAGGTTGCGAGGTTAACCCATAACGATCTCCTCGATACCGCTCCCGACTGGTCACCGGATGGCAGGGAGGTCGTCTTCTCCTCTTACGATAGGGGTGAGTCCTTCGAGGTTTACCACGAGTATCGAGGTGGACATTTCGATTTGGCTTTTTGGGGCAGAGAGAGCGGGGTGGTGAGATACCTTCAGGGGAGCAAGGCCGATGAGATGAGCCCTTCTTTCGCCCCCCAGGGGGTTAAAGCACCTTCCTGGGCTCCTGAGGTGCAATTGATGCCCATACCTACCCCTACCCCATCGCCACCGAGCGGGGAGCCTCCTTACCATATCGTCCCCCTTGTGAATATCTTGGAGGGAGGCCCCTACCAGTTGGAGGAGAGGGCAGCGGCCTCGTTTGACGCTCTGCGGGCGGAGGTTCTGGCCAGGACGGGGTGGGATTATTTGGGGAAACTGAGCGACGCTTTTCGACTTATCTATATGCACGGACGCACCCGGTATGGCTATTTCAGTTGGCATAAGACGGGGCGAGCCATCGACCTGCGTATGGAACTATTGGATGCTGAAGGCGAGCAACAGTTGGAACTGGTCAGGGAGGATATCGACTCCGAGACCTATTGGCGGATGTATATTCGCTGCTTCAAGCAGGACGGGAGTCAAGGCGAGCCCCTGAAGGTGACCCCTTGGCGATATTGGTGGCAGATAGACCCTGACCTGGACCCAGAAGGGTATGAGCAGGGCGGCCGTCCCAAGCCCATTCCAGGAGGCTATTACGTGGACTTTACGGAGATCGCCAAGAGGTTCGGTTGGGAGCGGATCGCCGCTTATACCACCGAGGACTACCACTGGCACCAACACACCCTGCGCACGGAGTATTGGCACTACCAATATATGGAAGGGTTACTATGGTACGAGGCGATGTTGGAGATCTATCCCGAAGAGATGCTACGGGACTATTTCACCTGGGAGAAGGCCAGGGAACTTGGCTTCCCCGATGACCTTCCCCGGAGGAAGGGGATACCGGGGCCTTAGACGAACCCTTTGGGCGATTCGGATAGCGAGGGGCAAAGGCTAGCGGAAAAGCCGATTGAGCGTAACGTTTCCGTGCTTTGCGAAATGAGCCGTAAGGCCATGTTAAAACCCGTTGAGACAATTCTACCTTACCTTATATCTATCTTTTTGGTTAAACAATGTTAGATCCTTGTAACCTTTCTTAATTCTTGCACTGTGCTTTATATTTTCGGGAATAAAGTAGGTGTCCCCCTTTATAAAAGTGTATTTCTTGTCATCTATTGTTAATTCAATTTCACCATCTAAGATAACTCCCCATTGTGCTTCATGGGAATGTTCAGGAACTTTTGCATCCTTCTCAAAACTCATAAATACAATCTGTTGGTTTTCACCTTGAAATAAGTATGAATGTAAACCCTGGATAGGTATGTCTGCTTCTGGTAGCTTTGTAATTATTTCTGGAAAGAAGCCTTCTTCTATTTTGGGCATTTTTAACCTCCTTTTTTCTTTAGTCTAAATTACAAATAACGTCTTGCATGTTTGCGAAATGCCGCGCCAACGGCGTTCCTTTGGGAAAAGCATTTGGGTGAACCCTTCGGCTTCGCTCTCTGGCCCCTGGCCTGTTACGTGCCAGGACAGGCCGCTGGCCATGAGGCCATACAGCAATGCCAACACTGCTCCCTCCGAGGGCAATGCGGCCTGGGTCTTCACCCGACAGCGGAATTCCTCATGCAGTTATGTAGGTCGGGTTTTTATACCAGACATAATGGGTGGCAGGCTCGGAGCCCTGCTCCTACATCTCGCTCAAAGACCGGCCGCTTCCGCCCCTCCGCATTCTAATGATCTCCCCTATGATGGCTAAGGCTATCTCCGCTGGGGTCTGAGCCCCGATGTCTAAGCCGACGGGGGCGTGGACACGGGTGATGCTCTCTTCTGAATAGCCTTCGTCCTTCAGGAGTTTGAATACCCCCTTTACCCGTCTTCGGCTCCCGATCATCCCTATGTAGGCTGCGGAGGAGTCGAGGACCTGCCGCAGGCACTCCGTGTCATGCTTGTGGCCTCGGGTGATGATGACGATGTAGGTCTCTTTGTCGATGGGGAAATCGCGCAGTGTCTTCTCGAAGCTCCCCGCTATCACCTGGTCCGCCCGGGGGAAGCGCTCTGGGTTGGTGAGGGTGGGCCGGTCGTCGATCACCACCACTCGGAAATCGAGCATGGCGCTCATCTGGGCCAGGGAAAGGGCGATGTGTCCGGCCCCAGCGATGAGGAGAGTGGGAGATGGCTTCTGCACCTCTAGGAAGAGTTCGACGGAGTCTTTATAGTTGAAGACTCTGGAGTCGCCTTCTGCCAGGCCCTTCTCCACTGCCTTCTTGGCCCACTCATCCAGGGAGAGGCTGCCCAGGCTGCCCATGGGCTCTTCGCCCGGGGCTACGAGAAGTTTCCTCCCTGATTGACTGAGGTCCCCTTTTAGGGTTGTGACCAAAGCCACTTCTTTCCCCTGGGAGGCCGCTAGCCTCTTGGCTAATTCTCTCTCGGCCTCTCCCCAGAGGTCGATGAAGACCTCCATCATCCCCCCGCAGGCCTTCTCCGTCTCCCAGGTAACCTCTTCGGTGAGATCCACCTCCATCAGTCGAGGCTGACCCTCCTCCAGCGCCTCTATCGCCTGGCGTCGAACCTCTGCCTCTCCGCAGCCGCCGCCGATAGTGCCTATCATCTCCCCACTTCGACGGATAAGCATCTGGGCTCCCACCTCCCGAGGGGTGGAACCCCTGGTAGCCACCACCTTGGCCAGGGCTAACTTCTCGCCTCGGCTGATAAGGCGTGACACTTCCTCATAGAAGCCTTTCATGATTCGCTCCCCTTGAGATTATACCTTTTGGCCCTAGGAACATCAACCTTTGCCCCTTTTTTGAGATTGACATGGCCTCCTGAGTGTGATATACTGGTCTGGGGAAAATCCCCCATTTCCCTTTGAGGGGGAAAATCCTCAATCGGTGTAACAATGAGCATGAGGTTAGAGCCCAAGACTAGGCCGGAGGCTAGACCGCAGACGGTTTTGGCTTCCAAGATACTCCAACTCAACTCTCTGGAGTTGGAACGGGCTATCGCCCAAGAGTTGGCCGAGAACCCGGCTTTGGAGATAGTAGAGGGGGGGCGCTGCCAGGTGTGTGGCGCCCTTTTCTCTGGGGATCGGTGTCCCCTTTGCGCCAGGGGAGAGGATCGGTATCTTGATAGATCATGGGAGGAGAGGGGTTCCGAGGAGGGTTATGGGGAGGCCCGGGATCCTCTCTCCCAAGCCTCTTCTCCCACCTCTCTGGGTGACTATCTGCTGATGCAGATGCGGCTCCGCCTCAAGTCCCAGGAGTTGGCCGCCGCCAACTATCTGGTAGAGAGCCTGGATGATCATGGGCTCTTGTCTATAGGTCTGGAGGAGTTGGCACGCCTGGCGGGGAGTGGTTTAGAACAGATGGAGCGGCTGCTTAGCATCCTCCAGGAACAGGAGCCTATCGGCATCGGAGCCCGGAGTGTGAAGGAGTGTCTCCTCATACAAATTCGGTATCTGGAGGAGGAGGGAAGAGGTCATCCTTGGACGAGAGAGATCATAGAGCGGCATTGGGAAGACCTGGGGAGGGGGTGGTTCGAGGAGATCGCTGAGGCGCTGGGTATCACTACCGAAGAAGTGGAGGAGGCTTTAGAGTTCATCAGGGATAACTTGAACCCCTACCCTGCCCAGGCCTACCACCCTTCGGACCGATCTCCTTATATCCGTCCCGATATCATCATCCAGGTCCACGAGGGTGGCTTCATGATCGAGATCCCAGAGGAGGAACGGTATCGGTTTCGGGTTAACCCTCTCTATGAAGAGCTCCTGGCCAAGCGGGCCACAAATGAGGAGGAACGCGAGCACCTTCGTGAGTATGTGGCCCGCGCTCGTCTCTTCATTAGCAGTTTCGAGCAACGGTGGAAGACCCTTCGCCGCATCATGGCCACCTTAATAGAGGAACAGAGGGAGTTTCTGGAAAGGGGGGTGAGGTACCTCAAGCCCCTCACCCGCGCCGAACTGGCTCCCAGCCTTGGCCTCCATGAATCTACTATTAGCCGAGCCATGGCTCAGAAGTACGCCCAGATTCCCCAGGGACAGATCGTACCTCTAGCCGACTTTTTCGATGCCTCGCTCCCGGCCAAGGATCTGATCAAAACATTGATCTCTCAAGAGGAGAAGCCCTTGAGCGATGGCCAGATAACAAAGGAACTGACCAGGCGAGGTTTCCCTTTGGCCCGACGAACGGTAGCCAAGTACCGCGAGGCTTTAGGGATACTTCCGGCCAACTTCCGCCGGTCTGGGAGGAGAGCAGGGGGTGGAGAGGATAAGTAAGAGGGCTCTAATTTGGGTTCTGTTTCTTTTAGCGGGGGTCCTGGGGTATTACCTCTGGACTATCCGTACCGGTACCCCCTCGCCTCTCACCCCGGAGGAGCAGGAGTGGCTGGCCGCTAAAGTGGAGATAGTTGTTGCCGGTCCCCTAGATCCTCCCTTTGCCTACCTCGATGAGAAGGGGGAGTATGTGGGCTTCACCCTCGATATTCTGGATGCGTTGGAGATGGTGCTGGGAGCGGAGTTCCGCTTCTCCCCTATGGGTCGAAGGTATGCTATCCCGGCCTTAGATCAAGGGGTGGTTGATGTGGTTCTGGGCGAGGTTCCCAGTCCTGGGAGCGGCCGAAGATACTCTCTTCCTTACCTCTCTAGCAGCGTGGCCCTTTTCGTCTCTGGGGATGAGTTTCTGGAACTCGACGACCTGGAAGGGGAAACGGTCGCCGTGGTGAGGGGTGGTCGGGCCTACGAACTCCTAAGCGAGAGGGGAGGGGTCGTTCTGCTCCAAGTAGCAGATGTGGAGCAAGGTCTCAAGGAACTTCAAAGCGGAGGGGCGTGCGCTTTCGTAGGAGATGAGAACGCTGGCTTATACACTCTACACCGGCTCGGGCTGGAGGAGATCAAAATCGTGGGAGAGCCTCTGGAACGGGTCAATTACTCTTTCGCTGCCCGCAAGGACGACCGTACATTGCTTAGGGCTTTGGACTACGGGCTTGTTGCCCTTGAAGAGATGGGTTTGCGGGAGCAGATCCAACGTCGTTGGCTAGGCCTGTCTGTTGAGAGAGGGTTTGAAGCCCCCGTGAGCCCGGTGACGATGGCTTTAGCCGGAGTGGTGATTCTCCTTCTGGGCAGCCTGGTAGCCTTTCTTGGGAGCAAATCTCTCCGTCGAGAGGTGGCCCAAAAGAGGAGGGAGCTTTCGGAAGCGCAAGACAAATATAAGAAACTCTTAGATAGCGCTAACGATGCCATATTGACCATCAGTCCGGCTGATGGCAGCCTTCTAGAGGTGAATCACAGGGTAGAGACCCTGACCGGGTACAGCAAAGATGAACTCTTAACCACGGGATTGGAGAAACTTCTGTCTTTGAAGGACCGTCGGCGGGCTATGGAAGGGCTCCAGGTGGCTCTTCTCACCGGTTCTGGGCATCTCGATGACCTGGCCCTCTTGCGCAAGGACGGCTCGAATATATCGGTGGAGATGAGAGCCAATGTAGTGGCTTATGATGGCCGACGGGTGATTCAATGCATCCTCCAGGATGTCACGGAGAGGAAGGAGATGCGGCGCGAACTCCTGGAGAGGACGGAGGATCTCTCGGCTATTAACGCCATCGCTGCCACTGTGGGCCGCTTTGTCGATCTGGAGGAGATCTTAAGCGAGGTCCTGACCAAGGTTCTGGAACTTATGAAGATGGAAGGAGGGATCATATTCCTCATCCGAGAGGAGGATGGAAGGCTCGCTCCAGTGGTCCAAAAGGGCTTTTGGGCAAGCGAGGAGGCTGTGGAGATGGCTCGCCAAGTCGCGGAGCGGGGAGAGACCTTAACGGTGAGCGACTTGGCTTCTGGCCCCCAGTTGGTAGGGATGAAGGTGAGACGTGGCGAGTGGGGATCTCTGGCTAGTGTGCCCCTCAAGTCGAAGGACAAGGTCCAAGGGGTGATGAACATCTATGGACGGAGCATCCATCGCTTTGATCCTGGGGATCGGGAACTGATCGAGGCTATCGGAAGCCAGATAGGGGTGGCTGTGGAGAACGCTACTCTCTTCCAAAGGTTGAAAAGGACGGTGGGAGAACTCTCGGCGGTGAAGCAGTTCAACGAGAGCGTCCTTCAGAATATGAGCGATGGCCTCTTGGTGGCGGACATGGAGGGGCGGATAACGCTAGCCAATCGGGCGGCGG
>CAYLIE010000013.1:0-63983 GCA_964383935.1 uncultured Anaerolineales bacterium | reverse complement strand
CTCGATGAGTTAACGATTATCTGCAAAGTAAGATTTTAGACGAGTCAATGCGAGGGGTTGACAGCTCCCCTCAAAGTATGTTATAATTTTATATGGCGTTTCTATTACGCATCATGATCTATTGACATATCCAGGAATCTGATGGCCCGTTCTCAGGACTTAGTTTTCACTCTGTACGGTGACTACATCCGTCATCGGCGTGGTGAAGCCTGGACCGGAAGCCTCATCGAACTCCTAGGGCTCTTGGGGCTCTCGGAGCAGGCTGTCCGCTCGACGCTCTCGCGTATGTCACGCAAGGGTTGGCTTAAAGGGCGGCGGGTGGGCAACAAGAGTTGTTATTCTTTAACCCCCAAGAGTATCGACCTCCTCGAAGAAGGCGCCCAACGCATCTTTCAACCCCGATCCGATGTTTGGGATGGACGGTGGTATGTCCTCGTCTACTCCATCCCTGAGAAGGAGCGTCCCCTACGCCATAGGCTCCGGAAGAGATTAACCTGGTTGGGCTTTGGCTCGCTGAGCAACGCCACCTGGATCTCCCCTCGCGACCGGCGCAAGGAGGTGGAAGGGGTCGTTAATGCCTTGGGTATCCAGGGGCATGTGGAGATCTTCACCGCCGAGCATTTCGGTTTCGCTAGCGATCAGGAACTGGTGGAGCGGTGCTGGAATCTGGGAGCACTCAACCGCGCCTATGCGGCCTTCATCGCCAAGCACGAGCCCGATTTCCTCGAATGCAAGAAGAGGGTAGTCGAGGGCGACGGTCTCGAACCCAGCGAGTGCTTCGTGCGCCGTTTCATGTTGGTCCACGAATACCGCTCCTTCCCCTATGTGGATCCCAATCTACCGTCGGAACTGTTGCCTGAAGATTGGCTGGGCAACAAGGCCACCCAACTCTTCCAAGAATATCACAGGTTATTGACGGCTAAGGCCAACGCTTTTGTCGATAGCGTTTTGGCCAAGGCGTCCATTCCTCCCCCTTAGCATCGCGTATGGAGGATGAACGGGGTATCTAATCTAGGAAATCATGGGGAGTAGAGAGATGAAGGATGTAGCGATCATAGGGGTTGGGCAGAGTGCTTTTGTCCGTGGATATGAAGGCTCTATTAGGGAGCTCGCATTTGAGGCCTTTGAGGAGGCTATGGAGGATGCCCAGGTCACGGCGAAAGAGATCGATGCCTCCATAATCTGTTCGGCACCCGAATATGACAAACAGAGGACGCCGTCTGCCGTCATGGCCGAGTATCTGGGTTTGAACCCTCAGCCCACCTTCTACGTGGAAAGCGTCTGTTCATCCAGCAGTGTGGGGTTGAGGGTGGCCTACTCCATGATAAGATCAGGGCTTCATGACGTGGTTTTGGTATTGGGTTTCCAGAAGATGACGGAGATAAGTTCGGCGGATTCCCAGGAGAGGATGGGAAGGGGGGCAGATATAATGTGGGAATCCCCTTTTGGAACCATGATGCCAGCCTACTACGCCATGTTTGCCCGAGCCCACTTCGCAAAGTATGGAACCACCGAGGAGGATCTAGCCCATATAAGGGTGAAATCGGCCAGCTATGGGATGGTCAACGAAAAGGCGGTATTCCGCAAGCCCGTTACGTTGGAGCAGGTCCTGACCTCCGACGTTATATCCAGCCCTCTGAAGAAGTTCGATTGCTGTGCCAACGCTGACGGAGCATCCTGTCTTATCGTGGCCAGAGGAGAGGTGGCAAGAGACGTGTCTGGCAAGCCCGTCTGGGTAATGGGACTGGGAGCGGCATCAGCGTCGCTGAACATGTCTGGCCGAGACGATTTCAGTGGCTTGGCTTGTGCCCGGGAGGCTGCTCGACAGGCCTATGAGATGGCCGGGGGCGGTCCCGGGGATATAGATGTAGCGGAAGTCCATGATTGCTTCACCATCGCTGAGTTGATGGCTTATGAAGATCTCGGCTTTGCAAGGCCAGGAGAAGGCGCAAAACTGATTAGGGAAAAAGAGACCTACATCGGGGGGAGGATACCCATCAACGCAGATGGGGGGTTACTGTCAAAGGGCCATCCCATTGGCGCTACCGGAGGCTCCCAGATTCGAACTATCGTCTTACAGCTCAGGGGAGAAGCGGGAGAGACGCAGGTGAAGGATGCAGAGATCGGTTTGGTCCACAACATAGGCGGGGTAGGGATATACGGGAACGTTACCATCTTGGGGAGGTGATGATATGAGCTTTGAGAGGTTCGGGACGGTCAGCTACACAGCCCAGACGAAGGTGGACAAGTTCGTAGAGCTCTTGGATGAAGGCAAGGTGGCGGGGACAAGGTGTAAGAACTGTGGAACCGCCTTCTTTCCTCCCAGAGCCGACTGCTACGAGTGCCTTGCTAGCGACATGAAATGGTTTGAGATCTCAGGGCCCGGGGAACTCCTCTCCTTCTCCACCTTGTTCTACGCGCCCACGGGCTTCGAAGGCGACCTCCCCTACACCATCGCCGTAGTCCGATTCGGAGAGATACAGATATTCGGTCGCATGAGCAAGGAGATGAAAGAGGAAGAGATGGAGATCGGCATGGCCTTGGAGGTGGCACCGGTACAACTAGAGGGAGAGAAGCTCTCATACGAGTTTAGAAGGGCTCAATAGAATCATCACTACCTCAGTGGAGGGGCTCAGAAGAGACAGGAGGAGCATAGTGCTAGAGGGAAAGAGAGCCATCGTCACGGGGGGCAGCCTGGGTATCGGGCGGGCTATCTCCCTCGATCTAGCGGCTAACGGGGCGGAGGTGGCTTTCACCTATCGCCGCCATGGGGAGGAGGCCCAACAGGTGGCCCAAGAGATCCAGGAGATGGGACGAAAGGCCTTGGTGCTCCAGGCAGATGTGGCCTCCTTCGAGGACGCCCAGGAGATGGTGAAGAAGGTACTGGAGGAGTTCGGAGGCCTGGACATCTTGGTGAACAACGCGGGGATGAACTGGGATGGCGTCATCTGGAAGATGAGCGAAGAGCAGTGGGATCGGGTCATCGAGGTGAATCTGAAGGGCTTCTTCAACTATGTAAGAGCCGTGGCTCCCATCTTCAAAGAGCAGGGTTCCGGCAAGATCGTCAACATCACCTCCATCAACGGCCTGCGGGGCAAGTTCGGCCAGACTAACTACTCAGCCTCCAAGGCGGGGATCATCGGCCTTACCAAAGCCTTAGCCCGGGAGATGGGGCGATATAACGTCAACGTTAACGCTGTGGCCCCGGGGCTCATCGAGACGGAGATGGTGAAGGAGGCCCCGGAATCGGTGAAAGAGATGGCCCTCTCCGAGATCGTCTTGGGACGGCTAGGCCAGCCGGAGGAGGTAGCCTGGGTGGTTACCTTCCTCTGTAGCGATAAGGCTCGCCACATCACCGGCCAGGTGCTCCAGGTGGATGGAGGCCAGTATATCTAGAGCAGTCCGCATCGTATCCTGACATGAATTCCCATTTTGAGCAGATATTATTTGAGAAGAAGAACGGCGTGGCAACTCTCACTCTCAACCGCCCACCTCTCAACATCCTGAACATCGCCATGATGAGGGAGATGAACGAGGCGCTTGAGGAGTTGGAAGGGGATGCCGACACGAAACTGCTGGTCATCGCCGCCCAGGGCAAGGTCTTCTCCGCGGGGGTGGACATAAAGGACCACACCCCTGAGAAAGTAGAGGGGATGATAGAGGTCTTCCATAGGATCTTCAGAAGACTCCTCTCTTTGGAGATACCCACCTTGGCGGTGGTACAGGGGGCTTGTTTGGGGGGTGGCTGTGAGTTGGCTTCCTTCTGCGACTTCATCATCGCCTCGGAAGAGGCGACCTTCGGCCAACCGGAGATAAAGGTGGGCGTCTTCCCGCCCATAGCGGTCGTTCTATTCCCCTACTTGATAGGCCAGAGGAAAACCTTCGAACTCCTGCTTACCGGGGAGACCGTGGATGCCCGGGAGGCGGAGCGAATAGGGTTGATAACGAGGGTTGTTCCCCCAGAGGAACTGGAGATGGCCACAGAGGAGTTGGTCGCCAAATTGGCGGGCTTAAGCGGCGTTGTCCTTAGGCTCACCAAGCGAGCCATCTACGAGGCGGCCGATCTCCCCTTTGAGAAGGCCATGGAGCATATAGAGAGGCTCTATCTGGAGAGGCTGATGAGCACCGAGGATGCGAAAGAGGGGCTCCAGGCTTTCTTGGAGAAGAGAAAGCCGATATGGCGCAATCGATAGATCATCGGAGGCTTGAGATGGCGATGCCTGAGAAGTTTCGAGAATGGCAGGAGAACCGCCACCAGTATGCTAAAGAGTGGAAGGCCAGAACGGGTGGTAAGGTACTGGGGTATTTCTGCACTTATGTGCCCGAGGAGATAGTCTATGCCGCTGGCGTCCTCCCGGTGCGGATCCTGGGGAGCCATGAACCACAGGATGTCACCGAGCCCTATATCTTCGGCATGTTCTGTCCTTTTTGTCGCGATTGCCTGGCTCAAGGGCTGAAAGGGAGGTATGACTATCTGGACGGGATCATGATAGCCCAATCCTGCCTGCATGTCCGCCAGACCTTTACCAGTTGGCAACTCCACATCCCCATCGACTACAGTTATTACCTTTATATGCCCTGTAACCTTCAGACTCCGGCCGCCAAGCCCTACCTGAGGGGGGAACTCGCTGCTTTCAAGGAGTCGTTGGAAGAGTGGACGGGGAAAGCCATCACCGATGAGGACCTCGACCGGGCCATAGAGGTCTATAACACGAACCGGCGCTTGATGAAAGAGATCTACCAGTTGCGGAGGGGCGAGAACCCACCTCTCACCGGACTGGAAGCGATGCAGATGGTCGTCTCTAGCCAACTGGTGGACAAGGCGGATCACAACAGTTGGCTCCAGGAAGTGTTAGGGAGGCTATCGGAAGATGATGGCCGCCATCCGGGGATGAGGCTGATGATCGTAGGCAGCGAAGACGATGATACCGAGTTCATCGAGATGGTGGAGTCGCTGGGGGCCACCTTCGTGGTCGATGATCACTGCACTGGAAGCAGGTACTTCTGGAACGAGGTCATCCCTCAAGAGGATCGATTGGCGGCCATCGCCGCTCGCTATGTGGACAGGCCGCCTTGCCCCAGTAAGGATTGGCCGGAGCGGACGAGACGGGACCATGTTTTGCAACTCGCTCGCGACTATGATGTCCAGGGGGCGATCCTCATCCAGCAGAAGTTTTGCGATCCCCATGAATGCGATATACCGCCCCTTACCTGGGCCCTCAACGAGTCGGGCATCCCCACGCTATTCTTGGAGTTCGATGTCACCGTTCCCCTGGGACAGTTTAGAACTCGTGTGGAGGCTTTCTTGGAGATGATCGAAGAAGAGGATCTCTTCTAGATTGGGAGGTCGAAAGGTGAGTCAGAGGTACAAGACCAAGCCCTTGGATTGCTGGGGCAAGGCTAAGGAACTGAGAAGGAACTACTACGAAAAATACGCCACTATAAAGGAGAAGGGTGGACTCCGTTGGACCGGGGGGGCTTGGGCCTTTGATGCCATCCCCGCCGGATTAGGAGACGATGTGGTGCATATCACCGGCGAGCCCTACGGAGCCACTATCGCTTGGAATAAAGATTTCGCCCTGGAATGCATGGAGGCCACCGAAGCCAAAGGGTGGGCCCGGGATCTTTGTGCCTACATGCGGAACTATTGGGGCTCCATGTACCTAAATAAGTACGCCTGGGGTGGTGAGTACCCTAAGCCCGATTTCGCTTTTCAAGACCATATCTGTTGCAGCCACGCCAAATGGTATCAGCATGTGGCCGAGCATGAGGGCATCCCCTTCTATTGCATCGATGTGAGCGTCGGCCCCTACAACGAACTGAACGAGAACAGGCTTAACTATGTTGTAGCCCAGATGCACGAAGCCATCGAATGGCTGGAGAAGATCACCGGCCGGACCTACGATGATGAGAAGTTGATCGAGGCGGTCTACAACGAATGCCGCTCTACCTCCACTTGGGCTGAGATCTGTACCTTGAATAAGGCGATCCCTGCTCCTCTCGATGAGAAGAGTATGTACTCCCTATATGTCTTGGGCACCTTGGAGAAGCACAAAAAAGAGGTGGCCGATTTCTATGAGGAGTTGAGGGATGAAGCGAAGGAGCGGGTGGAGCAGGGGATCGCTGCCCTGGCCATGGAGAGGTGCAGACTTATCAGCGATACCCAGCCGCCTTGGGGATTCCTCCGGGTCTTCAGATACTTAGAAAAGTTCGGGGCCCTCTCCATCGGTTCGTTATACACTTTCAGCCTCATCGGCATGTGGGAGGTGAAGGAGGATGGAACCTGGGGAGCCAGGACCACCCCTCAACAGAAGGGGATAGAGATCAAGAGTAGGAACCAGGCCCTCCGCATTCTGGCCGACTGGAACCTGAGCAAGCCCGAATGGCAACATTTCTATTTCCCCCAGTTGAAGAGCGAGATGATGATTCGCATCGTGAAGGAATGGAGCGTGGACGGGGTTATGCTCCACTATAACCGGGGTTGCGAAGGGTTAAGCCTGGGCATAGCGGAGAATAGGTTAGCCCTTCTGGAAGCCGGGATCCCGGTGATGACCTTTGAGGGCAATATGGGCGACGAGAGGGAGTTCGACGAGACCCGCACTATGGCTCGCATAGACGCCTTCATGGAGAGCCTGGGATTAGAGAGGTTGGAGGAGTAAACCGGACTGACTCGTTCTTTCGAAGGGGAAAATGGCTGAGAACGCAAGCCCAAGAGTGGCGCTCCTCAAGATGGAGATGGACGATACCTGGGAGGCGCTCCAAGGGATCTTGGATGGACTCACTGAGGAGGAGTTCAACTGGAAGCCGGCCAAGGATAGTTGGCATCTGAAGCGCGATAGGGAACGGTGGACCTTAGATTATGCTATCCCTGCACCTGACCCTCCACCTGTTGCAACTATCGCCTGGCGGATCGGCCATCTGGCAGCGTGCAAGGTCATGTACGTGGAATACGCTTTCCGGGAAGGGAAACTCACCTGGGATGATCTCGATCTCCCACCCACCGCAACGGGAATGCTCGAATATCTGCGAGAAAGCCATGTCCCTCTTCGGGCGGCGCTGGAGAGGCTGACCGATGCCGATCTGGGCGAGATGCGACTGACCAACTGGGGCGAGTTGTGGTCTACGGAGAAAATTTTCTGGACTATGATTCATCACGATGCCCATCACGGGGCTCAGATAGCCACCTTGAGAGAACTGTACAGGGTGTTGGTGCGGGGAGAATAGTATGAATATGGGCCTCTCTATCCTTTCCTCGCGGTGGAGTCGACTTATACCTATTTGCCTCAACTCTTAGAGGGTCTGGAAGGAGGGCGAAGTAAAAACACCTCGCTTCTATTTGGCGCGAGGTTATTCTGAGGAGGTTTGGATGATAACCGCCGGGATAGATATGGGAGCCAAGACCATCAAGGTGGTCATTTTGAACGATGGCCAAGTGGCATCGAAAAGCATGCTCTTGGGAGGGCTCGATACTAGGGACTCCGCCGAGCAGGCGTTCGATGAGGCTCTCAAGAGCGCAAAATTGTCTTTCGAAGAGATCGAGCATATCACTGCTACTGGCGCTGGTAGGCGAGGGGCTCCCTTGGCCCAGGATGAGGTCACGGAGGTGGGGGCCGATGCCAAGGGAGCGACTTTCCTTTTCCCTGCGGCCAAGACGGTGATCGATGTAGGTGCCGAGGAGGGCCGGGGGATAAGGTGTGGCGGCAACGGCAAAGTGGTGGATTTCGTCATCAATGAGAAATGTGCTGCTGGGGCCGGCGCTTTTACCGAAGCGATGGCCAGAGCCCTGGAGTTGAAACTGGAGGAGATGGGGGAACTATCCCTCCAATCCACGAAAGCCGTTCCCATGAACGCTCAGTGCACCGTCTTCGCTGAATCTGAGGTAGTCTCCCTGGTCCACGCTAAGACGCCCAAGGCGGACATCGTCCGCGCCGTCCACGACGCTATCGCCAGCCGCATCATCTCCATGGTGCGCCGGGTAGGGGTGGAGAGGGAGGTGGTTCTCATCGGTGGAATGGCCAGGAACATCGGCTTCGTCGATTCTCTGAAGAGGGGCCTAGAGATGGACCTCGTGGTGCCCGAGGAGCCGGAGTTCGTGGGCGCTCTGGGGGCTGCTCTGTTTGCGGCGGAGAGAGCCTGATAGTATTGAAGTTTGGAGGTTCGTGGCCATGACGAAAGAGTATTGGCGTTGGACGGAGTACAACTGGAAAGCGCCAGATATAGAGTGGCGGGAGGCAGATATCATCAGTGGGGGGGTCGATGTCGGTTCGGTGAGTTCCCAGGCGGTGATCATGGCCGATGGCCGACTCTTCGCTTATAGCAACATGCGCACTGGCTCCGATAGCCCCGATAGCGCCCGCAAGGCGATGGGTTGGGCGCTGGAAGACACGGGCCTGACATTGGAGGATGTCCAGTACGTGGTGGGCACAGGCTATGGAAGGGTGAACGTCCCCTTCGCCAACCGAGCCATCACCGAGATCGCCTGCCATGCTAGGGGGGCTAACTATATCTATGGGCCCACAGTGCGTACGGTGTTGGACATGGGAGGCCAGGACTGTAAGGCCATCCATTGCGACGGGCGGGGCAAAGTAACCGCTTTCTTGATGAACGACAAGTGCGCTGCCGGGACGGGGCGAGGTATGGAGGTCTTCGCTGATCTTTTGGCTGTGCCCATCGAGGAGATCGGCGAGAGATCGCTAGATGTGGATGAGGAGCCGCCGCCGGTGAGCAGCACCTGCGTGGTCTTCGCCAAATCGGAGGCCACGGCGCTCCTACGAGAGGGGTGGCCCAAGAATAAGGTGCTGGCCGCCTACTGTTCGGCCATGGCTCACCGGGTAGTTACCCTTCTGGAACGGATCGGCGTAGAAGAGGATTTCGCCATCACCGGAGGGATCTCCAAGAATATCGGGGTGGTGAAGCGGTTAGAGGATGAGTTGGGCATCAACTCTCTAGCCACGGAGTACGACCCCCAGATCGCGGGGGCCATCGGAGCGGCTCTCTTCGCCCAGGCACTGATGAAGAAGGAGCGCTCCAAAGGAGGTTAAACTGCTAGCGAACTACGGCTATAAAGACGGCTCCGGGGAGTATTTCATCACCATCGACACGGGTAAATGCGACGGCTGCGGGGAGTGTGTCGCCACTTGTCCCTACGGTGTCTTGGAGGTGATGCCCAACGATGTGGACCCCCTGGCCGATACCATGGTAGCGGCGGTGACGGAGAAAGAGCGGAAGAAGATCAAATACACCTGTGCCCCTTGCAAGCCGGTCACGGGAGAGCGGAACTTGCCTTGTGTGCTGGCCTGCGAGCCTGGGGCCATCAGCCATTCTTGGTAGACGCAATCTGATAAGGGCAGCATTAGAGGAGGTCACCAGTGGCTTACATAATGATCGTAGAGGGGGGCAAGCACCGCATGGTAAGGCAGGTAGGATATAGGGAAGAAAAAGGCGAGGCAACCCTGCAGGACCTTGTCGAGAAGCATCCTGATCTGCTACCTCTTCCAGGTGTGGAATCAGGTGATCTAGCCATCCTGACCGTCCATCGAGAGTTCAAAGCGACTGATCTTCTTTGCGTGGATAGCGGCGGAGGTATCACTATAGTCGAGTGCAAATTGAGCGACAACCAAACTATGAGAGAGATTGTAGCCCAACTTCTGGGCTATGCGTCCATTCTATGGAAGAGCACGTATTCGGAACTGAACCAAAGAGTCGGTGAATATCTGAAACAGGACGTGGCGGAGGCAATGCTGCACATATGTAGGGAAAAGGGCATAGTGGGAGAGGATGAAGATGAAGAGGAGTGGAAGGAGGATTTTCGCATTAAGCTCATCAATACTCTAGAGACAGGGAATTTCAATCTGGCTATTGTGGCTGACGAAGTACCGCACGACATTCGAGGAGTAGCAGATTACCTTTCCTCTCTATACTCAATGCCAGTCTATCCCGTGGAAATCCGATATTTCCCCTCTGACAAGGATTTTGAGGTAATGGTGCCACATCTGATCGAATTCGGAAAACGAAGTTCTACCCCGCCCCCAACTCAGCGCGCCGCCTGGGATAAACAATCTTTCTTGGCACTATGTGAGCAAGAGGTAAAGGCTGTTGCCGAATCTATTATCGGTTTTCTTGAGACATTGGAATCGGAAGGCAGAGGATTCATCGAGTATGACGGGACGGTAGTTGGGACTGCAAGATTCTACGCCCCCAATAGGAAGCGCATCTTCACTCTTGTTAGCAATGGCGAGATATGGATGGTTCTAAGACCAGACATCGGAGTAACCAAGGCTCTTCTCCAAGAGTACATTTCGAAACTCAACGACATTCCTATCTTCCTTTATTCCCCAACGAAAGATATTGGAGAACGAAAGAGTCAAGCTAATGTAGACAAGCTCGGCACAGGAGAAGTAGAAAAGTTCCACGAGACCATCGCTTGGATACTTTCCAAGATTGGTGAAGGAAAGTCACACCATGGCAAAGATTCCTTTGAAGATTGACGGAACGCTAGTCCATGCTGAGACAGGAGCTACGGTGCTGGAGGCTGTCCGCAGTGCCGGCATCTACATCCCTGCTCTCTGTTACCATCCCGATTTGCCGCCTGCGCCGGGGATGAAACCTGGCGAGTCCATCTACCGTGCCGGAGAACAGGTAAAGAACGCCGACCCTAAAAGGGAGTACGAGGGCTGCCGACTCTGCGTGGTGAAGGTCGAGGGTATAGAAGGTTTCCCCACCGCCTGCGATACGCCTGTGGCTGAAGGGATGGTGGTCTACACCGATACCCCAGAGGTAGAAGCCCTCAGGCGCGATAACTTGATGCCCATTTTAGCCCAGCACCCCCACGCCTGTCTCACCTGTGCTCAGCAGGAAGGTTGTAGCCGCGATCCTTGCTCGACCAACGTGCCCCTGGAGGAGAGGTGTTGCCCCAAGTTTGGCCGCTGCGAACTGCAAAAGGTGGCTCAGTATATCGGTATCAAGGAGGAGACCCCTCGCTGGGTGCCTACCCAGATGCCCGTCTTCAAAGACGAGCCTCTCTTCGATCGGGACTATAACCTCTGCATCGGCTGCACCCGTTGCGTGAGGGCCTGCCGCGACCTGCGGGGGGTGAAGGCCTTGGATTTTGTCTTCGATGAGAGGGGCGAGGTTATCGTGGGTAGCCTAAGCCCCTCTCTGAGGGAATCGGCTTGCAGATTCTGCACTGCCTGTGTCGAGGTTTGCCCCACGGGTGCCTTAATGGATAGAGACCTAGCGGTGGGAGACCGCCAGGCCCTTCTACCTTGCGTCCAAGGTTGTCCAGTGGGCATGGATGTCCCGACCTATGTGCGGTTTGTAGCCCAGGGGAGGTTCGAAGAGGCGGCGACGGTCATCCGCCAGAAGGTCCCCTTTCCTTCCCTCCTGGGGCATATCTGTTTCCACCCTTGTGAGAGCCTCTGTCGCCGAGGCGAGGTGAACGAACCTATCGCCATATGTGCCCTGAAGCGGTTCGCTGCGGGGTATGATACCGGACCTGAGAAGGCCGAGAAGGTGCCTACCGGCAAAAGAGTGGTCATCGTCGGCTCTGGCCCAGCGGGGTTGACTGCTGCCTACTACTTGGCCCGGATGGGACACAGGGTGACCCTTTTTGAAGCAGAAGCGGAACTGGGAGGTATGATGCGGGCCGCCATACCGGAGTACCGCCTTCCCCAGGAGGTACTAGAACGAGAGATCGCGGGGGTGACCCAGGGGGTAGAGGTGATGAGCGGAACCCGCATCGGCGAAGCTCTCTCTTTGGAGGATCTAAGGGGTGAGTACGACGCTATCTTTTTAGCCCTGGGAGCCCAGTTGAGTCGAAAACTGGCTATCGAGGGGATAGAGTTGGAAGGCGTGCTCTGGGGGCTAGATTTCCTGCGGGCTGTTAAGCAAGGTCAACGACCGAAAGTTAAAGAGAAAGTTCTGGTCATCGGCGGTGGAAATGTGGCCCTAGACGTGGCTTTAACCGCCCTCCGCCTGGGAGCAAAAGAGGTGCAACTGGCCTGCTTAGAGTGCCGGGAGGAGATGCCCGCCCACGAGTGGGAGGTTGCAGAGGCGATAGAGGAGGGCGTGGTTCTCAACCTCTCTTGGGGACCCAGAAAGATCTTGGGCGATGGCCAGGTCAGGGGAGTGGAACTGGTCCGTTGCACTTCGGTCTTCGATGAGGAGGGGAGATTTAAGCCTTGCTATGACGAGTCGGTCACCAGCACCATAGAGACGGATATGGTGATTCTGGCTATTGGACAAGCCTCAGACCTCTCCTTCCTAGACAGCCACATACAGACGACCAGGGCAGGCACTATCTCTGTGGATGCCGAGAGCCTCCAGACCAGTTTGCCTGGAATCTTCGCCTCCGGGGAGGTGGTGAGCGGCCCGGCCTCGGTCATCGAGGCTATCGCCTCCGGTCGGCAGGCGACCATCTCCATAGATAGGTATCTGGGGGGTGAGGGGGTGCTTGATGGGCCGCCCCTGGAGGTCGATAAGGAGCCTTGGCTGGGTCGGGAGGAGGGGTTTGCTGACCGGTATCGGGTTCAGATGCCCCGCCTCCCCTTGGAGCGGAGGGTAAAGGGCTTTGAAGAGATAGAGTTGGGCTTCGATGAGGCCCAAGCCATGGAGGAGGCTAGCCGCTGCTTGAGGTGTGATCTGAGGCTCGAGATCTCGCCGGCACTTTTCCCGCCTGAAAGGTGGCTACCCTTTGACGCCGATAATGTGAGTGCGGTCCCGGAGATAGAAGGTGTTTTCCAGTTGTTGGATGAGGAAAAGAAGGTCATCTATATCAAGGGAGCCATGAACCTTCGTCAGGATTTGGAAGGACAACTGCTTGCCCAGGAAAAGGCCCGCTATTTCATCTACGAAGATGATCCCATGTATACCAAGCGAGAGAGCGAGTTGCTTCAAAAGTTTCTACAGCAACACGGCCGCTTGCCAGAGGGCAGCGACGAACTAGAGGATCTCTTCTAGGGAGGAGCCTTATGCCTAAGATCGATCCAGAGAAACTGATCATCCGGGTCATGAGAGAGGACGACTTAGATCCTATCGTAGAGATAGATGCCCAGGTTTTGGGCAAGAGACGGCCCGAATACTACCGGCGAAAATGCGCCTTGGCTTTGGATGATACCCAGCAACTGGTTACCTCTTTGGTAGCCGAACACGATGGCCAGGTGGTGGCGTTCATCATGGGCAACGTCTACCTGGGGGAGTTTGGCATCCCAGAGACCACGGCCTCCCTAGATACCATCGGTGTACACCCCGAGTATCGAAAACAGGGGATCGCCACTCAGTTGATGGAGGAGTTCATCACCCACGCCAGGGCGGCTGGGGTAGATACCGTCTACACTTTAGTGAACTGGAACGATTGGGCTCTCTTGAGGTTCTTCGGGGCGGTGGGGTTCGCCCCAGCCAGGATGGTGAATCTGGAGTTAAAGATAAGGCGATAGAATGGCCATCTTGAACTTCGGCTGGATGATCGAAGGGGAGTTGGCTGGCAGCGGGAGGCCTTGCACTAAAGAGGAACTGGTGTGGCTAAAGGAGCAAGGCATCGGGGCTATCGTCTCCCTCACCGAGACCTCCCTCCGGAGAGACAAGGTGCTCTTGCCGTGGCTGGATGCCTTGGGGTTCGAATACCACCATATACCGATCGTGGATCATACCGCCCCTGAGCGGTCTCAGATCGATGAATTCGTAGGGTTCATAAAGATGATGCAGGGACAAAAGAAATCCATACTGGTACACTGCGCGGGAGGATATGGGAGGACAGGGACCATGCTCGCCTGCTACTTGGTGAGCATCGGCCACCAACCAAGGGTTGCGGTGGATGAGGTGAGAAGGAAAAGGCCCTACTCCATCGAGGAGAACGCCCAAGAGGAAAGCGTATTCGAATATGGCTGCCGACTGGGGAAAGGATGATAGAGAGTTCAAAGCAAAAGGAGTTAGAAAGAGAGGGGTGGGTCAGACAGTTCACCACCGATGAGCCCCGTTTGAGCGAAGCGGTGGAGTTGTACGAGTTCTTGGGTCTTGAGGTACGTCTTGAGCCTGTGACACCGGGCGAATTGACGGAGGAGTGTCAAGTTTGCTTCGAGGTGGATGGTGAGAGATACAAGACGATCTATACCAGGCCTAAGCGAGGGGATATGGTCAGCCCCCGGCCTGGCAAGTACCGGGACAGGCAACGATGGTGTGCCAACGATCACACCATACTGTAGGATAGAATAGGCTAGGGGTCTATTCGTGAGGAAGGAGGAGAGATGGCGAAGATGCCTGAGGTGATCCAGACCTGGCAGATGGCGGAGTCCTGGAGCGTTGATAAGGAGACGGGAGAGAAGAGGCCGGGAAAACTGGTGCAGGCGATCATACCCCTTCCAGAGTTGAAACCCGGGGAAGTTCTGGTCGAAGTCGCGGGGTGCGGGGTTTGCCATACCGATCTGGGCTACTTTTATGACGGGGTGCCCACGGTGACCAAGCCCCCTCTGACTTTGGGCCATGAGATCAGTGGCACTGTGGTGGTGGGGGAGGAGGAATGGGTAGGGAAAGAGGTGATCATCCCTGCCGTTATGCCTTGTAACAACTGTCCCATCTGCGCTGCAGGTCGGGGCAACCGCTGTTTAGCCCAGAAGATGCCGGGTAACAGCCTGGGGATCTATGGGGGTTTCTCCAGCCACATTCCCGTCCCTGCGGAAGATCTCTGTCTCGTTGAGGACCGGAAAGGTCTGCCCTTGGAGTGGCTGGCGGTTGTAGCCGACGCGGTGACCACGCCCTATCAGGCTGCGGTTCGAGCGGATCTGAAAGAGGGAGATAGGGTAGTCATCACTGGGGTGGGGGGAGGGGTGGGTAGTTACATGGCTCAGATGGCCAGGGCTTTTGGCGCTAAGGTAGTGGTGGGGATCGATATAGACTCGAGGAAGTTGGAAAGGGCCTCAAAATATGGTGCCCATATCGTGATTAACTCCACTGGCAAGAGCGCTAAAGAGGTGCGAGGGGAGTTTCGAGAGATCTGTAAGGCCCACGGCTTTCCATATAATTATGGCTGGAAGATATTTGAGGCCAGCGGGGTGAAGGCTGGTCAAGAGATAGCCCTTTTGCTCCTCTCCTTCATCGGCAAAGTGATCATAATCGGCTATGCTACAGCGATCATCGAATATATCTTCTCCAAATTGATGGCCTATGACGCAGAGATCATCGGCACCTGGGGCTGCTTACCCGAATATTATCCCAAAGTGTTGGAGATGGTTCTTGAGGGTAGGATAGAGATGGGGCCGTTCGTCGAAACCCGGCCCATGAGCCAGATTCAGGAGGTGTTCGAGGAGGCCCACGCCGGGAAACTGATGAGGAGGGTCGTTCTGACCCCCGACTTCTGATAGAGGGCCTCGACGACCGTCAATTGAAGAGAGGACGGTTGTAGAAAGGAGGAGGCCAAACGAAGGGGTTTGCTTCTAACAAATCAGAGGTCTCGAACGATAACCTGAAATCAAGCAAGGAGGAAAGAATGGCACTGGATTGGCTGCCCAGAGATCACGAAGTCAAAGGTCACGACTTATGGGGCGACGAGTTCTTCGGCACCGAATCCCCTTGTATTATGTATGAAAAGAGGCCGGTCGTCGATCCCGAGGGCAACACGGTCGAAGGGTTGTATTCCGCTTGGGTGATCTTGAACAACCCCAGGCAGTATAACTCCTACACCACGCAGATGGTGAAAGGGGTTATCGCGGGCATGAACCGGGCCTCCATGGATCGCAGCGTGGTGGCTGTGGTTTTCACCGGAGTGGGCGATAGGGCCTTCTGCACCGGTGGTAACACCAAGGAGTACGCCGAGTATTACAGCGGTAGGCCCACCGAGTATGCCCTCTATATGGACCTCTTCAACGGGATGGTGGACAGTATCCTCAACTGCAAAAAGCCGGTCATCTGCCGGGTCAACGGGATGAGGGTGGCCGGCGGCCAGGAGATCGGCGGGGCCTGTGACCTGGCTATCGCCTCGGATTTGGCTGTCTTCGGTCAGGCCGGGCCCAGGCATGGTTCTGCGCCGGTGGGGGGTTCCTCCGACTTCCTCCCCTGGTTCCTGGGGATAGAGGACGCCATGTGGAACTGCATCTCCTGCGAACTTTGGAGCGCCTACAAGTTGTATAGAAAGGGCTACCTCAGCAAGGTCGTTCCGGTCATAGAGCAGGATGGGAAGTGGATCAGGAACCCCCTGGTCATCACCGATAAGTACGTTGAAGATGGGGAGATAGTCTATGGTGAGTTCAAGACCGGCGAGGAGTACAGGAAGGCTCGCGACTTCGTAAAAGAGGCCACCACCGATTTCCAACTCCTGGACAAGGCGGTCAACGAGATGGTATGGACCTTCACCAACCTCTTCCCCCAGTGTTTGCAGATGTCCATCGACTCCATTAGGGCCAAGAAGAAGTTCTTCTGGGATATGGGCAAAGACTACTATCGCCATTGGCTGGCGGCCAATATGGCTAATGAGGCCTTCCTGGGCTTCCACGCCTTCAACACTCGGAAGACGACAGGGAAGGACACCATCGACTTCATCAAGTATCGACAACTTTTGGCCGAAGGGCATCTCGTCGATGAGGAGTTGTTCGAGGCGGTGCTGCCCAGGCTTAGGGAGGAGTAGAAAACGCTTCCGCTCTGGTGTGGGCTTCAACCCGGCGGAATGGCTCCCCCCAAAAGAGTGGAACATATTGATGGGGAGGTGACCTCCCCAACTGTGGAGACAGAGATTGTGGGTGTGGTGCGGGAGTTATAGGCTGGCACCTGGGTTCGAGGGAAACCTGGCGGGAGGAAGAGAAAGGCGGGGAAGATGCCTTGGCTGAACATGGGTGAGATCCTGAGGGTTAACGCCGTCAAATTTCCTCAGAAGATGGCGGTGAAGAGCGCGGCGAGGGAGTTGTCCTTCGAAGAGTACAATGAGAGGGCCTGCAGGTTGGCCAACGCCTGGTTGGAGATGGGCCTCAAGAAGGGCGATAGGATCGCCACCCTCCTCTACAACATCATCGAGTATATGGAGATCTACGCAGCAGCGGCCAAAGCGGGTGTGGTCATAGTACCTGTCAATTTCAGATGGCTGGGTCCCGAGATCGAATATGTGGTCAACAACTCCGATTCCAAAGCCTTCATCTGTACCGAGGAGTTTCTCCCGGAGGTGGAGCTGATAAAAAACAGTTTCGAGAAGGTGGGGTCGGACAAGTTCATCTTCGTGGGTCCCGAGGATAGGACCCCTCCTGGCTATCTCAACTACGAGAAGATGATAGGGGAGGCTTCGCCCACGGAGCCTGAGGCCAAGGTTGTCCCCGAGGATACCTGGATACAACTCTATACCTCGGGTACCACCGGCCGTCCCAAGGGGGTCATCAGGTCCCACGAATCCTACATAGCCTTCTTCCTCATCAACGAGGTTGATTTCGGCTTCAATGAGAACGATATCGGCCTGATCGTGATGCCCCTTTGTCATGTGAACTCCACCTTCTACTCCTTCGTCTTCACTTATGTCGGCGGAGGGGTTTACGTCCATCGAGCAAGGGGCTTCGATCCCCAGGAACTCTTGCAAATCATTGACTGGGAGAAGGCGACCTATACCTCCCTAGTCCCCACTCACTACATCTTGATGTTGAACCTCCCGCAGGAGGTGAAGGCCAAATACGACACCAGTTCTATACGCAAGCTCCTCATATCCTCGGCGCCAGCGCGACGGGACACCAAACTGGGGATCATGGAGATGTTCCCCAACGTAGAACTCTATGAGGCCTACGGTTCCACTGAAGCGGGGATGGTCACCCTCCTCAAGCCCCATGAGCAGTTAGTCAAACTGGGGTCGATAGGCAGGGAATGCGCGGGGACCGATTTGATCAAACTCTTGGATGAGGAGGGTAACGAGGTCGCCGTGGGCGAGGTGGGCGAACTCTATTCCCGGGGCCCCATGATGTTCGATGAGTACTGGAAGATGCCGGAGAAGACCGCTCAATCCTTCTGCGGCGACTATTTCACCGCTGGCGATCTGGCCAGAAAGGATGAAGATGGCTATTTCTATATCGTCGATAGGAAGGACAACATGATCATCACCGGGGGTGAGAAGGTCTACCCTTCCGAGGTGGAGGAGGTTGTGGCCAAGCACCCCAAGGTCTTGGACGTGGCGGTGATCGGTACTTCCCATGAGAAGTGGGGTGAAGCGGTCACGGCGGTGGTGATCCCCAAGGACCTCAAAGACCCACCTACCGAGGAGGAGATCATCGAGTTCTGCCGAGAAAAGATGGCCGGCTACAAGAGGCCCAAGAGGGTAGATTTCATCGCCCCTGAGGAGATGGCTCGCACGGCGACGGGGAAGGTACTGCACAGGGTGTTGCGAGAGCGGTACAAAGAGAGATACTCCTAGAGGAGTGTTTGTGCTCGTTAGTCATAGGGGATTGGCGAGTTTAGAAGGGCTACAGGCGACCAGGAGCCAGCCGTTGGTTATTAGATAAACTTCAAAGGAGGGTGAGCCTATGGCGACGGAGCCGAAGTTTGCCATCATCGGAGTGGGGCCGGTCGGCGGGATCTTTGGCGGACACCTAGCCAACGCCGGACACTATGTCGTGTTGGTAGACATCTTGAAGAGCCATTTGGACGCTATCAGGGAGAGGGGGCTGATTGTAACCGGTGTCACGGAGATGAAAGTGAAATGCGAGAGGATAGCCTATGATATCTCCGAGTTACCTAACTTCCCGGAGGTAGACACTATCGTTATCTCTACCAAGGCTTCTGTGATGCCCTCCATCCTTCCCCAGATCGAGAAGGTGGCCAAGCCTGGGATCAAATTCATCAGCCTTCAGAACGGGCTCGACAACGAGGAGTTTATCGCCGAAACCTTCGGGCGCGGCAACGTCATGCGGATTGTGGTGAACTACGCTGGGAACCGCGTGGCGGATGGGGAGATCTGGATGTCGTTCTTCAACAAGCCCAACTACATCGGCGTCCTGATGCCCAGGGCTGAGCCTCTGGCCAGAGAGATAGCGGAGATGATGACGGAGGCTAAACTCGACACCGAGTTCACCACCGATATCAAGAGGCACGAGTGGGAGAAGACCATTCTCAACGCTGCCCTTAGCCCGATATGCGCTTTGACTGGTAAGACTATGAAGGAGATGATGGACTTCGAGCCCACACGGTCCTTGGTCGAGGAGACTCTTCGGGAGGGGATCGAAGTAGCCGCGGCGAGCGGGGTGACCTTCGATGAGGGGTTCTTCGATCATTGCGTTCAATATCTGAAGAAAGCGGGCTACCACAAAACCTCGATGCATGTGGATATAGAACAGCACTCTCTCACCGAGATCGACTGGCTCAACGGGAAGATAGTTGAGCAGAGCCTCAAACACGGTCTTGCGACGCCCTATAACATTACCCTTACGGCGCTGATCAAGGGACTGGAAAGGAAGTCTGAGGTGGCGGAGCACTGAACGGTTAGGGACTCGTCAACCACGCATAGCGTTGGTTCAGTCCTGGGAGGCCCTTCGGGTTTTAAATATGAGCCCGAAACCTGGAATCCAAATGTGAAACTTGCTGCTGTTAGTGTTACTTCAGATCAAAGGGAGGGGCGGACAGAAAGGGTAGCCGCTCTAGTGCAATAGGGTCTCAGCCAAGTTGGCACGTGTTTCAGACCCAGGGAAGAGGTTTATGTCGGAGAAGGGACTTAGACGCAAAAAAATCAAGGCTGCTCGTGACCTCAAGCGGGTGATGAGCGATTACTACTACCGGATGGATAGGATCTCCAGAGGGGAGGAGGGGAAGATAGCCTGGTGTACCAGTGTGGGGCCAGCCGAGTTGCTCAGGGCCTTCGACTTCGAGGTCCATTACCCCGAAAACCATGGTGCATTCCTGGGCACTACCAGGACAGCCATGAACTACATCCCTTTGGCTAACGCCATAGGCTATTCGCCGGAGATATGCTCCTATCTCACTAGCGATATAGGTGCCTACCTCAAGGGGGAGACCCCCCTATCCAAGGCCTACCCTGGCATCGAGAGCGTACCCAAACCCGACCTCTTGGCCTATAACACAAACCAATGCCGGGATGTCCAGGAGTGGTTCGAATTCTACGGGAGGGAGTTCGACGTTCCCGTGGTAGGCATAAATAGTCCCCGCGCTCTGGCGGAGGTGAGGGATATAGATATCGCTAACGTGGTGGGGCAACTGAAGGCCATGATACCAACCTTGGAAGAGGTGTCAAGAGAGAAGTTCGATATGGACAGATTCAAGGAGAGCCTTCGCCTCTCCCGCCGGTGCAGCGAACTCTGGGGAGAGGTGCTCGGCCTGGCAAAGCATCTGCCTTCCCCTTGGACCTTCTTCGATGGAACGATCCATATGGGGCCTGCGGTTTGCTTGAGGGGTACCCAGGAGGCGATCGACTACTATGAGGTTCTGAAGCGGGAGTTGAAAGAGCGGATAGAGAGCGACGTGGCGGCGGTAGATGGGGAGCGTTTCAGGCTCTACTGGGAAGGGATGCCCATCTGGGGGAAACTGAGAGCCCTTTCTGAACAGCTCTCCGAACTGCGTGCCTGTGTCGTAGTGTCCACCTACTGCAATAGTTGGATATTTAGCGCCTTCGACGAGAAGAACCCCTTTGAGAGCATGGCCCAAGCCTATACCGAGATATTCATCAACCGAGCCGAGAGGGTCAAGGAAGAATATATTGAGGAGATGGTGGAGGAGTATAGGGTCGATGGGATAATATTCCACGATTCCAGGACCTGTCCCAACAACTCCAACGCCAGATATGGCATGCCCCAGCGGTTGGAGAAGAGGCTGGGCATACCCTCATTGGTCATCGACGCCGATCTAAACGACCTAAGGTGTTACTCTGAGGAACAGACAAGGACCAACATCGAGGCCTTCATCGAGCAACTGGAGGAGATAAAGGGTTAGGTGTGGCGATGGGAGATGATGGCTATTTTGCCGGCCTGGATATAGGGGCAGTGACCACTAAAGCGGCTATCATCGATAGCGGAAAGAGATTGGTGGCCTCCTCGGTGAGGAGGACCACGGCGGACCTTGAGGGATCTGCAATCTTGGCCTATGAGGAGGCGCTCAAGCGCTCAGGGCTCGTGCAGGAGGAGATAAGGTGGATCACCGCCACCGGCTTTGGGAGAAAGAGCGTGCCCTTCGCTCAGGAGACGGTGACGGAGATAAGTTGCCACTCCAGAGGTTGCTACCATTACTTCCCCGAAGAGATCACCATCGTAGATATCGGAGGCCAAGATAATAAGATCATCAGGCTCGATGCGGAGGGCAAGAGGGTGGGCTTCAAGATAAACCGCAAGTGCGCCGCTGGCACGGGGGCTTTCTTAGAGGAGATGGCCTATCGGCTGGACATCCCCCTGGGCGACCTCGACGAGTTAGCCAGGCGTTCTAGTAATGCGGCGGAGATCGGTAGTTATTGCACGGTCTTCACCGCTACTGAGGTGTTGGATAGGATCAGGCGGGGCGAGAAGATAGAGGACATCGTGAAAGGGTTGTTCGTCTCGGTCGTAAAGCGGGTATTGGAGATGGGGGTGTTGAGCGGTCGGGTGATCGTGACTGGCGGAGTTGTGGCTTTCAACCCCATAGTGGCTGAACTCTTGAGCCTGCGGTCGGGAAAGGAAGTGGAAATCGCCCCCCACCCCCAGGAGATGGGCGCTTTTGGAGCGGCGCTCTTCGCCCTGGAGAGGGCTCAAAAGATACCCCCTTGATCTACTATGGGATAGCACCTTCGTAGGGAACCGAATCTCTCTGCGATTAAATAAAAGGGAGGTCTAAGATGCCTTTTCAGAAAGCCTTCATCCCCTATGGCGGATACTGGAGCACACCTTTTTCTCGGTGGCAAGGTAGTTTCGCCCATCTCAACGCCATCCCCTTCGCGGCGGAGATCGCTACACGAGCCCTCGAGGAGAGAGAGGTCTCACCAAAGGTTTTCGATCTTCTCCTTTTGGGGATGACAGTGCCCCAGAAGCACAGTTTCTATGGAGGCCCTTGGCTGGCCGGACTCATCGGGGCTGAAGCGATTACTGGCCCTATCATAAGTCAGGCCTGCGCCACGGGAGCCCGGGTGCTGGCTACCGCTGCCTTCGAGGTGGAGAGCGAGGAGGATCGGGTCATCCTGGCCATCACCTGCGACCGCTGCAGCAACGGCCCCCACGTCTATTACCCCCACCCGCTAGGCCCCGGTGGGACAGGTGATGCGGAAGATTGGGTCTGGGATAACTTCGCCTTCGACCCCTTCGCCCAAAATGCCATGATCGAGACGGCGGAGAATGTAGTCCGGGAGGCGGGCATCACCAGGGAGGAGCAGGACGAGGTGACGCTCCTCCGTTACCGCCAGTATGATGACGCGCTGAAGGACGATGCTGCTTTCCTTCGACGTTTCATGGTCATCCCCATCGAGGTGAAGGACCCATCGGGGCGCAAAGTCTTCGCAACCGTCGAGGGCGACGAAGGGGTCTACCCTACTACAGCCGAGGGGTTGGCTAGGCTAAAGCCTGTCTTGGGGGGAGGCACGGTCACTTATGGGACCCAGACCCACCCTGCTGATGGCAACTGTGGGATAATCGTAACTACGCAGGAGAAGGCACGGGAACTGAGCAGGGACCCAGAGATCGAGGTTCAGATAGTCTCCTTTGGAGAGGGAAGGGCGAAAAAAGGCTATATGGCTCAAGCGATTATCCCCGCCACGCGACAGGCGCTCTCCCGAGCAGGCATCACTATCCAGGAGTTGCGGGTGATCAAGACTCATAACCCCTTCGCGGTGAACGATATCTACTTCGAGTGCGAGATGGGGGTGAAGAAAGAGGCGATGAACAACTACGGCTCCTCCATCGTCTGGGGCCACCCCCAAGGACCCACCGGCTCCCGGCTGGTGATCGAGGTGATCGAGGAACTCGTCCTGGTGGGGGGAGGATACGGTTTGTTTGTGGGCTGCGCGGCTGGGGATTCGTCCGCGGCTGTCGTCCTCAAGGTCACGGGCTGACAAGCGACCTAACCCTTGGCTAGCGCAACCAAAGAGGTGTGAAAGAGGTGTGAGGGATGATTCCCCTCTTCGCCTTCAAGGTTCATCCCAGAGTGGCAACGCTAGATAGAACGCTTGTGTGGAGAGGTTTTGGATGAAAGAGACCAAAAAGGGAAAAGAAAGACTAGGGAGAGTGAGGTGTTTGAACTGCTTTGAGCGGTTTGAGGTCGCTCCTCGAACGGAGAGAGCCACTTGTCCCTCCTGTGGATGGGAGTGGCGGATATCTTGGCCCAACCCTAAACTGGCGAAGATCAGGGGGCCGGTCTGGGAAGCCTGGGAGAAACTCCAAACTCGAGGGGAGTAGAGCCTCTCTCTGTCATTAGTGGCAGGTCAGCGGGTCATTGTCCCCCCTTTGGCGAGAAAGAGAATGAGGAGGTAGAAAGAGGATGGCTCTTAATCGGAAGATCGCATATATAGACCTGTCCACTGGCGAGGTGAAAACGGCCCCCATACCGGTTATGATGCGGAAGTTGTATCTGGGCGGCCGGGGCTTGGACATCTATCTTCTCTATAACCACCTGGAGCCAGGCGTTGACCCGCTGGGTCCTGATAACGTGCTTCTCGTAAGCGCGGGGCTTTTGGCCGGTACCTTAGCCTCGGCCTCGGCTAGAAGCCATCTGGCAGCCAAATCCCCCCTGACGGGCTTTGTGGGCAGCACGAACATGGGTGGCTTCTTCGCCCCGGAATTGAGATGGGCCGGCTTCGACCATTTGGTTATCAAAGGAAAGGCCGAAAGCCCGATCTACCTCTGGGTCCACGACGGGGAGATAGAGATAAAAGAGGCCTCCCACCTCTGGGGAGAGGATACCTTTGAGACCCAGGATCTCATAAGGCAAGAGTTGGGGGACCAGGAGATAAAGGTGGTCTGCATCGGCCTGGCTGGGGAGAGGCTGGTCCGGTTCGCTAACGTGCGGACGGGGTTTAAGAACTCTGGTGGCCGGACGGGCATAGGGGCGGTGATGGGCTCCAAGAACCTGAAGGCTGTAGCCGTGCGGGGCACCATGGACATCGAGATCAACTATCCTGAGGAGGCCCTGAAGTACAACAAAGAGGTCATCGACAAGATTTGCTCCACAAAATTCGCTCAGATAATGCAGAGGTGGGGCACCATGTTCATCTATGGCGCGACCAACAGTACGGGCCTCATCAGGTGCCGGAACTTCCAGTTAAATCAACTGGTGGGGGGCAACATCGAGTGTGAGCATATCGACGAATACTCCATCGGCACGGAGGGCTGCTTCGGCTGTAGCATTCACTGTCGCCATAAGTACATCATCAGGGATGGGCCTTACGCCGGCGTCTACGCTCAGGGGCCGGAATATACCAGCCAAGGCGCTTTCGGTATGGAGGTAGGGTGCAACAACTTCGAGACCATCCTGGCCGGGAACTACCTGGTCAACAAGCACGGCCTGGATACCCTGGAGACAGGGAGCATGATCGCTTGGGCCATGGAACTCTATGAGAAGGGGATCCTCACCGATAAGGATACCGAGGGGTTGAAACTAGAGTGGGGAAACGATGAAGTGGTGCTGGAGATGGTGGAGAGGATCGCCAAGCGAAAGGGACTAGGAGATATTTTGGCTGAGGGCCCGTTACGGGCCATCGAGAGGATCGGCGAGGAGTCTCGTCCCTACTGCATCCAGGTGAAGGGGATGAGCAACCTTCACTCCGATGAGCGGCCTACGCCTTCTTTGGCCTTGGGTATCGCTACTGCCTCTCGGGGCTCCGACCACCTCAGAAGCCGACCAGCCATCGACCTTTACCATTTGCCCGAAACGCTCCTCAGAAAGATCTACGGTTACCCCACCTCCTACGATGGTCCCCTCTCTTCCGACTACACCGCCTATGAGGGGAAGCCCCGCCAGGTGCAATGGCATGAGATGTGTTATGAAGCGGTCGATTGCCTGGGTATATGCAAATTCCACACTATTTTCTTGAGTCCCAACCTTTTGGGCTTTGACGAGTTCTCAAAACTGATCTACTACAACACAGGATTAGAGATATCGCCCCAGGAGGTGTGGGAGATCGCAGAACGAGCCTATACTTTGGAGCGGCTATTCAACATCCGGGAGGGGTTGAGGCGGGAGGACGATTGGCTGGTAGATCGGTATTTCGACGAGCCAACCCCCGTTGGCCTGGAGATCGCCAGGAACAAGAGACTCGACCGCGAGAGGTTCAAGCAGATGATAGATGAATACTACGGGCTGCACGGGTGGGATGAAAACGGCGTCCCCCGTCCAGAGACCCTCGAAAGGCTAGGTTTGGATAAAGAGCCATCCCATATGCTGTGAGGAGATCGATCATGCAGAAGATCCTGATGGTAGACCACGAAAGGTGCACCGGCTGCCGGTTATGCGAGTTGGTTTGCTCAGTGAAGAACGCCGGGGTGAGCAATCCCAGCCGGGCCAGGATTCATATCATCAAGTGGGAGATGGAGGGGTTCGAGTTGCCCATGGTCTGCCAGCAGTGCGAATCGGCCCCCTGCATGGCCGTCTGCCCTGTGGACGCCCTCTCTCGCGACGGTGATCTGGAAAGGGTGGTTATCGACTACGATCTTTGCATCGGCTGCAAACTCTGTGTGGCCGCCTGTCCCTTCGGTGGTATGGGCATCGATACTGTGGCGAAAAAAGTGATCAAGTGCGAACTTTGCGACGGCGACCCCGCTTGCGTCGCTTTCTGTCAGCCGCAAGCGCTTCAATACGTGCCCGCCAGCACCGTTAACCTCCGGAAGAAGCGGGAGGCGGGGCTGAAGTTCTCCGAGTTGATGAGGAGGTTCGCGGGTACCTGAATGTAGTGGAACCGTTCTTCTGGCGGCATGATTTGTAACCAAGGAGACGGAGATGAGTAAAGAGATTCTCTTCTGCTTCGCTGGCGTTCCCCAAACCTCATTACAAAAATGGTTTAGGCAGGGTTTAGAGAGAGAATTGCTAAAGAGAGGGCACCATTTACAGGAAGAACCCACAGAGGATACCGGGTTGGTGGTAAGCTTTGCCGGAAGGGGTGCTCCCAATCCGGTCTTGCTCTCCCTACCCAGCCACAGGACCAAGGTGGTTACCGCTATTCACGATGAGGAAAGGCCAAAAGATGTCCTGGGTGCAGGGTACCCTTTGCTGGCTTATAACGTCTGCTCCATGCTGATCTTGCTGGTGGGAAGTCGACAACAATTAGAGACCTCTTATTTCGTCACCCTAGAGCAGGGTCACCCAGAGATCCCTTATGAGGACGATGATGAGGAGTACTTTTCTCGATTGTGGCATGAATATGTGAGGCCCCGGGCTGCCGCCACCTGGGTGTTCGATAACCTCTTCCGCCACGACCTGCCCCAACCGGTTTGGCAAGGGACAACGGTTACCCAACAGATGATAGAGGCGAGCAGGAAGTTAGATGAATTGGGCCTGCTTCCAACCCCCTTCCCTATGGAAGAGTATCTCACCGATAAGCAGATAAGGTTCGTTCGACTGGTATATAAACTCTTTGGATTGAGTTATGGTAACGTCAGCGCCCGGGCTTCGCATCCAGACCTACCGCCTGGAAATTTCTGGATGAGCGCCTCTGGCGTGGATAAGACGAAACTTGAGACCATCGGAACGGATATCATGTTGGTGGTGGGACGCGAGGGAGACTCTATGGTGGTGAGCGTCCCTTCCTGGGTTGAGCGGCCCCGCCGGGTCTCGGTAGATGCGGTGGAGCATCGGATGATCTACCTAGAGAACCCTTCCGTGGGAGCCATCGTTCATGTACACGGCTGGCCAGAGAATGTAAGTGAAGACCTCTGGCTGGCCTATACGGAGTTCGCTTGCCCTTGCGGGAGCCAGGAGTTAGCCGATGCCACTGCCGAGATCATAAGAGGACTCCCAGACTCAAGCCGGGCGGTCATCGCCCAACGGAATCATGGGCTGGTGATCACCGGGCCAAGTCTACCCGAGATCTTCGCCCGCATCGAGGAGCGGCAGATAAAGATCAGCCACGAGATCCCTCAAAGATAGGGGAGATGAGGGTACCTCTTGTAAGTGTGTCGTGGCCTCATTTTGCGCGTTAGGCAGACCAAGAAGTTCGCATATTAACATTTTACACACTATCGGAGCGAATGATACGTGAAGGGGCATGGTACATCAGATGACCCTTAGTAGGGCACATGAGGTAAAGTTACGGCCAACAGCGCCGTTTCATTTTGACGCCACGATGCACAAACCCGACCACTTTCCATCAGCAGATAATGAGTGGGAACCGGGGGTTCGGCGGCAGACAATGCTTTGGCAAGAAAGGCCTTTAGGGTTAAAGCTCGAGAATAGGGGGACAATTGATCAGCCTGAAATCTCCCTTTCAATCTGGTCGACAGACGACCTTGGTCGGAGTTTTACAAATGGTCTTACCGATGAAATCAACTACCGCTATAATCTGCAACTGGACTTGGCCGAGTTCAATCAACAGTTCAGAGACGATCCTCAATTAGGTCCGGTCATTAAGAAATGGCTAGGGATGCGGCCTCTGAACTGTGGCTCACTTTATGAGTACTTAATCGTCGCTATAGTTTTGCAGAACGCCACCGTACGGCGTTCCGTCAACATGATGCAGGCTTTGCTCGAAAGTTACGGCACCTTGCTTTCTTACGATGGTAAAAGACTCTACTGTTTTTGGGGGCCAGAAACAATTGACCAAGCAACCGAGCAGGAACTTCGAGATCTAAAGGTCGGTTATCGGGCCAAATCCATAAAGAGAGTCACCGAGGCTTTTGTCAGAAAGGAAATTGACGAGTTTGCGTTGAGGAACAAATCCGGAGAGGAACAGCGAGAGGCCTTGCTCGGACTCTACGGTATTGGTCCCGCTTCCGTGGGGTACATTCTCTTTGACGTTTTTCATCACCTGGACGAGTTGAACCATATCTCCCCTTGGGAGCAGAAGATCTATTCTAAGTTGTTTTTCGACACAGAGCCAGATAAACCGGTCTCAGTGGAGGCACTCCTAGGGCTCTTCGATGAACGTTTCGGCAAATACAAGATGCTCGCTGTTCACTACATTTGGGAAGACCTATTTTGGAAAAGAAGATACGAGGACATAGCATGGCTGGAGAAGTTGATTAGACTCTAAACTAACTTATATCCATCGCAGAAGCAGATGTAGCTGCGTAACGGAACAAGAGGCGAAGATTAGGAGGCGAGATTTCTGTATAGCAGGAAATTCGGAATTCTACCGAAGATTTTCGTGTAATTAATAGCTAGACGGCTTTCAAATATTAGGAGGTAGAGAGATGGGTGCACCAGTCAACGTAAAGCTTAGGGAGCCCACAGACGATGTAGAGAATTGGCAGGAAAAGGCCACACAGTGGACAGCCTTGAACAGAGAGGCGGGGGGGAATCCAGACTTTTTCCCTTTGACCATCAAAGCAGCGTATGTAATTGGGGTCATACATGATATCTGCGCGAGTGTCAGTTATTTGCTCGGGGTTCCAAATGCCCGACAAACAACATACATCCCGGCCTATGGTGTCTTCGCATCAGGGATTGAGATTCTTGGACGCTGTATAGGGGGCAACTTCGACATTCGGGGTAGCGTCGAGGACATCAAGGCTGGTTTCAAGTGGCTAGTGTCTTCATCGTATGAGAATGTGCCCGAAGACTACATACTCATCAAGACCAGCAGTAATAATGAGTACACCATCGATATGCTGACAGCCTTGAGACACTTCGCCGCTCATGGACAAGCCACATCGAAATATCAATTCGACAATATCGACTATGGAATCCTGAGCATGATGCCTCCTCTCATCGCAAATGGCTTGGAGCGGTATTGGAATGAACTACAGCACAACGACACCTATTGTAACAGGCTAGCAAAGGCCAATATCATCGCGCTAAGGAATTGGCCTGTCCTTAAGAGCTGGTTTCTTTTCGAGAGGAATAAGCATGGCGTATATCATACGATCACCGAGATTTTCAACAAGTTCGATTGGCGCGTTTGAGCGTAGGGCTAAGACTAAATGCCTTCGGTACTCCGCAAAACTGGAGCCGTTATCGACAGCAGCAGATGTAGTTATAGGTTCTATTTGGGAGCACGGCTTTGAAAAATAGCGCAGTTCTGGTCATCGGCGGGGGCATCGCCGGGATTCAGGCCTCAATTGACCTGGCCAACCTGGGCTTCCAGGTTCATCTGGTGGAGAGGACCCTCTCTATCGGGGGGCGCATGGCCCAACTGGATAAGACCTTCCCCACCAACGACTGCTCCATCTGCATCTTGGCCCCCAAGATGATCGAGTGTGCCAGCCATGCGAGGATCAACCTCCTCACCTACTCTGAGATCATGGAAGTCGAGGGCCAGGCAGGCGATTTCAGGGTGAAAGTCCTCAAGAAGCCCCGTTTCGTGGATATGAGCAAGTGCACCGGTTGCGGCGAATGTGTGGAGAGGTGCCCCCGGAGGGTTCCCAACGAATTCAACCTCTTTTTGGATAAGAGGAAGGCGATATATCTCCCTTTCCCCCAGGCTGTTCCCCGCAAGATGACCATTGATGAAAAGAACTGTCTCCATTTCCTTAAGGGGAGATGCCGCCTCTGCGAAGAGGCTTGCCAGGCGGGAGCGATAGAGTTTGAGCAGAGAGAGGAGATGGTCGAACTGAGCGTCGGTGCCATCATCTTGGCCACGGGGTTCGACCCCTACGACGTTTCGACTCTAAAAGAGTATGGGTACGGGGAGATAGAAAACGTCATCACCGGCCTGGAGTTCGAGCGGCTCATCTCCGCCTCTGGCCCCACCTCTGGAGAACTAGAGCGCCCCTCCGACAAGAGGGTTCCCCAAGTCATCGCTTTCATCCAGTGTGTCGGTTCCCGGGATGTGAACTATAACCCCTACTGCTCCACCGTTTGCTGTATGCACGCCACCAAGGAGGCTATTCTGGCCGGCGAACACTACCCAGATTTGAAATCTCTCGTCTTCTATACCGACCTCAGGGCGGTTGGAAAGAGGTTTCAAGAGTACGTCATCAGGGCCAAGGAAGAGTATGGCGTGACCTATATCAGGGCCCGTCCAGGCAGGATCACGGAGAAGAATGGCCACCCCATCGTTTGGTACGAGGAGACGGTCTTCAAAGAGGGAGAGGAGCGCAAGGTGAGGAAGATGGAGGTCGATCTGGTGATCCTTTGCCAGGCGCTGGTTCCCCATCGCAGTCATGAAGAGACCGCTCACAAACTAGGGGTAGAGTTGGACGAGGTGGGGTTCATCCGCATCCCAGATAGGCTCTCCCAGCCAGTGGATACGAGCGTGGAAGGTGTCTTCGCTTGCGGCTTCTGCCAAAGCCCTCAAGACATCCCCGATTCGGTGATCCAAGCCTCAGGAGCCGCAGCCAGGATTGCTGAACTTCTGACGCCAGAGCGAGTGGCTAGAAATGGCTAGAACACGTATCGGAGTCTTCGTCTGTCACTGCGGCAATAATATCGGTGGGGTAGTGCGGGTCCCTGAAGTGGCGGAGTACGCCCGCTGCCTCCCCAACGTGGTCTATGCCGAGGGGAGTCTTTACGCCTGCTCCCAGGAGGGGCTCTCCTCCATAAAGGAGAAGATCGCGGCCTACGGTCTGAATCGGGTGGTGGTGGCCTCCTGCACCCCTCGGACGCACGAGACTCTCTTCAGGAACGCCTGTGAGGAGGCAGGCCTTAATCGGTACCTCTTCGAGCTCGTCAATATCCGCGAGCATTGTTCCTGGATACATATGCACGCTCCGGACGAGGCGACGGAGAAGGCTAAGAGCCTCATCAAAATGGGGGTGGCCAAATCCTACCATCTTGAGCCCCAGGAGGAATTGGAAAGCGAGGTATATCCCCAGACGCTAGTGATCGGCGGGGGCGTAGCGGGCATGACGGCAACCCTTAATCTAGCCTGTCAAGGTCTGAAGGTACACTTGGTCGAGCGGGAGAAGGAACTAGGGGGCTTGCTCTCGGAAGTGACTAAACTCTTTCCTGCCAACCGAGATGCCAAAGAGATCCTCGGCCCCCTGGCGAAAAGGGTCAAAAATCACCCTCTAGTCACCCTCTACCTGGGTAGCGAGGTAGAGAGCGTCGAGGGGTTCATCGGCAACTTCAAGGTCCGAATAAGGAAAGTTGAGGAGGAAATCAAGGTAGGGACGATCATCGTCGCTACCGGCGCTAGGGAATTGAAGCCCATAGGCCAATACGGTTATCCCACGGTGGCCAACGTTCTCACCCAGTTGGAACTGGAGGAGAGGCTGAAAGAGGGGGTAGACGAGTGGCAGAGCGTGGTGATGATCAACTGCGTGGGGGCCAGGGTCGCTGACCGATCCTATTGTGGTCGCTTCTGCTGCCTTACGGCCCTGAAAAACGCCATCCTTATCAAAGAAGGCAACCCTGCAGCCAAGATATATATCCTCCACCAGGATGTGATGGCCTCCGGCGTGGAGGCGGAGAGATACTATAGACGGGCTATGGAACTGGGGGTTAGGTTCATTCGCTACGATCCCGAAAACCCTTCTCAACTTCTCGGAGACGGCCGAGTCGAGGGGGTCAAGGTCTATCATGCCTTGATAGGCAGGGAGGTTATCCTGCCGGCCGAGATGGTCGTCCTCACCACGCCGCTTGTCCCTCAAACCGACAATGAGAGGCTATCTAAGATGCTGAAGGTCCCCTTGGGGAGCGAGGGGTTCTTCTTGGAGGCTCACCTCAAGTTAAGACCCATAGAGTTCGCTACCGATGGAGTCTACCTTTGTGGTTCAGCCAGATACCCCTCTGATATCACAGAGAGCGTCTCTCAAGCCTATGCCGCCTCGGCTAAGGCGGCTATCCCCATGCGGGAGGGGGTGGTGAGGGTGGAAGCGATCACCGCCTTCTCCCAGGAGCGTTTATGCAACGGGTGTGGAAACTGTCTCAGGGTTTGCCCCTTCGGGGCTATCGAACTCAAAGATTCCGAAAGAGGGGGCCAGGTAGCATGGGTGAACGCCGCTCAATGTAAGGGTTGTGGTTGCTGCGTAGCCGCCTGCCCCAATGGGGCTATGCAGCAGAGAGGTTTCAGCGATCGACAGTTAATGACCATGATTGAAGCCCTGGCGGGGGGTGTATCGAGTGGCCCTTGATAATGCCACCATCCTCGTCTTCGCCTGTAACTGGTGCTCTTACGCAGGAGCGGATCTGGCGGGGGTCTCCCGCCTAGAGATGCCTCCCCATTGCCGGGTGGTACGGGTGATGTGCTCTGCCCGGGTGAGGCCGGAGTTCGTCATCACCGCTTTGTCTCGGGGGCTCGACGGCGTGGTGGTCCTCGGTTGCCACCCCGGAGATTGCCACTATTCGGAAGGGAACTACTACACCCGGCGGAGGGCCCTCTTACTCAAGGGGCTTTTGGAATATGTGGGTATTGAGCCGGAGAGATTCGAATTACAATGGATATCGGCCTCAGAGGGTGCTAAATTCGCCCAGACTATCACCGAGATCACGGGCGCGATCAAGGCTCTAGGCCCGAACAGGCGGAGGCAGCCACCACCGGAGGGATAATGGAGCAGGAACTGCGGGAAATAGTACGGAAATTGTTGCAAGAGGGAGCCATCGAATATTTCATCGGCTATGCGGAGGGGGTCGAGCCGCTCCGCACCACCCCTTGTTTCATCGAGAGAGAGGAACAAGTCCAGGCGTTGGTTTGGAGTCCCCTCTGTCCCTACAACCTAGCCAGGTATCTTCATCAGATGAAGAACGGGGCAGGAAAGGTTGGTTTAGTGGTCAAGGGGTGCGATGCCCGGGCCATCGTGGAACTCGTGAAACAGAACCAGATCCAGCGGGAGAGGGTGGTCGTCGTTGGGGTGCCCTGCCAGGGGCAGGTCGATCTAGCCAAACTCGAGGATGCTTTCGAGAGCGTGAAGGCGGTGGAGGAGAGGGGCGATACCTTTCTGGTGACCGCAGGGGAGAAAGTGCATAGCGTCGAGAAGGAGCTACTATTGCGCGAAAAGTGCTTCTCCTGTAAACATCCCATCTCTTTCGAATATGATTTCGTCTTGGGTGAGATGAACCCCCTTCTCCTCGGTCGCGGGAGCGAATCGGAGTTCGCTATGGTAGAGGAACTGGAAAGGCTCCCCGTGGAGGAGAGGAGGGCTTTCTGGAAGGCTCAGTTCAAGCGGTGCATCCGCTGCTATGCCTGCCGAGATATCTGCTACGCTTGTTACTGTCAGGAGTGTATCTTCGAAAGCAAAGCCCCCCGTTGGCTGGAGAAGATCACCACCCCGCTCGACAATCAGACATACCACCTCATCAGAGCCTGGCATATGGTGGGAAGATGCATCGATTGTGGCGAGTGTGAGAGGGTCTGCCCCATGGGCATCCCCTTGCGCCAACTCTATAAGAAGGTGGAAAAGGAGGTTGAGCACCTCTTCGATTATCAGGCTGGGATGCGAGTCGAGGAGGTGCCTCCCCTCGTCAATTTCCAGGTCGATGATCTGGACCTGGTCACCCAGGAGTCAAGTTGAAGACGATCAAGAAATCCCATCTGGCCGAGTGGCTGCATAGGGTAGCGCAAGGGTATGATCTCGTCGGCCCTGTACTGGATGGCGTCGTTCAATTTAAGCGGGTCGAATCCAGTGACCAGTTGGTTTTTGATTACGCTAACTCGGTGGTCCCGCCTAAGAACCTCTTCCTACCCCAGACGGAGTGCCTCTTCGCCTTCCGGAGGGAGAGGGGATCAATGATACTTGAGCCGACCGGAGGTTTGGAGAGGGAGTGGGTGCTCTTCGGCATCCGCCCCTGCGATGCTCGCAGCCTGCTTCTCTTGGATAAGGTCTTCAACGGCGACGTAGAGGATGCCTACTATCAGGAGAAGCGGAGAGGAACAACCCTGGTGGGACTGGCCTGTCCGACTCCTCCCCAAAGAACCTGCTTCTGCACCTCTTTGGGGATAGATCCCCTCTCGCCGGAGGGTGTCGATATCTTGCTCACCGATCTAGGCGATAGATATTTGATCGAGGTGGCGACGGAGAAGGGCGCAGAATTGGTGGGTCCCTCCCAGGAATTCTTTCTCCTCAGCGCTGAGGGTGAGAAACCGAAGGGGGAGAGGGGGAAGAGCCTGGAAGGGATCGGGGAGAAGATAGACTCTCTCTGGGAGGATGAGTACTGGCGAGAACTCAGCCGCCGATGCTTGGGTTGTGGGGTCTGCACCTACCTCTGTCCCACCTGTCGCTGCTTCGATTTGACCGATGTGGGTTCCACTCTAGGCGGGAGGAGGTTTCGCTGTTGGGATTCTTGTATGTTCGTCGACTTCACCCGCATGGCTAGTGGAGTGAACCCGCGACCGACGGCAAGAGAGAGGGTGCGCCAGCGGTATTTTGATAAGTTCAGTTACTTCCCAGAACAATACGGGATTCTGGGTTGTGTAGGTTGTGGAAGGTGCTCCCAGTACTGCCCTGTGGGCATCGACGTCAGGACGATCATCAGCGAAATCATCGCCAGGGGTACCAAATGAGTAGTAATATCTATCTCCCCCATCTAGCGACGATAGCCGAGATAGAGGCCCAAACCCCAGACACAACGATGCTCCGTGTGGTCCTCGAGGACTCAACGCTTGCTCAGTCGTTCACCTACCGGCCTGGACAGTTCGCCGAACTTTCGATCTTTGGGGTAGGGGAATGCCCTATCTCCATAGCCTCGACACCGACGCGAAAAGGTTTCCTGGAGTTCTGTGTCCGGGCTGTGGGCCAGGTGACCAATGCTCTCCACGAACTTGATGTGGGGGGTAAGATCGGGATCAGGGGGCCCTACGGCAACTCTTTTCCTCTTCCGGAACTCGAAGGACGGAATCTACTCTTCATCGGTGGGGGGATCGGCTTGGCTCCCTTGCGCTCTTTGATCAACTACGTACTCGATGGCCGAGACCGCTATGGGGAGGCGGAACTGGTCTACGGTGCTCGTAGCCCCCAGGACCTGGTCTTCAAAGACGAACTCAAGCTATGGGGTGAGCAGAAAGGTGTAACCGTCTACCTCACCGTTGATCGGGGCGACGAAAGATGGAGAGGGCCGGTGGGGTTCGTACCTCCTTTCCTGCGGGAGATCGCCCCTTCGCCTCAAGACAAGGTGGCCTTCACCTGCGGCCCACCGATCATGATCAAGTTGGTCATGGAAGCCCTGGAGGAGATAGGGTTCCCACCAGATCGTATAGTCACTACTTTGGAGATGAAGATGAAATGTGGGGTGGGCAAGTGCGGTCGTTGCAACATCGGAAGCAGATATATCTGCCGTGATGGCCCTGTCTTCACCTTGGAGCAGTTGAAGGCGTTGCCGAGCGGATTGGAGCTCTGATCTATGGAGGAGGCGATGGAAGCGGTGGTCGAGGAGACCGCCCTTTCCCTCTGCGTAGAATGTGGGAAGTGTGTGGCCGCTTGTCCCATGGCCGAGATCTTCGAGGATTTCTCCTACCAGGTCTCCCCTCGCGGGATTGTGGAAAAGGCACTCTTGGACCTCGACCTCTTAGAAGAGGTAGACATCTGGTTCTGCCTGACCTGCGACATCTGTACCCAGATTTGCCCCGCCGGGGTGAGATACCGAGACTTTGTAGAAGGGGCCCGGCTCCTGGCCATTGAGAAGGGGCTTGTGGAGCATGGCCTCTTCTGTCAAACCTGCGGCAACTACTTCTTGCCCCTACACACCCTGGAGCACCTCAGGGAGAAGTTGGGGGAGATAGCCGACGGATATCTAACCCTCTGTCCCAAATGCCGGCCATACTACTTTGGAGGGAAGGTGAAAGAGACCCTCCCCGGGAGACGGAGGGTGAGGGTTAAGAAGATGCGGGCTTGACGATAGGAGATTCGGTTATGAAGGTGACTTTGAAGATCCTGGCTCTACCGATGCTCTCCCAGGCGGTAGGGGCGAAAGAACTGGCTATAGATTTTGAGGGGGAGACAGTCAACGATCTGATCGAACATCTGGTCAAACGGTTTGGCCCCAAGGCTAAGCAAGCCCTCTACGATGAGAAGGGGGAACTGGATCTGATGATCCAGATCCTTCTCAATGAGAAGGAATGGGTAACCCGTGACCACCTCGACACTCCCCTCAAGGAGGGCGATACTCTGGCCTTCATGTTTCTTGCTGCTGGAGGATGAAGCGGCCTTCAGCCCTATTCGCGACGGGAGGAGGATACTCAAATGGCTAAGGTGGTGAAAAGACCCTTCGTATCTTCCTATCCTGTCCCCGCCGTTCTGGTCACCTGCGGCCATGGGGAACAAGCGAACATTATTACCATCGCCTGGACGGGCACCTTATGTTCCAAACCTCCTCAGTTGGGAATCGGCGTCCGTCCCCACCGTCATTCCCACACTCTCATCCGCGAGAGGGGGGAGTTCGTGGTCAACGTCCCCTCTGAACGGCTCTTAGAGAAGGTCGACTACTGCGGAATGGTGTCGGGGAGGGAGGTAGACAAGTTTGAAGCCACTGGCCTGACCGCAGCCCCGGCTTCCGTGCTGAAGACGCCGATCATCGCCGAGTGCCCCATCAATATCGAGTGTCGAGTGACTCAGATCATCCCCCTGGGCAGCCACGATCTCTTCCTCGGGGAGGTGCTGGCGGTGCAGATCGACGAAGAGGTATTGAACGAGAAGAGGCGAATCGACTACGAAAAGGCACGGCCCTTCGCCTTTACCGGAGACGAGTACTGGGGCCTGGGTAGCCTTTTGGGGAGGTATGGGTTTTCACGAGGATAGAAGGCGAAGAGATACAACTGTTGGGTTGGCCGCGGAATGCAAGGGGCACCTCACTCTAATGCTTCCACCACTCCCCTGTCGCCGTCCACGCAAAGGGTTTGTCCGTCTTGGAACATCTTCGTCGCCTCCCGGATCTGAAGGACGGTGGGGATGCCGTACTCCCGGGCCACGATAGCGCCATGAGATATCAGCCCTCCCTCTTCGGTCACGATACCTGCTGCCAGGTTGAGTAGAGGTATCCAACCGGGGTTGGTATAGGGCGCAATCAGTATCTCTCCCTTCTTGAGCCTATCGGCTTCGCCCAGTTTCCGCACCACTCTAGCCTTTCCGGTGGCCCTGCCAGCGCTACAGGCGACCCCTCTATAGACGGCTGCCTTGGTTGGTATCTCTGGGGCTCTCGCTCCTCGCCCGATGGTGAGGGGCGGCTCGAAATTCCGATAGCGGGCCTTCGTGCACTTGTATTTGTGAATCCAGGCACGCGCTTCCTCAGAGGAGAGATTTCCGTCCAGGGCGGCCAACAGGTAATCCCGCGTGAGGAAGAAGATATCCCCTGGCTCTTCGAGGTATCCAGACGCCGCCCACCGCTTGCCCTGCTCTGCAAAGACCCGATGGCAATGATAGTGAGCCAGAGAGAGCATGGGACGCGTCTCCTCACGCCACCAGGAATAACGCTTCAGGGTCTCCAAGGCCGAGAAAAACTGCCGTTTTCTGAAAAGCCTGTCTAGCCACCCCTGGGATAAGAGACCAGCGGCCCGTCGCTCCTCTTGTAATCGTATCTCCTTTTGTTGAGCGATCAACTTCTCTGGATCGGTATCTCCTCCTGCCTGGAGGAACGATTTCAGAGTGATGAAGGCGAAGGTGGGCTCCTCATCCCAGCGAGGCAGGGACATATCCTCATCCTTTTCTGACATATAGCGAAACTCGCGGATATACCGCTCCAAGATGCCCCAGAACGCCTGGCCCTCAGGCGAAGCCCGTAACCTCTCCGACAATTGGGAAGGCTCCGCCTCTAAGATGATCTCTTTGGCCCGTTCATCCTTCAGCGCTTCTTGGCTCACCTTCCAGAGTTCGAGAAGGGGACGCCCGGTGGCTACATCGGTCAAGCCGGTGAGTAAGCGGGCCGTGGAGATCGGTTCAGCATCCGGGTTACGGGCGTTTAACCCCTCCACCATCGGCGTGAAGTCATCCTGAGCCTGCGTGGCCAAGAGACTGACGATTAACGCTATCCGGTTGGTGCGGTGATGGAACTCCAAGGTGTCCTTAACCTTCTCGGCCAACCCAGCATCATCGAGGGCGGTCAGGTCGATCTCTGACCGTTTCGCTTCCTCTTGGGCAAACGCTTCCTTGTACTCCTTCGCCTCTTGCCAGAAGGTTTTATAGATGTTTTGGAGGGCGAAGAGGACGGGGAGAGCGCGGATAATAGTGATGGGAGTGGTGGGTGTGACTAGCCCGCCCCCCTCGTAGGTGGGCTCCAGGCCCACCGATTCATCGAAGTCTCGCTCCTTAAAGCCGGGGATGATGGAGTTCAACCGCTTGACCTCCCCCACATTCCAATAGGCCCGACCGAAGAACAGCCGCCCCCATTCTATCTCCCTCCTCTCCCGCATCATCTTCAGCCGTTGGAATACCTCCTCCAGGGCCCTTCCCCACTCGTATTGGCCGTTGATCGAGAAGGAGAGGGGGGTGATGAAACCGGGCATCACCTCTCGGAAATTGGCCGACGTCCATTGGCCCATCTCTGGCGTAAAGGTGTAGGAGGTCAAAGGGCGAGTCTGCAAGATATAGAACTCTCCCTCATAGAGAGCCCACTCGATATCCTGCGGATAGCCGTAGATCTCTTGCACCTCATACCCCAGCCGCACCAGTGGCAAGAGTTGCTCCTCCGTCAAACTGACCTGAGCGCGTCTCTCCCCGGGAACCTCTACCTCTTTTACCCCTAACGGATGGGCAGGAACCACCATCATCCGCTTCTCGTTTATCTCTCGGGAGCGTATCCGTTCGTTCCAGGCGTCCACCACGAAGCGGTCGGGAGTGACTTTGCCTGAGACCACCGCCTCCCCCAGCCCCCAGTGGGCTTCGATGAGCATCTCTTTTTCTAGGCCCGTAGAGGGGTTCAAAGTGAAAAGCACTCCCGAGACCTCTGCTGGGATCTGCTCTTGCACCACTACCCCCATCGCCACCTCCAGAGGGGAGATATGATGACCATGGAGGTAAGAAAGGGCTCGAAGATTCCAGAGGGAGGCCCAGCAGGCTTTTATCTTCTCAAAGAGTTCCTCTAAACCCAGAACATTGAGGTGTGTCTCATATTGGCCGGCAAAGGAGGCTTCTGGTAAATCCTCTCTTGTGGCCGATGACCTCACCGCTACCCGCTTCTCTTCACCCAACCCCCGATAGGCCTCCTCGATAGCCCCATATAACCGATGGGGCAGAGGGTGTTTCACCATCTCTTTCCCCAAGGGGGCTCTTTGTAAGTCCATCGATTCCCAATCTAGAGAGGATACGGCGGCTTCAAGATCTATACCAGTCTCCTGGAGAAAGAGCCGATAAGCGGCCGTCGTGATGCAGAACCCCGCTGGAACCCGTACCCCGGCCTGGCGCAACTTACCCAAATGGAAGGCCTTACCACCTACTAGGTATCGGTGTTCAGCCTCGATTTGATCCAAAGGAAGGAGATAACGCTCCATACCCTCTCCTTATCCCTACATACTAAAACTGATCAGTCTCTCCTATTCACTTTAACACCTGCTCAGCCACGGTCTGATAGGAGTGATCCAGCGCTTCCAGGATGAGATCTACCTCCTCTTCCGCCACGATCAGAGGTGGCATGATGATCGTCACCGAGGGGTCCAAGCCGGCAAAGATGGCCAAGACGCCATTTTGACCTAGCGCCCGGGTGAGCAGGGGGCCACAATCTTTATCGACCATCTTAAGCCCTATCAATAACCCCCGCTGGCGGACTTCGATCAATATCTGGGAGTACTTTTCCCTGAGGAGAGCCAGCTCTTCTTGGGAGCGGTTTCCCATCTCCTTGACATGCTCTAAGAACCCTGGTTCCGTGATCTGATCCAGCATGGCCATGGCGGCTACGCACCCTAGTTCTGCTCCTCCAAAGGAGGAGAGGTGGATGAAGGGGTCGGGTTCAAAGAAACTCTCCAATTTCTCCCGATAGCAGGTGGCGGTGATGGGGTAGATAGCCCCACTTAACCCCTTCCCCAGAACCATGATATCGGGGACGACATGGTACTCCTCTATCCCCCATAGCCGGCCGGTGCGGCCCAAGCCTGCCTGGACCTCGTCGAGGATCAAGAGGGCCCCTCTTCGATCGCAGAGTTCCCTCACCTGTGGGAAGTAGTCGCGGGGAGGGATGAGTACCCCACCTGGGACGGGGATGGTCTCAAAGATGACAGCGGCCACCTCATCATCCATCGCCGCTTCTAAAGCCTCAATGTCGCCGAAGGCGACGTTCATAAACCCGGGCATCAAGGGGCCGAAGGGGGCCTGGAACTTCCTGGAGCCAGCAGCCAAAGCAAAGCCGGTATGACCATGATACGCTCGCTCCGCGGAGATGACCTTAGGCTTCTGGGTATATCCTCGGGCCAATTTTATGGCCAGATCGATCGCCTCCCCACCGCTGGCTCCAAAGAAGGTGTATCGGATGTCCCCAGGCATCAGTTTCGCCAGCCGTTTGGCCAGAGCCGCTCGATACTCGCTCATCAAGATATGATCTCCGATATCGAGGGTCTCCATCGCTTCCCGAAGGGCGGCGATCACTCTCGGTGGCCGGTGCCCTAGGTTGAAGATCCCTCCTGCGGTACGGCAGTCGATATACCGCTGTCCGTCCTTATCCCAGATATAAGAGCCTTCCCGTCGGCCGGGCACTAGTTCGATGCCCATCTCCTTATAGACCGCTACCTTCGACGGCGAGACGTAATTTTTGAACTCCTCGATGATCGCTTCTTTTGTAGTTGACATGATAACCTTCCTCATTCAAAGGCGAAGACCGCTTTAACGACCTTGCTCCCACCCTTGTTGGCCACGGCTGCCAAGACTCGCTTGTAATCAGCCAGTTTGAACCTATGAGTGACGAGAGGAGTCAGATCCACCTTGCCCCCACCCATCAGATTCAGGGCCAACTGGAAAGTTCGTATCCTTTCTCCTCGATACGACTCCGTGCCGTATATATAACTCCCTCTAACTTCGATCTCGTTGAGCCAGATAGGTGTCCAATCCACCCCTTTAGGCATGGCCGCCGAGCCCACCAAGACCATTTTGCCACCACTGCGGGTGAGGTGGAGACCATCGTCGAGGCTGCTACCGCTCCCTACGCAGTCATAGACGATGTCGGCTCCACCTATCACGACTGGCTTCCCCAGGAGGCCCCGGCGAAGGGTGGCCCCCAAGGCTTGGGCCAACTCCTGGTAATAGTCCCGCGTCAGGTGGATCACTTGGTCAGCGCCATATCTCTTGACCGCCTCCTCCTGGAAGGGGTATTTGGCCAAGACGATTACCCGGGCCTTGCTGCCCAGGCTCCGCAGGGCGGCAACCATACCGATACCGACGACTCCGGCCCCGATGATGAGAACCGTCTCCTCGTCCTGCGGATAGTTGCGCAGCACCGCGTGTAGGGCCACAGCGAAGGGTTCCACCAGGACGGCGTTTTCATCGTTCACCGCAGGGGGCACCTTGAAGAGTTGAGAGGCATGAGCCACCAGATAAGGGCTCCAACTCCCTCCTGTATCCCGGCAGAGACCTGTCAAGAGGCCAGGGGCGATCTCTCCCTCGGTCAACCGCTCGCAAAGGCTGGTATCGCCCCTTTGACAGGCCGGGCAGAGGTGAGTGAAGCCGCGCACTTGGCAGCCCAAAGTGGGATCGACGACCACCCGCTCGCCTTCCCTGAAACCTTTCACTTGGGAGCCCAGTTCAGCGATGGCACCTACGTTTTCGTGGCCCATGGTGAGGGGGAAGGAGACGAAAGCCGAGAGTGCGGGGCTGCTGTGAAGAAGAATCGTGCTCATATCGCTGCCACAGATCCCACCATATCGAACCTTTATCTTAGCCCAGTTCTCATTAGGCAAGGGAGGTTCCGGCACCTCACGATGTTGGAGATTGGAGAGAGGGCTCCAGAAGATCGGCCGGTAGAAAGGACCGATGATCTTGGAGATGAGGTAGCGGGGGACGCTTTCGATAAACTGTATTGCCTTCACGTTATAAAACCGACATCGCGGGCACGAAGACTTACACGAAGAAACAGCTTCCAAGTAAGTTAACACAAGGAGGTAGGCAGCGTTACGGGAAATCTTGCTTCAGCCTTTTGCCTTTCTGTTGGCGCTGCTTCGAAGGCGAGTCAAAATAGGGATGCTCCTAAGCTTCTCTTCCTCTAGGATCTCCCAATAGATGCCTTCCGGCTTCGGAGATTGAGATCGAGTGACGATCACTTCCTTGGGAGTGATGATGAAATCGACGGGGATGTCATGTATCTTCATTTCGATCTCGTTGGAGGCAACCTGTAGCCGATGCACTGTGGTGGCGACAGGTGTCTTTTCATCGATGATCCCCACCTCTCTGCCGATGGCGTATTCCAGGGCCGAATAACCTCCGCCTTTCCCTAGTCTAGCACCCTGCTTAGTCACAGCCACCGACCCAGCGACGATCAGGTCTATGGGATCCATCTCCTCGGGGCTCACTGGCCTTCCCAGTCTGAAAGCCCCTCTAATGGTAGAGGCCTCTCGGAATCGCCCCCTCAGGCGGGAGGGGTCCAATTCTAGAAAAGGGTTTTCGCTTCGCAACCTGGGCACGGCCATATAGAGTTTCTTGCCTTGAGATAAGGCGAGTTCCCGCACCGGTCTTTGGGGCATATCCGGGTTGGCCTTTATGCGTTTGGCTTCCCGCCACACCCCTATCTGGGAAAGCCTTATCGCCGCTCTCGCTGCACCTTGAAAGTTAGGGATTCTTCCCTTGGTTCCAGGGAACCGGGCGACCCCCTCCCTTTCCATGAGGCTCCAGATCCTATTTCTGGCCTCTTCTTTGGACATAGGAGGACCTCAAGAAAGCGTATGGCCCTTCAATAGCAGGAGTATAGTCGAGGAACCTTCGGTGATCTGCTCTGGGGGATACTCCCTACCTTGTCACCCGCGACCAGTGACCTTTCCACCCCCTCAGCCCAAGGGGTTTGCGGCAGTGCGCCACTCCACTCGGATGGCGCCACCGTCGCTCCCGCTCGCCTCGATCACCACCACCGGGTAGGGTGCGTTTTGGCGGCGGTATTCGGCCTCGCTGCCGTCCATGGTGACGGTCACGGCCGCCTGCGGGAAGAGGTCACGGATGCGGATAGTGAGAGGTCCCAAGCCGTCCACGGCGACATCGGCGCGGCGCAGGTCGGGCGAGAGCTCAAAGGATAGGGCCACGCGGTCGGTCAGGTAGCCCCGGAACTCGGCGCTGAAGGCCTGGCCGGCCAGGGTTGGGCAGAGGAGCGGTTCGACCACGGCCCGCCCTTGGGCCAGGTCGTATTCCAGCCCACAGATGGCGCGGCCGAGCAGCGCCGAGAACACACCGTTGGTCCATCCGAAGCCCTCCTGGTTCCTATAGGCGGTGACCGCATCGGCATCGCGGCTGACCACGTTGTACTTCTCCCACATTCGGCCTGTCTGGGCAAAGACCTCGGCGCACATCGTCAGCCACTTGACGGCTATACGAGCCGCGTCCTCGAAGTAGCCGTAGCGCTTGAGGCCACTGATGACAACCCACTGCAGGGGTGCCCACCCATTGGGGTAGTCCCACTGAAAGGGCCCGTTGAAAGGCAGGTATCTCCGCCGGCGACGTGGGCTGTGGTGCACTTCGTAGCCTGCCTCGGTACAGGCCAGCCCTCCGGCATGCTCGAAGCGGGCCAGTTGCTGCACCAGTCGCTCCGCCTCCTCTGGTGTGACCATGCCGACGAACAAAGGGTGGAAGGTGGCCAGAGAAAGCCGGTTGGTCAACTGCTCCTCCCTCTTCACATCGTAGTCGAAGAAGAGTCCCTGTTCCGCATCGTAGCAGTAGCGCAGCACGCGCTCACGCCGTGCCGCCGCGACTGCTTCCCACTCGGCGGCCTCCGCCTCATCGCCCAGCAGACGAGCAAAGAGGGCGAAATCGCGCTCGTATTGATACAGATTGCTGTTGAGGTCCACCGCGGCCAGGTGGCGGCAGCGACCGTCCCAGCGGGAGCTGAAATCCCAACCCGACTCGAGTTGCGCCCGGAACTCGCTGGAGGGGCGGCCCTGGTCGGCAAAGCGGCTCAAGCCAACGGGGGTGCCATGTCCCTCGAGCCACACCGGCTGATACTCACGCTTGGCCTGGACGAACGCCTGTGACAGCCAGTCTAGGCCGCGGCCCTGCTTCAGGGCTTCGCAGATCATCAGGGTCAGGTAGGGCGGCTGGGTGCGGGTGAGGGATGCCGGGTGGGAGTAGTTGAGGACGAGGCCGAATTCACGCAATTCGTGCAGGAAGTTGTCGACCATGCCTCGAATGAGGTTCCCTCGCCCGTCCACAGCCAGTCCGAGGATGGTGAAGTAACTGTCCCAGTAAAAGAGGTAGGGGAACATGTCGGCGCTGGGCGCGATGTAAGGATGGGGTAGGGGGATGCGGTCGGCTTCGGCGGGGTCGTCGCTGGGGGTCAGGGTGGACCAGAGGCCCGTGATGTAGCCATGGGCGGCGATGACGCGGTCCTCGATCGCTTTGAGGAACTCGGTTCTGGCCGCAGGTGTCATGGGCAGTTTTACGAGGTTGTCCTGCTTGTCGCGCGGGCCTACCCCTTCACCGACCCCGCCAGGATGCCCCGAACGAAGTAGCGCTGCAGCGAGAAGAAGACGATGAGCGGCAGGAGCATGGAGACGAAAGCCGCAGCGGTGAGCAACTCCCAATTCTGGCCGAAGGACTGCACCAGACTGGTGATTCTAAGGGTGAGCGGTGCCACAGCCTCCGTGCCCCCCAGGTAGATCAGAGCCACCAGGAGGTCATTCCATACCCACATGAATTGGAAGATAGCCACTGAGGCGATGCAGGGGATGGAGAGCGGTACCGCCAGGCGGAAGAAGGCCGTGACGTGGGAACAGCCGTCCAAGAAAGCCGACTCAAATATATCTTTCGGCAGTGAGCCCATAAAGTTTCGCATAAGGTAGACGGCGTAGGGCAAGCCATAGCCGGTATGGGCCAACCAGATGCCGATGAAAGTGCCAGCCAGTCCTATACGGTTGTATATCCGCAGGATGGGGATGAGGGTCATCTGCAAGGGGACCACCAAGAGGCTAACGACGATGACGAAGAGAGTCTCCCGCCCAGGAAAGTTCATCCAGGCGAAAGCGTAAGCCGCGAAGGCGGCCACGGCGAGAGGGATGATGGTGGAAGGGATAGATATGGCGAGACTGTTTATGAAAGCACGCCCGATTCCCCTGGCTTCGATGACATCCGCGTAGTTGGCCAATGTCCACTGGGTGAAGTCGAAGGGGTGTTGAAAGACCGTCCACCAGCCCGAGGAGGCTATCGCTTCTCCAGGCCTAAAGGAAGTGATAAGCAGCCCTACCGAAGGCAAAAGCCAGACCAGGCTGATGAAGATGACCAGGATGTTTATGGGTGCGCGGGAGAGAGCCCTTGAAACCCTTGCTGCCGTCATCGCATAGCCTCCTGTTCTCTAAAGGTACGGATGTTGAACACCATCACCGGGATGATGAGCAGGAGCAGGATGATAGCGATAGCGCTAGCCCGCCCAAAGTCCCTGAAATGGAACATCTCCTTGTACATGCGGTTGGCGATCACCTCGGTGTCGAATGCGCCGTTGGTCATCACATAGACGATGTCGAAGACCTTGAGCACGGTGACTATCATGGTGGTGGCCACAACCAAGATGGTGGACATCATCATAGGCAAGATGACTCGAAAGAAGATCTGCACCTCGTTGGCTCCGTCTACCCGCGCCGCCTCTATTATCTCTCCGGGGATGCCTTTGTAGGCCGCCGATAGGGTAATGGTACAGAAGCCGGTCCACATCCATATCCCTACGGCGATGAGAGCGAAGTTATTGAACGATCTTTCGACCAACCATCCCAGGGGCTTAAAGCCAGGGATGATACCAAAGGCGGCGTTGAGCAGGCCTATCTGCGCCACGCCCACGGGTCGATATGCGTACACGAATTTCCAGATCACCCCAGCGCCCACAAAGGAAATGGCTTGAGGCAAAAAGATCATCGCCTTGGCCACAGGCTCCCACTGGATGCGATCGAATATCACGGCGAAGATAACCCCCAGGGAGACAGTGACCGCAGTGAACAACACCAACCATAAGAGGTTGTTCCTGAAGGCGGTGAGCATGATATCGCTGGTGAGGGCGAAGATATAGTTATGAAGGCCCACAAAGTTCTCAGAGCGCTTATCAAAGAGGCTAAGATATGCGGTATTGAGGCTGGGATAGACTAGGAAGAAGGCCAGGATCAATAGGCACGGCGCCGCGAAAACCCAGGGAAGCCAACGTGATCCTCCCCTCATATCTCTCTCCTTTCCCACGCCAAGAGACTAGGTTGAGGCAATCCGCCTGTTGGCGGATTGCCTCAATTCCCTTTGGCTAACTACATGCTACTCGTAGGCGTCCACAGCGGAGGCCTCGATCGCTTCCAGAACGCTGTCCAGGTCCTCGCCGCCCACATAGTCCAGCGTGCCGCTCCAGAACGTACCGGCACCCACGGCGGCAGGCATGAGGTCCGAAGCGTCGAAGCGGAAGACCTCGGCACTGGTCAGGGCCTCGGCCATGGCCCGGGTGGTGGCGTCGGGGTAAACGTCCAAGCTGACCCGCTTGTTAGGCGATAGGAAATCGCCATACGCGGACCAGATCTCCTGGGCCTCAGGCGTGGCCAGGTACTGCATGAGAGCCCGGGCCTCCGGCGTGTCGTTGAACATGACGATCAGGTCAGCCCCGCCGAGTGCCGGGACGCCGTAGGCCGGATCGATGGAGGGGAAGGGGAAGAAGGCATAGTCTTCCTCCGTCACCCCCTCGGGGAAGAAGCCGGTGATGAAACTGGCCTGACGATGCATGTAGCATCCCGGTGGGCTATCGAACAGCGGTGCGGGCGAGTCGCCGAAGTTGATAGTCAGCACACCCGTGGTCCCGCCGTAGAGGTAGTCCTCATTGGTAGCGATCTGGCCGAAGTACTCCCAGGCGGTCTTAACAGCCGGATCCGTCCAGGGGATCTCATGGTTGACCCACTGGTCGTAAACATCGGGCCCCGCGGTGCGGAGCATGATGTCCTCGATCCAGTCGGTGGCCGGCCAGCCGCTGGCTGCCCCACTCTCGATGCCGAGGCACCAAGGCACGCCGCCGTCAGCCGCGATCTGGTCTGAGAGAGCGATCAATTCGTCCCAGGTGGCGGGCACCTCATAGCCGCCGGCCTCAAAGGCCGCGGGGCTGTACCAGACCAGGCTCTTGATGGCCGCCTTGTAGAAGATGCCATAGAGCGTGCCCTCGTAGGAGCCCAGATCGATCCAGGACTGGGCGTAGTCGCTTTGTAGTTGGCCCATGTCCATGAAGGTGCTGATGTCCACCAGTTCGCCCGCTGCGGCTAACTCATGCATCTGACCAGGGTTAGGGAGGATCGCTAGGTCGGGCGGGTTGCCAGCCTCTACACGGGTGGTTAGTACAGCGGGCAGGTCACGGGTGCCCTCGAAAGCCATGCCGATTCCCGTCTCCTCGCTGAAGGGGTAGACCACTTCCTTGAAGTGGTCCAACTCCTCACCGCCCCACACGCCGAGCATGGTTACCACTCCGCGTGCGACCGGTACCTCGACGGTCTCTACCACCGGCACCTCAACGGTCTCCACCACCGGCACTTCGACCGTCTCTACGATCCGCTCTGGGGTGGGAGTGGCCGCTGGAGCGCATGCTGCTATTCCCAGCAACAGTAGGGTTAGCCCGCAAAATAGTAGAACCTTTCTATACATCTTTTCTCTCCCCTTTTAGAAAGCATGATTTACTCTTGTCGAATAGATTCTTTTCGAGGCTCTCACCCCCTTTCCCGAATTACTTCTCGTGGCTATTCCTTGACAGCAGCCTCTTTGTCGTCGTCCGATACCTTTCTATATCTCCGGGGTATGTTGATCTCCACAGGACTCTCGAATAACCAGTTTCGTCTCCAGGAGGAGTTGGGTCTCCTCTACTTTTTCCTCTTGAATCAGATCGATCAACATCTGGGCCGCCTTGGCCCCCAGCTGGTAGGCCGGCAAGCGGATAGTAGTCAAGGGGGGATCCACATAGCGGGCTAATGGGACATCGTCAAAGCCCACCAAAGCCAGATCATGAGGTATCTTTAACCCTCGCACTCTTGCCGCTTCCATAGCCCCAAAGGCTACTAGGTCACTGGCTGCAAAGACCGCAGTGGGAGGGGAGACGACCTCCAGGAGTTCAGACATGACACGCCAGCCGCTCTCCTCGTTGAAGTCACCGTAGCGCACTAAGCCTCGATCGTACGGGAGTCCATGTTCCTCCAAAGCCTGTCTGTATCCTCGTTCCCGCTGTGCGCTGGCCGTATATTGGGGCAGGGCGTTGGTGATGAGGCCTATGCGTTCGTGGCCATGTTCTATCAAGTGCTCCACCGCCAGTCTAGCCCCCCCGACGCTGTCCACATCCACGAAGGGTACCTCGCTCCCCTCCAATTGACCTAGGAGCACCACGGGGAACCCTTCCCTTCTCAGAGCCAAGAGTTGACTATCGTCGGAGCGGGGGCCGGAGAGGATGATGCCGTCGATCTGTTTTTCCCCTACCAGGTGGGTATAGGCATCGGGTTGGACGACGTTCTCTACCGATTGGAGCAGTACCCGAAACTCTTGGGCCTGGGCCACGTCGCCAATGCCTCGAAGTACCTCTGGAAGGAAGGCATCGACAAAGATCCGCTCTGGACTTTGGCAGAGGACCAAGCCGATGCGGCGGGTCTTGCGGCTGGCTAAACTTCTAGCCGCGGCATTGGGGTAGTAGTTGAGTTCCCGCGCAGCGCATAGTACCTTCTGCCGGGTCTCCTCACTTATCCGTACGCCGGGAACATCGTTGAGGACGAAGGAGACTGTAGTCCTAGATACACCGGCCCGCTCGGCCACATCTTTGCTGGTTACTCGCCTTTGAGCATGCATGGTTTTAACACGTGTTGGTAACGCGGATTAACACTATAATAGCATAAGCAGGCCCTCGTGTCAATAGTCCGGTATCTCTCATGTCAAAGGCGACAAATAGGTGAAGTGATAGTAGGTCGGATTTCCCTGGCCCGCCCGTGCTGTACGTAAAGTATCCCTCTGGGAAGCGCAGGGTGCGAAGCATTGATGCCAGGACAGGCCATATCCGATCTAGGTAAGGCAGGTATAGAAACCTGCCCTACCTACTAAAGCCTACTGCCACGTGCCATTCCCACTTCGAGAAGCCACGAGGATCTTCCCTACCTCTCTTGTGCAGGTCTGATTGGCACATTCAACTCTCCTTCGGACGGGGAGTCCTCAGGACGAACCGTACCACAGTCGTCGCATTTTTAATGAGACTAACCGTATAGTCCTATCCATCCCAGGGAATTGTGCTGCGGCGGTAGTCCGGGTGACTGCTGTCTAGTTTCTCTATACCCACTTGGGAAGGTGGAAGAATCTTCGCGTTCTCAAACTGCCTTTTCGCGTGTCTAGTCAAATGAAAATGTTACCGAAGCGCCCTCTCCTTTCAGTATCTGAATGGGTTGCGATAGTGTCTGATAGACATCCTCTGTCACACCGGGCTTAGCGCCAGGCAAACTGAAGATGTAGTCTATTTGGTCGTAGATAGCTTGGCGTAGCTTTCGTGGGTTTACCTGATCCCGAAGGGATAGAAGTTGCTCCTTTCGCTCTTTGGAAATGGCGTCGGTTTCACATAGGCGGTCAAAGGGGGTGCGAGCCTGGTCGTACCGCCGTTTGACCCGTGGGGATTGGCCCTCTTTTGAGACGATGATCTTCTCCCTCACACGCATGACCGGTTGAAAGAAGTTGTAATAGAGCCACATCTTGTCATAGAGTTGGTTGAGGGCATTGGTTTGGGCCACGGAGTCGAGCCGATCGTAGCCTAGATAGGCTCGCACCAGGGTTGATTGCTTCTGTTCGACGAAGCGGTTGTCATTCTTCTGATGGGGCCTGTTCCGGGAGAGTTGCAGATCTACTATGGTCTCCTTCCAGAAGCGAACCAGGTGGTCGTTGAAGAACTCGCTCCCGTTATCTGGATGGAGTTCCAGGGTGGGGAATGGTAGGCGGGCCAGGATACGGCGGAAACCATCTTCCATCACCAGGTAACTGCGCCCTAGCACGGCTACTCTCTCGCTCCAGGCAGTAGCCACATCGATCATTTGGATGGTATGCACATAGTCACCAGAAGCGCTGGGGCCACAATGATGAACCAGGTCCACTTCAAAGTGACCTGGTTGTTGCTCGTTCCAGGCGATCCGTTTCATGGGGATGTCTCGGGTTACTTTATTGCCCCCGGAAGGTCTTCTGCGAGGGAGATGAGGTTCATCTTGCCCGATGCGCTTGAGGATCCGTTTTACAGTTGAGAGGCTGATCCAGATCAATTGCTCCAACAGATGTTGTGAGACCTCCAACTCGCCACAGTGAGCTAGATGTGTAGCCATCCATACGAGGTTGGGTTGTAGACGCTCGGCACAGATATAATCGAAACTCTCGGAGATGAGCCACAAGGCATCATCGACTTCAGGGCCATAAGTGCGACCACGGTGCCTGCGGCGGGGCTTCCGCTTTAGGTCGCTAGAGAGAAGACGGATCAGGCTCTTGCGGTGCAAGCCAGTCACTGCTTCCATCTCGTCCAGCAGGCGTCCCCGTTCGAGCTTACTGGCTTTGGCATATCGCTTTTTGATCAGTCGCAGGTACTTCCTGCGTTCGTTTATGGTCATCTTCTCTTCGTTGGGCATAGTTCCCTCGTGGTAACATTTTTATTTGAGCGAACTATACCCTTTCAGTAACATTTTAGATGAACCAATGCGTTTCGTTGACAGGGGGAAACGATGGTGGTATGATGGGTTGTAACGCGCGTTAGCAATTCGCGTCAGTGTTATATCCAGGCAACCCTGCTTCGCTCAGGGGATAGCAGAAGCCACACGTTCCTCTGGATTTTTCGGGGGGGGTTCCCGTGCACTGAAGGGAGCAACGTCGAACGCAACCTGTACTATCCCGATCAGGTGTGTAGCAGGCTCAATGAGGGGTTGTAAGAGAGGCGGGAAGGAGCAAGATGTTACAGAGGGTGAACGTAGAGCCGAAAGCGCTAGATGAGTACCGGACGATCGTGGGGGATAAGGAGATCACAGCCATTCGGGCGTTGGCTGAGCCGTTAAAAGGAGCGCGGGTGTTGCATGTGAACGCCACCGCTTTCGGCGGCGGCGTGGCAGAGATCCTGTCCACGCTGGTACCTCTGATGAACAATGTGGGGCTGGATGCTCAGTGGCAGGTCATCGCCGGGGAAGAAGAGTTCTTCAAGGTAACCAAGGCTTTCCACAACGGCCTCCAGGGGATGGATCTCCCCTTGACCGAGGAGATGAAAGAGATTTGGCGAAGGTATAATCAGAGAAATGCTGAAGCCTTTGAGGGAGAATACGATTTCGTGGTGGTGCATGATCCCCAACCAGCGGGGTTGTGTTGGTACCATGGCCCGAGAGGGGTCAATCGCTGGATCTGGCGCTCCCACATAGATACCTCCCATCCCAATCCAGCATATTGGCAGTTCATAACCCCCTTTCTGCAACCTTATGACGCCGCCATCTTCACTAGGGAGCAATATGTGGGGCCAGGGCTCAAACTACCTCGCATGGCGATCATGCCCCCCTCCATCGACCCTGTATCCCCCAAGAACGGCCCCCTGCCCCTAGGGCACGCCAAGAAGATCCTGGCCGGCCTGGGTATCGACCTCCGTCGTCCCCTCGTAAGCCAAATCTCCCGCTACGACCCTTGGAAAGACCCCTTGGGGGTGATAGAGGTATACCGCTTGGTGAAGAAGAAAGTGCCCAAGGTACAATTGGTCCTGATGGCTTCCATGGCCAAAGACGACCCGGAGGGGTGGGAATACCTGAGGCGGACCAAGCAGTACGCCGGCGACGATCCCGATATCTTCCTCCTCCACTTCGAGCGGAACAACGATCTGGAGGTGAACGCCTTACAGCGTCTCTCCGATGTGGTGGTTCAGAAGTCCGTCCGAGAGGGCTTCGGGCTGGTGGTCACCGAAGCGATGTGGAAGGGTCAAGCGGTGGTAGGAGGCAACGTGGGGGGCATCCCCCAGCAGATCATCGATGAGGAAAACGGCTTCTTGGTGAACGACATTGAGGAGTGTGCCGATAGGGTACTCTACCTTCTCCAAAACCCCAGGCGAGCTAAGGAGATGGGGGCTAAGGCCCAGGAACGGGTGCGGCAGAATTTCCTCATCACCCGCCACCTGAAGGACTATCTAAGGCTCTTCTTGAATTTGCGATGAGAGACTGAGTGGTTTCGTAAAGAAGGGGTGTCGGTATGAAGGCCAAAGAGCACATGACGGGAGTGAGTAGGGAAGGGCGAGTGGCGGGGATCTTCTCTGAAACGGGTATTATCGACTTCATCGCCTATCGAGATCACCAGGAAGGCGTTTATCCTAGAGGGGCGAGATCTGCCTCACAGGTGTTGTGCCGGTCATAAGGAGCATCATGCTGCGTACGAAGATCGTATGCACTATCGGCCCTGCCTCAGAGGATGAGGGGACTTTGCAGGGTATGATCCAGGCGGGGATGGATGTGGCCCGTCTAAACTTCTCCCATGGCGACCACCGGGTCCACGCTCGGCGCATCGCTACCATCCGCCGTCTAGCTCGGGAGATGAACCGGGCCATCGCCATCATCCAAGATCTGCAAGGGTCAAAGATCCGCTTGGGGGAGATCGCCTCTGGCAGCGTGGAACTGGTCCCTGATAGCGAGTTGATTCTAACCCTTGAGCCCGTCCCCGGGAGTCCCAGAGAACTATACCTCCCCTGTCCAGAACTGATGGCCCACGCTACCCTGGGCGACCGCATCCTCCTCTCCGATGGAGAGATCGAGTTGCAAGTAGTAGAAGCCCAGAAAGAACGCCTCCTCACTCGAGTGGTCGCTGGAGGAAAACTCAGATCGCGACAGGGGGTGAACGTCCCGGGTGTGGAGTTGGGTTTTCCCTCCTTGACGGTCAAAGATGAGAAGGACCTGGCGTTCGGCATCGAGCAAGGGGTGGATTATGTGGCCCTCTCCTTTGTGAGAAAGGCCGAGGACATCCAGATTCTGCGTCACCGCATCAAGGAAAAGGGCGCCGACATCCCCATCATCGCTAAGATCGAGAAAGCCGAGGCGGTGGAGGCCTTCGACCAAATCTTGGAAGTCAGCGATGGCATCATGGTAGCCCGCGGTGACCTGGGCGTGGAGACTCCAGCGGCCGGGGTGCCCATTTTGCAGAAGGAGATCATCTGCAAATCGAATCTATCCGCCGTCCCCGTGATCACCGCCACCCAGATGTTGGAGTCGATGATGGAGCACCCGCGCCCCACCCGCGCCGAGGCCTCGGATGTGGCCAACGCCATCTTCGACGGCACCGACGCGGTGATGCTCTCTGGCGAGACGGCGGTGGGCGCTTATCCCCTCAAATCGGTGGAGACCATGGCCACCATCGCTGAAACGGCAGACCGCAACGCTTCCTACACCATCCAGGACAACCTCGAAGCGAAGCCCTGTCTTAGCGTCACTGACGCCGTCAGTCAGGCTTCCTGCGAGATGGCTCAGGAGTTGAGCGCCAAGGCTATCATCACCACCACCGCGTCTGGCTACACGGCGCGCATGGTGGCCCGCTATCGCCCTGGGACGCCCATCATCGCTGTCACCTCCCGAGAGGAGGTCCGCTGTCGCCTGGCCCTGGTCTGGGGGGTGGAAACGGTGGTGGTTCGCCAACCCACCGACACTGACGAGGTGATCGAGTTGTCGGTTGATGCTGTCCAGGAGCGGGGGTTGGCTTCGCCCGGCGACATCCTCATCATCACCGCGGGCATCCCCCATGGCGGGCCCGGCCTTACCAACATGATCAAGGTGCAGGTGGTATAATAAGCGGTTGGTCATACAAGAGATGGCTGGCGCAGAAATACAAGGCCCAGGGGAGGAGGAGGGGAAATGAATGAAATTGTCTTTGAAATGCCAGTCAGAGTTAGATACCATGAAATGTTGGTTAAGACCAAATATCACAAGCGCAAGCACAAGCATGACTATTGGGCTGCACTATTGGAACCAGGTTGTTTTGTGGAGGTATTTCGTATTTACAACAGCCCTACCTGGGAGCCCTTTATGAAGCGTCCTTTGCGGGACGGTGAAAGGCTGAAACTTTGTCTAGTATCAGAGGAGGAGTCCCAATGCAAGACCTAGGAAATATAAGCAGGGAACAAGCGCACAAAATTCTAGCGGCACTCAACAATCCCAAGAGTTGCTTGTTGTGTGTGCGTTACGACCAATATGAAGAGATGTTTTTAGACTGCGGGCAAGGGTTCCCACAGACCAACTTTAGCAAGACAAGAGAGAAATCAATAGAAGGAGGATCTGTATGAAGGTGAAAGTGGGCATTAACGGCTTCGGCCGCATCGGGCGACAAGTATTGAAGGCCATTCTGGAAGAGTATCCCGAAACCCTGGAAGTGGTGGCCATCAATGACCTGTTCGATATCAAGACCAACGCGCATCTCTTCAAATACGACTCCAACTATGGCCGTTTCCCGGGCGGGGTGGAGGTAGAGGGCGAAGTTCTAGTGATCAACGGCCACCAAGTCAAGAGTTTCGCCCAGCGCGACCCCAGCCAACTCCCCTGGGGAGATCTGGGCGTGGAGATCGTTGTGGAGTCAACCGGCGTCTTCCGCAGCGGCCCTCAAGCAGCCATGCACCTCCAGGCCGGGGCCAAGAAGGTGATCATCACCGCTCCAGCCAAGGAGGAGGATATCACCGTCGTTCTGGGGGTCAACGAGGGGATGTACGACCCGGCGAAGCACCATATCATCTCCAACGCCTCCTGTACAACTAACTGCCTGGCGCCCGTGGCGAAGATCGTGAATGATCAGTTTGGCATCGTCAAAGGCCTGATGACCACCGTCCACGCCTACACCTCCGGCCAGCGCCTCTTGGATATGGGACATAGGGACCTGCGGCGTGCGCGGGCAGCGGCGTTGAACATCGTACCTACCACCACCGGAGCAGCCCGCGCCATAGGGGTGGTTATCCCAGAGTTGACAGGCAAATTGGACGCTTTCGCCATACGGGTTCCTATTTCAACGGTCTCCCTCATTGACCTCACCGTAGAGATAGAGCGTGAGACAAGCACGGAAGAGCTACTGGAGGCTTTCAAGGTGGCGGCTGAGGGGCCGCTGAAGGGCATTCTGGGCTACAGTGAGGAACCCCTGGTCTCGGTGGATTACAAGGGCGACCCTCGCTCTGCCATCATCGACGCCCAGTTCACCAGGACCTTGGGTGGTAACATGGTCAAAGTCGTCGCCTGGTATGACAACGAGTGGGCCTACTCGGTGCGCGTGGCCGATTTGGCTAGCTACCTGGTGGAGAAGGGGCTGTAGTCCGTCGTTTGTACGCGGACGCGCTCTGCCTGCTCGTTCTGCCAGAATAGAGGAACTATCGCAAAGGGGCGATAAGCCCCTTTTTCTCAGGCTATCTACGGCTGAGCCTTGCCAGAGTCAATTGCTGGCCAAGAGGGGTTTGCTATGTCATATAGTGAGGTGTTAGGATGCGAATCGGAGTTCTCACTGGCGGTGGTGATGTCCCGGGCTTAAACGCGGCTATCCGGGCCGTGGCCAGGCGGGCTTTTCAATACGGCTACCGAGTATTCGCTGTCAAAAACGGATGGGCTGGCTTGGTGGCAGGGGATCTGGAGCCCCTAACGCTGCGCAGTGTTTCTGGGATACTGCATGTGGGCGGTACTATCTTGGGTACCTCCCGCACTAACCCCTGCAAGTCGCCGGCCGATTTAGCAGGCTGTATAGCCCATGTGAGAGAGAGGGGCCTGGACGCCCTGGTGGTGATCGGGGGCGATGACACCTTGGGGGTGGCCCAAGCCTTAGGGGAGACCGGAGTTAAGATAGTGGGCATCCCTAAAACGATGGATAACGATGTGCCTGGAACAGACTATTGCATCGGCTTCAACACGGCGGTAACGGTGGTGGCCGAGGCTTGCGACCGGCTCCATACAACGGCTAGTGCCCATCATCGAGTGATAGTGGTGGAGGTGATGGGACGACACACTGGGTGGGTGGCCACCGTTGGCGGCCTGGCCGGTGGAGCAGACTTCATCCTCGTACCTGAGCGGCCTTGCAGTCTCGACCTCATCTGCGAGCACGTTAAGCGGCGGTGGGAAAAGCAGGGCAAGAGTTTCAGCATCATCGTGGCTTCCGAGGGAGCCAAGATCTATGAGGTGAAGGGGGAAGAGGAGTTGGGCGAGACCGACGAGTTCGGCCATGTGCGCTTAGACCGCCGAGACATAGGCAAGAGTCTAGCCCGAGAGATAGAAGAAAGGACCGGCTTCGAGAGTCGAGCCGTGGTCTTAGGCCACATACAGCGGGGCGGCTCGCCCACGGTCTTCGACCGAGTGTTGGCCACTCGCTTTGGGGTGAAGGCGGTCGATCTGAGCCGAGAAGGGCGGTTCGGCTGCATGGTGGCTCTAAGAGGCAACGAAATCGTCGCCTTGCCCCTAGCCGAAGTGACTGGACGAGTGAAGGAGGTCGATCTCGAACTGTATGATCTGGCCCAGGTTTTCTACTAATTAGAACCGGGTCACACTGGGGACAACATGATTGTGGGCCTCGCCCAGGGTTGACCAGACCGGTTTGTCCCTTCTTCCAGAACAGGGGGTAAAGGGAGAGAGGATATGGATAAGAAGACGGTCAAGGATATTGGTCTTAAGGGTAAGCGGGTCTTGGTGCGGGTGGATTTCAACGTACCCTTAGCCAGGGGGGAAGTAGCCGATGACACACGCATCCGGGCTGCCCTCCCCACTATCCGGTATCTCTTAAACCAGGGGGCGGCAGTCATTCTGATCTCTCACCTGGGCCGGCCTAAGGGCGAGGTGAGGGAAGATATGCGGATGGACCCTGTGGCCCGGCGTCTCTGCGAGCTTTTGGGTCAGGAAGTGATCAAAGTGGACGACTGTAGGGGTCCCGACGTGGAGGCGGCCGCAGCCAGACTGAACTCCGGCCAGGTGCTTCTTCTGGAGAACCTCCGCTTCCACAAGGAGGAGAGGGAGAACGATCCGGCTTTTGCTGCTAAGTTGGCTGCTTTAGCCGAACTCTACGTGAACGATGCCTTTGGTGCGGCCCATCGGGCCCATGCCTCGGTCTCTGGCGTGCCGGTCTACCTGCCAGCTGTGGCCGGTTTCCTGATGGAGAAGGAACTGAATTTTTTGGGGGCGGCTCTGGAGAGGCCGGAACACCCCTTTGTGGCCATCCTGGGTGGGGCCAAAATCTCCGATAAGATCGGCGTTGTTGAGAACCTGCTGAGCAAGGTGGACACGCTGCTCATCGGCGGGGGGATGGCCAATACTTTCCTCAAGGCTCAGGGGTACGAGGTGGGGAAGTCGTTGGTGGAGGAGGAGAGCCTTCCTTTGGCTCGGAGAATAGTGGCCAGGGCTGGCAAGAGGCTGGTGTTACCCAAAGACGTCGTGGTGGCCGATGCGTTCGAGGCCCAGGCGCGGGCGAAGACGGTGGGTGTGGACGAGGTGCCCGCTGGCTGGCGTATTCTGGATATTGGCCCCGAGACTGTTGAGACCTTTGGGGAGAGGCTGGCCTCGGCCAAGACGGTGGTCTGGAACGGGCCAATGGGCGTCTTCGAGTTCCCCCGCTTCGCCCGGGGCACGGTGGCTATAGCCCAGAAGTTAGCCCAGATAGAGGCCATGACTATCATCGGGGGCGGCGACACGGCAGCGGCGGTGAGGCAAGCCGGCCAGGCCGACAAGATGAGCCACATCTCAACCGGCGGGGGGGCCAGCCTGGAGTTCTTGGAGGGCAAGACCCTGCCTGGGGTGGCGGCTCTGGAGGATAAGTGAGGGGTGGGGGATAGGTTTGGGATCGGCTTGGGTTATAGGACCAGAGGGGCGACTCAGCCGTCACGCCTTCCCCTGACTCTTCTCGTCGGGCCTCTCTTAGAAAGTGTTATTCTTCACCTTCACATACCCGAATGCTACTGCTCCCTTCAATACACGGGGTAGCGTCTACTTTCTACCTCTTCTTCCTCAAGCGTCTTCTAACAAAGAAATATGTGACTGAACCGGCGATTATTACTCCAGCAACAATGCCGATAATTAGCTGCCAGCTAATAGCCTGACTTGTCTCTGGTGTCGACGCTTGTCTCGCTCTTTCACGAAAAGTGACAGTGTAGTCGGGGGTTGCAGCTCCCCATTGCCAATAATAGTCACCCTCAGCACTCCAGGTCCATGTGCCTGCTTCGTTAGTGTAGGAAACAGAATTCCCGCTATTGGTGCCGCTGGCCAGTACGCCGGGGTGATACAGGAGAATGCTGGTATAGGGCCAGTATTCGACCCTAGCTACCTTGGGCGTTATTTGGAGGGTGTAGATTATGATTAAGGGAGTGTTTAGCTCTACGGGAATACGCTCTATTCCAGAGCGGTGCCCGTCCTCCATAATATTGACTTTCCCTCCACCGACATGAGATATGGACACAATGACTGGATTAACGATGTCGTCTTCATCAGTGTGAACGAAGATGCTTACCGTTTCTACCCATTCCTCTCGTGGTGTCAACGTTACGGTCATGGTCTGGATGTCAGGAGTAGTGAAGACCGTTTTGTCAAATGACCGGGAGAGATCCAGACCCGGAGAGAATTTGATTGGGGAGTTATAGAAGCCAACAAAAGCGTCCCAAGGCCATTCTTGGCGCTCAGGCTCTTCCACCACGTCACCTAAATACCATTCGTAGACTGGGGGCCCCATTCTTGTTAACTTGTCCGTTTCAACCTCGTCAAACTTCAGTTCAGTGTTAAGAATTACATTTGACCGGATCACTGGTGCTCCAGTTTCGTCCGGCCAGTTAGCAAAGTTTGTTCGCCACCACTCCTTGCCGATTACTTCTGTGTTCACAAAAGTGTTTCCAGGAACCTCGTGGTGGAATTCATGGAAAAACCCCACATCAATCCTATTGCCAACTTCCTCGGGAGTTGAAACGGCCCCCTCACTGCCTTCGCCCTCTACTCCGTAGCGGTAAGCCCAGACCACTGATTTCGATAGGCGCTCTTCCCAGTGCCACTCATAGGTGCCCTCAGCGCTCCAGGTCCAGGTACCTACCTCATCCGACGGGTCACCCAACGGACGGGAAAGAGAGTCGCCACTGGCACTTCCACCAGTCAGAGCCTCGCCCTCCCACCCGATCATGACGTAGGGCGTGAACACAACCTTGGACGCTTTCGGCGTTACCTCGATGGTGACGGTAACAGTCCAGGTGGCGTTGAGCTGCAGACCTGTGGGGTCTATATGCAGTGAGTGTCCCTCCTGCCTCAACGAGACGCCTTCCCCGCTTGCGGGCGAAGTGATGACGGGACTTACCATGTCATTCTGTTCAGCCTGAACGAGCACACTGAACCCTTCCGTCACCTCTCGCGGGGTCAGCGTTATAGTCAGGGTCTGGGTATCTGGTTCCGTGAACTCGGTCTTGTCCACTGAGCGGGAAGTGTCAAAACCTGGGGAGAAGGTGACCGGAACGGGATTCGAATCATGCAGGGAATCCACCCATGCCCCGGCATCAGACCCTTCAGGGACGTCGCCAAAGGACCACTCATAGGCTGGAGGACCAGATGTTACGAGATGATCCGCCTGCAAGATATCAAATGCCAGTGTGCTCTCAAGGGTAAGGGCCAGCCCGATAATCGCCGCCCCCGTTTCATCTGGACCATTGTGCATGCTCGCCTGCCACCATTTTCGGCCAGTCACCTGGGCATTGCTGAAGGTGTCCTCTGGTGAGTCATAGATCCAGGCGGTACGAAATTGTGCGGCTACGTGGTTGCCCGCGGAATCTGCTGCCATTGGTATGGGTGAAAGAGCGGGCGCAAAACCACTTATGGCTAATGCAAGTGATCCCATCAAAAGGAACGATGAAGTGAGCCTTCTCATTTTTCACCTGCTGGTTCGGCTTGGATGTTCGCTGCTGCCGCCGGAATCGGGGCACACATCCGCCAGCAGTCGTATAAGCGAACTCAGGGTTAGCCTAATTCACTACTCTCAGGGAGAGTAGCATCTGCTTCAGTAAATGTCAATGCGTAAGGCCTTTTGGGGGGCTGCCCAGATCGCTGTGATCATGGGCATGAGGTAACGCTGTTTCGCGCAATTGCGAGTGGTTATCAATTCCTGATGAAGATATTCTTACCAGTCAGGGGATTAGCGTAGATACAGCCGGGGGGTGCTTAGGCTCTCCCTGGACTTTTCCCACCGCCGCCTTTCAGACGCTGGTAGACCTCGGTGCCGATGCACTCCTCGGCGTACCGACACCAGTCGATGCAGGATGGTCCTCGTCTCCTTCTTACTAGAGCCTGGCAATGGTAACAGCGGGCCACTAGTTCGTCTGACCAAATTTCCGTCTCTTCGCCGCACTCAGGGCAATCGACATATTCGGGCACCGCTTCCCTAAAGCGGATGGCCCCGGGGCATCCTTTGAAAAGAGACATGCAAACCTCCTCCCTCGATGAAAGCCGCCAAACAACGAATAGTCTTCCTTGCCACGGACCAAACCCAAGCCCCTGATAACTACTCCACTCTGGCGATGCGAGTGTCGGTGCCCTTGACCCCCTCGATAGAATAGAAGCGGGCTATGACCTCGCCCAGAGCCTCTAGGTCATCCCCCTCTACATGGGCGATGGCGTCTAAAGGGCCGAATAGAGCATGAGCCTGTTTGACCCCAGGCAGTTGCCGCAGGCCACGCACCACACCGGCAGGATCTATGTCGCACTCGGTCAGTACGTAAGCGGAGATGGTCATCTTTCCTCCTCTTCAAGTAGCGAAAACCACCTCAAAGGGACGATCGATGGCCCCCTGGGGGCAGATATCCTCACACACCCCTTCATACAAGCAAACCTCAGGGTTGACCACCACCACCTTTCCATCCCTCAGCGCTAGGGTTCCTGTGGAACATAACTCCACGCAGAGGCCACAACCGTCACATTTGGTTTCATCAATGATGGGTGCTAAGAATCTACTTTTCTCTCCCATGGCCTCATAACTCCTCAATCACTTGACGATTGTTGCGTTCAGTCTCTCTTGCCTCGTACACCAAGGTGAACTTCCCCACTAGCAGGTAGCACATATACTCGCTTCAGTCAAATGCTGACTTCATAGACTTTAGGATCTCGTCTCCTGGTCCAAACGACCATAGGTGGCCATGCATCGCTCATGCACCGTTTCAATCAAAGGAGGGCTAAGATAGTAATGACCCAGCCTCTCCCTTTGTCTAGCCTACGAGCGACGGTGAAAAAAGAGAAGCGCTGAACCTCTCTCACCTTAGCAGTTCAACGCTCCCCTGTCTGTGACTTTTGTCACGCCGTTAGTCTAAGAGATCGCCTTATCTTCGAGGGCTTCCCGATCCAGAATAATGATCCGGTGACGCTCAGTCTTGATGATCTCCTCATCCTCTAATTTACGCAGGGAACGAGTGATCACCTCCCGCACCGTGCCTAACCTGGCCGCCATCTGTGCATGGGTGAGGCCCCGAGGAACCCTCTCCAGGTTGACCTCCTCAGTGGCTTGCTCGACCAAGAGTCTGGCTAACCGTCCCACGACAGTGCGAAGGGAGAGGTCCTCCACCAAGGAGACGAGATGGCGGGCACGACTGGCTAGGTTCTCGATAACAGCCCTAGAGAGGGCCGGGTAGCGCTCCAGGAGATACACCATCGAGGGACGATCGATGACCAGCACCGAAGTGGGCTCGAGAGCCATGACACTGGCAGGATTTGGTCTACCGTCGAGGACGGCCACATCGTTGAAGCCTTCGCCCACCCCGAATATATGCAGTATCTGTTCCCGTCCTCCGGGAGAGAGTTTGAATATCTTCACCCGTCCGCCCTCGACTATGAAGAGGCCAGCGCAAGGTTCCCCTTCCACAAATATCATCTGCCCGGCATCATACCGTCGCCGGACAGCGACGCGAGCAAGGGCTTTTAGCGTCGCCTCATCTAGCCCCGAAAAATAGGAGATAGATCGCAGGAGTTCGTGTCTCAAGGCCACCTCCATGGATCTCCAGCAAAAACAGTCTACCATTCAAGGCGCGCGGTGTCCAATTCAATGTCGGCTGTTCAGCCTGACGCCCATCTGGTCACATCAGTTTCAGATAATGGAAAGAGGAACTACTTTTTGGTATACTACACCTAGGCGATGCAAAGAGATCGTTCAAGAAGGGAGGTTATGATGCAGATAAGGGTTGCGGAAGAGGTCTACTGGGTAGGAGCCATCGACTGGAACGTGCGAAATTTTCACGGCTACACCTATACCACCCCTCGGGGCACAACATATAACGCTTACTTGGTCAGGGACGAGAAGATCGCATTGGTGGACACGGTCGCTTCGCAGTTGGCGGGAGAGATGTTAGGGCGGATCAGGGAACTCGTTGATCCGGGGCGAATCGACTACCTCATCGCTAATCATGGAGAGATCGATCACTCCGGGGCTATCCCTGAGGTGATGAAGTTGGCCCCTCAGGCAAAATTAGTGTGTAGTAAGAGAGGCGTAGAGAGCCTGAGCAGGTATCTTCCCGGCGAATGGGATTTCATGGTGGTGGGGACAGGGGACGAGATCAACCTGGGGCGAAAAACTCTTACCTTCATCGAGGCTCCCATGCTCCACTGGCCAGACAGTATGTTCACCTATATAGAGGAGGAGGCCGTACTTTTGCCCAACGATGCCTTTGGGCAACATCTGGCCACTTCCCAGAGGTTCGCCGACGAAGTGGATGCGTGGGTTCTCTTCGATGAGGCTGCACGCTACTATGCCAATATCCTTTGGCCCTTCAGCCCGTTGGTTCTTAAGAAGATAGAAGAGATCCAAAAGACAGGGTTAGAGATCTCCACCATCGCACCTAGCCACGGCCTCATCTGGCGTAAGAACCCTGGTAAAATCATCGAAGCCTACGCGCGGTGGGCAAAGGGCGAAGCCAGGCATAAAATTTTAGTCGTCTATGAGACGATGTGGGGAAGCACGGAGAAGATCGCTCGGGCGCTCGTGGAGGGAATCGCAAGCGAGGGGGCAGAGGTGAGTCTATATGGTCTTCCCGCGGCTGATCGCAGTGAGGTGATCAAGGAACTTCTGGAAGCCAAGGGCATCTTAGTAGGATCGTCAACCCACAATCAGCGGATGTTGCTCAATATGGCCGCCTTTTTAGAGGACCTAAAGGGGCTGAAACCAACTGGCAAGATCGGTGCTGCCTTCGGTTCCTATGGATGGGCTGCTAAGGCTGTGCAACAGATGAAGGAAGATCTCCGGGAGGCGGGCATTGAGGTAGTGGAGGCGGATCTCTCCTTTAAGTTTGCTCCCCATGACGAGGAGATAAGGAGGGCTTTCGAATTCGGGAAAGCGTTTGCCAGAAGGGTTAAAGCCGCCATATAACCAACGTCCTCGTTTAGGCGATAGATACCTCAGGAGGGTGCTTTCCCAAAGCCCAAATCTCTATAGCGCATATGTTACGCCCACCTCCGCTATGGGCTTCCCAAAGGGGCTGTGGCGCGCTGGGTGACATCCTGCTTTACTAAAGCAGAGAGGCTATCAAAGTACTCCTATGCCCCTGAGCCATTCTAGTCACATCCTCTTGAAAAGCCACGTGTTAGGAATAGACTACATGGTGGGAGTGGAGAGGGAAAGATTTGGCGAGGCAGACAGGGGAGGTTAATCTTGCATATCGATATCCCTTACGGGGAGAATAGCAAGAGTTTCGATTTACCGGAGAGCCGGTTGGGTTGGATTATCTCACCCCGGGAGGTAGCCGGGGTGCCTGATGAGGAGGCCGAGATAGTGCAGGCCATCCGAAACCCCATCGGCGCGCCGACATTAACTGAGTTGGTTGCCCAGAAGGGCAGGGAGACAGTGATCCTGGTGGACGATCAGACTAGGGCTACGCCGCAAGAGAGGGTGCTCCCTCTCCTACTGAACGAACTCAATAGGGCAGGCGTGGCTGATGAGAAGGTCACGATCCTCATCGCTCTGGGGACCCATCGCTACATGATCGAAGAGGAGTGCCTTCTAAGGTTCGGGGCGGAGGTGATGGGCCGGGTGGAGGTT
>CAYLIE010000012.1:0-64474 GCA_964383935.1 uncultured Anaerolineales bacterium | reverse complement strand
GCGATATCGCGTATCCCGGGTAAGAAGCCCAGGGACCACTTGGTGAACGCAACCTAGTACCAGGTATGGACTTGCCCTCTCCTCGCTTTTTGGTGTATAATGTTAACTAGAAAGGGCGAGTTTAAGAGGTTCTTTGGTATAGGGAGTGTAGCAAGGAGGAGGGCGTGAGTTCTAGGTGGTTCAAAAATGGGCTGGTCTATCTTCTCATCATCGTCGCCGTGGGAGCTCTTTTCTTCAATGTCTTCTATAGCCCTGAGGGCTTGCCCACTGTTCCCTTAAATGAGGTGGCCCAGGAAGCCAAGAAAGGTAGTATAAAGGAGATCATCGTCTCGGGTGACGAACTCACGGTAACTCTTGCCTCTGGGGAGAAGGTACGCTCCCATAAGGACCGAGCCTCAGATATCACCGAGGTACTCAGGAACCTTGGGGTAACGGAAAATCAGTTAAGCAACATCTCCCTTCAGTTTAAGGAGCCCAGCGAATTCGGCAACTGGATCGGTATCTTGACCTCTTCTTTCCTCCCAGTCATCGTTATCGGTGGGCTCCTTTTCTTTATGATGCGCCAGGCTCAAAGCGGCAACAACCAGGCTTTATCGTTTGGTAAGAGCCGAGCCCGCCTGTTCAGCGGCGATACACCCACCGTCACCTTCGCCGATGTGGCGGGTGTGGAGGAGGCAAAGGAGGAACTTTTGGAGGTGGTAGAGTTCCTCAGGGAGCCGGAGAAGTTCATCGCTCTAGGGGCTCGCATCCCCAAGGGGGTGCTGATGGTGGGGCCTCCAGGGTGCGGCAAGACCCTCATGGCCCGAGCGGTAGCCGGGGAAGCGAAGGCTCCTTTCTTCTCCATCTCAGGCTCCGAGTTTGTGGAGATGTTTGTGGGGGTTGGCGCCTCTAGGGTGAGGGACCTCTTCGGTCAGGCGAAGCGAAACTCTCCTTGTATCGTCTTCGTGGACGAGCTAGACGCCGTGGGGCGCCATCGAGGTGCCGGTCTGGGTGGCAGCCACGATGAGAGGGAGCAGACCCTTAACCAGATCCTGGTGGAGATGGACGGCTTCGACACCGATACCAACGTCATCGTCATCGCTGCCACTAACCGACCGGATATCTTGGACCCGGCGCTTCTGCGCCCAGGCCGTTTCGATAGACGGGTGGTCTTGGATCGGCCGGACATGAAGGGGCGCCGCGCCATCCTGGATATCCATATCCGGGGGAAGCCTCTGGCCGAGGAGGTGGATCTGGACGTCGTGGCTAAACAGACCCCTGGCTTCTCCGGGGCTGACATAGAGAACCTGGTGAATGAGGCGGCTATCCTCGCCGCCCGCCGCAACAGGAAGGCTATCAGCATGGAGGAGATGCAGGAGGCGATCGAGAGGGTGATGGCTGGGCCAGAGAGAAAGAGCCGCCTCATCAGCGATGAGGAGCGGAATATCATAGCCCATCACGAAGCGGGCCACGTGTTGGTGATGAAGATGTTGCCCAACTGCGACCCGGTGCATAAGGTTTCCATCATCTCCCGTGGGATTGCACTGGGCTACACCATGCCCCTTCCCGAGGATGACCGGTATCTGATGGCCCGCTCCAAGTTCGAGGATGAACTGGCTGGCCTTCTGGGAGGACGGGCGGCGGAGGAACTAATCTTCAACGATGTGACCACCGGTGCGGCGAATGATCTGGAGCGAGCCACGAAGTTAGCCCGCAAGATGGTCACCGAGTATGGGATGAGCGAGAGGCTGGGGCCGCTCACCTTCGGGCGGAAGGAGGAGTTGGTCTTCTTGGGGCGGGAGATCGGCGAGCAGAGGAACTATAGCGAGGAGGTGGCCCAAGCCATCGACGAGGAGATCCGCCGCATCATCAGCGAGGCGCACGAGAGGGCCAAGAGCATCCTCACCCAGCACAAGGATACCTTGGTCCGACTGGCTAAGAAACTGATGGAGGTGGAAACCCTGGAAGGGGAGGCACTGGAGACCGTCCTTTCTGGGGTGCCAGCCTGATATAATCCGCTGGCGATAGACGAGCCGAGCCAAGCCAAGAGTCTCGGCTCTTTTTATGCCGGTCAACGAAGAGAGGAGTTGCTAGTCATGGCCAAAAAAGGGCTTGCACCTGGCCTCAGGGGAGAGGTGAGACTGGTGGTCGCGGAAGAAGATACCGCTCAGCATTTGGGGAGTGGTAATGTAGCCGTCTTGGCCACCCCCAGGATGGTCGCCCTCATGGAGAACGCCAGCGTGAAGGCTGTGGATCATCTCTTGCCCCCTGGCCAGGCTACCGTGGGGAGCGAGGTCCGGGTACGCCATCTAGCGGCTACACCTCAGGGGATGGAGGTAGCGGTCTACTCCGAACTGGTGGAGGTCGAGGGGCGAAGGCTCACTTTCAAAGTGGAGGCCTTCGACGAAGGGGAGAAGATTGGGGAGGGGACTCATATCCGCTTTATTATCGACTTGGATAGGTTCAGAGAGAAGGTAGAGGCCAAACAGTAGATGATTATGATCATGCTCTGGTTGATCGCTCATGCCAACCGATACTTTCATCTAGGTCATCTTCTCTTCGCTGATCTATGGTGGTTGTAGCCGCCAAACTGTCTATATCTTTTCGCGGCATATCTCCGCTATCTTAGGCAACACCTCCGCCACATCCTCGCGGATGACGACCTCGGCGTAACTGTCAGCCCGAGTGGGCTGGAAGTTGACGATGATCAGTTTGGCCCCTCGTCGCCGGGCCATGAGAGGGAGGTGACCCGCCGGGGTCACCTCCAAAGAGGTGCCGGCCACCAACATCAGGTCGCAAAGTTGGGCCTCCTCCCAAGCTGCAGTGATGACCTCCTCCGGCAACATCTCCCCGAAGAGGATGACATTGGGTTTCATCATCCCGCTGCACTTCTCGCATCTGGGTACCTGTCGCTCTTGGACGTACCTTTCCCAAAGGAGCGGGGCGGGGATGATGTCGCCGCATCTCAGACAGATAGCCTCCTGAGTATTTCCGTGGAGTTCTATTATCTTCTTGGAGCCCGCTTTCTGGTGTAGGTTATCGATGTTTTGGGTGATCACCGCTTGCAAGCGCCCCATCTCCTCCAACTCTGCCAGGGCCTTATGAGCCGGGTTGGGCTGGGCATCTAGGAACATGGTGCCTCGCTTATGGTACCAAGCGTACCAAGCCTCGGGGTCCCGATAGAAGGCCTGGATGGAGGCCACCTCCGTGGGATCCACCTGGCTCCAGAGGCCAGAGCCAGGGCTGCGGAAGTCGGGGATGCCAGAGGGAGTGCTGTGCCCCGCCCCGGTGAGGGCCACAGCGTGCTTGGCTTCAGCGATGAGCCGTGCTGCCTTCTCGATCAAATCCTTGTCCATAACTCAATCCCTCATTCGTAGCGTCGTCCTTTAGGGCGACGATTGATTCGTCGGGCTAAAGCCTCTGACCCACATCAGTCGGGACAGGCCGACACTACCTTTGTTGCTCTATGATTTCGCGTTTTTCTGCGGCGATGCCATACAACTCGCCGTGTTAGGAGACGTTTATAAAGATTGAATCGTATCAGTGCCGCCAATTCCTCGATTGGCATAACCTTCATGTAAGAGAATTGGGCCAATATATGAGGCTAGCGCCCTTCGGGAAACATTTGAAAGCAACCATGCCCCTAAACTTCCATCTGGAGGATTAGTACGTGATGTCCCAATGCTAACGGTTTGTTTTATGAAATGTTTCAACAATGCTTGATATCTTTTACCGGATATAAATTCGTGATAGCGACAATTTTTACCCAAAAATATGTCAGTTCCGGTATCAACTGAGCCTGAATACTCAAATTCACTATGGCCTGCCCACGTTCGCAATTTTTTCCTTGGCATGTGTCCTCTTTGTTTATCTTATCACCTCATATAATCCACGGCCTGTTTGTTCAAAATATACATAGTAGCGTCGCCCTAAAGGGCGACGAAGTGGACATGATTACATGGTATACGTAAGGAAGAGAGTAAAACCCCTTCTAGTCACAAGGAGCGCCTTTTTCCGTAAATCTTCGTCTTTTCTACGAAACTATTTTGCTGAGGCTGGACGCTACAGGAGGTCGAACAGGGACTTTTGTTCCCCCTCTATCTTGAGTTTCTCCCCTTCGGCCACCCGATGAGCGAACCTTATAGGCTCCGGCAGCCGGTACCCCCGGCAGCAGGAGAGGATGAATTGAATGGCGGTGGGGAGGTCGATCTTGTGGCCGATGGAGACGTAAACCGGGTGAATCCCTGTTTTGGTGCGGACTACGGCTCCAATCACCTCCTCGCCATCGTAGAGATGGGCGTAAGAGCCCGCTTCATTAGGGGGCTCGTGGTGGCTGCCCCAGAGGCGGGACTTGGCGCAGCCGATGGAGGGCAGGTCCAGGATCACTCCCACGTGGCTGGCGATGCCGAAATGGCGGGGATGAGCCAGCCCCTGTCCGTCGAAGATGAGTAGATCGGGCTCGGTAGCCAGTTTCTCACAGGCAGCGAGAATAGCCGGGGCCTCTCGAAAGGCCAGAAGCCCTGGTATATAGGGCATGGTGACGGGGACCTGGGCCAGACTCTGGTCTAGGGGGCGGAGTCCCGGGTAACTCAAAACGACCACCGCGGCTTTTGCCATCTCCCCCTCCATCCCTACATCCACCCCAGCCACCGTCTTTACATCAATCGGCTTCCAGGTAGTAGATACCTTTTCCCACAACTCATTCTGTATTCTCTTCCCCTCGGCAGGGGTTACCTTCCAGGGGTGGGGAGAGACGACTTTCATGACTGTGCCTCGTTCCTACTCTAGCATAGGGGGGGCGCATCTGCAAGGGCTTTGTCCTCAGAGGTTATGTTCATCACTTAGCACTTGGCGCATCTATTTGGCTCAGGCATAACCTCGGGCTGCACTCCCTTCAGCAAAGCCTCAGGACAAGCCCTTCGGCTTCGCTCTCTGGCCTGCCACGTGCCAGAGCAGGCAGGACAAGCCGACGCTAGGAAAAGGATGTGCAGGATTCAGTGTAGCGTCGCAGCTAGTCTGCGACGTTTCAACTACAAATTACGATAGCGCACACTTCTCCCTATCGGTCGAAATATATGTTTTTCCCCGTGGCTGAAAGCGGTATCCCTATCACGAAGTCGGCATTGATGAGCCCCATCTCCCGAGCCACCACTCCAGCTCGGTACATGACCCGGTTATCGACGTTCAAGAGGCTGGCCGTCTTCACCGCTGAGCCGATGGCGATTCCCATGTCCAGGAGGCGGTGGGCACAGTGAGGCCCCTTGAACTCCCCCTCGAAAGTGTTGGGCTTGACGCATTTCTCCGCACCGCAGGCGCTACAGTTGAGCCCCACCACCTTTTCGTCCTTTAAGCCGATCAGGAGGACAGCCTCCGAATCTCGCACGTTGGCCCCATCCCGGTCGAAGTTCCCCTTCCCGGTCCTCTCCCCGAACTCGTACATCTTGGCAGCCAGAGCCGCAAGATCCTCGCCCTCCACGATGGCAGTGACGGTGAAGTCCTTACCCGCCGCTTTGGGGGCCGTCCTGGCGGAGATGGACATCAGTTCTGCTACCAGGGTTAACGGATTCACTATCCCTCCTTTGTATTTGACAGCGAGATCTTCTTTTGCTAGGCTAAGCGAAAGTCCTATTTGTCTCGGAGTTTACTATGGATACCTCTCAGTTGGCAACTCAGATCATCATCGGCCTCTCCGTGCTCCTCGTCCTCTGGTACCCTTTTGGGCGGCAGATGAACCGGCGTCGCGGCCTACAGGCTCTCCGATGGCTGAGGGAGGGGATAAGGGCATATGAAGGTCAAGCATCGGTGGACTGGCTAGGGGCCTCAGTGTTTCGGGTCGATGTGCAGGGAGCGCTAGGCTCCTTCAAGAAAGTGGGTATGATGGTCCTCTTGGAGGCTAGAGAGGTGCTCCTCCTCTGGGTAATCAACCGTCTGAGGGGGCAAAGAGATATAGTGGTCATCAAAGGGGACCTACGCCTTAAGCCCAAAACCGATTTGGAAGTGACACGCCGGGGTTGGAGAGCCGGGAGGACCATGAGGGCCCTGGAGAAAGAAGGCTGGACGATCGATAGTTTGGAGGGGATGTTCATCGCTCGCAAGAGGGATACAGAGATCGCTTCCAGGTTGGCATCCGCGCTTCCGGAGGAGGCTCCTGGACTGGTAAGGCTCTCCTTGAGGAAAAGGTCCCCTCACCTGGTAGCCAATCTCTACCTCTCTGAAATGGGGGGGGTGACGGCCGAGAGCCTCTTTCGATTTCTAGAGAAGGTGGTGGAGATAGTCGGTTAGTGGCACTCCAGGCCACAGATGGCCTCGAGGATCTGAGCCAGATCTTCCTCTGAACACCCCCCCACGAACTCCATGTCGATGGTTCGTTTGGTTTCCTGGCAATAGAGGGAACAGCGAAGGGTCTTGGCCGTCTTCCTTCTGGGAAAGCCCCGCTTTACCTCTCCCAGGATATAATACCCCTCGTGCTCGCCCAGCCGTGCTGTGCCTTGATCCTTCACTAGGCTTAATCTATATTTTGATTCCCCCTTGCCCTTAGAGATTTTCATCTCGAACTCAAGGCCCACTTTTCTCTGGGGGTCATAGAGGAGGTGGCTGGCCCGGCCCGAGGTGACCCACATCGCTTCACCCCAGGCGGTATTGGAGTTTACCTCCGGTGGGGAGAGCCCTTGGCCGAGATTCCAATTTTCGGGTAGGGGTAGGATCAAAAAATTGGTCGGTCCAAGCAAGAAGTTGCTGGCGGCTATGAGGTGCTTCTTGCTCTCCATCAGAGCTCTTCCCAGAACCCGGGGACATAATGGAGGAGGTCGTCGGAGACCTTAGCCACCATCTCCACACAGGCTACCTCGTCGGGGTAGAGTTGTATGAAGGCCCGCACCAGGTCTCCCAGGTCTTCCCTGATGGTCGTCATGTAGCCCCACTGTTCCTGGAACTTATTGCTCAGGTATTCGTCCCCTTCGCTCGCTTCCACGATCTCTCGGCGCAGCACTTGGTTGACGATGACGCCACCCACAGGGATGTCATAGGCCCGAACCATCTTGATGAACCTCTGCACTACGGCTATAGGTAGAGCGAGGGGAAGGGTGACGAAGAAGAAAGCGGTGCTCGCAGGGTCGGTGAGGAGCCTCTTGGCCCGGATGAACTTCTCGTTCATGGAGATGAGGTCAGCCATCAAAGGGTCTTGCTTTACCTCTTCCATTATCTTCTCCTTGCGAAAGGAGAGTTGCACCCGCAGGGAGAGGGCCTCCTTGCGGCTTTCGATCATCCGGCTCAGCCATAACCCGTAGATCTTGCTCAGGCCGATCAACCTTATGGCGTTGGCCACGGCGGCGGTGTCGAAGATCATCACCTCATATTTTTCCTTCTCTTCGAGCATTATGTCGGTCATCTTATCGAACATAGCCGACTCCTCGAAGGCGGGGTTAGTCACCGCTATGTCGATGAAGGGGCCCGCCGCTACCGGGATATCCGACCATTTCAAGAAATCCTTCACCCGGCGGCCGATGTTCTTCCGGTACCGCTCCACCACATCCTCGGTCTCCACCTCGCAGGCGTAGAGGTTCTCTACGATCTCTCTAGGCTCGCCGCCACTACAGTCGCGGTCGAAACAACTGGTGAGGGAATGGACGGGGTTCAAAGAGGCCACCAGGGTTTTCTTCCCCTGGGAGGCGAAATGGTAAGCCAACCCTACCGCGGCCGCGGTCTTCCCCACTCCTCCTTTGCCTCCGGTGAAGATGAACTTCAAATTCGGTTGCGAGGCTAAGTACTCGCCCAACGAGCGCATTATACGCCTCCTTATATCGCCACCTTCGATTCCATCAGATCCTCGGCCACCAGGGCTATCATCTCTAGCCCTTTCGGCTCCCGAGGATACATAGGCAGGGCACAGACTATCTGACCAGCGAACTTCTCTCTCATCACCTCGAGATACCTCTTTTGCATCCCGATCCTGTTGCGCAGAAGATCGCTCAGAGAAGACCTCTCCAACAGGCTTCGGGGATAGATCATGTTCACGATCAAGCCCGACATCCCGATCCCCAAGGCTTCGAACATCTCCAGGGCTCTCTCGGTGTCTAGGATAGCCATCTTCTCCGGGATGAGCACCATGAAGAAGGCTGTCCTCTTGGTGTCGATGATGAGGTCGGTGAAGGTAGTGATCTTGCTCTTTATATCCAGCAGTTCTTTGAGCACCTCATCCTCGCTCACCTTGGTTCCTTTCAAGGTGGCAGCGACCGCCTCGTACTCCCCCGCTTTTTCCCTAGCCTCTGTGATCTTCTCCACCCACTTGGAGAGGATATCGGCCATAGCCACCATCCTCACCCCGTGGCCGAAGGGGGGCATGTCGAAGATATAGAGATCGTAATCCTTTTGAGCCACCAGTTCCGCCATGGCGTCATAAGTGGCCGACTCATACATGGCTGGCTCAGCGGACGTGGAATCGATGTACTCCTCGATCTCTTCGGGGAGTTCATCGAGGCTATACATATCTAGGATCTTCTGCTTGATCTCCTCTTGATAAGCGGCCACCCTGCTATCAGCATCTATCTCTACCACATGGAGGTTGGGCAATACCTCTATGATCCCCTTCCCGAAGAAGTCCTGCTCGAAGATATCGGAGAGGGAAGCCTGGGGGTCGGTGCTGAAGCACAGGGTCTGCTTCCCTTGGACCGTGGCCATGTGGTGGGCTAGAGCGGCGCTGCAGGTGGTCTTCCCCAGCCCTCCTTTGCCGGCGAAGATCACGATCTCCGGCGTGCCCTTCTGGGCGAAGAAATCGGTAAGTCCTTTCATGATACCCTCAAATCCTTTCCTTGTAACCAATCTACCAAGACAGCCATCCCCCTAATGGGCACCGCTGGGAATGAAATCTGTTATATCCGCCTCCTTTAACTTCCTTCGCTTCCAATCCCCCAACTGGGGGAGGAGATAGGGGAAAAGCCTTAGAGTAAAGACCGAGTTCATGAGGGGGATACCCAGAAATTGGCCCATCAAGAGGACGTTCAAGGCGTCCTCGTATTCTGCCTTGGCTTGGATGGCACTCCGATAGAGGTCATAAACGAAAAGGCCAAAGAAGACCTCCTTGATCTTCTGCCACAAACTGGGCTCTTCCCTCGCCCTATCATCTTGACCCATATATCTCTTCCTCTATCGCTTTCTTGATGGCCTCATACCCGGCATCTCCCTTGACCACCCTTCGGTCATGGATGACCAGGTTTAGGTCGTGGCCCAGACGATGTTTGATGGTAAGCCATAGTCCCCTAGGCGACATGGAACCCACGGCCAGGGGCCTGACCTGGGTGCCGAAATCCCGGAGCAGGTTGACGAAGAGTTGATAGGCCCGGAGGTGGATCTCTCGTGTCTGGGGCGGGTACTCTTTCAGTTGTTCCGCGCCGTAGTCTATGCCGCAAGCCCTCACATAATCCTTGGTGCAACAGGGAGCGCAGAGGTTGAAAAAGGTGGGAAGCAACCCCACAAACTCGATTTTCGCTTGGGGAGTCTGCATCTTAGGTCAAGCCGTTAGTATATGACGTCTGTGAAGTCCCTCTCCCGGAAGACCCGCCTCTTCCAGGACTTGATGTTGGGGACGGCATAGGGGAGAAGGCGCAACGAATAATAGGGCGGCAAGACAGGGACGCCCAGCATATCTCCCAGGGTCATGAACATGAAGAGGTGCTCCAGGTACATCCTCGTCCGCAGGGCGCCGACCACTTGACCATGGGAAGCCATGCCGTAGAGGACGCCCTTTAGGGTCTCTCCCAACCCCCCTTTCTTCTCTTCCTCTTTTTCCTTCTCTTCCATCGGAGTCGCATCTCCTTACCGATCAGATTATCCTCTTCATTATTGTACAAGAAGGGCGGCCCTATAGCAAGGGCTGCCCCTCTTGTTTATAGGCACTCTACCGCTTACTCCGCTGGCGCTTCCGCAGGGGGCGCGGCCTGATACTTGGAGTAGGACCCCCAAGTCAAGAGGGCCATCCGGATACCCAGGATGAAGAGCACAGCACCAACCAGGACGAAGATCCCGTTGATGGCCAGGGCGATGTTTGGATATGAAGCCAACGGTGCCCTCACTAATGGGGTCCGGGTGAGTAGGGCATTTAGGAACGTCCAGGTCTCCCAGGCTAAGGCGGCCAGGGTGGTGACGATCATGAAGATGGCCGGGCCCAAGGTTAAGCCAGATCGAGCCCTGAGTCTCACCAGGTAGATGGAGATGAGCATGAGGGCCAAGCCAGCCAAGAGTTGGTTGGCGCCTCCGAAGTAGAGCCAGAGGTTGATCCAGGAACCGGAGATGGCGAAGAGCCAGGCGATGAAGAGCCCTACGATGGTGGCTACCGTCGGCTGGCCCAGGGGGCTCTCCCCGAAGAGTTCGGCGGAGATCAGCCTCCAGAAGCGGGTTACCAGGGTCTGGACGGTGAAAGCGTAGATCACCAGGAAGAGGCCGAAGAAAACCTTCAAGAAGGTCTCTGTCCCCGCTCCCAGGTAAGCGGTGGTCAGCCTGGTGGCTCCCAGCACGAACCCCCCCACATTGCCCAGGGCTGTCTCATCCGGCGAGAGGACCATATACGCGGCCAGGGCGGAGAGGGCCAAAAGCCCCTCGGTGAGCATCGCGCCGGCCCCCACCGGGTGGGCGTCGGTCTCGATGTCTAACTGCTTACCGGTGGCGGAACTCCCCACCAGGCTATGCCAGCCAGAGATGGCCCCGCAGGCTATAGCCACGAACATCATGGGCCAGATAGGGCCCGCCGCGGCCGTATAGGCGGTCTTCCAGGCCGGCTGCAAAAGCGTTATGTTGGTCACCGGCGAGAGCAAACTCCCGATGATGATGAGGAGCACGCCGATGAAGGCCGGGTAGAAGGCTACGTAGTTGACCGGCTGGATGAAGGTGGGCATGGGCAGCACAGAGGCGAAATAGAGGATCACGCAGCACACCGCCGCCCAGAAAGCCAATGTCCAGGCTCCCAGGAAACCCGTGGCTGGGAAGGGAAACCAGATGCCCAGAAAGACGCTCACGATGACCAGGACGATGGCGATGATAGTGACAGTGAGGATGTTCATCTTCATCTTGTAGAGCAGTTGCCCGGTGATGAGCCCGGTGACTATCACCCCCAGCGTGGCCCAGATGGTGCCGGGGAAGATGTTCCAGAAGAGGGCGATGAACATGATGAACACGGCGGAGATGATGAGCAGATAGAAGAGGAGGAAGCCCAAGAGCGTGCTTCTCCCCCCGGCACCCACCCACTCGTAGGTGAGGGGGCCGAAGGACTTTCCCTCGTTCCGGACGGCCAGCATGATGGAGCCATAGTCGTGGATCCAGCCGATGAAGAAGTTGCCCACGATGATCCAGATCAAGGCCGGGAGCCAACCATAGGTGAGGGCGATGAAGGGACCGAGGATGGGCCCCAAAGCGGCGATGCTCTTAAACTGGTACCCCCAGAGGACGTACCGGCTGGCGGGGAAGAACTCCACCCCGTCCATGAACATGTGGGCCGGAGTCGTCTTCGCCGGATCCGGCTTCCACACGTTTGTGTCATACCACTTGGAGTACCAGAAATAGGCGATGCCGTAAGCGACAAGCGCCAATACTATGAACCAAAAGGGAGTCATGAAACCCTCCTTTGATGTATCCCTCTAATCAAAAACTTTAAGAAGATCCTTGATCTACCTCCTTTCATGAAAAACGCTCCCTCTAATCGACTCCGAGATCTGGGCAGGATCTGGCTTAGAGATGGAGCGCTGATTCCGACTAGATGATCGCCCTTGACCACCTCCTTTCCTTGGCCCCCATTGACGTAAGACCGCTCCGGGCACCGGATATCCTTCAATCAAAGAGGGGCCTCAATCCCATTATACACCTAATCGCTGGGAAGTCAATACCCCAGGCCGATTTTCAGGGCTCTTCATAAGGATAGAACACCAAAGAGGGGCAAGCGATGCGCCCTTTTGGCGAGAGAAGCGGTAAAGAGGCTGGAACCTTGACAGGAGAGAACCTTGAGAGGATAACGGCTTTTGTCTGCGAAGCCTCTTTGCCCGTCGATAGATATGTTGCCTAGAGACGGAAAATGATGTGGAATTCCTATGGAAACACGGACCCTGAGGACTCGTGTTCCCTGTTTTCACAGTTGCTCGAAGGTCGCGTCGGCAGGCATGCCGGGTTTCAATTCGTGCTCCGGGTTGGAGAGTCGAATCTTGACGGCGAAGACGGTATTAACCCGCTCCTCTTTGGTCTGCACGTTGCGAGGGGTGAACTCCGCTTCCGAGGAGATATAGACAACCTCCCCTTGGTACCCTTTGCCCGGGAAGGAATCGATCTCTACGGTAACCTCTTGCCCCAAGCGGACCTCTCCCAGACGGTTCTCCGGGATGAAGACGGTGAGTTCAACTTGATCCAGGTCAGTCAGGGTGAGGAGGACGGCTCCTGGAGAGGCGGTCTCCCCTATTTGAACTGAGCGGCCGGTGACCAGGCCACTTAGGGGCGCTTTGAGGGTCATCTTCTCCAGTTGTACCTCTAAGAGCCCCAAAGTCGCTTCCGCCTGCTCCAGTTGGGCTTGGGCGGCGGCTATCTCCTCCGGGGTGGCCCCAGCCTTGAGGGATTCTAGGGCTGCCTGGGCCACCTCGCCCGCGGCGGCTGCGATCTCGTATTGGGCTTGGGCAGCATGTACTTGAGCCCGGAGGGAGATGGGGTTTTCCTTCAGGGCCAAAAAGTTCTCCACATTCTTTTGGGCTCCGGCGAGTTGTTCTTGGGCTGCGGCTAGGGCTGCCTCAGCGGCTGATACCTGATAGCCATAGGCTTCATAGAGATCTTGCCCCTCAGCGGAGCCATCCCGCTCGTATTTGTCTCTCATTATCTGGGCTGTGGCCAGTTGGGCCTGAGCATGGGAGAGTTGGTGCTCGGCCAGCGCCAGTTGGGTTTCCGCCTCCGCGATCTGCAATTCCAACTCTTGAGGCTCCTCTAGGGCTACTTGGGCATCTTCCCAGGCTCTCTTCGCTCCCTCTTGGGCGGCGATAGCCTTCTCCAGTGCTGCTTGAGCCGCCTGGATCTCTTCCTCGCGAGCCCCTGCTTTCACCTGGGCCAAGTTGGCTTGGGCCAGGGCTACCGCGGCCTGAACGCGCCCCATCTCGGCCTCAATAAGGGCCGTGTCCAGCCGCACCAAGATAGCCCCTTCCTCGACCTCGTGGCCTTCATCGGCTAAGATATCGACGATGCGTCCCCCTACCTCGGCGGTGATCGATACCTCCCGGGCCTCGATCACCCCGGAAGCGGTGAGGGGGGAGGATAGGGAGTCGAGGGTGACTAAGCCGCCAGAGCATCCCACGGTCAGCGCGAGGAGTAGAGTTGTGACCAGTCGTCTCATCTTTCCGATTCGCGGCTCTTCTAGCAAGGGCACAAGAACGGTTTTCTTCATAATCAGATCTCCTCTTCGCTTACCCCTATCCCACCTTTATCCGAGCATCGGCGGGCATCCCTGGCTTGAGCCGATGATTTGGGTTGGGGATCTCTATCTTCACCCCGAATACCAGCGTGGCCCTCTGTTCCTTCGTTTGGACATTCTGGGGGGTGAACTCCGCTTCGGGGGCGATGAAGACCACCCGACCAGCGAAACTTTGGCCGGGGTAGGAATCGACCTCCGCCCGGGCTTCCTGGCCCACTTTGACACGGCCGATCTGGGGCTCAGGAACGTATACCATAAGGGTAACGGTATCCAAATCGGCCAGCCTGAGGAGAGGAGAGCCTGGGGCAGCGATCTCCCCCTCGTTCACCATCCGTTCCAAGATGAGGCCGGCTCGGGGTGCCTTAAGGCTCATCTTCTCCCACTGTACCTCCAAGGCCTTCAAGTTCGCCTCCGCCTCTAGCACTTGGGCGCGGGCCATATTCACCTGGTGTTCTGTGGGGCCGGCGCGGAGGGCGTCCAGTTGGACTTGGGCCGCGGCCATGTCGGCTTGAGCCATCTCATATTGGGTGAGGGCCACATCTACCTGCGCCTGGGCGGCCAAGGGGTTATCCCTCATCTCGATCAGGATCTCTAACTGTCGCTCTGTCCCGTCCCGAGCCGCTAGGGCCTGGTAGAGGGCCGACCAAGTGATCCAGGTCTCTTGACTCGATAGGTTCCACTCTCTGAGGGTTTGGTTGATGAGGGCCGGACTAGCCTCGATATGCCTTTCTATCGTCCCCAACTCAGGTATGGTGATGGTGATATCGAACCCTTCCTTCAATTCATCGTAGGTGCGGGCCAGGGAGTCCTCTTTGGTGCGGGTGGCTTCCAGGTTAGCCCAGGCTTGGGCGACCACCTCTTCGGCTACGGCCAAGGCATATCTTGCGGCCTCGATCTGCAAAGAGAGTTCCTGGGGGTCGTCTCGCAGGGCTTGGGCGTCCAGCCAGGCTTGATATGCTCCCTCGCGGGCCGCTTGCGCTTGCTCTAGCAGGGCCTCGACGTGGTGGATATCCTCCTTCTTGGCTCCAGTCTCTATCCTAGCCAGGTTGGCCTGGGTCAGGTGGAGAGCGGCTTGAGCCTGCTTTATCTGGGCGGCGAGGAGATCGGTGTCCAGTTCTATGAGTAGATCGCCTTCTTCCACTTGGTCTCCCTCATCGACCAGGAGGCTTGTGATCCGCCCTCCGATCTCAGCGGTGATCGATATCTCCTGGGCCTCGATGATCCCCGAGGCGGCGATGACCTCCCCCGGCGGCCTTCCCATCTCCAGGCCCAGATCAGCCAAGAGTTGAGAGCCGGCCTCGGGGTGAGAGGTGAAGTACCACCAACCGCCTCCTGCTCCCGCCAAGAGCAGGAGTAGGATAACGATCCAGGCTTTACCTTTCATAGCACGTCTCCTCGCAAGTTAGATTGCTCCTTGACACTCGAGATAAAGACATCTTCCAGGGAAGGGGCGATGAGGCCTATACTTCGTAGGCCAGCCCTCTTTTGACGCAGGGTCTCCTCGATCAAGGGCTTATACCCTTCCACACCCTGGGCCACCGCATGGATTAAGGAGCCGTAGAGGGCCACCTCCTCGAAGAGGGATAGTTCCCGCAGGGCGGCCAACGCCACGTCCGCCCGCTGGCAGTCTATCTCCAGAACTTCCCCTTTCATATGCTTCTCTTTGATGCTCTGAGAGGTTCCCTGAGCGATGATTCGGCCGTTGTGGATGAAGGCCAGGTTGTGACAATGTTCCGCCTCATCCATATAGTGAGTAGTGACGAAAATGGTGGTTCCTCCCTCGGCTAGGCGGTAAAGGAAGTTCCAGAAGGCCTGACGGGAGATGGGGTCCACCCCTGCTGTGGGCTCGTCCAAGAAGAGCATCTCTGGCTCATGGAGGATGGCGGTGCCCAGAGCCAGTCTCTGCTTCCAGCCCCCCGCTAGGTTCTTAGCCAGTTCCTTCTCGTGTCCCTTTAGCCCCGCCATATCTATTACAAACTCTTTCTTCTTGGCCAGTTCTTTCCCCCTAACCCCGTAGGTTCGACCGTAGAACTCGAGGTTCTCGGAGACGGTCAAATCTTGGTAGAGGGTGAACCTCTGGGACATATAGCCGATCCTTTTCCTGATCTCTTCCGACTGGGTGGCGATGTCATAACCCAAGACCGTTGCTTTTCCCCCCGTGGGTCGTAGGAGACCTAGAAGCATACGGATGGTGGTGGTCTTGCCCGCGCCGTTGGGGCCTAGGAAGCCGAAGATCTCGCCCCTCTCGATGGTGAAGTTGATATGATCTACAGCCATGAAGTTATCGAACTTCTTGGTCAGTTCTACTGCTTGGACCGCGTAATCGTTTAGCCTAGGTTTTTCGCCAGTCACTTGTTGACCTCTGACATTTGGCCCTCTATTATCCGGTCGCCGTTCTTACTTGCCAACATCTACTTGTTCCCTTCGGATCAAGGAGACGAAAGCCTCCTCCATGCGGGGCCTGATCTGGCGCATCCCTTCCATGGTGACCCCGTGAGAGGCCAGCAGGGTCTCCAGTTGGTGCATCGCCCTTTCCCCGTCCTCGACGAAGACGTGAAGCAGGCCCCCGTAGACTCGGACATCCAGTGCCCCTTCCCATCCCTCGATGATCTCCCACGCTTTGGACAAAGGCTGGGGGCGGAGTTCGATCACCTCTCCCCGAACTAGCCCTTTTACCTTCTCTGGCTCGTCACAGACTATCATCTTGCCCTCGAACATCAGCCCCACGCGAGAGCAGCGCTCCGCCTCATCCATATAAGGCGTGCTCACCAAGAGGGTCGCCCCCTCTAGGTGGAGATTAGAGAGGATATCCCAGAACTCCCGCCGAGAGATGGGGTCTACCCCCGTGGTTGGTTCGTCTAAGAAAAGGATCTGGGGTTTGTGGACTAGGGTGCAGGCCAAAGCCAGTTTCTTCTGCATCCCTCCCGAGAGGTGATCCGCTCGTCTTTTTTGGAACTCCTCCAAGCGAGAGAAGCGGAGGAGCGTTCTTATCCTTTCTTCCCTTTCTGCTCCCCGTACCTCGAAGATGTCGGCGAAGAAGTGGAGGTTCTCCATCACTGAAAGATCCCCGTAGAGGCTGAACTTCTGGGGCATGTAGCCGATCACTTTCTTTATCTCCTCCGCCTCCTTCACCGTGTCGTGGCCGGCCACGGTGGCCCTACCCTCGGTGGGGTTCATGATGGCCGAGAGGAGTCGGATAGTAGTCGTCTTACCCGCCCCATCGGGACCCACCAGGCCGAAGATCTCGCCCCTCTCGATGTTGAGATTCAACCCATCGACGGCGGTGACGTTCTTGAACTTCTTAGTCAAATTTTCCGTCTCGATGATAGTGCTCATCTTCACTCCAGACTCTTTCTGAACCGCAGGGAGGCCATCGTCAGAATGAAAGCGCCGAAGATGGTAATGGCGATCACTTGCTCGGTGAGGAGCCGCAGCCCTACACCTTTAAGGATGATCCCTCGCACGATGATCAGGAGGTATCGGAGAGGGATGACGTAACTTATCACTTGTAGGGCGAGAGGCATCGCTTCGATAGGAAAGAAGAAGCCAGAGAGAAAGATGGAGGGCATGAGGGTGAGAAAGGCGAGAAGCATGGCCTCCATCTGACTATGGGCCACGGTGGAGATGAGAAGCCCCAGCCCCAGGGAGGTGAGCAGCGAAAGGAGGGCCAGCGCGAGAAGCAGAGGGACGCTGCCGTGAATGGGCATACCGAACCAGAAGACGCCCACGACGAGAACCTCGGAGAGGTTGAAGAAGGTGATCCCAATGTAGGGTATGACCTTCCCCAAAACCAGTTCGAAGGACCTTATAGGAGTGACGATGAGTTGCTCTATCGTCCCCTGCTCCCGCTCGCGAACGATGGCGACGCCGGTGACGAAGGTGGTAAGAAGTTGTAAGATGGTGCCGATGATGCCGGGGATCATGAAGTTGGCGCTCCGCATCTCTGGGTTGTACCAGACCCGGGGGCGTACCTCAATGCCCGGCTGCTCTTCGGGGGCTATCCCAAGGATCTCTTGTATCAACTCCACCGACTGGGCTTGTCCCACCCCTTGGGCTGCCGAGAAGGCGGTCCTGGCTACGTTGGGGTCTGAGCCGTCGATGACGAAGGCCACCTCTGCTTGGTGGGTCCTATCTAGGCTTCTGCTATAGCCGGCAGGGATTATCATCCCCGCTCTTACCCCCCCTCCATCTACCAGGCGGGTTAATTCTCCCTCATCGTCGAGATAGTAATTGATGTCAAAATAGTTTGAAGCGCGGTAAGCATCTATCAGTTCCCTACTGGCTGGTGTCCGATCGTAGTCCAAAACGGCGGTAGAGAGGTGTTCTATATCGGTGGTGGCCGCATAGCCTACAAGCACCAACTGGATCACGGGGATGAGGAACATGAAGGTCAGGGTACGAGGGTCGCGACGGATATGGATGAACTCCTTGCGCATGATAGGGATGATACGGCTGTTCATTATACATCCTCTCTAGGTACGGTCACCCCATATAAGAAGAGCCTCACCACTTCCTCTGCCACCTCGTCGTAATCTATACGAGGGAGGATTTCTCCCGGCAGTATCTCCTGGAGGAGGGTATTGATGATGAACACGCCTATGAAGGCACGAGCAACGATAGCCGTGTTCATCTCCCGGAAGACACCCTTCTCAACCCCGGTCTTAAGAAACTCCTCCATGACCCCGCTGAAATAGAGAGGGGTGCGCTTTATATACTCCTCCATGGTCTTCTCGTCCATGGTAGGCAAGGTGGAGAGAAGAACTTTTATAAAATCCTTGTTCTCCGCTAATCGCTTCATGCCCTGGCTTACAATGGTGCGGAGAAACCCCTCGTAATACTTAGCATCAGGCTGCGCGACCTTTAGAGCCACATCGGCTATGGTGGTCATGGGTAGGGCCCCCAGTTGACCCGGGATGCTAATGAGGAGATCCTGCTTACTCCCAAAATAGTTGTAGATCGTTCCCTCCGCCACGCCGGCCTCGGAGGCGATCTCCCTGATGGTAGCCCCACGAAAGCCCCTCTTAGCGAAGATCTTGAGCGCCGCGTCCAGAATCTGGGCTGACCTCATCTTGGTCAGCCTCTCTTTGCGGTTCTCTCTACCAGCCATTTGTCGCCCCTCCCTGATGAGTGAACACTCACTCATTCTACACCTTTTTCTCCTTCTTGTCAAGTTTAGTCTAGTCTCTTCCTGAAAACCCAGAGGGTGAGGCTCACAACCACCGCTCCTATGATGGTTATGGCTACAATCTCGGGGATGAAGGCGCTCAGTCCGGCCCCCTTCAAAAGGATCCCTCTGAAGACGATGAGGAAATGCTTGATGGCCACGAGATTGGAAAACAACTGTAGAGGCCGAGGCATGCTCTCTATGGGGACGGCGTAGCCCGAGAAGATCATCTCCGTCATGGCCAGGATGAAGACCAAAAGCCAAGCCTGCTGTTGGGTGCTAGAGATGGTGGAGATCATGATCCCCCAGCCCAACTCCACGAAGATATAGAAGAGGGAGATGGCCAAGAGGAGAGGGAGGGAGCCCCGAAGGGGCACGTGAAAGCCAAAGAGGGTGATGGCTAACATTAATAGGAAGTCGAGGTAGGAGATGATTACCGCCGGGATGGCCTTGCCGATGATCAGTTCTATAGGCCGCAAGGGGCTGACCAGGAGTTGTTCCAGGGTGCCTAGTTCCCGCTCCCGGGCGATCCCTAAGGAAGCCACCATCAGAGCCACCATATAGAGCATGAAGGCCAATTCCGCGGGGACGGTGTAGTTGGCTTCCTTCAATTCCTCGTTGAACCAAACCCGTGCCCTGGTATCGATTATCGCTACCTGGTTGGCTCCCAACTCTTCCCTCATCAATTGCGCGCTGTAACTGGCGACGATCCCCTGGGCCGCCATCTCGGCCGTCTGGGCCACGCTAGGTTCGGAGCCGTCGAGGATGATCTGGAGTTGGGGGCTTTCAGCCCCTGAACTCAACCTTTGGCTAAACCTTGGGGGGATTACGATAGCCACAGGGGAGGTTCCGTTGTCTATTAGGGCCCACACCTCGCTCTGATCGCACAGGTAGTAGGTGGGATCGAAGGTCTGGGAGTTCCCAAAGGCCGCTGCTAGTTCTCGGCTTGGCTGGCTCCGGTCGAGGTCTACGATGGTGGTGGGGATGTGCTCGATAGGCTGGGAGGTGGAATAGGCGACGGCTATCAATTCTGCGACCGGCCCCAGGATGATGAAGGGAGCGAGCAACCTATCCCGTCGCAACTGTATGAACTCTTTCCTTATGACGTTCACTATCCTGGCCAGCATCTATAATCGCTTCCTGAAGAATAGGATCGCTAGCCCCAGGACCAAGAGCCCTGTGAAGAAGAGAGCGAGGGCATAGGGCCAGAGGGTCCCTAGCCCCAACCCCTTCACGAAGAGGCCGCGGCTGATGATCACGAAATGGGTGGTAGGGAGAGCATAGGCCTCCAACCGCATCTCCGCAGGCATGCTAGAGAGGGGGAAGAAGATCCCGGACATGAAGAAGCCGGGGAAGAAGAAGATGAGGAAGGAAGCGATCATGGCTACCTGCTGGCTGCTCACGAAGGTGGAGATGAGGAGCCCCATGCTGAGGCTGGCGAAGAAGAAATCGGCAGCCAGGAAGAGGTAGAGGAGAAAGTTCCCCCGGAAAGGCACGCCGAACCAGAAAACCCCCACCAGGGTACAGAGCACCACATCCAGGAGACCGCTGGCTATGTAGGGGGTCAACTTTCCGACCAATAGTTCGGAGCGACTGAGGGGTGTGGCGATGACTTGCTCGAAGGTGCCCTGCTCTTTCTCTCGGGCGATGGCTAGGGAGACGGAGAGAGCCGGGAGGGTGAGGACTAGAGCAATGAGCGCAGGGACCATCCCCACTACTGATTTCAGGCTGGGGTTGTACCAGGTTCTGATCCTCAGGTCGATGGGGGCCAGACTCTCCGGGGAAGCCTTCATTTTCCCCAGGGATTGTTGCAGAATTCGAGTGGCGAAATGCTCGGTGAAGGAGCCGATATGGGCCAGGGCGAAGTTCCCCGTGTTGGGCTCAGTGCCATCGATGATGATCTGGAGTTGGGATCCCCTAAGGCCCAGGGCATCATCTCTGAAGCGGGGGGGTATGATTACCGCGCCTCTCACATCTCCTTGGAGGAGTAGCCTCTCTATCTCATCATAGTCTGAGGCGTGGAAGCGGAGATCGAAATCCTTCCCGCTGGTCAACTCGTTCACATATCGGCGAGAGAGGGATGTCCCATCGTAATCCATCACCGCTAGGGGCACATCTTCTATCTTGAGGTAGAAGGCGTAGGCGAAGGTTATGAGTAGAAAGACCGGCGAGATGGTGACCAGGAAGAAGGTCCTCCTGTCGCGGATGATGTGCCAGGTCTCCTTTCTCATCACCGAAAGGGTCTTTCGGATCTTCACCGACCTTTAGCCTCAGACCTGGTCCATGACGGCGATGGTCACGTGCTGGATGTCAATTGACAGCGCGTAGGCCAGGATGATCAGCAGAAGGACCGGCGAGATGGTCACCAACACGAAGGTGGTCCGGTCACGCAGGATGTGCCGGGTCTCCTTGCGCATCACTGACCAGGTACAACGCAGGTTCACCACATTAGCTCCTGAGCCGACGCATCAACCACAGGACGATGAGGGCCAGCCCCCACGGGTCGCCGATGGCCGCCGCCAGCTTTAGCCATCCCGTGATCCCGAAGGCCGGCAGGAGCCACAGCCACCCCAGTACCCCCAGAAGCTCCATGCTCAACACGCAAGCCACGATGTCCCAAACCAGGCCATAGGGTGGCTTACTCTTGAAGGCCAGGGGCACCAGCCAGCCAGTCAGCACGGCGATGATCAGATTCACTACGAGGATCAGCAACAAACCTGCCATGACGGCACCTCCTAGAGGTTGAACTTCTGTTTGATGGCCGCAAGCATCTGCTCACGGTTGAGCAATTTCGGATCCAGGATGTATTGCAACATCAGCGCATCCAGGACGCAGAAGAAAAGCTGGGCGGCCGCCTTGGGGTCTGGATCGCCAATGGCCTGAAATAGCGGGACGCACATGTCAATCCAGCGCCGATAGATGTCCTTGAAACGGTGGGTGAGCAAGTCGGCCGTGTCCGGCGTTGACATGGCTTGAAAGAACAGCATCATAAACCCGGCGGCTTCATTCAGCATGTTGAGAGTTGTCTCGGCGATGGCCATCAGCCTGGCCTCGGGCGACAGCTCCTGGCGGGTAATGACCTGATACACTGGTTCCATGAAGGCATCCATGTAGTACATGATGGCTGCCTGGTAGAGGTCGCCCTTCGACTCGAAGTACCAGTAGATGGTACCTTGGCTGACGCCGGCGCGGGCGGCGATGTCTGAAACCCTGGTGGCGGCAAAGCCCTTCTCGGCGAAGACTTGGCGTGCCGCATCGAGTATCTGGCGTCGCCGCTCCTGGCGCAGTTGGGCCGTTTGCTCCCTGGTTCGGGGCGACATATTGCCTCTGATCCTTGCCTTTGATTGACTGGTTAGTCAATCAAATTATACATCCATTGGCCTGCTTTGTCAAGGGGTAATACGTGTTACAATGAAAATTTTGAGGCTTAGGCGGTCTCCCCGTTGGCATCAGTCCAGACCCTTTCTGAACCGTAACGAGGCCAACGTCAGGATGATAGCGCCGAATATGGTGATGGCGATCACTTGCTCAGTGAGGAGCCGCAGCCCTACACCTTTAAGGGTGATCCCCCGCACGATGCTCAGGAGGTGGAGGAACGGGCTGCGGCTTTAGATGGTATTATTGGCGGATTCTTCTTTTTCGCCCTTCTGGGGATGCAGGGTTCTCATCCCCGCTATGAAGTTCATGACCACGAAGACGAAGCGGGACCAGCCGGTGACCAGGACCACTACGCACCAGGCTATGGTCGCCAAGCCCCAGATGGGGACCTCGCGCAGGGCCAGATAGAGGGTTAGGGCCAGTACCGGGGCCATGAAAGACATGGTTATCGATTGTGAGCGAAAGCGAGTGGTAAGGATAGCGGCCACGACGAAGTAGATGATGGCGAACCAATGTTGAATGAACCCGCTCACCGTCAGATAGAGGAAGAGGGAGAGGACGAGAAGAGCGTCGACGGGGAAATCTTTATCATCCCACCAGGTGCTCTTTCTGGAGGCGTCTCGTCGGGCCATGGGCCCATCTAAAATGTCGGTGGTCCAGGCCAGGAGTTGGACCATCATCACCGTGCCCAAAGCCTCCTGTCCTACGAAGAGCCCTAGAAGGAGGATGAAGGTGGCCAAAAGGAGCCTAGTTGCGGTTAGGATATCGGCCACGGTTTTCGCCCGGGGCATCCTGTTCCTCCCAACTCACTAGATGTTCGGCTTCTCTATTTTAAGTATAGCATATTTCTTTAACTTTTGGGTAGCGTGCGGTTTCGGGTCCTCGCTTTCCTATCGAAGCGCTCCACCTCGGAGGGGGCGTGGATCTCGATGAAGCGCAGGAAGTTGGCGTTGGGGAAGAGGCTATCGCGGCGGGTGATGGTGCGCCAAAGCATGGTTAGCCAATTGCCAGGATAGACGTCCTCTTTAGTAAGCCTTTGCCATATCGCCATGTCTCGGCCAACTCTTGGGCCCCTTCTAGGGCGGGTTTAGTGGCTATGTAGACAGCGTTGACCGGTCCAGCCGAGGTGCCAACGAGGATGTCAGGTGCGATACTGCGCTCGAATAACGCCTGCAGACACCCTACCGGCTAGCCATGACAGGGGAGGAAATCATAGCCATCCTAATGGAGGGACAGGTGGCCAATGGGACCCCCAGGCCATCCAGCCGGCTCTCAAGATGCTGGAGAAAACCTCATAGGGACTTTGCCCGGCCCGTTCAGCCCTCCCTCAAGAGGGGAGGGCCTTCTTTCTTTGAGAAAAATCGCGGTCTATGTTATAAGAGGGGCAAACAACCTGCTATTTGGTAGGAGGATAACGATGTCCAAGCGGAGGCCTCCAGAGTTTCCTTATCAGGTATCTCCTGGGTATGAGCGATTCAATCAGAAGTACGTTATTTTCTCTCGATGGATATGGGATGAGAAGATACGGAGGTGGAAAGAAGCCTTACTACTACCTCGGCCGGTGGAGCGGATAGTGGCTGATGATAGAGGGTATGGCCTCTTAGATTATGCCCTCCGCAGTGGAGGGTGGTATCTCGACGGCTTTAACGATACGGTATCTGCCATACCTGGCGATTGGAACCTTTACGCTTCCTTTAGCCTTTCCACCTCCCATTCCAGCATAGCGGCCCAGCCTTGGAACGGCGACCCGGAGTTAGAGAGAGTCCAAAGAGAGTTCAAGGCTCAAAGTGGGTTCAGGGTTTTGACTAAGGTGGTGAAGAGGGCGGCCCGATTCCTGGGGGCAGATCTAGTGGGGGTCGCACCCTACGACGAGAGATGGGTCTATTCTCACCTCTGGCGGAGAAACGTCACGCCGGGGGAGCCTCGGGAACTCCCTCTCAAGATGCCCGAGGGCGTGACTTCGGTGGTGGTCCTGGCTTTCGAGATGGAGTACGGGGCTCTCAACACCTCCCCCGCGGCCTTAGCCATGGCCGCCACCGGACTGGGGTATTCTCGGATGGCATTTGTCACCTCCTCCCTGGCGGAGTTCATCCGCTCCTTGGGGTACTGGGCCAAGCCTTGTGGAAATGATACCGCTCTCAGTGTCCCTCTGGCCATCGCCGCTGGACTAGGCGAGGCGGGAAGGCAGGGGCTGCTCATAACCAGGGAGTATGGCCCCCGCGTTCGGCTCTCCAAGATATTTACCGACATGCCGTTAGTAGGCGATGAGCCGGTATCCTTCGGCGTTTGGGAGTTTTGCAAGAGATGCAAGAAGTGCGCCGACCATTGTCCTCCTGGGGCTATCTCCTTCGACGATGAGCCTTCCTGGGAAGGGCCAAACATATCGAATAACCCTGGTGTCTTGAAGTGGTATGTGAACCCAGAACGATGTTTCCACTTCTGGTGCCAGAACGGCTGGAGTTGCTCCAACTGCCAAACGAGATGTCCCTACAACAAAGATTACAGCCGCTGGTATCACCGGGTGGCTAGGGATTTAGCGCCTAAGTTGGGCTCCTTTGCCTTGTGGCTGGACGATGCGTTGGGGTATGGGAAGCAGGCTTCGACGGAAGAGTGGTGGGCGCAAGCATAGCACGGGGTGAATCGCTCTGAATATCGAAACGACCCCCTCAGCGAAAGTGAAGGAGGTCGTCTTTTTGGAGCCAGTTGTTCTAAGATTCGCTCTGATTCGAACCACGAGGGCTAAGTAATAAAGCCGAATCCTCGAAGTTCCTTCACGATTTTCTCAAAAGCTTTTTCCATGTTGTCCTGGGTAAAGCTTTCCCACACCTTTGGGCTCACGTTGGAAGGGAATTGACAATTGACTTCCTTGAGATATATGACTTTGTCTTGAAGTTTCTCTTGGGCCAGGCCTACCTCATGAATGACGTTAAGGCGAGGCTGGAAGTATTCTTCTCCCTCAACTTTGTCATCAGCGGTGGCAAAGATTATCGCGCAGATACACTCACCCAACTTTTGCTCAACCAAGTCGTCAAGTGCCTTTCCTCCACTGGGCTCGTGTTTCACGATTACTGGCTCGAAGCCAAGAGACCGAACAAAACGCTCAAGTTTGTCAAGAGCTGCAGTAGGCTTCCCATGAGCGATGAATACCTTCCTGTTGAAAGCAGCAATTTGTACCCCTTGTTGTCTTCGCACCTCTGTTAGCCCATACGTCTGCAGTTGATCAAGGGCAGCGCTGAGTAATCCCTCCGCTATTTGTAATCCTCGAAGATACCCTTCCCGGTGCTTTTTTGCTATCGTCGTTTTCATGTTTTCCTGTGGATAGATGAGAAACTGTCTTGGCGCCGTAAATTCAATTGACGAGAACCTACCTGTGAAAGGGGAGTTGGGACCAAAAATGGCTCTCAGGTGTAAGCCAGTGTTTGCTATCCATCTGACGTGTTCGGGGCAGAAAGCGTCCTTTTGGCGCAACGAAGGTATTTGGTCAAGCAACTGTTGCATTGTGGCAACTGCTTGTTCTGTATCCATACTATGTCCGTAAATCCACAGGTTACCTATACAAGTGTAGCAAAGTTGCACGGAGTCGACAAGCGCTAGAGAGTTCGATGGTGCGCCGACGCATCGGGCCTAATAAGATGCCTCCCCATTTTGGAGAGCCTCTTGTTTTCGTACGATTGCGTGTGCCTAGATCTATTCCTCCCGTGCTTCCCGCCACTCCTCTGAGTCGGGGACAAATAGGGGTTGGTCGAACTCCTCCACCCCGAACTGGCCGATGAGTTTCTGAGTCTCCAGGGAGGTGAGCCACTCCACGAACTTTTCTGCCAACTCGCTATTCACCCCAGGGTGCTTTTCCGGGCTGACAACTATTACCCCGTAGGGGTTGAAGAGGATGGCATCCCCCTCCACGAGGATAGGGAGGTCTAGCCCCTTCAGGGTGCGGGCCAGATATGTCCCCCTATCGGTGAGGGTATAGGCTCCTTTCTCCTGGGCCATGGTCAAGACCGCACCCATCCCTGCCCCGGCAGAGATATACCAACTACCTTTTGGCTCGAGGCCCGCTTTTTCCCAGATCTGCAACTCTTTAGTATGGGTGCCTGACTCGTCGCCTCGGGAGATGAAGGTAGATTCTGCCTCCGCGATTTTCGCGAAGGCAAAAGCCGCATCGGTCAAGCCGGAGATGCCTGCCAGGTCTTCATCCGGGCCGATGATGATGAAGTCGTTGTACATCACATCCTTGCGCAGGAGCCCGTGCCCGGCCTCCATGAAGGCGTCCTCTTGGGAGCGGGCGTGGACTAAGACCAGATCGGCGTCGCCGCGAGAGGCTATCTCCAAGGCTTGGCCCGTCCCCACAGCCACCACGTGGACTTCGGCCTCATATCTCTTCTCGAAGTCGGGGAGAATGTAGGTCAAGAGCCCCGAGTTCTCGGTGCTGGTGGTGGTGGCCAGGGTGAGAACCTGGGGCTCGGAAGGCGTATTGCAGGCGGTCAAAACCGCTATCGCCAGCAGGAGTCCGTCCCTGAGCATCTCTCTTATCACCCTGGTATCTGCTCCTTCCCTAAGAGGAGTCTAATAGATATTGTGCCCCACTAGTAGACCATCTCCCCTTGAACGAAGGCAGCGGTGCGGGGATCCCGGGGCTCAGTGAATACCTTTTCTGTCTTCCCCGCCTCGATGATCCGCCCTCCCAGGATGAAGGCCACCCGGTCAGAGAGGCGGCGAGCCTGGAAGACATTATGGGTTACCAAGATTATCGTCGTGCCCCGTTGCTCTCTTATGCTGGCGATGATCTCTTCCATGAGGCTCACGTTGTAGGGGTCTAGGTTTGCCGTGGGCTCATCGAGAAGCAGGACCTCTGGCTCGATCACCATGGCCCGAGCGAGAGCCACCCGTTGTCGTTCGCCACCAGATAAGGTCTGCGCTGGAGCAGAGGCTAACTCTTCCAACCCCACCCAGCGGAGGATCTCCTCCACGCGGCCGTCCGTTCCCTCCTCCTTGCGCAGTTTCAGCCCATAGGCCACGTTCTCTCGCACGGTCCCGCTCAGGAGGACGGGCCTTTGGAAGACCATGGTGATCTTGCGTCGCTGATCTAGGGGGGGGCCACCGTTGTCTTGGATGGCTTTCCCTAGGAAGCGGATGGTGCCTTCGGTGGGGGGTTCCAGGAAATTGAGGAGGCGGAGGAGGGTGCTCTTGCCGGAGCCTGAGGGGCCCATGATGCCTAGGATCTCGCCCCACTTTACCTCTAGACTATCCACTCTCAAGACTTCCCGAGGCCCATAGACCTTGGTCAGCCCTTCTATTTGGAATATATTCATCTGAAAGCCTCCCTTTGGAGGCGGAGCATGAAGAGGTTGATGAGAAAGACGATGCTTAAGAGGATGAAACCCAGGGCTATCGCCAAATCGAAATTCCCCTTTTGCGTCTCTAGAACGATGGCTGTGGTAAGGACTCGAGTATATCTTTCTATGTTACCGCCCACCAGCATCACCGCGCCTACTTCGGAGATGATGCTCCCGAACCCGGCTATGATAGCCACCAAGACGCCCAGCCTAGCCTCTCGGAGAAGAGCCCAAGTAGCCTGTCGTTGGGTGGCACCGAGGCTGACGAGTTGAGGTCTTAGTTCGGGGTCTACCCCCATAACAGCGGCCATGGTGAAGCCGGCTACTAGAGGCAGAGATATAATCACTTGAGCCAGGACCATAGCGGTGGGGGTGAATAGCCATCCCACCCCTCCCAGAGGGCCGCGGCGTGAGAGTAAGAGGTAGACAAAGAGGCCGACTACCACAGGAGGGAAACCCATTCCTGTATAGATGAAGGCGACGGCTAGTCTCCGTCCCAAAAAACGGCCCAGGCCTAGCCAAGCACCCAGAGGGATGCCTAGGATGGTGCTGATAAGAAGGGCTAGGCCCGATACCTGCAGGGAGAGAGAGGCTATACCCAAGAGTTCAGGGTCTAGGGAGAGGAGGAGACGTACCGCTTGTTGCAAGCCCGCTACTATCTCTTCCACGGAAGCCTCTCTCTCAGGGGATGCTCCTCTGGGATATATCGCTGGAGTAAGTGGTGGATGGCTAGCCCGGCTAGGAACCCCATGGCCATGTTGAACAAGACCGAGAAGAACACCGTGACCACCAGACCGGGGAGCTCGACCCAACCTTGGATATCCGTGACGAACTTGGCCAACTCCAGCCCCACCATCACCATCATGGCTCCTACGATGGGCAGGGGGAAGAGGGCGAAGAGGGTGGCTATAGAGCCGGCGAAGAAGAGGCCTAGGCCTGTCTCTATCAGCCCCTGGATGATGCTGGTGCCTCCCGTTCGACCCCCAAAGTAGTATTGGCCGGCTAATCCGCCCGCTCCGTGACACATGGGCATCCCGCCGAAAAGGGGGCTGACCAGATTCATGACCCCCATGTTGAGCATCAAACGCCTCTCGGGGACTTTTCTTTGGGGGAAGTAATCGCTAATGAGGGCCGCGGTGGCAATCACTGCGTTGGTGATGGAGAGGGGTATCTGGGCGAAGCCGGCCTGTACCATGGCCGGCCATATCTCGCCCAAAGGGGGGATGATGAAAGAGGGAAGCCTGAAACTTATGCTCAAAGCGGGGAGCAGTTTCCCTTGCCCGGCCACAATGGCTAGCGCCGAGGCCATGAGGACCAAGGCCGCCGGGGCCTTGGGGTTCTCTCTTAGGAGCAGGATGATAACGATGGCTATTAGGCCTAGCCACCAGGTCTCTCGCATCATCCCCAGCCCGGTGAGGCCTAGTTTTATCCCTAAGGCTAACTGGATGCCCCTGGTCACGCTCTTGGGGGTGATTTTGAAGATCCGATCGGCTAGGCCGGTGAAGATTAAGAAGAGCCAGATTAGCCCTAAACCGATGGCTGAGGCGTAGATGCGCGAGGCTGGCCATCTTTGGGATATGGCCACCGCGGCGATCACCTTCTTCGGCTCCAGGGGCATGGGGAGTCTGTAGATGAGGCCCAGGGCGATGTTGGTCAGCCCCATCATCACCAGGAGGCCTGTGGGGTCCATCTTGTTGACCGCTATATAGCCGATGACCAAGGGGAGAAGGGTGCCCCAATCCCCCATAGAACCCGCTAATTCTCGCCTGTTGAACTCTAGGTCCCCTATTCGCATAGCCGTTAAGACAATTCTATCATAACGCCCTCAAAAAAACAAGGCTAAGATTGGGTTATTTCTCGAAGGCTTCTTGGAACCTGCGGTTAACCATCTCTTTGAGACCGGACCTGAACTTTCGATATTGGCGGATATATTCTTTAGCCTGGGGGGTGAGTTCTGTTCCCCCGCCGCCCACCCCTCCGCTCTGGGTCACTATCAGTCTCACCCCCAGCCTCTCTTCCATCTCTTTGATCTTGCCCCAGGCTCGACGGTAATGTACGCCTAGCCGCTCAGCAGCGCCGCTTAAGGAACCCGTCTCCTCGATGGCCTCCAAGAGATCTAGCCGCCAGTCGCTGAGCACCAATTCGCCATCTTTCTCTATCCAGAATTTCGACTTGGGCTTCATACGATCTCCAAGACCAGAATCGGCTATCCCAGTCTGGATGCCGGTCTGTTTGAGTATGGCCTCCGGCTACTTGGGCGGCCGGATTTTTCCTTTGAGGAATAGATCGATGCAGTGACGGACCACTTCGCTCATAGTGGTTCCCTCCGTGGCTGCTTTCTCTTTGAGGGCTGTGTGGGTCGCCTTGGAGATGCGAACCATCAGGTTCTTGTCTTTCTTCTCCATGGTTCCTCCCCTCTTATAGCCTGCTATGGACAATGTATAACCTTTTTCCCTTCCTGTCAAGATATGTCACGACCTTCTCTGAAGAGGAGGGGGTAGGCTCCTCAGGGACCTCTGTGGTTGGAGTAGCAGTTGGCGTCTCCGTCGGGGTTTGGGTGGGTGTAGGTGTTGCCGTCTCCGTGGGTGTAGGTGTCATGGTCTCGGTAGGGGTAAGCGTCTCCGTAGGGGTGGCGGTCTCTGTAGGTGTGGAAGTGGGCATCTCCGTGGGCGTAGACGTAGATGTTGGTGTCTCGGTGGGAGTAGGGGTCACCGTGATGGTACCCGTTGCGGTGGGGGTAAGGGTTACGGTTAAGGTGGCGGTCACGGTGAAGGTGGTGGTGATAGTCACTGTGGGGGTGAGGGTGGCCGTGGGTGTAGGGGTGAAGGTGGGGATAGGGAGTTGAGTAGGGGTGGGGGGGAGGGTGGCTGTCGGTCCGGAAGCCGGCGGTTGCTGTGGTTGGGAGGTGGGAGGAGAGACCAGGTAGACCGTGGGGACTACCACCGGGGTGCCGATGAGAGCGGGGCGGAGGAGAAAGGAAGAGACCCCTAGACAGTAAAGGAGGAGGGTAGCCGTAGTGATGACCGCCAGGAGGCTGTAGAGCCGCTGCCGAGATGCGCTTTGTCCTTTATACCAGCGAAGGAACCTTCTCAATAGTGCTTCTTTCCAGTGCCAATAGGATGCGCCATGGGAAGTAAAGACACGCCTAGACCAGCGCCCCAACTGAGAGAGGTCCAAGGCGAGACTATGCTAGCATCGGCGAGGCGGCTTGTCAACTACCTCTTATTTGACAGGGGTGGGCGGAAACCGTATCATTGAACTAGGGGTGAGGTTTCTTTGTGTTTATAGTGGGGTTCTTGATGCGTTTTCGCTTAAAGCCCGAGGAGGGCTGGCTATCGATTTTCTTTCTGGGCTTGATGCTCAGCAGCGTCGCCTGGGCCATCGAGGAGGCCAACTGGGTAGAGGGGCTCTCTATTCTTCAATGGAGCATCCTGGGGGGGATGTGCCTGGGGCTGCTCCTGGCCCGATGGGGATTACGTAGGCTCTTTGCCCACTCGCTGAGTCTGATCTTGGGCACCTCTTGGCTCCTCTTCCTCATCCTCCATTTCGTGGCTCCCAGCCTGGGCTGGCGCGACCGGTTGGAGATCCTGGCCGCTCATCTCCTCCATTGGCTGCAGATAGCCCTGGGGGGCGGGGTGAGCGGGGATAATTTGATCTTCCTCATCTTCATGGCGGTCCTCACCTGGATAATAGGGTACCTTTCCGCTTGGTTTCTCTTCCGCTCCCACTCCGCCTGGCTAGGGGTAGTCTTGAGCGGAGTGGCGATATCGATCAACAGATATTATGGCCCTCCGGAGTTGAGTATGTGGCTCGTGATCTACCTCATTTCTGCTCTCATCTTACTGATCCGGGTTGCTCTAAGTGGGCGGGAGAAGGAATGGAGAGGGGCTAAGGTCATCTATCCGCCCGATAGCGCGCTCGACTTTCTCCGAGACGGGGCTATCTTCTCCTTACTGGTACTGGCTTTAGCCTGGCTCATGCCCATCACCACTTTGGACCTCTTCCGATCCGAAGATTGGGGTGGGGAGGGCCTTTGGGATAAGGCACAGCATCAGTTCAGCCGGCTCTTCTCCTTGGCCAGTTATCGGACCAATGCCTCTTACGCTGCCTTCGGCGATAGGTTGACCCTTCATGGGGCGGTCGAACTGGGCAGCGAGGTGGTGATGGTGGTCCAGGCACCGGCGGGTCGGTATTGGCGGGCCGTGGTTTACGACAAGTACGATAGCCGTGGCTGGAGCAATACAGATGGCGAGATCATGGATATCGCTCCCCACAGCGAGATGCCTCGGGAGGGGATCGACTTCATCCGCGAGGAGGTGAGGCAGCAGATCACCCTCTACCAGCCTACGGGCGGGCAGTTGTTTTTCGCTGGCCAGCCGATATGGGCTGATCTACCGGTGGAAGCTCGGATGAAAACCTACCAGCTCTGGTGGGAACGAGGTGAGGAAGCGATGGAGGTGAGCCGGGAGAGGGTAGCCGGCATCTCCTCCCTCACCAGTAAAGTCCCGGTAGACCCTCACCGCCCCTACGTTATTGTCTCCTCCCTCTCTGCAGCCAGCGAGGATATGCTGCGCCAGGCGACTATGCTGCCTAGGTGGATGGTTGATTACTTGAGTGTCGAGGGATTCGAGCCTGTTATCTTGTGGCAGAACCTCTCTATCCCCTACCCTTCTTGGGTCACCGGCCGGTACCTTCAGTTGCCGCCCACCCTGCCTCAGCGAGTGAGAGAGTTGGCTCTGGAACTCACCCGAGAGTACGACAACGTATATGATGAGGCGGCCGCTCTGGAGGAGTATCTCCGCCAGATCCCCTATAACGAGGATATCGAGGCCCCACCTCCCGACCGCGACGGGGTGGATTACTTCCTCTTCGATAGCCAGGAGGGGTATTGTGACTACTACGCCTCAGCCATGGCGGTGATGGCTCGGGCGGTGGGCATACCGGCACGGATAGCCGTAGGATATGCGGGCGGGGAGTATGACGAGGGTTTGGATGGCTACCTGGTGCGGAGGTCCAACGCCCATACCTGGGTAGAGGTCTATTTTCCTGACTATGGCTGGATCGAGTTCGAACCTACGGCTGGGGAGCCACCCATCGTGCGGCCCAGGCTGATGACTGAGGAAGAGGCAGCGGGCGGAGCGGGGAGGCCAGAGGGAGAAAGGTCCGATTTTCCGGAAAGGGAACCGCCGGAGGATCTAGAAGCACCACCTCTTGGTGCAGCACCGAGAGCACCTTGGTATAGGGCAGAGATCTTGGGGTGGGTTCTCGCTATCCTCCTTCTGGCTTTGGGCTCGGTCTTTGTTTTCCTCTGGTGGAGGCGGATAGAGAATCTGCCTGCGGCGGAGGCGCTCTTTAGACGTATGGTCCTCTACTCTCGCCTTTTGGGTCTCGAGCCCCAGGTGACCCAGACGCCTACGGAGTATGCGAGCCTGCTGGTAGAGGAGGTTCCCGAAGCCAGAGAGGGTGCGTTGCGCTTGGCTCAACTCTACCTCCAGGAGCGGTTCAGCCGGGAGGGGCTCACCTCCTTAGAGAAGATGGAGGCCTACACCGTCTGGGAGGGTTTGAGCCGAGCGATCTCCCAGAGGTTACTGGCGAGGGTATACCAACTCATGGGATCAATGGCTGATCTGGTGAGAGGGCGGCTAGAGGAGGCGAGAAGGCGAAAGGGAGGTCGCTTCACAGATCTCGGTGAGGGTTGATGAAGACTACAAACAGAAGCCCCTTATGGGATAGAAGGGGCTTTTTTTGTCTAATTTAGGTACTCGCAGGGGTTCCGATGATGCGATGCACTCGTCGGAAGAGAGCTCCGAACCCTTCCCTATAGACCATCTCTGGACGGCGAGGACGGGGGAGATCGATAGGGACAATAGCCTCTATGTGGCCTGGCCGGGGGCTCATGATTAGAACCCGATCGGCTAAGAATATCGCCTCTTGAATGTCATGGGTGACCATCACCACCGTTTTTCTGCTCGCTTCCCAGATGCGCAAGAGTTCCAGGTTCATCTGCTCCCTTGTGATGGCATCCAGGGAGCCGAAAGGCTCATCTAGAAGAAGGATGGAAGGGTCATGGATGAGAGCCCGGGCGATAGAGACCCTTTGTTGCATCCCCACGGATAGTTCATGGGGATAGGCGTTCTCGAATCCCAAAAGCCCCACCAGTTCTAGGAGTTCTAAGGCCTTCTCCTTGGCCGAGAGGCCGTTTTGTTTCTGTATCTCCAAAGGGAGGGTTACGTTGCGGAGGACGGTGCGCCAGGGGAGGAGGCTAGGCGCCTGGAAGACGAAGCCTACCTCCCGGCGGGGCTTGCTCAGGAGGTGGCCGTCGATATATATCTTACCTGCTGCCGGTTCCAGGAGCCCCCCCAGGATGCGCAAGAGGGTCGTCTTCCCACAACCAGAGGGGCCTAAAAGGGTGACGAACTCCCCGGCTCCTACCTCAAAAGATATGTCGCCAAGGGCTCGCAATACCCCATCGCGGCCTAGGTAGGTCTTTTCGATCCTTTCCACTACTAGTATCGGTCTCGAGCCCATCATAGTTGAGTTATGAACCGGTTGGTGAAGATCTCCCCCACGTCGGTTTCTTTATCTATGAGGCCGATATGGAGCATGAACCGTTGGGAGGCCTCCCAAGCGTCGGGATCGGAGTGGCCCAAGGACTCGCTTCTCCAGAAGGGGATGGTCTCTCGGAGCACGGAGAGTTGGGCGTCCCCCATCTGGGGGACATAGTTCTTGCTTATCTCGAAGGCTGCCTCTGGGTCCTCGATAGTATCCCGTAGACCCCGTAGCGAGGCCCGGACTAGCCGTTCTACTAGGTCGGGATGTTGGGCTGTCGTCTCCTCGTTGGTGATGAGGCCATTGGAGACGAGATCTATATAGTCAGCCACGTAGAGGATGTGGGGCTCATACCCCTCCTGGCGGAGTTGTACCGGCTCGTTATTGGCGTAGACCACGGCCGCTTCCACTTTCTCCTCGGTGAGGCTGGCTACCTGGGTATAGCCGATGGAATGGAGAGGGATTTCCCCCTCCGGTATCCCGGCGGCGTAAAGCAAAGCCCTCCAGCCTATGTAACTGGCGCCATAGAGACCCGGTATCCCCACCTTATGGCCGATGAGGTCTCTAGGCTCCTCCAGGGGCACCTCTAGGGAGATTACCGCTATGGGGAACCTCTTATAATAGGTCATCACATAGACTACAGGGAGTCCCTGGCTGCGGGCCAGTATCACCTGGTCTCCAGAAGCCACGGCGAACCGGAGTTCCCCCTGGCCCACCAGGCTCAGGAGATCCGTTTCCATACCATAGTCGAACTCTATTTTGAGGCCTTCTTGAGCGAAATAGCCTTTCTCTAAGGCCACATAGAAAGGAGCGAACTGGACGTTGGGGATGTAGCCCATAGCCAGAGTGATCTCTGAGGGTCTGGGGGAGGGTATCCCTCGACAGGCTGCTAACAACATGGATAGAACTTGAGCCAGAGCGATGCAGCACCTTTTCATACCTCTTCTCCAATTGAAGTTAGTCGCTGGTTCCTAACTGTGCTGCCAAGAGAGCAGCGCGCTCTCTAGAGCCACCACGCTTCCATAGAGGGCCAAAGCGATAATCACCAAAGTGAACAGGGCTACGAACATCAAAGGCGTGTCGAAGAGGCCGCGGGAGAGGTTGATCAAAAACCCTAACCCTTCGTCGGCAGCGACGAACTCCCCCACCACCGCTCCCACTACGGAAAGGGTCACCCCTATCTTGAGCCCGCCCAGAAGCACCGGGAGCGCGGCGGGGGCCTCCAACATGGTTAACATCTGCCACCGATTGGCCTCCAGAGAACGGAGGAGATCCACCAGTTCTCGCTCCACAGAGCGCAAGCCCACGATGGTGTTGACCAGCACGGGGAAGAAGACGATGAGGGCGCAGACGACCACCTTGGACAAAAGCCCGAAGCCGAACCAGATGACAAGTAACGGAGCCAAGGCCACAACAGGTATCGCTTGAGAAGCCACGATATAGGGGGAGATGAGCCGCTCTAAGGGTTGGGATTTGGCCAGGAGGTAGCCCAAGACCGTGGCCACCGAGAGCCCCAAGGCCAGACCCAGGAAGACCTCTAGAAGGGTCGATCGGGTATGATGCCACAGAGTGCCATCTCTTATCACTACCAACGACTTTCTTAGGACTTCCTGAGGCGGGGGCAAGATGAAGGAAGGATACGAGCCCAGGTAGACGACCAGTTCCCAGAGGCCCAGGAATATCAAGATAGCGATAAAGAGTAGCCAATACCTAAACCAAGGCTCAGGAACCGGGATGCGTGCCCTTCCTTTGCTCTTCGCTTCTTGTGTGGGCATGAAAAAAGTCCCGCTAGATAACACCTCCGGGACAGCACAAGGCAACTATAAGCTGCAACCTTCTCCCATCCGGACTATACCGTCGGCTCTGGCCTCTCACCAGATCTGCTTGCGCTCGCGGGCTCAAGAGATCTCAGGTCTCTCATACCGCCGATCGGGAATTGGCAAACCTTTGGGCGTTTGCTTGCCAGCATAGGTATCCTCTGGTTTGCCTCACCCTGTCCCGAAGGCTCAAAATATCTCTTTTATCTAATTATACAGCAAATGGCTGCCTTGTCAAATTATGAGTGCATGGCAGCCCTAGGAGCAGGGTTCTCGAGACGTGACCTTCACTACCCTCTTGGCGGCTATCCGGCCATAGAGCAGATCGGGTTATCTCCCCTTGAGGTGAGGCTGAGCATTAACTCTCTCCAAGGGCTCTTCTCTGGAAGCTATTCAATTCAGTCATCACCAACTCTACCACCTTGGGCACCGCTGCCTCTATCTCAGCCGAAAGTTCGAGCCCCCAATCTATCTCCTTAGGCTCGATGCCTAGAATGATCACCTCTTCAGGTGCGGAATCTAGGAGGTGTTCCGCTATGTTCAGGGTCTCCAGTAGACCCACTTGGTGTAGGGAGGTGACTTGCTCTCTACTTGCCGAGATATCTTCGGGGGTGAAACGAAATATGGTGCCCGGTTCGCTGCCGGTGCGTACGGTGTCGATGATGATCACCTGGCGACGGCCAGCCAAGGTATCGAGGAGATCGAAGGAAGTCGTGCCGCCATCCCATAACTCAACATCATCAGGCAGTTCCCGGTCGCGTAGAGCGGAGATGACATGCACCCCCACTCCCTCGTCTCGTAGGAGGAGGTTTCCCACCCCTAGAATTAGTCTGGGAGGTTGTTCCTTAGTCATCTTCGACTGGCACAGGAAGTTTTCGAGGCGCTCGCATCAGAAACTCCGGATTCTCTAATTAGTTTCCCTCCACTTGGCTAAGCGATACGTGAAAATTATCGCAACCCATTCAAAAGTATTATAAAGTCACCATGTTGTCAAGGGTCGTAACCGCCATGTGTGATGGATGCTTGGCCTTTGGTGTAGGGTAGGCAACGATACGGTTCTAAACCCCTATGGTGCCCAAGGCCAACGTCTCCTAGACCCCCGGACCTGCCAGGTTTGCCTTGCGGCCGAAAGGGAAAGGTCTGGGGCAATTCTTTCCTCTAAATATACGAAAGGGAGGTCAAAAAGGGCCAAAAACCCCCCTCCTGGTAGATAAAGTTTACTAGGGGTTACAAAGTTCTCACCATACATCGGTTCTATATGCATCTCCCCGGGCTGGCCATCGCTCATCCGCTACCGGGAATACTTGACTAGATGACTCTTTTTTGTTATCCTAATATTTGTGAAGAGGTGCACAAATTCACCATAAAGGCCGGAGTCTCAGGATAGGGGAGCCCTGGGGGTCTTTTTCTTAAGGAGGTGTCATCGTGGCCCAGAAAGTCATGGAGACCGATCTATTTGAATCATCTCTGGGTCTGGTGGAACGAGTCCTCGGTACGCCCATGGCGGAGAAGGTCAAGAGTTGTATCCAATGTGGTACTTGCAGCGCCTCCTGTCCCACCGCCTACGCTATGGATTACACGCCCCGCCAAATCATCGCTGCCCTGCGGGCTGGCCAATGGGAAAGGGTGCTGAGGAGTAACACACCCTGGTTATGTGCCTCCTGCTACTACTGTACCGTGCGATGTCCCAGCGGCATCGAGTTCACGGATCTGATGTATGCCTTGAAGAGGCTGGCCATCGAGCGAGGAATCTACCCCAAGGGCAGCCCGGTGCTCTATCAGGCTTTCACCGGCACCGTGGATAGATATGGACGGAGCGCAGAGGTGGAGCTCATGGCCCGCTACTATCTTAGGACTCTAAACCTCTGGGGCCTGATCAAGATGGCTCCCATGGGACTCAGGATGTTGCTCAAAGGCAGACTGCCGCTATTGCCTCACAGGATCGAAGGACGGCGGGAACTGGCTAAGATGCTCGACTATATGAGGGAGAAGGGGGAAAAGTGATGGCCTATACCTACTATCCTGGCTGTTCCCAGGAGGTGAGCAATAGGGCCTATGACCTCTCCACCTGCGCCGTGGCCAAGGCGCTAGACATAGAATTGGAGGAACTTAAGGATTGGAACTGCTGCGGGACTAGTCCCTCTTATTCCATCCGAGAGTTGCCCACCTTTGTGCTTGGTGCCCGGAACTTAGCCCTGGCAGAGAGACAGACCGGGGCCTGTGACTTGGTGACCATCTGCAACGGTTGCTTCGCCATGCTGGAGAAGACGAACCTTCGGTTGAAGGAGCGGGATTTGGATCGGAGGGTGGGAGAGGTCTTAGGCGTGGCGGGGCTCAAATATGAGGGTTCGGTTAGGGTACGTCACTTCCTGGAGGTGTTAGTGAACGATGTGGGCGAGGGGTTAATCCGGGAGCGAGTAACTAAGCCTCTGGAGGGGTTGAAGGTGGCTCCCTACTATGGTTGCCAATTCAGCCGCCCCGAAGGGCGGTATGACGACTTGGAGTTCCCTACAGCCTTGGATCGTCTCCTCTCCTGGATAGGGGCAGAGGTGGTTGATTACCCGCTGAAGGCCCAATGCTGTGGGGGGCTTCTCATGACCACCAAGGAGGAGGTGGCCTTGAAACTCGTCCGGGACCTCTTGGCTTTGGCCCAAAAGAGAGGTGCACACTGTGTGGCTACCATCTGTCCTCTCTGCCAACTCAACCTAGAGGCCTATCAGGATCGGGTGAAGGCCCGTTTCGGGGCCGATCTCTCTATCCCCATTCTTTACTTCACCCAACTTTTGGGCCTCAGCCTGGGGCTGGAGGGGAAGGCTTTGGGTTTGGGCAGGGAGTTGGTTTCGGCGGCCGATATTTTGACCCCCTATTTAGCTGTGGCTTCAAGGGAGGTTTGAGCTATGAAGAGGATAGGCGTCTATGTCTGCCACTGTGGGACGAATATTGCCCCTCACGTGGATGTGAAGGAGGTGGCCAGCTTTGCCGTCCAGTTGCCGGGGGTGGTTATCGCCCGGGATTATGAGTATATGTGTTCTGATCCTGGCCAGGAACTGATCAAGGAGGATATCAAGGAATTGGGGTTAACCAGGGTAGTGGTGGCTTCCTGCTCACCTCTTATGCATGAGGTGACCTTCCGGCGAGCCTGTCAAGAGGCGGGGTTAAACCCTTTCTTCTTCCAGATGGCTAACATCCGGGAGCAGGTCTCTTGGGTTACCGAGGATAGCGAGAAGGCCACGGAACGAGCCAAACATGCAGTGATCGCCGCCATCTACCGGGTGGCTAACCATGAGCCTCTCTCTGTCCGCGAGGTTCCCGTCAAGCCTACCGCTTTGGTGGTGGGTGGAGGGATCGCCGGCATCGAGGCCGCGCTCAGGATCGCGGAATCAGGGAAGAAGGTCTACCTGGTGGAGAGGGAACCCTCCATCGGTGGCTATATGGCCCAGTTATTTAAGACTTTCCCCACCTTAGACTGTGCAGCTTGAATATTGACACCGAAGATGGTGTCCGTGGGACAGCACGAAAAGATCGAAATCCTGAGTTTCAGCGAAGTGGAGGACGTCTCGGGTTATGTAGGTAACTTCAAGGTCAAGGTGCGCAAAAAAGCCCGCTATGTGGAGGAGGAACTCTGCACCGGCTGCGGCCGCTGCCAGGAGAAGTGTCCGGCTAGGAATATCCCCAGTGAGTTCGATTGTGGAATCGGCTCTCGCAAGGCGATCTATATGCCCTTTCCCCAGGCGATACCCAGGATCCCGGTCATAGATAAGGTCAATTGTATCTACTTCCAGAAGGGCAGGTGCCGGGCTTGCGAGAAACTCTGCCCCCGAGGAGCCGTCGATTTCGAGCAGGAGGATCGGATCCTCGACTTGGAGGTGGGAGCCATCATCGTGACTACTGGCTTCGACCTCTTCGATTGCACCAGGGCTCCCCAATACGGCTACGGCAGATTGGATAACGTCTTAACCAGCCTGGAGTTCGAGCGGATGATAAACTCCCAAGGGCCAACGGGGGGGAGGGTGCTATTGAAGGATGGGAGGGTGCCGGGGAGTGTGGCCATCTTGCACTGTATCGGGAGCCGGGATGAGAACTACAACGAGTATTGCTCCCGGGTTTGCTGTATGTACTCCCTCAAATTCGCCCACTTGGTGCGCGACTCCATCAATGCCCAGGTCTACGAGTTCTATATCGATATGCGGACCTTTGGCAAGGGGTACGAGGAGTTTTACAAGCGGTTGATGAGGGAGGATGTGATCTTCATCCGGGGCAAGGGTGCTGAGGTCACCGATGTGGCTGAGAGCCCAGGGGAGGAGGGGAGACTGATCGTCAAGTGCGAGGATACTCTTTTGGGTGAGCTACGACGCATCCCGGTGGATATGGTGGTCCTGAGCAACGGTTTGGAACCCCGGCGGGACGCAGCGCAGACGGCGCGACTATTTGGCCTCAGCCGGAGCAAGGACGGCTTTTTCTTGGAGAAGCACCCCAAACTGGCCCCGGTGGAGACCGCCTCTGATGGGATCTTCATCGCTGGGGCCTGCCAGGGGCCCAAGGATATACCCGATACAGTGGCTCAGGCGGGAGCGGCAGCGGCCATGGCTTTATCCATGATGGATATGGGGCAGTGGACGCTGGAACCCTCTATCGCCCAGGTAGATGTAGAGCGTTGTTCTGGCTGTGGAGAGTGTCTCTTGTCTTGTCCTTACAAAGCGATAGAACTGGTGGAGGGGCGGGCTCAGGTGAGCGAGACCCTCTGCAAAGGTTGTGGCACCTGTGTGGGGCATTGCCTCCCCAAGGCGATCAGGCTCTTGCATTTCACCGATGAGCAGTTGGTGGCTGAGATGCAGGGGGCACTCAGCGAGGAGGTGGCCTAGTGTACGAACCGAGGATCATCGGTTATCTATGTACCTATTGTAGTTACCCTGGCGCTGACCTGGCTGGCACTTCGCGTATCAAGTACCCCCCCCATATCGATATCATAAGGGTTCTCTGCTCGGGACGGGTCTCGCCGGAACTGATCTTGCGCACCTTTCGAGAAGGGGCCGACGGGGTTTTGGTGGCGGGTTGCCACTTCGGAGATTGCCACTTCATCAATGGGAACCATCGTACCGCTAAGCGGATCCCCATCTTGAAGAAGATTCTGGAGTACGCGGGCATCGAGCCTCAGAGGCTGCGGTTGGAATGGATCTCCGCCTCGGAGGGAGAGCGGTTCGCGGAGGTGGTCAAGGAGTTCACGGAGACGATTCGGGGTTTGCCTCCTATTAAGGAGGTCTTGCGATGAAGCGAATGGAACCTCTGAAGAGGGTTGTGGCTGAGGCTTTGAGAGAGATGGATGGGGTTTTGGCCCTGCGCAGTGCCTGGGGAGGTGTGGCTCCTCATCTCTTCTGCCGGGAGGAGGAGTTAGAAGAGCTAGCCATCGCCCCCAAGTACCCTCTACCGCAGGCCTTGCGCCTTATCCAGAGGGCTCACCCAGAGAGTCGGTTAGGTCTCGTGGCTCGGGGGTGCGAGGAGCGGGGGCTGATCGAGATGGCTAAAAGGAATCAGGTGGCGTTAGAGCGGGTGAGGGTGATAGGGCTAGCCTGCACCGCCGAGGAGGCCCAGGCTTGTCGCTGTGCCAAACCTTACCCCGGTCTTCTCATCGATACCGTCGTGGGCGAGAAGACGGAACCGGTGCCCAACGAACTGGTGGAGGAATTTCTAAGCAAGGGCAGGGAAGAGAGGCTTGAGTTCTGGAAGAAACAGTTCGCCAAGTGCATTAAGTGTTACGGCTGCCGCGACGCTTGTCCCCAATGTTTCTGTCCCGAATGCACCCTGGAGGATGGGCTCTGGGTGGAGACAGGACGCATCCCGCCACCTTTCCCCTCTTTCCACCTGGTGAGGGCTATGCATACGGTGGGCAAATGCGTGGGCTGTCGCGAATGTGAACTCTCTTGTCCGGCCAACATCCCCTTGGCCACTCTTTATGACCTCATCCGAAGGGAAGTAGAGGAGATGTTCGGCTACGAGACCGGTGATTTGGAGGCTCAACCCCCTCTGGTCTTACCCATGGAGTTGGAGAGTTGAGATGGAATATAGAAATGTCTTGACCACATGCGTATATTGCGGGACCGGCTGCGGGCTCTACCTCGAGGTCCTAGATGACCAAGTGGTGGGGACCCTCCCCGCCAAAACCCACCCGGTGAGTGAGGGGAAACTATGCATCAAGGGATGGAACGCTCACGCCTTCATCCATCACCAAGATAGGCTCACTAGGCCGCTGATCAGGAGAGATGGCCGCTTCATCGAGGCCGGTTGGGATGAGGTTTTGGAGTTGGTGGCCGAGAGGCTCACCGCCATAAAGGAGAAACACGGTCCAGATGCCATCGGGGTCCTCTCCTCGGCCAAGGCGACTAACGAGGAGAACTATCTTCTCCAGAAGTTTACCCGCGCAGTGTTAGGGACTAACAATATAGATCACTGTGCCCGCCTTTGACACTCCTCCACGGTGGCCGGTCTGGCCACAGCGTTCGGGAGCGGAGCGATGACCAACTCTATCCCTGATCTGGAGGAGGCGGACCTCATCTTGGTCACCGGTTCCAACACCACGGAGCAACACCCTATCATCGGCACCCGCATCCTGCGAGCCCAGGAGAAGGGGGCCAAATTGATCGTCGGCGATCCCCGCCGGATCCAGTTGGCTCTCCATGCCGACCTCTGGCTCCGACAGCGACCTGGGACCGATGTGGCCTGGCTCAACGGGATGATTAACGTCATCCTCGCCGAGGGGCTAGAAGATAAGGAGTTCATAGAGGAGCGAACTGAGGGGTTTGATGAGCTGAGGAAGGTAGTGGAGGCTTACACCCCGGAAAGGGTGGAGGCGATCAGCGGGATCCCCAAAGAGGCCCTCATCGAGGTGGCGCGCCTGTATGGCCGGGCGGAAAGGGCAGCCATCGTCTACTCCATGGGCATCACTCAGCATACCTCAGGCGTGCAGCACGTTTGGTCCTGCGCCAACCTAGCCATGCTCACCGGTAACGTGGGTCGCCCCGGGACGGGGGTCAACCCCTTGCGGGGGCAAAACAACGTGCAGGGAGCATGCGATACCGGGGCCTTAGTCAATGTCTATCCTGGGTACCAGAGTGTCACGGACCCTGATATCAGGGCTAAGTTCGAGAAAGCCTGGGGGGTGAAGGGGCTCCCCTCGGAGGTGGGCCTCACCGTGGTGGAGATGGTGAATGGGGCTGCGGAGGGCCAGATCAAGGCTATCTATATCATGGGAGAGAACCCCGTCCTCTCGGACCCAGACTCAAACCATGTGGTGGAGGCGCTCAAGAATCTAGAGTTCTTAGTGGCTCAGGATATCTTTCTCTCGGAGACGGCAGAGTTGGCGGATGTGGTCTTGCCTTCGGCCTCTTTCGCGGAGAAGGAAGGCACTTTCACGGGGACGGATCGCCGAGTGCAACTGGTACGTCAGGCTATAGAGCCCTTGGGGGAGTGCAAGCCCGACTGGCAGATTATCTGTCAATTGGCCCAGAGGATGGGGGCTTCTGGTTTCGGATTCTCAACCCCCAAAGAGATAATGGAGGAGTTGGCGTCCCTCTCTCCCATCTATGGGGGGATAAGTTACGAGCGGCTGGAGGAGGCGGGGTTTTTACAATGGCCCTGCCGTAGTGCGAACGATCCAGGGACACCCTATTTGCACCGGGGGGAGTTCGCTCGGGGTAAGGGGTTGTTCCATGCCGTGGAGCATCAGGAGGCGGCCGAGTTGCCCGATGAGGAGTACCCGTTGCTATTGACCACGGGGAGGAATATGTTCCATTGGCATGGGGGAACTATGACCCGCCGTTCGGTAAAATTGGATCGAGAAGTACCTGAAGCCTACGTGGAGGTGAACCCGGAGGATGCGGAGGGTTTAGGGTTGAAGGATGGGGAGAGGGGACGGCTCGTAACCAGAAGGGGCGAGATCGAGACCAACATCTGGGTGACCAAGCGGGTGCCTCAAGGCGTGGTCTTCGCCCCCTTCCATTTCGCAGAGGCCGCGGCTAACGTCCTCACCAACCCCGCCTTAGATCCGGTGGCTAAGATACCGGAGTATAAGGTCTGCGCGGTGCGGCTAGAAGCGGTCGATGCTAAAAGCTCCTAGCGGTTCGTAATCGGCACCTTTCCAATTTCGACAAGGAGAAGTCAAAGGGGGATAGGCCTGAGATGTGATCCAGGTCTATCCCGCTCTGTTTTCCCACTTCTTCACCTCTTCCTCTTATGGGAATTCAGGGGAGGTTAGAGCGCAGAAGAAAGGCATACGGGTCTTGTCTTGGATGCTGTGGAGGGTTATAAGGAGGCGCGAGGAAACTATTCCTTCCTACGATTTAGAGAGAGCCTTCCGGTTCTCTTAGCATATGCGGGGCAAAAGTTCTCCTACAGCCATCTCCAGAAGGCGGTGGGCTCCTAGCGTGGTCTTCATAATAACACGGCCGGGATGGTCAGAGAGGACTTGGCCGATGACCACAGAAGCCTTGCCATAAGGGTGGCTTCTCATCGCTTCCAGAACCTTATCGGCGGCGTGAGGAGGGACCACAGCCACCAACTTTCCCTCGTTAGCCAGGTAGAGGGGGTCGAGGCCCAGGAGTTCGCAGATCCCTCGCACCTCATCTCGTACCGGGATCTTCTCCTCCTCGATGAGAAAACTAGCCTGAGATTGGGCAGCCATCTCATTGAGGGTGGTGGCCAAACCTCCTCTGGTGGGGTCGCGGAGGCAGTGGATCTCCAGCGAGGCTTCTAGCATCCGGGCTACTAACCCTTGGAGGGGGGCGCAATCACTCTCTAAAGAGGAGGCGAACTCCAACCCCTCCCTTTGGCTCATGATGGCGATTCCATGGTCGCCCAGGGTACCGCTTACCATTATCATGTCCCCTGGCTGGGCATTGGCTCCAGAGATATGCACCCCCTCGGGGATCAGGCCCACCCCGGTGGTGTTGACGAAGATCCCATCGGCTGCCCCTTCCCCTACCACCTTAGTGTCCCCGGCTACTACTTTAACTCCGCTCTCCTCCGCTACTTTTCGCATGGAGAGGACTATCCGCTTCAGATCGGCTACAGGGAACCCCTCCTCGATGATGAAAGAGGCGCTCATATAGAGGGGCTTTGCTCCGCTCATAACCAGGTCGTTAATGGTGCCACAGATGGCCAGTTTTCCTATATCGCCACCGGGGAAGAAGAGGGGGCTCACCACATAACTGTCGGTGGTGAAGGCTAATCGACCGCTGGTCTCCAGTTCGATGAGAGCCGAATCGTCGAGGCGGGCCAAGATGGGGTTATCGAAGTTGGGGAGAAAGAGTTTTTCTATAAGGTCGTGGCTGAGTTTCCCCCCGCTACCGTGAGCCAGAAGGATCCTATCTTGCATCTTCCCCTCCGTAGTGGTAGTAAGCCGCGCAACTCCCCTCGGAGGAGACCATACATGGGCCCACAGGGTGGAGGGGCGTGCAGGCACGGCGGAAGAGTTTACACTGAGACGGTGTCTTGACCCCCCGCAGGATCTCTCCGCAAATACACCCCTTGGGCTCCCGCGAGGGGCCGGGGTCGATATCGTACCGGGATGCGGCGTCGAATCTCCTGTGCTCCTCTTTTAACCTTAGCCCGCTTTGCGGGATGGTGCCCATCCCTCTCCACTCGGCCTCGCCTACCTCGAAGACCTTCCCCATCCGGGCTAGGGCCACCCGATTCCCCTCCGGGCGCACGCTGCGGGGATAGGCGTTTCCCACTTCCGCTCTGCCCCCTTCCGCTTGCTCTACCAGCATGGCCACGCTGCGCAGTATATCGAGGGGCTCAAAGCCAGAGACAACACAGGGGAGGCCGTAATGGCGCGGCAGGAACTCCCAGGCGTTGGATCCGATGATGGTGGTCACATGGCCAGGCCCGATGATGCCATTTAGTTTCACCTCGCCGGAATCTAGGAGGGCTTTCATCACCGGGGGGGTGAGTTTATGCATAGGAAAGATGTAGTAGTTCTCTATCCCCTGGGCCTCCGCCTCTAAGAGAGAGAGGGCCACGGTGGGGGCGGTGGTCTCGAAGCCGATGGCCAGGAATATAACGCTCTTCTCCTGGTTCCTCTTGGCGATCTGGAGGGCGTCGATAGTAGAATAGACGATGCGGACGTCAGCACCATCGGCTTTAGCCTCTTGTAGACTGCCCCGGCTACCAGGCACTCTGACCATATCCCCGAAGGTGGTGATGATCACCTCCGGGATCTTGGCCAGGGCCAAGGCCTTATCGATATCGCTATGAGCGGTGACGCAGACCGGACAGCCGGGGCCGGAGAGCATGGTCACCGTGGGGGGGAGGAGTTGGCGGATACCGTGTTTCAATATAGCCACCGTGTGGCCGCCGCAGAACTCCATCACCCGTATCGGCTTGGTGGAGAGGTGCCAGATATGTTTGATCAGCCCTGGGGCCAACTTGGGGTCCCGGAACTCGTCAAGGTATCTCATCTGAGTCTGTGAATTCGGCGAGGAGTCTGAGGGTCTCTTGGGCCTCCTCCTCGTCGACTACGCTAATGGCGTATCCGGTGTGGATTAACACGTAGTCGCCGATCTTGGCCTGGGGCACTAACTGCAGGCTGACAACGCGCTTCACCCCGCCGATCTCCACTTCCGCCTGATAGCCTTCGAGGGATCTAATCAAGGCTGGTATAGCCAAGCACATTAGACGGACCTCATTTTCAATGTCTTACCATGGGCTACGATCGCCTGTCCCAAGGATATCCCCCCGTCGTTTGTGGGCACCTGATGATGGGTGTAGGGGGTGAAGCCCGCCTGTCGAAGAGCCTCTCTTGTCTTTCTGAGAAGGAGCCGGTTTTGGAAAACCCCACCGCTGAGGGCCACCCCCTTGAGCCCTGTGACTAAGAAGATCCTCTGGCACATCTCCACGATGATGGCCACCACACTCTCATGAAACTTGAGCCCCATGATGGGTATGGAGATGCCTTCTTGCAGATCAGCGACTATGGCCGCCAGGAGTTCCTTCAATTGCACCACATTCAGTCCCTTGTGCCCTGCGATGGAGAAGGGGTAACTTCCCTGGACTTCCGCCTCGCTAGCCAACATCTCCAGTTCTATCGCTGCCTGGGCCTCGTAGGAGATCTCTCCCCGTATACCGAGAAGAGCGGAGACGGCATCGAAGAGGCGGCCACAGCTGGAGGTTAGGGGGGCGTTCAGCCCCTTATCTATCTGCCTCATGATGAGTTCAACTTCCAGATCGTCTATTTCCGCCAAGAAGGGGAGGGGCGGAATCTCGCCCAAGAGGGTATAGAGGTAACCGGCTGCCAAACGATAGGGCCGACGAATGGCTGCCTCCCCGCCTGGCATAGGCAGATACTCGAAGTGACCTACTCGCTGGAAGTCGCCGAGGTCAGCGATTAGGAACTCGCCGCCCCAGATATGGCCGTCGAGGCCGTACCCTGTGCCGTCAAAAGCCACGCCGATGACCTTATCTTCTACCCCGTTGTCTATCATGCAACTGACGATGTGAGCGTGATGGTGTTGTACGGGCACGAGATGGGGCCTGGGGTTAGATCGGACAGCCACCTCCAAAGCGTACTTGGTGGAGAGGTATTCTGGGTGCAAGTCGTAGGCGATGATCTCCGGCTGGAGGCGGAAGAGCGCTTTGTAATGCTCGATCGACTCCTGAAAATAGTCAAGGGTTTCTAAGTTTTGGAGGTCGCCAATATGTTGGCTCAAGAAAGCGTAACTCTCTTTGGTGAAACAGAAGGTGTTCTTCTCTTCTCCTCCGCAGGCTAGAACCTCCTGGACCGGGAAGGGGAGGTGAATAGGGTAGGGGGCGTACCCTCGAGCCCGGCGCAGCGGCTGAGGGCTCCCTTCTACCATCCAGACGCTATCATCGCAAGGGACGTAGATATCCCGATTGTGGAGGAGAAAGAAATCGGCTAGCCCCTGAAGCCGCGTCACCTCTCCATTATCCTTGACGATGGGCTCATCACCTCGGTTGCCGCTGGTCATCACCAGGGGCCTCCCCGTCTCTCCCAGGAGAAGGTGGTGAAGGGGGGTATAGGGCAACATGGCTCCCAGATACCGGTTACGGGAGGCCACAGCCCGAGAGATGGTGGATGCACTCTTCCAGGGTAAAAGCAGTATGGGGCACTGGGATGAGGTGAGGAGGCGGGCCTCCTCCAAAGAGATTTGGCAGTGCTCCTTTATCTCCTCCAAGGTAGCCATCATTACGGCCAGAGGCTTGGCCGGCCGGTGTTTCCTCTCCCGCATCCGCTTTACCGCCTCCTCGTTGGTGGCGTCGCAGGCCAGGTGAAACCCACCCAAGCCCTTAACCGCCACGATATTTCCTCCTTTGAGGAGTTGGGCAGCGGAGGATAGGGGATCGCCAGGGACCCTTCGGCCTTGGGCGTCGGTCAAGGTGAGGCTGGGACCGCAGACCGGGCAGGCGTTGGGTTGGGCATGGAAGCGGCGGTCGTTGGGGTCCTCATACTCTGCCCTGCATTTGGGGCACATGGTGAAAGCCCGCATGGTGGTCTTTGGCCGGTCGTAGGGGATATCCTCGATGATGGTGAAACGAGGGCCACAGTTGGTGCAGTTGGTGAAGGGGTATCGGTAGCGGTGATCGTTGGGATCGAGAAGTTCCCGCTTACAATCCTGGCAAGTGGCGATGTCTGGGGAGATGAGTAGGTAACCTCCCTCTTGCGCCCGGCTGGAACGGATCTCGAACCGGTCGTAGCCGCTGGGCTCGGCTTCAGCGGCGGAGAGGGATTCGATGCGGGCTAGAGGTGGGGCCTTGGCTCGCAGATCGAGGAGGAACCGCTCCAAAGCCTCTTTCTTCCCCTCCACTTCTATCTCTACGCCCGCTGAGGTGTTACATACCCAGCCCACGAGGCAGTGTTCCTGGGCCAACTGATAGACAAAGGGTCGAAAACCGACCCCCTGCACCACGCCGGTTATCTTGATCCTCTTAGAGGCCATCAACTACTCCACATCGATGCTTTTCAGGTAGAGTTCTCTCCCCGTGGCCAGTTCTAGATGGCGCTCTCCGCAATTTGGGCACCCCCCGCTGGCCTCGGCAGGGGAAAGGAGCCTTTGGCAGCGGGGACAGCGAAACCGCGTAGCCACCCTCTCGAAGGAAAGGGTGGCTCCTTCGGCGATGGTACCCGGGGTGAGAAAGTCGAAGTAAAACTTTATCGACTCTTCGCTTGCGCCGGAGTCCTGGCCGATGACTACCTCGATCTTTGTAATCCGCTGGGCTTGCGCCTGGGTCGCCTGCTCGAGAGCCAGGGATAGAAGGCTCTCTGTGATGCCTAGTTCGTGCATTGTCTTTCTTATAATTATATCATATGGAGTTAAGCCATCTTCCTGGGCTTTCGAGGTCGGACTATAGCCTAAAGTCTGTCTTCCAGCCAACCTACGGTGGCCCCTTTTCTCTCATCAAACTGGGGGACGTAAGGCTTGATGTCTAGAAGGGGAGTCCCATCCCACATATCGACCTCAGCGACGTACAAAATGTTTCCTCTCCGTTCCAAGAGTCTGACCACCGAGATGCCGATGGGGTTGGGGCGCGCCGGGTAACGGGTGGCGAAAAGACCTTTAGGCGTATCGTTCAGAAAGGGCTTCACCGATAACGAATACCCCTTCACCCGGTGGAAACAATATAGGAGGATGAGATGGGAAAAGCCATCGATATCTTTCAGCCCTGCTTCGTACTCTGGGAAAACCTCGATCTCTCCCCTTCCCCCTGAAAAGGTGCTCTGGATGGGCGTTTCTTCCCCATTACTATATGGGGAACGGATCAAGCCGATGGGCTTCATCTTCCATTCCATGCTTCTCTTCCTACCCCTTTCAACCCCCGGGGATACCTTTTGGCCAGATCTACATAGGTCTCTTTGAACTCTGTCCAGACCCTTTTGTACTCCTCGTTGACGGAGCCGATGATCTTGGCGGGAACGCCAACCCCGATCTGACCAGTGGGGATCTCCTGACGTTGCTTAACCACGCCCCCTTCGCCCACCACGCTCCACTCCCCAACCACAGCCCAATCGCTCACCACAGACCCCATGCCGATGATCGCCCAATCGTGGATAGTGGCGTTGTGGATGACGCAGCTGTGGCCGATGGTCACGTGGTCGCCTATACGGGTGATATCCCCAGGTCGGGCGTGGACTACACAGTTATCCTCGATGCTCGTCCCTCGCCCGATGACGATCTCCCCGTAATCGCCGCGGATCCGGGCTCCGGGGCCCACGAAACAACCATCGCCCAAGGTGACGAGTCCGATGACATCGGCTGAAGGGTGAATATAGACTTCTTGCCCTATCTTGGGCACTCGGTCTTCAAACTCGTAGATAGACATGAATTAGGTTCCTCCTTTTAAGTGAAGATCCCCACAATGGGAGTTAGATGAAAAATCATTTCATCAGACTCCGAAGCACTCTCAGGTTCTCCTTATCCTCTTCCATCTTGGGTCCCTTGGGCGTCTCCAATACCATGGGCAGCCCTCGGAACCGCTCGTCGTTGAGGAGCATACGGAACGGCCCCAGTCCCAGATACCCTTTACCGATATGTTGGTGTCGATCCAGGCGGCTTCCCAGATCCCCTTTGGCGTCGTTGAGGTGAAAGACCTTGAGCCTCTCCAGGCCGATTAGTTCGTTCAGCTCATCGAAAGTCGCGTCATACCCTTCAGGTGTGCGGATTTCGTATCCGGCGGCGAAGGCGTGGCAAGTATCAAAACATATCCCCAGCCTTTCGCCGCTCTCTGTCAACTCGATGAGCCGGGCCAGTTGCTGGAAGGAGTAGCCTAGCGTATCGCCCTGGCCAGCGGTGATCTCCAGCAAGATTTGGGCCTGATATCCTGGCTTCTTGGCCAGGACTAGGGAGAGGGCCTCAGCGATGCGGGCCAGCCCTACCTCCTCCCCCTGGCCGACATGGGAACCAGGATGCACCACCAGAAAGGGGAGGCCCAAGGCGTCACAGCGGGCCAATTCATCCTCTAAGACCACGACCGACCTCTTCCACAGTTCTTCATCTGGAGAGCCCAAGTTGATCAGATAGGTATCGTGGGCAAAGACGGGGTTTATCCCCGTCTCTTCCCTCTTGTGCTTAAAATCCTCAACCTCTTCCTGGCTGAACTCCCGCATTTTCCATTGGCGGGGGGTTCGGGTGAAGATCTGGATCGTCTCACAGCCGACCTCTTGGCCTCGATCGATCGCCTTATCCACTCCCCCGGAGATGGACGTATGGGTTCCTAGAGGCATAACCTCCCCTTTCAACGGGTTCATCCCCCAGACCTCAGTTAGGCTGGGGGATCAAGAACTTCTAAGAATTGGGCGGGCCAGCGGGGCTCCCCTTACCCTTATTTGACTTTGACCTCGATCTTCTTGGGTTTGACCTCTGGCACCTTGGGCAAGGTGATCTCCAAGATGCCATCCGCATAGTTGGCCTCGATCTTCGCCGCCTCCACATCGGTGGGCAACTGGATAGCCCGGTAAAAGGTGCCCCGGAACCGCTCGCAGCAGTAATAATCTTCGTCCTTGACCTTTCGTTCTCCCTTGATGGTCAAGACGCCGCCAGCCACGGAGATATCGATATCCTCCTTCTTCACGCCGGGCAGTTCGGCCTTGACGATCACTTTGTCTTCCTGGTCGAACATATCGACTCGGGGCGCCCACTCTCGCACTGCTAAAGCCCGCCGGGTCCAGGGGCGGAAGGGCCATTCCTCGAAGAACCGCTCCATCTCCTCCTCTAAATCCCGGAACGGCTCCCGTCTCCTAAACCACCTGGGCCGCCATCTCTCTACAGCCATCTCTAAGCCTCCTCATCGCCAGTCGAATTCTTCCAAAAGCCGCTGAGCCTTCTCCTTTACCAGAGAGCCCCGCTTTCTAGCCCTCCACTCAAATTATATCACAAGGGTGATGCGCTCATCTAGTAGACCTATCTCATCTTGGTGTTCCCTTAGTCATGGTCAAGAGCCTTACCCCTTTTACCTGCTGAAAAGTAGCCCCTTGGCTGATGCAGCGCAAGACGGTCTTTGTATCTATGACCTTTGTGCCGGAGATGATATCGACGCCATGGTCGAAGAGGACCGGAGACAGAGGGGTGGTGGGGCCCAAGAGTATGACTAGGCTATCCGGTCGGCAGAGGGATAAAAGATGATCCAGGGTGTGATTAATGAGGGTGGTTCCTGTGATGGCTACCAGATCCGCTTGGGGAAGGACCTCTTCCGCTGCCTCGGCTGGCAACTCCTCTTTCGCCGGATACCTCTCCAGCACCCAGAGGGTCTCCGCCACTCCCCGCAGTTTAGCGATGAAAGGGAAATGTCCCACTAAGGCTATCTTCTTATCTTGACCTTGTTCCAATAGGAAATCGCGGGCGTTCAGTTCCACACACCAGCTCTCATCCACCTCTAAGAGTGAATTGATGCTGGCCATGCCGATGCTGGCTTCCAACGGGAGGTCTGACCTAGCATATTGGGCCAACTCTAAGGCGCTCTTCTTGTGGAGGCTGCCCACCTCTCGCACCCGCCGCTCCCCGTGGGGGCCCATCTCCCTTATGGTAGAGGCCAGCCCACAATGCTTGCTCACCACCGCCGTCCAGAAGACGCAGGTGCGCACCTCTGCCACCGGCGAGTCCTCCTCTAAGGAGGCGATCAGGTCATCCAAGATCCTCATCCTTGCTCTCCCTGTCAGATAGAGGGCTGTGAAAAAAGTTGTACTGTAGGTGTCTAAATCCCAAACCCTGGTGTGGATTCTCACTGTGAGAAGGTTGATGGCACGAGGGGCCTGATCAACTGGGCTATTTCACGAGGCAAATAGCACAAGGGGCGTGTCGGACCACATACTGGGAGATGCTGCCCACGAGCACCTTCTCCACCATGCTTCGCCCCAAGGCTCCCATCACGATCAGGTCGGCTCCCTCTCGTTCAGCCACCCTGACGATGACCGTCCCTGAGTGGCCATCGATCATCATGGAGCGAGCCACTACGCCTTCCTCTTTAGCCTTCTTCAGCGCGTTACTTAGAACCTCGTTTCCGAATTCGCGCAACCGATCTACCATCTGTTGATAAAGGGCGCCGGTATACCAGACGATGGTTGTCTCCACCACATGGAGGACGAGGAGTTCGGCGCCCGTCTCTTTGGCTAGGTAGATGGCGTGGGCGGTGGCCCGTTCTGAAGTCGCTGAGCCGTCTGTGGGGTTGAGGATCAGTTTACATAGAGGTAGCCTGCCTTTATTCTGTCTCATCGCCCGCCTGCCACTTTATATCATGTTATTCATCTACGATTCGCTCTTTCATGCTAGAGTAGATGCCACAAATGTAGCCTTCTCATCGTCTATGGCGGTCCCTTGGTAGTCGTCGCCTCCTTCTACGCCGTGAGCAAAGCGATGGCTCTACTAGAGCCCAAAGCCGAGTTCTTGAACGTCAAGCCAGAACCCAGTCTTCTTCAGATAGTCATACCCTGCCTGAAGGATCTGACGATGGATTTCCTCCCACCGAGCAAGTTTCTCATACATATCCTTGCCCTGGGGGTCCTTCGTCTTCTTGGCCAGATCTTCATAGAGATCGCGAGATTTGATCTCCATCTCGATGCCTGTTTGGAGGGCTGCAAGTTCATCGGCACCAGGTTCCACTTCGCCTTCTGCTGTCTCGGGAAATATGCGGCGGATCTCCTCCTGGCTGAGGAACCTCACACCTTCCATTCCGAAAGTGGCCCATTGGCCTTTCTCTACCAGAGCGCGGCGTGCGTTAGTCAGATACTCGATGTGCAGAGCCTCCTGGCGGGCCAAAGATCGCCACATCGCTTTCCCTCTATCATGCTCCGTCCTCTCGGCCGCGTCCAGGTAGAACTTACGTCCTTCCCTTTCGATCTCCATAGCCATCTCTATCCTCTGCACCGCTATTCTATTCTCTTCCATTTTCATCTCCTTTCGGGTTTTTAGATGAACTCCTGCTTGAGCGCTTCCACCTCCTCCGAGGTGAGAGGTCGCAGACCTTGCTTGACCAGGGGGCCGGCCTGCAAAGCGGGAACTTGATCCTCATAGATCGGTAGCCCCTTGACTTGGTAAAAGAGACCTATAGGGATCCTGTCTCCCCACTCGAATGCCTTCTCCCAGGCGGTTTCCCTGTTTGAGGGGTTGTACCCCTCTTCCTCCTCCAGTTTGTATACCCTGGCTCTGAACCAATCGTAGGTGTTCACCCTATTGAAGATGACGCAGGGTTGCAGCACGTCAAGGAGAGCGTATCCTCTATGTTCGATCGCTTGGGCTATGAGTTGGGCCAGATGAGGCAGTTCGCCGGCGAAGCCTCGGGATATGAAAGTAGCGCCCGCCGCCAAGGCCAGGGCTATGGGATTGACTGCCAGTTCTATGGCCCCTTCTGGTGAGGTCTTGGTCACGAACCCTCGCTCGCTGGTAGGGGAGTATTGTCCCTTGGTCAGTCCATACACCTGGTTGTTCTGGATGATATCCACCAGGTCCATGTTTCTCCGCATGGTGTGCAGGAAGTGGTTGCCGCCGATGCCATACCCATCGCCATCACCATGCACGGCGATCACCTTCAGTTCGTGGTTCGCTAACTTGGCACCGGTGGCGATGGGCAACGCTCTGCCGTGGATAGCGTGGAAGCCGTTGGCCTTTATATAATCGGGCAGTTTGCTACCACATCCGATCCCAGAGACGAGGAGTACCTGGTGAGGCTCCAAGTCCAGGCTGGCCAGGGCTCTCTTCAAAGCGTTGAGTATCCCAAAATTGCCGCATCCTGGGCACCAGGTGGGCCTGACCGGGTTGGCGAAATCCTTAACTTCCGACATCATTTCACCTCCAGATGAGCGATGATGTAGTCCGGGGAGAAGGGGCGCCCATCGTATTTTAGGATCCTTTTATCTACCTCTCTCCCGGTGTAGGTCCTTATGAGATCGGCCATCTGGCCGCTGTAGTTATTCTCCACGGCCACGGTCTGTTGGGCCCTCTCCATCATCTCGGCCACCTTTTCCCAGCGTAGGGGCCAGATATCCATGAAATGTATGAAATTGACTCTCCTCCCCTCTTTGTTGAGGGCCTTCACCGCCTCTCTTATGGGCCCGTAGGTTGAGCCCCATCCTAGGAAGGTTATGTCCGCCTCTTTTGGCCCATACAGTTCCGGCTCCCTCATCTCTCGACGCGCCAACTCCAGTTTTCTCATCCTTTTGTTCATCATCTTTGTGCGGAGCCTAGCGTCCTCGGTGATATGGCCCTGCTCATCGTGGACGTTGCTGGTGTTGGGATAGACAGTCTTGGGGTGTGAGGGGACGGCCCGGGGTGAGATACCCGACTCGGTGAACTGGAAGCGATTGTACTGGCCTTCCAATCTGTCTAGATCCTCACTGGTGAGGAACTCGCCGCGGTCTATCTCCACCGCTGCAAAATCGAACGCCTCTTTGTTCACGGCTCGGAGAGAGTTGGCCAGGAAGTTATCCAGAACTACGATGACCGGGCATTGATACTTCTCCGCCAGGTTGAAGGCTCGGGCCCCTGCCTGGAAGCACTCCTCGACGCTACCCGGAGCGAGGATTAAGCGAGGGAACTCTCCCTGGGAGGCGTGGAGGATGAATAGCAAATCCCCCTGCTCCGTTCTGGTGGCCAGCCCGGTGGAAGGGCCGGGCCGTTGGGCCTCGACGACGACTAGCGGCGTCTCGGTCATCCCCGCCAACCCCAGGGCCTCAACCATCAGACTGAAGCCGCCGCCGGAGGTAGCGGTCATGGCTCTGGTGCCCACGTGGGACGCTCCGATAGCCATGCAGATGGCGGCGATCTCGTCCTCGCTATGCTTCATGACGATTCCGTACCGCTGGGCATGGGCGGCCATCCATTCCATTATGGAAGTGGCCGGGGTCATGGGATAGGCGGAGACGAAGCGGCAGCCAGAGGCCACGGCCCCCAGGCAGAAGGCATGGTTGGCATCGATCACCAGCCTCTCTGGGGCTTCGATCGCCTCTAGCCGATAGTCGAATCGATCGTAGTTCTCCCGGGCGAAACGGTACCCCGCCTCAGCCACCTTGAGGTTCCTCTCCACAACGCTGGCTCCTTTTTTCCTGAAATTGTCCTCGATGACCGAAGCCATGGGCTCGAAGTCGTATCCCGTTAGACCGGTAGCCACCCCGAGGGCTGCTGTATTCATCGTCACCCTGTGGCCGCCCTCTTCCTCAGCGATGCTCTTCAGGGGAGCAGGGAAGGGTACGATACCCCTCTCCTCCAACTCTCTCTCTTTGACTCGCCAGGTCTCGTCGTATATGATCCCTCCCCCTTCGACTACCTCTTCTATATGTTCTTTGATCGCCCGTGGGGTGAGAGCGAGGAGGAGGTGGACCGCATCGGTATGGGAGTAAATATCCTCTTCCTTCACCCTGATCTGGTAGAAGTTATGGCCCCCTCTGATGCGGGACATGTAATCTTGGAGGCCGAAGATGTGTAGGCCTCCTCGGGCCAGGGCCTGGGCGAAGCCAGCCCCGCTCGATTCTACCCCTTGGCCCGCTTCTCCTCCTATCTTGAAGGTCATGTCGTTTTTGATCATGATAACTCCTGTTTTCAAAATCCGCTTATCCTCCAAGCCAACTTCCGGTGCGAGAGAGGTATTCATAGTTACGCATCAAGGTCTCAAAATGTTCTCGCTCCATGTCGGCCAGATACTCATACATCGCCTTTCCCTGAGGATCGTCGGTTTCGGTGTATCCTTGCCTGTAGAGTTCGTAACTGTCGTTCTCAAAGCCCAGGGCCAGGAGCAAGGCGTCGAGATCGCTATCGTCGGGCCTCACCATCTTCTCCAGAGCCTCTCTCTTTGGGGGGAAAGGGGGCCTTTCCAGGTCCACTTCACCTGTGGCCTCGGCGAGGGCCAGCCATCCCCTTCCCTTGCTCAGGGAATCGTACTCTTTCTCTACTATGTGCAGATGTTCCTCTTCGGCCTGGGCCAGGGAGAGAAACATCTCCTTGCCCCGCTGGTCATTTGTCCTCTCCGCGGCCTGTAGGTAGAACCGGCGGCCATCTTTCTCGATACGTATCGCCTTCTCCAACGAATGTAGGGCGACATCCTTTTGGTCCATGATCCCCTCCTCTAGAAGGGCTCAAAACCCATGCTCTTTCTGTACTCCCCCATCAAGAAATCATATTCCCTCTTGAGGAGTTCCCAGTGTTCACCTTCCCAGGTTGCCAGGTGGGAGAACATCGCCCTGCTTTTCTCGTCAAGGCATTCCGCTGCCGCCTTCAGGTAGAGTTGGCGAGAACTCTCCTCCATCTCCAGGCCTAATTTCAGGGCTGACAACTCGGTGTGGTACTTACCTATTCTTCTTCTTGATCTCCTCTGAAGAGAAGATGGGGAGACCTTCCACTGCCCTGGCCTTTTGAGGTGGGGACTCGTAGGTTAGCCATTCCCCCTTCTTGAGCAACGACTCCTCCTGCGCTTCCAGCCAGTGAAGATGTTGAATTTCATCCTGGGCTAAGGAGAGGAACATCTTTTGGGCTTCTAGGGGCTCTATCTGGTCGGCTGTCTCTTTGTAGAAGTTATATCCCTTCTTTTCCGTGGCCACGGCCACCTTGAGGACTTCTAAGTCGCTTTTCACCCCCATCCATTTCCATCTTTCTAGGAGATCTTTGGTCCATCTACTTGAGAACTAATCCCAAGGCGAATAAGGTGAACATCCCGCCTACGACCAAAGGGATGATGTAAGGGCTACGATGTTCGCGCGTCTGGGGGATGAGGTCCGAGGCGGCGATGTACAAGAACGAGCCTGCTGCGGCGCCCAGGAGGGCTCCCAAAAGGTTGGGTTCGATCCCCCGAAGTAGCAGCGAGGAGGCCACGGCTCCCACCGGGGTGGCCAGGGCTACGATGATGGAGTAGACAAGCCCCCTGTTTCGAGAGAACCCAGCGTGGAAGAGGAGGCCCATAATGGAGAGCCCCTCCGGCAGTTCGTGGGAGATGACGCCGATGGTGGCGATGAGCCCGATGGTTGTGCTCTCTAGGAAGCCAGCTCCGATGATCACCCCATCGAGTAGAGAGTGGAAGCCGATCCCCAGAAAGGAGATGATTCCCAAGGAATGGGCTCGGTGTCTCTCCTCATCGCCACAACATTCCAGATCCTCGTGGCCAGCGTGGAGGACCAGGTTCTGTTCTAAGATGTAGAAGGCGACGAAACTCAAGAGGACATATAGCGAGGCGTTGCTGTTTAACTCCAGGGATTCGGGTAGGATATCGAGGAGGGCGGCTGAGAGCAACGCTCCCGAGGCGAAACTGATGAGGTAGATAGACCCCCGCCGGACCCACGCTTCCTTCATCAGGACCAAATAGATACCAATTAGGGTGGCTAGCCCGGCGAAGCCGCCGTAAAGGATTGCGTTCCGGAGATGGTCCATCCTCGTCCTTTAGAGATAATGACGATTATGATAACTATTACTAATATTACTTTAACACACTTTCGAGGGGTTGTCAAGAATGAGAGGGAGGTTCAGCTCCTCGGCTAACCGCTCCATCATGGTTACTACTTGGGAGTGGAGGGGTATGCCACGCTTTCTCCTCTCCTCTTCCATCTCCCATTCTTTCTCCCCGTGGATATAGATGCGACCCTCTCCCTTGGCTTTTGCCGAGCCTTTGAGGCGTCGGATGAGGTCATCCATGGCCGCCATGAACTCGTCCAAGGGGCGGAAGGCTTCTATTAGTAGGGCCCCGAAGAAATGGCCTACGTCGCCTGGCTTCATTTTGCCCTGTTTGTCTTTGGGGTTCACTCTATCGGCATAGCCTGCACCCGCTAGGACGCCGCTCAGGATATCCACCACCAGTGCCAGGCCGTACCCCTTATGTCCGCCCAGTTCCTCTCCTTCTCCTCCCAGAGGGAGGATCCCCCCTCCTAATCGCTCGCTTAAGTTCCTCAGGATCGCTCCTGCGTCAGTGGTTGTACCTCCTCTTTCATCAACGGTCCAGCCCTTAAGGAGGGGTTTCGCCAGGCGATGGTAGAGTTCCAGTTTCCCGCGAGGGACTACGCTAGTAGCCATGTCCAAGACGAAGGGTCGCTCCTGTCCAGCGGGTGCAGCAACGCTGATGGGGTTTGTGCCTAAGACAGCCGCCCTCCCGAAGGTGGGTACTACCAAGGGGGAAGCGTTAGTCATGGAGAACCCTATACAATCGGAGTCCAAAGCCATGATAGCGTAGTATCCGGCGATGCCGTAATGATTGGAGTTCCGGACAGCGACGAAACCTGCGCCTCCTTCCCTGGCTTTTTCGATAGCCACCCTCATGGCTCGCACCCCTATTGGCTGGCCCAGCCCCCCACCCCCGTCGATGAGAGCGGTGGAAAGGGTCTCTCTTATCACTTGGACTCTAGGGTTGGCTATCATTACTCCAGCACGTAGACCATCTACATACCGTTTCAAGCGAGCGACTCCGTGGGAATCGATCCCTCTCAGGTCGGCGGCCACTAGGACATCAGCTGTGATGGCTGCGTCTTCCTCGGGAACATCCAGTTTCTCAAAAACCTGCTGGCAAAAGTGGCACAGGGCTTCTGCTCTAACCCTCGGCTCTTGCATGCAATCTCCTCGTTACCTTGTCCTAGACCTATTCTAGATGAGCGATGAGGGGTTGTCAAAAGTGGACAGCGGTGGCATAATGTTTAACGAACGTTAACACTATCGTCCAGACCTAAAACCGCCTTATGAGCCTAATCTCGCCAGGGGGATATACCTGGCTAATGTTGAGAAGGGCTTCGCGGTTAAGGGGGGACGAGGTCGCAATGTTTACTATGAAGCGCCATAGTGAACTACGCGAGTGAACTACGCGGTTATTAATAGGTCTTCATTTCGTTTTATCGAGCCAGGAGGAACAGATTATGGTCGTTGAGGTCGCCATTTTCACCGTCAAGGAGGGCGGTGAGGAAGAGGCTCTCAAGGTATTCAATGAGGTCAAGGCGATGAAGGAGAAGCAGCCCGGCTACAAGAACGCTTTGGTCAAAAAGTCGGTGATGAAGCCGCGGAGTTATCTGATCACCAGTGAGTTCGATACCTGGGAGAACCTGGGGGCTATGAGGGAGAAGGCTCGGGCCTATATGGAGGAGCATCCACTCTTGCCCTACCTTGAGGGCGAGCCCATATACGACTGCTTTGAATAGCTCGCCTTCCGTTGTACCCCTATCAGCAATAGAAAAGCCCTCTCATCATGGGGAGGGCTTCAACTTCCGAGAGTGCTTCTATCAATAGAGTATCTGGCTGAGAAACTGCTTCGTCCTCTCCTCTTTGGGGTTCCTGAAGAGTTCCTCTGGCGTATCCTCCTCGATGATCCGTCCTGCATCCAAGAAGACCATCCGGTCAGCGGCGGCTTTGGCGAACCCCATCTCGTGGGAGACCACCACCATGGTCATTCCCTCCTTGGCCAAGTCGAGCATCACATCGAGCACCTCTTTGATCATCTCCGCATCCAGAGCCGAGGTAGGCTCATCGAAGAGCATGACCTTGGGGTTCATAGCCAAAGCCCGGGCGATAGCCACTCGCTGCTTCTGTCCACCGGAGAGTTGGCTAGGATAGGCATTGGCCTTTTCCGGTATCCCTACTCTCTCTAGGAGTTCCATGGCCACCTGTTCTGCCTCCTCCTTTGGGCGTTTGCGGACCTTCTCCTGAGCCAGGGTCACGTTCCCTAGAACTGTGAGGTGGGGGAAGAGGTTGAACAATTGAAAGACCATCCCTACTTCAGCGCGCACCAGGTCTATATTAGTCTTGACGTGGGTGACGGGGATGCCATCGACGATGATCTGACCGCTGTCGGGCGCCTCCAGGTGATTGATACAGCGGAGAAGGGTGCTCTTCCCCCCGCCGCTGGGGCCGAAGATGAAGCATACCTCGCCCCTTTTCACTCTCAAGTTGGCATCTATGAGGGCCTTTACCTTTCCAAAACTCTTATATAGGTGTTCGATGATGATGATGTCGTCATCCATCGGCAGCGGGTCATTCATGCTACTCTTCAAAAGCCATCCTCCTCTCCATGAACTTCACCAATAGAGAGAGGCTAAGAGTCATGATGAGGTAGAGAAAGGCGACCGTATTCCAGGTCTCGAAGGTGCGGAAGGTTCGAGCCCGATTCAGTTTGCCCAAGTGGGTCAGTTCTCTAACGGCCAGAACCGATATCAAGGATGAGTCCTTCAGCATGGCGATGAAGTCGTTGCCCAGGGGGGGCAAGACCCTCCTGATGGCCTGAGGAAGGACGATGTAACGCATGGCCTGGAAATAACTCATGCCTAATGAACGGGCAGCCTCCATCTGTCCTCTCTCGATGGACTGGATCCCTGCGCGGAACACCTCCGCCTCGAAAGCGCCGTAGCAGAAAGCCAGCCCCGTAATCGCCCTGACCGGCATATCCACATCTTGGATATGGAGGTTAGCCAGGAAGTTAGCCAGCCCCATCAGAGGAGCTATGGTCAGGTTCTGGAGCATCGCGGTGCCCAACCAGTTCAGGAGCTGGAGGGCGAGGGGTGTCGCCACATAGGCGAAGTAGATGAGCATGACCAGGATAGGGATACCCCTCACCACCTCGACGTACACGGAAGAGAGGGTGTAGTAAACCAGATTCTTCGAGACCCGCCCTAGGCCGGCGATGAGCCCCAGAATTAGGGAGATGGCGAAGGAGATGAGACTCACCAGGACGGTGAGTCGAACGCCCGCGATGAGGAAGAAGAAGGCATCCTGATAGGTAGCCGATGTAAAGATGAAGTAGACGACAAGCACTCCCATCAACAGGATGATCAAGGCCCACCAGGGCAACCCCGCCAGTTTTGCGGTCCAAGGGATCAACTTGGGCTGAGGCTTCTCAACTTCACTCGTGATAGCCATTAGGCGCTCCTTATGGAGCCAGCGGCAGGTTCGAAGAGTCAGGGCAACTGTGAACTACGGGGCGCTCCTGGCGCCCCGTAGCCCCATCTCTCCAAGGTGGCTCCCCGCGATCTACTCCGGTGAGCAGGGCCGAAGGAGCCACTCCTCGCAGATCTGATCCATCGTGCCATCGGCGAACATCTCTTGCAAAGCCCAGTTGAAGGGCTCGACGAGATCGCTGAGGGGCGGGAAGGGGAAGGCCAAGAGCTCGCCAGCGGTCACGTTGAAGGCGATCCTCATTTGGCCAGGGTTGTTCCTCATGAAGCCAATGGCTGAGACCTCGTCGATGATGACGGAATCCACATCACCGGCCATTAGGGCCACAACAGGCATGTCATAGGTGTCGAAACTCACCACCCTCTCCTCGCCGACGAGTTTCAGGGCGGTGATCTCATTGGTGGTCCCTATCTGGGTGCCGATGTTCAGAGCCGAGGCCACCAGGCTCTCCTCGTCTGTGAGCGCCGGCCGGTCATCGTCCGCTCGGATCAGGACTACTTGGCCGTACTCGATGTAGGGATCGGAGTAGTCGACCTTCAGGGATCGGGCCAGGGTGAGGGTGATGCCGTCGAAGGACACGTCATACTCGCCCGCCGCCATCGCCTCAAAGAGGCCCTCCCAGGCCGCTTCCACGAAGACCGGGGTGCAGTTCAGTTTTTCGCAGATGGCGCGCCCCACGTCGTAGTCCCACCCTACCGCCTCCCCGGTCTCCTCATCGATATAGTTGAAGGGCGGATAGGCGTTCTCCACCGCGATGGTGACCTCTCGACCACCTAGATCCGTCACCGGTCCAACCGGTGGGCATTCTGGGCATTCTGGTGCCGGTGCAGGGGCGCAACTGGCCAAGAGGATACCGCCGATAACCAGGACTATCAAACCCAGCTTCTTCATTGCTTCACCTCCATTCAAATAGAGATGCTGTCAAGACCCTTTTTAAGTGGCCCCACCTCCTTCCCCTGTCTTATATGGATTGTGGCGTTATTCTGAGATCCTTTTCTTTCGATAATGCATTCTAGCACACTTCTACCTGCAAGTCAACGTTGTAGCGTAGGTGGCCCAGGGATAGACAAGTAGTTCCCTCTGGAGTAGAATTTGGGCGGTTGTTAGTCGCAGAATTAGTGGGAGGCCAAATGCTTGCCAGAGCCAAAGAGTTGAGAGGGGAACTTATCAGATTGCGCCGCGCCATCCATCGCCGCCCGGAGTTGGGGTTTCGGGAGGTGAAGACCGCAGCCTTGATAGCCGAGACCCTGGAATCGCTGGCCATCAGGGTTCAGACAGGGGTGGCCAAGACAGGGGTCATCGGCTATCTAGGGGAGGGACGCCCTGTTGTCGCTATCCGGGCCGACATGGACGCTCTGCCCATCCAGGAGTTGAACAAGGTGCCTTATAGATCCCAAGTTCCCGGGGTGATGCACGCCTGCGGCCACGACGCCCACGTGGCTATGGCCTTGGGAGCGGCCATGTTGCTTAAGGAGATAGAACTAGAGGGAGAAGTGCGCTTCCTCTTCCAGCCCTCGGAGGAGCACCCCTATGAGGAGGGCAAAAGCGGGGCCGCGCGGATGGTCGAAGAAGGGACTATGGAGGGGGTGGAGGCTATCTTGGCCCTGCATGTCGATTCGGAGACGGACAGTGGCTTCGTCAAGATAAGCCCTGGCCCTATGGGCGCGGCGGTCGATTCTTTTGAGGCCATTATCACGGGGCGAGGCTGTCATGGTGCTTATCCCCATCGAGGGGTGGACCCGATCTTCATTGCTGGGGAGGTGATCTTGGCTATTCAAGGGATCGTCTCCCGCCGCCTCGATCCGGTGAAGCGCGCCGTCATCTCCATCGGTGCCATCCACGGGGGAACCGCGGAGAATGTCATCCCCGAGGAGGTGGAGTTAACCGGCACCATCCGCAGTTTCGAGCAGGGGGTGCGGGAACAACTGCACACCGAATTGGAAAAGGCTTTCCAGATAGCGAGAGCCCTGGGTGGAGATTTTCGTCTCACAATTGAGGAGGGCTACCCGGTGATGGTGAACGAAGAGAAGATGACCGAACTCATACGAGAGGCAGCCATAGACCTCTTGGGCGAGAAGAACGTCTTGCCCAAGGAGCCAGCCATGGGGGCGGAGGACTTCAGTTACTTCTTGGCTCAGGCACCAGGGGCTATGTTCCGCTTGGGGGTTAAGAGAGGGGAGATGCGCCCGGGCCACAGTCCTCACTTTGACCTGGACGAAGAGGCGTTACCCATCGGAGCGGCGATTTTGGCGGAAAGCGCCAGGAAGTATCTGGCCTTGGCTTTTGACTGACTTTTTAGTGCTGTCATTTGACGCCAGGCAAAAACGGGGTACTTTGCCTTTCGACAGGTGTGGCAGCCTCCATAGGGTTGGACGTCATTGTCGCCAATCTGGATCAGCTTCATCTGCGCTTCCCCTTCCCATCCAACTTTCAGGATTGCTTCCAACAGCCTTTGAATGTAACCATTCTTTCAACTTGACTCCTCGCTCGCTTTGCTATATAATATCGAAAACCGATAACTAAGGCCGATAAGATGATTCGTGAGTTGTTTCGAGGTTTCATGAGGGCTCACATCTTGTACCACGCCGGTGAGGAGTCCTTCTATGGCCTGGAAATGGCCGCGGAACTGCGCCGCCACGGCTACGACATCAGCCCCGGCACGCTCTATCCCACGCTGCACAGCCTGGAGCGAGGCGGCTATCTAGCCTGTGAGAAGCGGGTGGTGGAGGGACGGATGCGCAAGTATTACACCATCACGCCCAAGGGTCGCGCCGCGCTGGCCGAGGCTCGGCCGAAGATCAGCGAGCTGGCACGCGAGGTGTTGGGCGAGGAAGCCGAGACGTAGGTTTTGCTCTGATTGGAGATGAACGATGTAAGCCACCGCGCGAATCTTTTACTTTGTGCGCGATGGGATCAAGTTGGGCTATGACACGATTGTGCCATATGGCGTGTAGTGTACCTCTTTGACCGAATGTCGGCTGTTGGCC